>CAZDEZ010000001.1:0-269021 GCA_964504705.1 uncultured Bradyrhizobium sp.
GTGGGGGCGGTGGTGGGTGGGGGAAAGGTCTAAGCAATATAGCGACGGCGCAGCAGATCATGACAGCGATTTCGGCGCCAAGCTTGCGTCATGGGTGGAGCGATCGATTTTGGCGCGGGTCGAGCACGCAGCCTGGTGCTTTGTGGCATCCTCGAGCGAAAATTCCGGGCCACCAATCCTTCAACAAGAACTCCCCGCAGTCGATCTGCGGGGAGCCTTGGGAGCTATTGACGCCTTTTCGGCAGGAGCCGTTTGCCCGGGTCTCGGCGTTGCAAGATGGTGAGTTCGACAGACGCCTCGTAGCTTTCTCCGATCCGGTTCGTGCTGTCGGACGGCCTACGAGAGTTGCTTGCCCGCCAGAAGGGCCGTCGTATGATAGCCGCTCGCGCGCGAGCGGACGTAGATGCCGCGGTCGAGAAAGTCGAGGGTGACCTGATCGGTCTTGACCGCCCCGAGCGCGCTCAGGAGGTTCGCGACATCGAGCGAGAAGGTCCAGATATCCGTCGGCAAATCGGAGATTTGCGACCACGGCGAGATCGGCGATGATCCCGTGGCCGATATGCTTTGACCGGCAAGCACAAGACGACCGAGACCATTGTCGTCTTGCTCGATCCGGATCTCGGCCTGCTTCATTGCGATCGACAACGCAAGGGTAGCCGACATCAGGCGTTCGGTCTGGAAGGTAACGGAGCTTTTGATCGGCAGTTGGAATATTCTCTCGAGGTCGGCAGGCCAGTCTCCATCCCGGGTCCAGGAGATCGTTGTGTCCTCCGTCTTCAGAAAAACGCTGGCGTCGGTGTTGACGATGTCGACCGGGCCGGAGAGCTTGGCGAGCACCGTCTTGAGGTTGGCGGCGTTGCGTAGCGGCACGACGATGTCGAGACCGTCGGGAATTGCCGTCGAGGCGTAACGGACGCCTGCGGCCAAGCAGCTGCTGGCAGCAAATCCGCCGCCGATCCGCAAGCCATCATAACGGCTGCGTTCGCGAACGGCCTGGCTTGCGAACATCGAAGCGTATCCTACCGCCTCTGCAAGTGTCGCAGCCGGCAGCGTGGCGAGCGGCGCGAGCTGGATCTCGCCGCTATCGCGTGGCTCGGTCGACTTCACCGCTTTCAAAAAGCTTCCTTCACGCTGATCCGCTCGCCAGTGCAGTGTGTCGTCTTCGGTGTCGAACGTAAAGGTCATAGGTCCGTCGAAGCGGTCACCGAGCCTTGTCAGAAGCTCGATGTCGATCTGGAACGCGAAGCTCCGGTTAGAGATGGTGTCGCGCAGCGGTACGGTGCAGGCAATCGTGAAATCCTTCTTGAGGGTGGTTGCGATGCAGGTGAGTTGGGCGGCGCCGACCTCGATGATGAGATGCAGAGCCCCTCTCGACTTCAGATTGGTGATGCGGGCGAGTTTTGCGATGTCGGCCGCGTCGATCTTGAAGACGGTGAGTGAAGACGTGATTTCTGCCGTGGAGTCAACTTGTACCCTCACGGCTCGGCTATTGGTGCGGGTGTCATAGCAGAGGTCGTAGGGTAGCGCAGGCGTCCAGCCGACTTGGGTTCGGCGTTCGAGAACAGGTCCAATAAACTGAGATTGGCGATCAGTTGCGATTGCGATGGGAGCCTCGGAGGTGTCGTGGTCTTGCGCGACGATCTCGACCTCAACATATTCCGATTGAGGTTCCGAGGCGGCCATTTCCGAGGAAGGCGTGTTCGATTCGCCCGAAGCCGGCCCGTCAATCGCAGGCGGATTGAAGGTGGAGTCGGGATTGAAGAGCTCCGGGATAGCGAGAGCGTCCTGATGGGGGAGATCCGAGGTCGGGGGTAGAGAAGCGGGCATGGCGAGAGCCTTTACCGTTGGCGTCCAGACAAAGCGCATCGGGACGCGGGTTGGAGTAGTCCCCAACATCTGGACAACAAGCGTTCAAATTCAAAGGAGTTGAACCCCCGAGGTTCGTGTCCTGGCCATTTGCTTCCCAACACCCCATCTTCTCGGGTTGCCTAGGACGGGCCGCTCTTAATGCAGCCGTTCCAGGAGCGGAAGGGCGTCGGCCCTGCTCGGGTATCGCCGGGATCACCGCTGTCGGCGATACGAATCGCATCCATATGTAGGCGACCGCCCGGGTTCGATGCAGGGTTATTGTCGATCGAATGACGAAGTGAGACGTGAGATCTAATGCCTGTACTAACCGATAAATATCGTCCCCGCCGCTTCCTGGACATCGTTGGACAGCCGGGACTTGTCAAATGGATGAAGGCGCAGATCCGATCGCGCGAACCAAAGCCCATCCTGATCAATGGCCCCTTCGGAATCGGCAAGACCAGCGCGGGTCTGATCTATGCGCGCGCCATCCTGTGTTCGAGCCCTGATGATGGCGAGCCATGCGGTACGTGCGGCAATTGCCGGGAGTTCGGAGATCGCGGCGAACGTTCGCCGAATGTGACGCTATTTAAGTGCGGGGAGACCAGCACGATCGAGGAAATCCGCGAGCTCCTCAACATTGCCAGGCATTCGCCCCTCGCGGCTGATTGGCGTGTTCTCTTGCTTGACGAGGCCCACGTCCTATCACCGCGGGCTTCGCAGGCGCTGTTGGACATCACCGAGTACCCGCCGAAATGGGCGGTGTTCGTGCTGATGACGACGAACAAGGACAATCTGCCTCCCGCGCTTTTATCGCGGTTCACGGTCAAAGACCTGGAACTGGTCAAGCAGCAGGACGCGCTGTGCTTCATGGCGAATATCTGCAACCAGGAGAAAATCAAGTTCGAGTTGGCCGGCCTCGAACTGATCTTCGCAGCAGTCGGCGGTCATCCACGCAAGCTCCTGCGGGAATTGGAGCAGGTCGGGCTGCTCGGCGACATCACGGAAAGCGCCGTCCGCGCAATTTTGCGCCTTGATTTCGACGAACGGCTCGCCGGCTATGCGTCGGCGCTTCTTTCGGGCGACCTCAACCAGCAACTCAATCTGATCGAGGACTGGCCGGAGACACCTGCGCGCAAGCTGGCCGTCCTGCATCAGTTCATGACGTTGGTGTATTTGACGGGTGTGCGACTTCTTGACCGTGACGATCCCCTGATGCGAACGATCGCCGACAAAGTGAAGGACCGGTTAGTCGATGGATTTGCTGGGATCAGCGACCGTCTTCGACTTGGTCCGGACGTCCTATGGCAGGATGTGCTTGCGGTTCTCGATCCCCGGGAGCATCTGACCGCCTCGCAGCTTGCGATGACCCTGAGCCGGCTCGACCGGCTGCTCCAGAAGCCCATTGGTGGCGGAGATATCAGTCGCCACAAGGATAACAGCGAGAGGTCGTCGTCGGTGCATTCCAATCGCCGTCTACGGGTGCGGTCAGGCTTGGATGCCGTTCCCACTGGGGATGATTGCCAGGGCAGGCGCTGGAAGCCAAGTGCCGTCGGAACAACCATGGTGGAAACTGGCGAAGCATCGCTGGCACCGGGCTCTGAGAGGAGTGTGCAGGACCGGGGACTTTCCGAGGCGAGCTCTGTAGCCGGGGAGGGCCATGCGACCGGACATGCGCATCCATCGCAGCGCTATCTGGCTTGGCGAGAGGTGCAGCCGTTTTGGGACATTGGCAGCTTCCTGCCACAACGGTTCGGCCTACTCTTCAACCTCCGCCTGACAGTCAATCATGGCGCGCTCGGGATACCCGACCACCGTGAGGGCGCGAAGCTCGTCTCGGATCTGACCGACGAACTCGGCGGCCGCATCGCCTATTGGGAGCCGGGAGCGTCCTATCACTGGGTCTACCGCCACGAAGCGGATCGGGCCGGAAATCTTGTCTCCCGAATTCTGCTCTCGGTCCCCGATCACCTGCGCCAAGACGCCATCAACTGGCTCGGCAGGTTCGGTGCCCGGCGAATCGCGTCCGCTGTAGTGCGGGATTCGTCATGTTTGACGATGGGTGGATTTGAAGCACCCGTTCCTCCAAGTGAGGTGTACACGCGGCGAGAGGACGACGACAGTTATGCGATGCAGACCGGCGGCGGCGCCACGCGGCTTGTCGATAGAGGCGAGCGCGATTCCTTCATTGCCGCGCGCCGGGGACCGCTTCTGGTCGCGTATCGGTCGGGAAGGGATCAAGATGCAAGGCTGCGCTTCCATTGGCAGGGGATTCGCGCCTTGGGCAGATGCCTCGACCCGGCGCTTGTCGCACGCGATGAGAAGGGAATAAAGCGAGCCCTTGTTGATCTCCTCAAGATCCCGCGGCTCTGGCTTGGAGAGATCGGCGGCGTCAACACCGTGCAGGGCATGGGTGCTTCGAAGTATCTGACCCACCGCGCTCGCAAGAGCGTTGCACATGGCGATATGGGTCTTCTGTCGGCCCTGCGCGAGCGGGCATGGTCGCATCTCGATAGCGGTTGGGAAATCGCCGAGCACCGTGCGCGTCGTGCAGAAGGTGAACGGCGCGACAACGCCATCGCGCAAGTCCGCCTGCGCTTTGCCGGTGACGATGAGCTGTCGATCGCGCGGCGTACGGAGGAATTGCGGGCGCTGCAAGTCTCCTTCGATCCCAATCCGAAAACTTGGCGGCGCGCCTGGAGCGGGTGGTGGCAGGCGCCGGTCGGCAAGACCGGAGCTCGATCCGGAAAAGTGTAGCGTCGGTGAAGGAGGTGAGAGGCGAAGACGATACCAAGGCAAGGTGCCCAAGCACACTTTGCGTCATTGAGATACGCTCTGACGCGTGGAAAGGCCCGGGCGATATGAGGACAAATCCCCGTACTTTGACGGTTCAGGTGTAGATGGTTTAAAAAATACCAGTGTTCTCAAATAGATAAATGATAGCTCATGTTGAGCTGTCCGCTTCATTTCTCCGAAATGATTGGTCCCATTTTCTGAAATGAACAGTTTCCGAAATGAAGGCTGCGGCAGGACGCGTCCCTATTTGCGTCTCGCTGACCTCAGCCGTCTCTAGATGTCGATAACTCCACCCTTGTTGCGATTATCGCCTATCACCCGATAAGCAAACGAACCCGCGAACCGCTCGTCTTGCTCGAACAGCCGCTTCACAGTTTCCGGTTCGACACCAAACTCTGCGGCGACCTCCTCATAGACTACAGTCCGAGTCCGGATCACTGGCCGTGGATCCGGCTTGTCTCGCCGAGATGCGCCTGTCTTCGACTTGCTCGAACTGCCTTTCTTCACTGCCTTCTTTTGGCTGGGGCGAATCTTCTCGTGCCGCTCCAAGCCTCCTTGATCTTCCATCACGAGCTCAAACACGCGCGCCACGATATTGCGGTTGCGCTTCGCGAGCTTGTAATTCTCGAAGACATCGCCGCCCTTCTCCTTGTGTGTGCCAAGCACGAGATCGGCCACCAGCTGGCGGGCGCGTGGAACATCGTCGACGGCATACTGAACGAGCCTGTTCCCAATCTCACCAAGACGGTCGATGACCCCGTCCGGGAGCGGCAGCGCCTCGCGGGCGCAAATCCCGACTACCGCCCATAACGCCAGCATGTTACCGGTCTGGTTGTACAACGCCAATTCTGCGTTGATCTGCTTCCTGAGTGGAAGAGGCGCTGTTTCGACGGGCGGGATACGTGTTTGCGGTGGGCGAATAGGCATCCATAATCCTGATTGTAGCGATCGGTGCGGTCCAGGCTGACACATAGTCCAGCAGGTGGCCGAGTTCCAGTGTTCATGAGGTCTCGTTTGCGCGCTGCGACTCGTTTCATCATCCCAACGTCAAGCCTAGACCGAGTTGGCTCAAGTCGCTCCCTTGCTACCACCTTTCCTCACACTCCTTTGACTCGGTTCGGATATCCCTCGTTCCGCCGCAGCCCAAATCAGCTTCTTAATGGACGCCGTCCTTGATCCGCTGCGACAGTCAGACCGCGTGGTCCCCCCGAAATCGCCTTCGGCTTGTGGCCGCCCATCTGGCCCGGAGCAACGCTGCCGGTCTCATCGACCCGTCGCATCCAGCCGATGGCCGGGCTGATCACCATCCCTGGAATACGCACACACCGAACCGCTTGGCGGCCTGATTGCGGGACATCCCGTCCTCAGTTGCCGCAACAACGCGCCTGCGAAGATCCAGAGAGTAAGGCTTGCCCATCCATGCTGGCCTCCTGTTCCAGTCAGCATGATGAATCAGAAACTCGCTGATCTGGGAATCCAAAATCGATTCAACCTAACCTCATCCCGCTTCTTAGCTGGAACGCCGGTTACTCAAAATGGCGGAACAACGTCAAACTTCCTCTCGTCAGCTGAGCGAGTGCAGCTTGACTGTTACATGGCGCGAACGCTGGCCAAGAACTTGTCCACCTGCACTTCTAGCTCGGAAGCGTTCTTGGCGAGACCATCAGAGGCGGTCAGGACGTTGCCCGCCGCGGCGTTAGCATCGCCAATCGCCTGGTTGGTTCCATTAATGTTGGCCGTGACCTCCTTGGTCGCTGCCGCCTGCTCCTCGACCGCACTCGCGATGGTCGTGCTGATCTCGTTGATCCTGGTGATTGTCTGCGAGATCCCCTTGAGCGCAGTTGCGGCATTGCCGGTTGCGCTCTGCATTTCCGTGATCTGGGCGCCGATTTCTTCAGTTGCCCTCGCCGTCTGGCCGGCCAGCTCTTTTACCTCGGACGCAACTACAGCAAAGCCCCTGCCGGCTTCGCCAGCGCGCGCGGACTCGATCGTGGCATTCAGGGCAAGAAGATTGGTTTGACTGGCGATCTGGTTGATGAGAGCGACGACGTCGCCGATCTTCTGCGCCACGGTTACGAGGCCTGCGACCATCTTGTCCGACTTCTCGGCTTCCTCAACAGCCGTCTGTGCGATACGGCTGGCCTCAGTGACTTGCCGGCTGATCTCGCTTACCGATGAGGAGAGCTCCTCCGAGGCGGAAGCTGCGCTTGATGATCGCTCACTGACGAACTCGGCTGTCGATGTTAGCGATTTTGCCGTGGCCTGCATCTCAGCCGACGCCGACGCCAGCGTTCCCACAAGACCCTTCACGTTTCGTTCGAAGTCGTCGGCTAGCTTCACATTGCCCGTCACGACAGCCCAGCTGAGCATGGCGCCGGTATGGCGACCATCTTTGTCCCGGAGTGCCGAAACCCGAAGATCGAGGGTTTCTGATCCTAGCTTGATTTTAGCCGCGTGGGGGAGATTGTTGGGATCGCCGACGATGCGCCGCTGGTGCTGTGGGTTCTTGTGAAAAATGTCGAAGGATTTGCCTACAATTTGCTCCGGAGGCACCGGGAGCAGGTGCTTGAGAGTGGCAAGCGTGCTTAGGCTGGTCTTGTTGATGTACGTGATGTTGAAGTCGGTGTCGCACATCATAATGTTGATCGGCATGTTGTCGAGCATCTGCAACTGCAGCGCGGTCTCAGCCTCCAGCCTCGCCTTTTCCGTGGCAAGCTCCCATGTCAGCATCGGACCGGTGTAGCGCCCGCGGCCGTCTCTCATTGCCGTCACGGTCAGATCGAGGAATTCTCCTCCGATGGAGATGCGCGCCTTGTGTGGCAAATTTTTCGCGTCGGAGAGCAGCCGGCGCTGATGTTGCGGATTCTTGTGAAAGATGTCGATCGACTGTCCGATCAGTGCGTCTACCTTGACCGGCAAGACATGCTCAATCTTCTTGAGATTGGTTCGTGTGGATTCATTCAGATAGATGATCTTGAAGTCCTTCAGCTCGCAAATCATCATGCTGATGGGCATATCGTTCAGCAGCCGGAATTCGCTTTCGTTCTTGCTTCTGCCATTAATGCCGAACATAGACCGTCCCCCCGGAGCCCAGTGTTGAAAGGTGCAAACATCCTCACGCCCAAATTCGCTATCGCGAATGGGCCTGTGGCGCCCGGAGGCTCTGTAGCGAGTCCGCTAAGATCTGGGCGCTACGCGAAAATCAGCATCTCTGATTCGGTAGATGAAAGCGAGAAGCGATTGCAGATGCGTAGTTTTACGTAATGTATGAAAACGCCAGTCGTGAGGTTTAGGACGAATGGAAATTGCGATTCGCCAACATTCCGGATCAATCAGGCTGCGATCTCTCGGCAGCAATTTCGCTTCCCGACGCGATCGCCACGAAGCTAGACCAGATGAGCTCGGGCACCCAAGTTGCGTGTCTCAAAGTGTTATAGCAATCCGAAGTGGGAAGATCGGGTTTGAAAGACTTTCGGACGCTCAAACTTGTCGCCGCAGGCGATCATCCGGTCAGAATTCTTTCATCAAGGTTGCGAATTGAATAATTCGCAACCCCGTAAAAATACCTGCTTGCCGGCTACTGGGCGCATGATCGCATATTTCTCTTCGAAGCCGCCGGTTCGAAGATCCTTCGCATCGTGCGTGTTTTGGGGTGCGATTTGGGGCAATTTGGCCGCTTCGCATGTGTTTCAGCCGGCGACAGTGATAATTGTCAAACCGGTGGGCTCACTCGATCTTACCCAATCGAAAAATTAATCAGCGCCCCAGAAGTAGGTGCAGGCGGCACCATTCCATCGAGTGCCCATGCCGGAAGCAACTATTCGCAAACCCCAAACAGCTATCGTTGCCAATAGTTCTAATTTGAAGCTGGGGGCGGCACATGCTCGGACGGCGGCGGAACGTGCCAGCGATCCGCGGAGCATCATCCAAGGGATTGAAGCCCGCCGCGGGAAACGACGAGGCCTCGCTTGCAGTGAGGGACTCAGAGATCAAGCGCTTGCACGACGTAATTGCGCATCTGATCTATACGTCAGCCCATGACCCGCTGACGGGGCTTCCCACGCGCGATCTGCTGCTCGAACGTCTCAAATGCGAACTCTCACGCGAAGTCGCTGACGGGGTAGAGATCGCAGTTCTGTTTGTCGATCTCGACAACTTCAAACTGGTGAATGACTCGCTCGGCCATGGCAGTGGCGATGAGGTGCTGTCGGAGATGGCCAGACGCATCGTTGGCTGTATTGGACCGGAAGACACGGCAAGTCGTTTCGGCGGCGATGAGATGGTGATTCTGCATCCACGCGCCATCGACCATTCTGGGACGCTTCTTGGTAAGCGCATGCTTGCCGCTCTTGCCGAGCCGATCATTGTGTCGGGGAAGGAGGTAGTGGTGTCGGCAAGTGTCGGGATCGCGCAATGCAAGCCCGGCACAAAATCCGCCGAGCAATTGCTGCGCGAGGCAGACACCGCACTCTACGCGGCGAAGGACTGCGGGCGTGCACGACTGGAACATTTCAATGACGAATTGCACGCACGTGCTGAGAAGCGCGTGCAAATCGAGTCGGATTTGCGTGCGGCGTTGCGGGAATCGCAGCTCTTTGTTGAGTATCAGCCACAGGTTCGCCTGAAAGACGGTTGCGTCGTCGGGGTGGAAGCGTTAGTTCGGTGGCAACATCCGGAGCGAGGCATCATCCCGCCGGGTGAGTTCATTCCTGTTGCGGAAGACTGCGGGCTAATTGTCAAACTCGGGCACCAGGTGCTGCAGGAATCCTGCCGCCAGCTCACCGAGTGGACAAAGCTGATGCCGGGTCGGCCGCTGGCGATGACGGTAAACATCTCGCCTCGACAGCTTGCGGAGTCGAATTTCATCGCGGAACTCAGCCGAGTTCTCGCGGATACCGACATCGATCCGACCGCATTGTGCCTGGAGATTACCGAGAGCCTGATGATGAGCGCGACAGAGGAGGTCGTTCGGACACTCGACCAAATCAGGCAGCTCGGGGTTTATATAGCGATCGACGATTTTGGCACTGAACACTCGTCACTGTCGCGCCTCCGCGACATGCCGGCCGAGGTGCTGAAGATAGACCGCAGCTTCATCGACGGCCTCAGCAGCGAACCCGGCGACACTGCGATCGTTTCTTCGATTCTGAGTCTGGCCTTTGCCATGGGCAAGCACACAATTGCAGAGGGCGTTGAAACGCGTGAACAGGCAGCGATGCTGCTGCGCATGGGTTGTGGAGTCGCTCAAGGCTATTTCTTTTCACGGCCAGTTGCGGCTGAACGGATCGCGCCGATGCTCACAAGGGCGCTCTGGCAACCGCGTTCGGGGCGATCGCTGCATACGGTGCATTTCACCGAAGAGGCAGTACGACGGGGCCATCGTTACTTCATCGATGAATTCCTCGAACACATCGGCGCTCCCATGGGCACCAAGGCAGCTTCACTATGATGTCTTTCGTCGTTGGCTTAAGCAATCTCGCGATCGGGTTAGCCTATGCGGGCCTGGGGTTGCTGTCGGCTTGGGAAACGATGAGCCTGCACCGTTATCGGGGTTGGTCCCGTTTTGGCATTGGCTTCTCGATGATGGCCGCAAGCTGCGGTCCGCATCACCTTGTACATGGCTGGCACGTGCTCCAGGGAGCAAGCGCTTCCTGGCCGATGCTCGGTGTCACCATGATCGGGCTGCCAGCCGGGCTCATATTCGTCCTGTTGCGCTTCGAGACGGTATGGGGAGGCCAAGGCGAACGTTTGATTGTAATCCCGCCGAACCGGGCGGCGTTACTGGCCGGCACATTCGCCATTGTGGCAGGCTTGTTGGCAGCCTGGGCCTTCGCTCAGCCCGGAGCGAACGTGCCGTTTCAAGCTGTGTGCACCTCGGCCGGGCTTGCCGTGCGTGATGCGGTGACTGGGGCAGGGATCGACGTTGCCTCCGTCACCTTCGTCGCCAATATTTTTGTTGCCGTCACTTATGGCATGGTTGGCTGGCTTCTCGCTGATCACCAGGTTCGGCGTCACCTCACGACCGGCGCCTGGTCACTCTCCGGTGTGGCGCTGACGGGTGTCTTCTTCACCTGCGCCCAAATGCATGCCATTGACGCCACGACTCAAGGCAATGGCTTGATGCTAGTCTTCGACCTTATAGGCATTCCCGCATCTGTCTATTTCCTTTGGGTCGTCAAGCAAGTGCACAGCGATTCCGTATTGGACTGGAACCGTCGACCGCTGGTGGGGGCTGCCGCTACGCCAGCGCGACCTTCACCATGGAGCATGGGCACTACGCAGCACTGATCAGACATGCTGTTGTTGTTCCGTGCGGAGTAATGTGCGCCGTGCTCGGAGGATATTCCGACTGCGCATGACGGAGCTTCCTGCACGCGAGAGTTCAGCCGGGTCGGCCGTCATTGGGGCGTGAACGAAGCCATTTAGGGAAATCCAGGAAACAAAGCCGAACAATCCGGCTCCAAGCTCGGCGGCATCGTAGTGAGAATTCGGTGATGTCAGCGTTTTTAGAACTGCTTTGTCGCGAACACTTCAAGACCAAGCTGGCGGAGATGAATGCTCTCCTGCCGCCGAGTCGGTGAGAGTCAAGCGGCATTTTCGGATGGCGTTCGCGATCTGGGCGGTCCTGGATTCGCCACCGTCGACAGCCTGGTCGGGCCTAAGTTGTTAGTGGCTGGGCGGACACGGTAGAATTCCACGTTCCCATCAAGACCAGTTGTCGGCCCCTTACTCTGCGAAGAGCGACACGTAGACGGAGCCCGACGCGAGCGCGGCCGTCCACACTGGCGTTCGCCATCCATCGCACCCGATTAAGCTATGGGATAACCGTTCAGGGCTTTGATCCAAGTCAACGAAATACCCAACGCCAAAAAAGGCCCCTGCCAGCATTAGCAGGGGCTCATTCGAGTAGCTGAATTGAGCGATTAAGGGGCGATTGCTTGATGGACAGCACTTCGGCGGCCTGGCGGAAGCTACAACGCCAAGTTTGCGAAAAGCTTTCTCGTTTAATCGCCCCAGTCAGCTTTCGTCGACCGCATTTGTGAGGTCGTACGCTTCCGGTAAAGGCGCTTCGCATAGCCATGCCACCGGCCAGATACCCCGGTGCTTCGCAATGAAGCCGAACTTCATGTCGCTTCCTTCGCGAAGTAGGCAGCGGCCTTTTTTAGGATGTCCCGCTCTGCCTTCAGCTTGTTGACCTCGCGCCGCAGCCGCTCGATCTCCAACTGCTCGGGCTTCGTCTGGCCATGGCCGGGGAAGGCCTGAACGGGATCGGAGCCGAACTCCTTCACCCATTTGCGCAGCACGTTCTCATGGACGTCCAGGTCCCGGCTGGCTTGCGCTACTGATACCCCGCGTTCCCTGACAAGCTTGACCGCCTCGATCTTGAACTCTCGACTGAACTTCCGTCTCTGCATGACCCACCTCCGGCTTCATGAAACACCCAATCCGGATGTCCATCAAACCGGCAGCAGCTCACAGAGTGCGCGTTCCAGCCGATCGTGATCACTGTTTCCAGAGCACCGTGATCATCATTTCCAGAGCATCGTGATCACCGTTTCCAGCGGATCGTGATCGCTATTTCCAGCGATCGTGATCGACGTGGAAGGTAATAGGGAGGCGCGCATTACTGACAGTCTGCAACCCAAGTAGCTTGGCCCTTTGCCATCACAGCAAGGGATCGAGATGCCGACCGAGAGACTGTCCATGCGCCACATTCGAGAAGTTCTACGCTTGCACTACAGCGTCGGCATGTCCCAGCGCGCCGTCGCCAGTAGCCTTGGCCTGGCTCAGGGTACGGTCAGCAAATATCTGAACCGAACACGCCGCGCCGGTGTGACGTGGCCTTTGCCACCGGAGCTGGATGACGATGTCCGGCTCGAGAACCGCCTGTATCCACCCCCATCCGATTTGCCCAGCGATCAGCGTCCGCAGCCGGATTGGGCCGTTGTGCATCGCGAGCTACGCCGGCCGGGCGTGACGCTGATGCTGTTGTGGGAGGAGTACTGCGACACGGTTTCCGATGGCTTCAGCTATTCGTGGTTTTGCGAACGCTACAAGGAGTGGGCGGGGCGCCTGAAGACGACCCTGCGCCAGGTTCATATCGCCGGCGAGAAGCTGTTCGTCGACTATTCGGGCCACACCATGGAGGTGACCGATGGGCTCACCGGCGAAGTGCTCATTGCGCAAATATTTGTCGCCGTGCTCGGCGCGTCAAACTACACCTATGCCGAGGCGACCTTCAGCCAGAGCTTGCCTGACTGGATATCGTCACACGTTCGCGCATTTTGCTTTTTTGGCGGTGCGGCCCGGCAGACGGTGAGCGACAATCTCAAGGCGGGCATCACTCGAGCGTGCTTCCACGAACCTATGGTCAACCGCACCTACGCCGATCTCGCCCGCCACTATCGAACTGCAATTCTGCCGGCGAGACCGTATCGCCCGAAGGACAAAGCAAAAGTTGAAGTGGGAGTGCAAATTGTCGGTCGATGGATTCTGGCGCGGTTGCGGAACCATCATTTTTTCTCGCTCGCGGCTCTCAACGAGGCGATACGAGGTCTTCTTGTCGATCTAAACGATCGACCGTTACGGAGCTGGGGCCGGAGCCGGCGGAATCTGTTCGACGAACTCGATCGTCCGGCGCTTGTGCCATTGCCGGACGAACCCTACGAGTATGCGGAATGGAAGCGGTGTCGGGTCAATCTCGATTATCATGTCGAGATCGCCAAGCATTATTACAGTGTGCCTCACAGCCTCGTGCGTCAGGAGGTGGAGGCACGGATCACCGTCAGGACCGTCGAGATTTTCCTGCGCGGCAAACGAGTGGCATCGCATCTGCGCAGTACCCTGCCGCATCGCCCAACCACCATCGCCGATCATATGCCGAGTTCTCATCGGCGTTATCGCGATTGGACACACGAGCGGATTCGCCGTGATGCCGCCAAGGTCGGGCCCGATGCCGACACACTGATCGACGTCATTATGCGCTCGCGGCCGCACCCCGAACAAGGCTTCCGCTCAGCTATCGGAGTTCTCGGGCTCGTCAAACGCTATGGGGCAGAGCGCGTCGACGCCGCCTGCGCCCGCGCCCTTTTGCTCAACGCCCGCTCCTACAAATCCGTCGCCGCCATCCTCAAGAACGGCACCGACAAGACAGCTCCTGCAACACAGGATGCACCGATCCTTTTCCATCCAAACATCCGCGGTCGTGGCTACTACAATTGATCAGGAGATCATCATGCTGATTCATCCCACCGTCGAACGCCTGCGCTTACTCGGCCTCACTGCCATGGCCGATACGCTCACCGAACTGCAGAACAATCCGCAGGCAGCCGAGATGCCGCACGCCGATTGGCTTGGCCTCCTCATCGATCGGGAAGCCACGTTCCGAGACAACCGCCGCCTCTCGCGCCGCTTGACCGCCGCCAAACTCCGTCAGGCCGCCACCATCGAGACAGTCGAGTATCGTACCTCACGCGGGCTCGATCGCTCTCTCTTCCAGACACTCGCGACCAGCCAATGGGTGCGGGACTGCAACCACTTGGCCATCGTCGGCCCAACCGGAACGGGGAAGTCTTGGTTAGCGTGCGCCCTCGGGAACAAGGCCTGCCGCGACGGCTTTTCCGTCATCTACAAGCGAGCTTCGCGCTTCTTCGCCGATCTCGCCCAGGCGCGCGGCGAAGGGCGTCTGTCTCGATTGATGACCACGCTGGAGCGCACCAATCTCATTATCCTCGATGACTGGGGGCCAGAGCCACTCACTGCCGATCAGCGCCGTGATCTGCTCGAGATCGTCGATGATCGCTACGACAAGGGATCACTGCTGATCACAAGTCAGGTACCGGTATCCCTATGGCATGACGTTATTGCCGATCCGACTCTTGGCGACGCCATCTTGGACCGCTTCATTCACAACGCTCATCGTATCGAGCTCAAGGGCGACAGCCTGCGCCGGCGGGCCGGCGAAAAGAACACTGCCTGAACCATGCTCGCCCATGATCGCCCCACCGGACCACAGGCCCCTCCCACGCGCGTCGCTACGTCGCTCGTGAAGGCACTCCGCGCCGCGCGCGGGGCACTCCTGTGGACCGCTGGGACGATCCACCATCCCGCCAAGCTTGACCAGGAGAGTATTTCCAGGACAATATTGAATCGTCAGTCGTGCTCGCCTCTTGATCACCATCCCCTGGAATCGGTGATCACGATCGCCTGGAATGCCTGATCACCATCCCTGGAATACGCACACAGAGCGCGAAAATACACGGAATCCCAGATCGATTCAACTTAAACCCTCATTCCGCTCTGGCTCCATTCATGATGGCGATCATCAACTCGGCTGCGTTTCTCACGCCCAATTTTCGCATAATCCGTGCTCGGTGATCGTCGACCGTGCGCCAGCTAATTCCGAGAACAGAAGCTATCTGCTTACTGGATAGGCCAACCGCGATCTGGTCGATCACTTCCCTTTCTCGCGATGATAACCCTTGACGCCTCGGAAAAATTCCGACCTGAAAGCCCTCGGTCTGGATGCGTCTTTCTGTGAGAGCAATCTCGAGGCGACGGACGATCTCGTGATGGTCAAGCGGCCTCGAAACGAAATCTATTGCGCCAGCTTTCATGATTTTTACCGCCGTTGGGATATCTCCATACCATGAAGTCACAAGCAACGGCGCTGGATAATCCGCAAGATCAGCCAAGATCTCAAGATCGCTGGTATCTTTAGATAACTCGAAAAATATGCATGAGGGCGCCCGGTCCTTTAGGTTTTTCCGTAGAACCTTCTTGTCGGCGAAGCAGATGACATCATATCCCGCTGTTTGCAGGACATCTCGCAATTCCTCGCGCGATTTGCGATCGGCATCAAGAATATAGATACTGCCCTTATGGGGGCCTTGAACGGGATTCATTTGAAATTGTCCCAGTTCAAATTAATTAACAATCCTATTCTCTTGGTCCGCACTGCCTCTTGATTTACCTCAAGTTTCTTGCGGTCCCTAGGGATGCGAAAGCGGGAATCGGCCGAAGTCCGCCTGCGTCCGCTCAAGTGCTTGCTAATGACAGCCAGATGGACGGTGCCAACGGCATCGCAATGCTCGGCGAAGCCATTTCACTCTGTCCAAGGTTTATGGTGAATTGTATCCCAGCTGTGAGCGTCTGGAGGCCTGCCAGCGGTGCGGTCAATTGCCGATCTGCTCAAGAGAAGGACATGTATTTATCGGTGAACCGATTGGGAAAGATCGTCCGTAGTGGCGTTTGAAGCAATTCCCATAGCAAGTCAGTATTGGTCGATCTCGCAGTGCCACCTCGCCCCCTCGCTGACGCCGGTTGCCGGCCCGCTTGCCCGCCAGCAAGGCGCGTTGGCCAACATTCCGCCGAAACGCAACCGCAAAGACCCGATCTGCCTCAGCCCGCTTCTTTATCGCGCGCGCAATATGACCGAACGGTCCTTCAACAAATCGTGCAATGTCGGCGTGTCGCAACCCGATATGCCAAGCTGGCAGCCTACTATCTGGCGTTCGTCAAACGGGGATCAACTGTGTGCTAATGAGTCCGCGCTTGGGGACTCGGTGATTTCGCTTCGGCTTGATATCCTGCCTGAGATTGTCAATTGAGTTGATTCAAGCGAACCATTTGCGTCGTCCAACCAAGCCCGATACGCTTGCCCGTGCTGATCCAGGCGGTCCACGACGAGTTCTTGCTGACACTGACGGCAACATTCGAACATGGCGTGCCCTTTGTCCTTTGGCCCCCTGGGCAGCTGCCATCGCTGCCGGCCGACAGCCTAGCCGGATCATTGGCCGCCACTTTGCCGAATACTGAGTGCCGAACTAATTGAGCGTTTACCGAGCTTAGAGATTCAGCAGACGATAGCATCAGAATCGGCCGTCGCTAAGGTCTCTGCTTAGCCATTCTAAGGCATGCGCTGATTACGCTTTCTAGCAAATGGCCTCTTGATATTACACATCTCGATACCGTACCGATGACCAAGACGAGGCCGAGGAAAAGCCCATGATGTCCAGGCCACTTCGCGACGCAGTGTTCGCTGCCATCGTGCGCGCTACACCGATGTCGATCCTCGGTCACGTCGTGAATGTGACGCTGGCCGTGATTGCCTTCTGGCGCCACGTCGAATCGGCGCCCTTGTTGCTGTGGGCGGCTGGTTCGTACGGTGTCGGAATCTGGGTGTTCTTGCGCTGGGCGACGAGGCGCAGGCGACGGGCAAAGCCCAGTACCTCGCCGCGCTCACGTGCGACCCGCAGGGCTACAATTTTCGGAGCCGCTTTGGCTGCCCCTTGGGGGATTCTTGGCTTCTGGCTACTTGGAGAACTTCCGCAGCAACCGGAATTGATTCTGATCGCCCTGTGCGTCGGCATGTCAGCCAGCGGAAGTGTACTTCTTTCTTCCACGTACCCGGCCGCCATTACTTACATGACCTGCATTCTAGCGCCGGTTGCGCTGAAGTGTTTTGTCGTTCTTGGTAGCGGCGAGTACCGCCTGTTGGGAGCGTTGACCATCAGCTATGGCCTGTATCTGCTCAACTGTATCGGGAGTTGTGCAAAGCTGTTTGCGGACCGGAACCGGGCCGTCGATGAGCTCCAACAAAGCTTGCTCGAAACGCAAGATGCGAACGCTAGGTTTGAGGCTGCGTTGCGCAACATGCCACAGGGATTGAGTATGTTCGACGGCAACGATCGCCTGGTTGCCTTCAACAGCCAATATCTCGACATTTATGGATTGTCGCGCGACAGGGTCTCGATTGGTATGAAGTTCCACGAGGTCTTCGCCGGACAGGAGCTCGTCCCCGACCTTGATGTGTATCTGGCAGACCTCAAGCAGCGCATTGCCATGCCGGAACACTCCAACAATACAATCACCTTTCCGGATGGTCGAGTCATTTACATCTCCTATGCCCTTAACCCAGGTGGCGGCTGGGTAGCCACTCACGAAGACATCACCCAACGGAAAACTTTCGAACGAAAAATCGAACTGCTGGCGCATTTTGACGGACTGACGCGCCTCGCCAATCGAAACCTCTTCAAGAAGCGGCTTGAGGAGGCACTCGCGAGATATCGACGGCTGCAGAGCAGGTTTGCCGTCATGCTGCTCGATCTCGACAAGTTCAAGGGCGTCAATGATGCGCTGGGACACCACGCCGGCGATGTCCTGCTGCGGCAGGTCTCCGACCGAATCAGGGCCACAGTGCGCGAAGTCGACGTTCCCGCGCGCTTGGGCGGCGATGAGTTTGGCCTCATTGTGGCGCTCGGCGACGGACAGTTCGATGAGGCGGCCTCCGTGCTGGCCGAGCGCCTTATCGAGGCGATCGGCGCACCCTACGAAGTTGATGGACATCCCGTCGTGATCGGATGCAGCATCGGCGTCGCCATGGTCCCCGGCCATGGCGAGCGGTTTGACGAGATCTTGCACAACGCTGATCTCGCGCTCTACAAATCCAAGCACTCCGGCCGCAGCTGCAGCCATTTCTATTCTGACAGTCTGAGGGCAGAAGCCGAGGAGCGCAACAAGCTGGAAGTGGAGCTTCGCGAAGCGATCTGGCGTGACGAACTGGCCGTCCACTATCAGCCGATTTTCGATTTGAAAACCGGTGAAGTAAAGCTTGTTGAGGCGCTGGTGCGCTGGGACCACAAGACACGCGGATTTGTGCCGCCGGCCGAGTTTATCCCGATCGCCGAGGAAACCGGGCTGATTGTTGATCTCGGCAAGCTGGTTCTTGGCAAGGCCTGCCGTGACGTTGCGAAGATGCCGAATCACATCAGGGTCGCGGTCAACCTGTCACCAGTTCAATTCGCCAAGAGCGATCTAGTGCATGCTGTAACTTCCGCGCTGGCCGACGCGCGGCTGCAAGCATGTCGCCTCGAACTTGAGATCACTGAGGGCGTTTTTCTTGAAGACAACGCGCAGAACCTGAAGACGCTTGCGCGGTTGAAAGAACTCGGCGTCTCGATCGCGCTCGACGATTTCGGAGCTGGATATTCGTCGCTAGCTTATCTGACAGCATTTCCGTTCGACAAAGTCAAAATTGACAAGTCTTTTATGCAACGGTTCGATCGAACCGAGACACAGATGGTAATGGCCTCGATCGTTCAGCTTGCTAAATTGCTGAAGCTGTCCGTCCTCTCCGAAGGAATCGAAACCGAAGCTCAACTGGAGAAGCTTCGCTCCCTCGGCATCGAGTTCGGCCAAGGCTATCTGCTTGGCCGCCCGAAGCCAGCGGCGGCTTTGGCGTTTGCCAAGTATGAGCTGCACGACGAGATTGAGGCCGCCTAACTCGAGACCCTCGATTATTTACATGGTGCCTTTCTTCCCTTCGAAGCATCTAGCCTGCCTTAACGGCTTCGTATGACGCTTTAGATTAGATAGAAAAGCGTGCGTGCACGTCGAACGTATATACGCCGCTGTAGTAGTCGCCGAGGATCCTCGGCTGCCGGCTGCTTGTGGAACCGGTGCCGGCGTACTTGATTACCACCGGCGTCGAGCTGCTCGGCGCCGTATAGTGAGAGTTACTGACGCGCCGACCACGACCGCTATAGACGCAAATACTGTAGAGGTTGACGCCGTGTACGGTATTATCGGCGGTCTGTAGGGGCTCGGACCGAGACTCCAAGCAATCAGGCGAAGTTCGCATCGGACCGTCGAGTCGTCTGTAATTGCGCGCAATCCGTTCGTCGAGCTATCCTAAACGAGCCTTATCGGCGCTTTTTTGCGGCCAGACCGATTTCTGTGATTCGATACGCTAAATCGCTACCGCTACCCCTGCCTTTCAATCCACCCTTTGGCTAACAGTCGTCTAAGGGTCTTTTGCGAATCGGGAAGCCCAATCGCCTTCACCCACCCTTTGCCCCGAAGCATTGCATGATCTGTCGCTCGGCGTCATTTGCTCATTGTTCTCCGGCCAAATTGCACGAGTTGCTCGACGTCACTCGTGCCGCTTCTCCTTTTTCCGATGATGCAATCATTCGGATTCGCTAATCCCTCAACGGTGGGGTTACTATGGTCATGAAATATCCAGTATAATGTGGGTTATCTTCCGCCGCTGAACGGCAAGTGCTGACCCCTTTTGGGCCATGGGCGGCTCAGAAATGGCCCGCCTGAATCAGGCGACCCGGTCAGCGGAGAATCGGGTGCGCACCGGACCGGTGTCATAAAAGATGAGGATGGCTCCCCCATTTTGCTTCAGCTCCCAAGATCAGCGGCTCTGCTGGAGCGGGCAAATCGTTCAAGCGAGGAAACGGTGGCAACTCAATACGGGCACTCGCCATTGCAGGACAGTTTAACTCCCCGGGCAGGGCGGACAGGCTCTGCCGTTCGTTATCTGGGCCTTCGGATCATCAGCAGATTACGCGGCGAACTATAGCTAGTGTCCTGAACCAGAAGTTCGCAACATCGCATCGTGTTTTGCCGGGGCATTGTATCGGCAGAAGCGCTCGATAGAAGCAAGAATGTCATCGGCTGATTTGGTCCACCGGAACGGTTTGGGATCGGCGTTGTGTCGTTCGATGAACGAGGTGATGTCCGCCCTGATGGCGGCGACGCTGCGATAGACGCCGCGCCTGATCTTCTTGTCGGTTAGGAGCGCGAAGAAGCGCTCGACCTGATTGAGCCATGACGAACTGGTCGGGGTCAGGTGGACATGCCACCGCGGCCTTTTGGCCAGCCATTTCCGGATCAGCGGAGTCTTGTGCGTGGCGTAATTGTCCATGACGAGATGGACGCCGAGCTCGCACGGCACGGCGGCCTCGATCTCGTCGAGGAACTTGCGGAACTCAGCGGCACGGTGCCGTCCGTAGCACTTGCCGATGACCCGTCCAGTCGCGATGTCGAGGGCGGCGAACAGCGACGTGGTGCCGTGCCTTCTGTAGTCATGGCTCCTTCGGGCCGGCTGGCCGGGACGCATCGGCAACATCGGCTGATTGCGGTCCAGCGCCTGGAGTTGAGACTTCTCGTCCACACACAGAACGATGGCGTGCTCTGGCGGCGAGACGTAAAGGCCCACGACGTCGCGCACCTTGGCCACGAAGTTCGGATCGGTCGAGAGCTTGAACGTCTCCAGCCGGTGCGGCTGGAGCCCGAAGGCTCGCCAGATGCGTTGCACCGTCGACACCGACAGGCCGCTGGCCTTCGCCATGCCACGGGAACTCCAATGGGTGGCGTTCTCGGGGCAGCTTTCCAGCGTCCTCACGATCACGGCCTCGATACGGGCATCGTCAACGGTGCGCGGCGCCCCCGAGCGCGGCTCATCGTGCAGCCCGGCCACGCGCAGCTCCACAAAGCGCCGCCGCCATTTGCCTACCGTCTGCCGGTCCAGCCCCAACTTGGCCGCCACTTCCGTGTTCTGACCGCCTTCTGCGCAGGTCAGCACAATCCGGGCTCTCAGAGCCAGCGCCTGCGCCGTCTTCCGCCGCATCGTCAGCGACTTCAGTTCGGCACGCTCGTCATCGCTCAATATCAAAGGGGCAAGTTGCTGGACCGCCATCAGACTCTCCGTCGCTGCCGAGCCTCAACCCTTGGCACAGCGACGCGAATCTATTGCGAATCTACGATTGCGAACTTGTGACTCGGGACACTAGGCTGGCATCTCCGCATCACGCGGTCGCGGTCAGCCGCTGGAGGAACTGCGCAACCTCCCGCCGAAGTATTTCGACCTGCCCGTGGACGCGTTCGGAGGCGCCGTTGACGCGGGTTGCTGCCTGCCCGGTATCGGCGGCGGCTGCGCTGATGCCGCCGACATTGGAAGAAACTTCCGAGGTGCTGGCCGAGGCTTCCTGCATGTTGCGTGCGATCTCGCGCGTCGCAGCACCCTGCTGCTCGATCGCTGCAGCGATCGCAGAAGCGATTTCATTGACCTCGTCGATGGTCCGCGCGATCGCCTCGACGGCGGTCACAGAACTAGTTGTGCTCTGCTGCATCTCATTGACGTTGGCGCTGATCTCCTTGGTCGCCTTGGCCGTCTGATTGGCAAGATTCTTCACCTCCGAGGCGACCACGGCGAAGCCGCGTCCAGCCTCGCCTGCGCGGGCCGCCTCGATGGTGGCGTTCAACGCGAGCAGATTGGTCTGCCCGGCGATATCGCTGATTAATTTGACGACGTCGCCGATCCGCGTCGCCGCGTCCGCGAGGCCGCGAATCTCGCTGCCCGCGCGGCTGGCCTCTGCGACTGCGCGGCCAGTGTTCTCGGTGGAGCGGACAACTTGGCGGCTGATCTCGGCGATGGACGATGCGAGCTGTTCCGCTGCGCTCGCGACGGACTCGACGTTGGTGGAAGCCTGGCCCGATGCTGCTATCACGCTCGCCGTCTGATGGTCGGTCTTCTCAACCGCCGCTGCCATCTGGCCGGCATCCGTTTCGAGGTTGGTGGCGGCATCGACCAGATTACCGGCGATTTCGTTGAGATGGGTGCCGAAGTCTTTTGCCAGGCCGCCGATCTCCACGACCTGCTTGCCTAGACTGTCGGTGCCGGCGTTGATGAGCTTCGCCGAATTGCGGAACGACCCGGGAAGGCCGCGCACTACGATTTTGCGGAAGTACTTGCCGCGGCTCGCATAATCCATCGATGCCGTCGTCTCGCGGACAAAGGCGTCGGTGATATCAAGCATGTCGTTGATAGACTTCTGCATCAGCCCGATCCGGCCTGGTAGCCTTTCGCTCAAGATACGCGACTCGAGATCGCCGCAGGCTGCACTGCCACAGACTCGGTTGGCTTCGCCGATCGCCGCGACCGCCCCCTTCAGGCTCCATATGGAATAGACCATCAGCAGAATGATGGTGCCGAGCAATATCGCAGCGGGCGCGCGGGGTAACGGATCGGCAATGCCTAAGCCCGTGAGCGCGGCGATGGCGAGCAAGCCCGCGACGCAGTTCGCCGCCTGAATCTTAGAGAGAGAGCACAAATTCGTCATAGCCAACGCCTTGGTTCCTCAGCAAGCCAATCATCATATCGAGACTTGCACGCATGCCTTCCTTGGCGTTGCTGTGCCGCGCCTCTTCCTGACAGAGCGCTTTGTATATAGGGCTAATCTTCTCGACCGGACCGAGATCGGGCTTGCGGCGATTGGAATGGTATCCGACCAGGTTGCCGCTGATGTCGAAGGTCGGGGTAACATGGGCGAAGACCCAGTAATGGCTGCCGTCCTTTGCCAGATTGACGACGTAGGCAAAGATCTCCTGTCGGGCTTCGAGAGTATCCCAAAGCAGCTTAAAAACGCATCGTGGCATTTCCGGATGCCTGACCAGACTGTGCGGCGCCCCGACTAGCTCCTTCCAGGAATACTTCGCCATGCGGAGGAAGACGTCGTTGGCGTAGGTGATTCGACCCTTGAGATCGGTCTTCGACACGATCAGTTCTTCGTCACTGAGAACGTTTTCGATACCTGTCGGCTTTACGGTTCGCAACATCGTTGGAGCCTCGCGTACTGAATGGCAAGTCGCATGCCGCTCGCTACGATAAGGAAAAGGCATCAACAGCACTTTAACGCTCGACGTTATGGCCTCCTGAAAACTACTGATTGAGTTCGCGGCTGAAACTCATTCGCAATTGAGGGAATTGGTATCCCCGCTCCCGCGTCAGCAGAGAATTTTGGCCGTGCTGGTGTGCGAAGACGATCATCGATCGGCACAACGCTGCCACCAAGCCCGGCTGCGGAGTAAGCCGCCTGGCGTTGCTCGGGCAAATGACCGCCGTGCCCTCAATGGGCTTTTTTTGATCTCGCGCTCCGGAGCGCCTGGCGTAAGCGTCCGAAGAAAGACGCCTTGCGACGGGGTGGTCTGATGGTTGAGAACTGTACGTATGGACAGCCATACGATCAGTGCGTTGAATCGACTCGAAGTGGTGGAGACGGGCCGGCGGCGACGTTGGTCTGAGGAGGAGAAGGCGCGGATTGTTTTGGAAAGCCTGTCCGAGCCGCGCTTGGTTGCGGCGACGGCGCGGCGATATGGCCTGTCGCGTTCCCTGCTGGTGACCTGGCGAAGGGCGCTCGCGGCGGATCGGGCCAAATCTGAGGCTGGCTTTGTCAGAGCGGTTGTCGCGGAAGGTGGGCCGTCCCGTCAACCGCACTTTCGTCGCGGGGCGCGACGGAGCATTCGACCGAGCGGCGAATTGAGATCGAGTTGACGAGCGGGCGGCGTATTATTGTCGATGCGGGCATCGATGTCGAAGTGCTTGGCGCGCCTCATCGGGGTTCTGGATCGACGATGATTCCGGTCCCTACGGGAGTTCGGGTGTGGCTGGCGACTGGCCACACCGACATGCGTAAAGGGTTCGCCTCCTTGTCGTTACAGGTACAAGAGGTGCTGCGCCGCGATCCGCTGAGCGGTCATTCGTTTTGCTTTCGCGGACGCAGGGGCGATCTATTGAACGTGATCTGGCATGACGGCCAGGGCGCATGCCTATTTACGAAGAAATTGGAGAGGGGTCGTTTTATATGGCCGTCGCTGGTGGACGGCGCGATGTCGATCTCGCAGGCGCAGATGAGTTATCTGTTGTCCGGCATCGATTGGCGCAACCCCCAGGAGTCCTGGCGTCCAACGAGCGTTGGCTGAGAGTTTGCCGTTTGATTTTAGCAGCGAATATGATTCCATCTGGTAATGGACCCCAGCGCCGAGCAACTGCCGGCCGATCTTGCCGCCGCGCATGCGATGATCCTGGCCGAGCGCGCGGCCAGGCTTGCGGCGGAAGCCAGGCTTGCTGAAGCGGCCAATGCCCAGGCGAAGCAATCGAGCACTGAAGCGCTGATTGCCCATCTCAAGCTTGAGATCGAGAAGCTGCGTCGCACGCTTTATGGGGCGCGCTCGGGGCGGTCGTCGCGGCTGCTCGATCAGTTGGAGTTGGAACTTGAAGAACTCGAGGCGGCTGCGACCGAAGATGAACTCGCTGCCGAAAAGGCGGCAGAAAAGACTCAGAGGGTGCGTTCGTTTGAGCGCAAGCGGCCGGTGCGCCAACCCTTCCCCGACGACATTGAGCGCGAGCGCGTGGTCCTGCCGGCTCCGACGCAATGTCCCTGCTGCGGGTCGGCGTGGCTGTCGAAGCTCGGCGAATGCGTGACCTCGACGCTGGAAGAGATCCCGCGGCGGTTCAAGGTGGTCGACACGGTGCGGGAGAATTCAGTTGCCGGGATTGCGAGACGATCACGCAGCCGCCGGCACCGTTCCATGCGACGCCGCGCGGCTATATCGGGCCGCAGCTTCTGGCGACGATCCTGTTCGACAAGTTCGGCCAGCATCAGCCGTTAAGCCGACAGAGCCAGCGCTTCAAATGCGAGGGGATCGATCTGTCGGTCTCGACGCTGGCGGACCAGGTCGGCGCCGGAGCTTTTGCCGCCAGGCCGATCTTTGAACTGATCGAAGCCTATGTGCTCTCCGCCGAGAGGCTCCATGGTGACGAGATCCCGATGCTGGCAAAGGGGAGGACAGATACCGGCCGGATTTGGACCTATGTCCGCGACGATCGGCCATTTGGTGGGCGAGATCCGCCGGCGGCGCTGTTTTACGCCTCGCGCGATCGGCGCGGCGAACATCCGGCGCGGCATCTTCAGACCTTCGCCGGCATCCTTCAAGCCGACGCCTATAGCGGGTTCAACGCTCTCTTCGATCCCGGACGCAAGGCGTCGCTGGCCACGCCTGCCTTCTGCTGGGCGCACGGCCGGAGGGCGTTCTTCGAATTGGCCGATACCGCCCAGAACGCGCGGCGCGGACGCTCAGCGACGGCAATCTCGCCGATTGCGCTGGAAGCGGTCCGTCGGATCGACCAGCTGTTCGAGATCGAGCGTGAGATCCATGGGATGAGTGCTGGGGAACGGCTGCGGGTTCGCCAGGTGAGAAGTGCGCCGCTGCTGACCGATTTTGAGGCTTGGCTGCGGGACGAATGTGCCCGGCTCTCGCGTTCGTCCAACGTCATCAAGCCGATTAGCTACCTGCTCAACCGGTGGGATGGCTTTGCCCGCTTTGCCCATAATGGAAGGATTTGCCTGACCAACAATGCCGCAGAGCGGGCGCTGCGCGGTTTTGCTCTTGGAAGAAAGGCATGGTTGTTCGCGGGCTCCGATCGCGGTGCCGAGCGGGCCGCCGTGATGGCGACGCTCATCATGACGGCGCGTCTCAACAACTCTGACCCGAAAGCCTGGCTCGCCGACGTCTTTGCGCGCATCGCCGACTTGCCGCAGAACTGCCTGCAAGAGTTGCTGCCGTGGAATTGGACGCCTCCCACGTCGATGTCCTCCGCACAGGCGGCGTAGCCATGCCTGTCAACAAAGTTCATTCCGTCTTCACCATCGGTCGCGTCGCAAAGGACCTCGGCGAAGACGAGGACTGGCTCTGGGACGTGGCTAACGGAATGGACCCGGAGGACGGCGTTATCTGGGTTTACGGCACAGGTGACGACGGCGTCATGGCGTTCACCGACTTCGGCATCGAAAACCTGATGGAACTCATCAGGGACACAAGGAAGACCCCGAACTCCTCAAGCGGTGAAATCGGTGATCCACTGTCCGCGGCCTAGCTCGGATGGATACCGCCTGGCGTGATCTGCCCGAGGTGTTTGATCCGCGCACCACGTGCCACAACCGCTTCGTCCGCTGGCGGTGCTGGTGTTTGGGACCGCATCATGGCCGCACTTGCTCCTGCCCATAGTGCTGTTCAGCGAGTTCAGCGTGCTTCAGCAAGGAGCTTCATCACAAGAACCTCGAACGGCGATTTTCGGGTCCTCTCGATCGGCTGACGCACGAAGGTACATGTTCTGGCGACGAGCACGAATACGACCAGCGTCGTCGTGAGCAGCCATTACGAAACGGCATAGCGAGTAAGTGACAATTTAATCACGGCAGCAATTTCGGCCGAAGGATTTTACTTTTCCCTTGTCCGCCGTCGGATAGCGGCCAGCTCCGAAAGGAGTAGCTTGGCCACAGTTTTAGGCGACGATTCCCCGACCTGGATGGCCTTGATCCCGAGCCGGGACCGAACATACACGACCGATCTGTCCACAAAATAAGTACCGCGATACGTAACCCCTCGTATAGTAACGGAAACGGGCCTCACCGGAATGGGTCTGCCATCAGTCATAAAGTCACCCTGGCAGGCGAATCCGCCTGACCTTCCGACTTGTACCGTACGGCCGAAACGAGATGTGCCCGGAGTGCCTAGGAGTCCGGGCCCGTCCCTTAGCCTACGTGGCTGGCAGCCGCTCAGCTATGGCATATTCTTGGCGATTTCCGAGCGCACGATATTGATCGTCCTCAAAGTCGAGAGCGCTCACTTGGGGCGCGCGACGGCTAACGACCCAGTGCGCGGGGTAGCGCACACACCGAGCAGTTACCGCAAAGAGATGAGCAAGCGGCGTCCATCGCTTCCCGACCCGCCGACGCGAATGCGTCCAAGAATGCGCAACAGTGAGCCAAGGTTCATTGCCTATTTCCGATAGCAAAATAGCCCGCCAATCCGCTGTTTGGGCGGACTGCTTCAGGGAGGATTCTCTGCGTCAATGGGCGTGGCTTCAGGCGTTGCCGACCCGCTTGGCTCAACGCGATGAGATCGGTGCCACCTTCCTGCTAGGGACGCCGCGGTTGGGAAGGGTGCAGTCCGCTGCGGCAGGTCGGTGACCGAAGCGATCCTCCGGCAAAGTAAAACCGCCGACGCGGATCGACTGCCATGCTGAGTTGCCCCTTTCCGTGAGCGGAATTAACGACGGAGAATTCATATTTCCTTGAAGGTCTGCTCCTCCCGGCACGTAGATGCCAGGAAAGGTGGTTTGCCGGCTTTCTTGAGACTCCGTTCAATCCGGTGGTGTAGATCACGGCTATGAGACGGAGGTTTGCTTAGCTCATGAAAATCATTCGCAAGTTCCTGGCCGACGAGACAGGCGCGACCGCTATCGAGTACGGTCTCATTGCCGCTGGCATCTCGCTCGCGATCATCGCGATCGTGAACGGCCTCGGCAGCAATATCAGAACGAAGTTCACTTCGATCAACACATCACTCAAGTGATGTGATGTCCATCGATCGATGCGATCTTGCTCCATGGTCGCCCGGCGGGGCCTTTTCTTGTGTGTTTGTCTGCAATCACAGTTTTGCGGCACGCCAAGCCAGGATATGCTCGAGATAAGCGAGATCGGCATCCAGGGCTGGATTGTTGTCCGATGAGCACGGAAAGGCGCACCACATTCCGTCAGCGAGTCCTAAAGGCCGGAACGATCGAGTTCGGCGGCAGTGCCATCGACTGCACCATCCGAAACTGGTCTGCGACCGGCGCTGCCCTCGACGTCACCAGCCCGGTGGGGATCCCCGCGCATTTCACGCTGTTCGTTCCGGCCGATGGACGCCACAGGGCGTGCCGGGTGGCGTGGCGCAAGGATAGGCGGATCGGAGTGACGTTCGAATAGCGGTGATTTTGCGAGTCATCTTAGGCTATACCGCAACCTGTCGGTTGATCTTTGTCAAATCGGAATTGGCTCTCCGATAGTTGCGCAAATTGGTTGCTTGTCCCCCGAGCGCGCTGAGGGGTGTTTCGCGATGGTCACGATGGTTGGCGGACGTGCTGCTGCATGGCAGAGATCCACGTTATGGCGCCGGTAACGGACATCGCTTGAGCAGCAAAGCTGGGTAGTCGCCTCAGCTCATTTGCCGAAGATCCTGCGAGCGATCTGCGATTCGGTTGCTAGCTAGGTTTCAGACAAGTCAACGGCCCTTTCGCGCTGAGAACGCAAAAGGGCCGTTACTCCAGCTACGAAGAGTTTCGCGAGCTGAGGCCTTGACCGTTCTGATGGTTTGGCGCCTTCAAACCTGAAGGCAGATGTCGTGGTTGTATCCAGTCATTTTGCCAACGTCACGCAAATCACGCAGCAATATCGCCGTCGAGATCGACTTCCGTCATAGTTCGATTTCGGCCAGAGCGCTTCGCCTGATACAAGGCTTGATCGGCCCGTTCGACGAGATCGCCAATTGATTCGCCTGGTCGGAACTCGGCCACGCCGATCGAAACGGTAATGGCCCCGAGTTCTTCTCCAGTCGATCTCCTATGCATTCTTCGCTCCGCGATCTTGCGTCGAACGCGTTCGGCAATCGCCCGCGCCGTACTGAGTTCGGTGCTGTCCAGTACGCCGATCAATTCCTCTCCGCCGTATCGAGCGGGAAAGTCACTCTCGCGAAGCTGTTCTTTGAACACCCCCGCCGCCAACCGCAAAACTTGATCGCCGACTTGATGACCGTAGGTATCATTGAAGCGCTTGAAGTGATCGATATCAATAAGCAAGATGCTCAATGCGTCGCCGCTCTCCATGGCTCTAATCTGCGCGGCATGCAGCCGTTCATCAAGACCTCTCCGGTTGGCCAAGCCCGTCAATGCATCGGTTCTTGCGTTCTGGTCGGATCGTGCCAACGTTTCTCTCACTTTATCGAGTTCTTGGGTGGCGCTGGTAAAGCTTGCCTCCAGGTTTTGTGCACGAGATGTCGCTCTGAGTAGTTCATCAAGGAGGTTGCTGATCAACGCCTTTGGATCAGTCAGGTCGGCCTGCGCCGCGACATCTCTTAAGCTCAAGATCTGAGCGTTCTGGCTGTCGATTGCGTTTGTCAGGAGCTCTTTGGCTCTGTTGACCAAGCTTCGGACCTTGTCCGGAATATCTCCTCTGTCGTTTCCAAGCAGAAATATACGAACAAGTTCGCTATTCGTTTGTTCGCTAAACGGCTTTCGATTGCCGATTAGCACATCGATCGTCCTATTGAGGTCTACAGACGAACGAGCCGCGTATTCAAACCAGATCGAAAAATTGTCTGGACTCGGCGGTACCTTGTGCTTGTTCATATGTTCCAGCGCTTGCTTGGCAAGCGAAGCGGCGTAGTCGAATTCGATGGAATCAAACGAGGTCAAGGCGACGTGGTCCTAGGATTTCGAATGGTCGCGGCCGTCGGTGCTACAAGTTAGGAAGGCGCTCTGGCAATTCATACCTCGGAGTGGTTGCCGAAGTTCTAAAGCCGACTCGCGAAATTCGGCAACGACTCAGGAAAAGGCTTCCACTAAGACTTCATCACCGGAAGGAATGATCCCTGTGGGTCGCGACCCAGGCTGGGGGTTCGTGCGAACATTCGAGTGGCGGTGTCCCGCTGGATCAAAGAGCATTCCTGGTGACCTAAGCCGACTTCCGCTTGATCTTGCCGATGTCCGGAAGCCAAACTAGCGGGCCGCGCTCCAATACGGCCGAAGAAAATCGTCTATCGGCTCTTGCCACACAGATAGATTTACGTAGATTTAACGAGCCGTTGCACCAGCCAGTCCAATCTGACTTGGCGAGCAGAAGCTTCCAAGCAGGTTTGCTTTGATCGGCTAGCATCTCAATAGTGGTATTAACTTGGGCGATCGCCGGGGGCCCGAATGTCTTCCGACATCAAGCGATCGATAGGGGCAGATGGCGGCACTGCGCTGGACGGGGCGCTGGCCGAACAAGATCGCCAATTTCGCGAACTTCTGGAGTTCTGTCCCGCGGCTTTACTGGTGGTCGATGATGACGGCCGACTGCTTTTTCACAACGCCCGACTACGTGAAATCCTGGGCTACACCCGAGACGAACTCCACATGTTCGACACTCGGTTGACTTGGTATGACTTAGACCAACGCGAACGAATCATTCAGCAACTGAGGGACCGCGGCGGCCAGGTATTGAATGAAAGAGTCACATGGCGAACGAAGAGAGGCTCGTTAGTTCACTTGCTCCTTTCCTACGTGCAGGTTGCATACCACGGAGGTCATATCAGCTTCGTTGGGGGCAAGCGCGTAGTATGGGTTTACGACATAACCGCATTGACGCAACACGAAGAACAAGTAGCCGAGCAGGAACGCCAGCTCCGCGAGATTCTCGACTATAGCCCGGCCGCAGTGGGGGTTGTCGACGAGGACGGACGTCTCCTGTTTCACAATCGTCGATTGCGTGATTTGACCGGCTATGAGAAAGACGAACTGCAACTGTTTGATACCAAACGGTTCTGGCACGACCTCGCTCACCGTGAGCGCATAGTTCAGCTGCTGAGGACCCGCGGCGGACAATTGCTCAATGAGGAAGGGATCTGGACGAGCAAGCAGGGTGAATTACTCAATCTGCTGATCTCTTATGTTCAGGTCGCTTATCATGGCGGTCATGTCGCGGTGGCGGGGGGCAAGCGGCTCTTCTGGCTTTACGATATTACGCCGTTGCGGCGGGCTGAACAGGCTCGACTACGCAGCGAACGGCGCCTCGCCGAAGCGATAGAGAGCATTTCCGAAGGGTTCGTCTGCTATGACGGAGAAGACCGGCTGGTCATCTGCAACTCGTGCTATCGCAATCTGCTCTATCCGGGCCTGGAAGTTGATCTTAGCGCGGGTGTTACCTTCGAGAGCATTATCCGCCGCGCTGCGGAACGCGGTTACATCAAGGATGCGGAAGGTCGGGTAGAGGAATGGATTGCGGAACGGCTGCGGCAGCATGGGAGTCCCGGCGAGCCGCAAGTTCAGCGGCGCCACAGCGGCCGTTGGGTAATGGTCAGCGAACGCCGCACTGATGATGGCGGCACCGTGTCCGTCTATTCCGATATCAGCGAGCTCAAGCAGCGCGAGCAAGATCTTACCGAAAAGTCGAACGCGCTGGCCGCACTATCGTCCAAACTCGCAAAGTACCTTGCGCCTCAGGTGTACGACACGATCTTCACCGGGCAGCAGGAAGTCAAGATCGTCAGTAAGCGCAAGAAGCTCACAGTATGCTTCACCGATCTCGTTGGATTCACCGAGATCACGGACAACATGGAGTCGGAGGACCTCGCCCAACTCCTGAATCACTATCTGACCGAGATGTCGAAGATTGCGTTGCAGTATGGCGCCACGATCGACAAGTATGTCGGTGACGCAATTGTACTGTTCTTCGGGGACCCGACCAGTTTAGGCGTCAAGGCGGACGCGCTGGCCTGCGTGCAGATGGCAATTGCAATGCAAGAGCGCATCGGCGAACTGGCCGATGAATGGGCAAAGGACGGTATCGAAACGCCACTGCGCTGCCGGATCGGCATTCACACGGGCTACTGTACGGTCGGCAATTTTGGAAGCGAGGACCGCATGGACTACACCATGGTCGGGGGCACCGTGAACCTCGCTTCGCGACTGGAACATGAGGCGGCGCCTGGCGGAATATTAGTCTCGTTTGAGACGTATGCGCATGTAAAAGACGATGTCCACTGCGAGGAGGTAGGCAGTATTCGGGTCAAGGGCATCGCCCAGCCGATCACGACGTATGCGGTGATGGGGTCATTGCAGGAAGGGGAGCAGACGGGAACCGCGCACTTGCGGCTCGAGTTTGATGTCGGCCGAATGTCCGATGACGAACGTCAAGCAGCAGCGGCTAAGCTGCGCCATGCGCTTGTGTTGCTTGAGAAAAGTGAGAAATGAAGAGCGGCGCAATTTGAGTAGTCAGTCGAACCGTCGTCTCCGCTTTTAGCGAGCGATCCTATAGCGGTCGTGCTACGCGGAAACCGACGAAGTTATCTCGGTTGCTGGGTCTATTCATGTAGCGTCTCGCCGAGCGAGTAGTATGAGGATAGTTGTTCCAGGATCCGCCACGCATTGTCCGAAGATTGCAGTCGCCCGTTGCCCTCGCGCTGCCGTCCCCGGGATTGTCGGCGTTGGCCGTGCTCCAGCAGTCCTCAGTCCACTCCCACACGTTTCCATGCACGTTGTAGAGCCCCCATGGATTGGCTGCAAAATGGTCGCTGGTCACCGTGGCTTTGCGCCATTCTCCCTTTGGACCGCCGCCATAGGTGACGCTGCCGTTGTAGTTCGCTTGTTCGGTTGAAATGCTCGATCCCCACCAGAATGGTGTCGTTGATCCCGCCCGCGTAACGTACTCGCGTTCAGCTTCGGACAGCAGCCGATATGTCTTGCCTGTGACGGTGGCGAGCCAGTCGACATAGCGCTTCGCATCATTCCAGGAAACGCATACAGCTGGATGCCCGTCGCCCTGTGCGAAGCCAGGCGCCCGCCAACTCCGCTCTGCGCTGTACGCCATCGACGATCCGTCGAAGCAAGCACCGTCCATGCTGTATCCGGTCACTGCGATGAATGCGCCAAACTCGCCTCGCGTGACTGAGAATCGGCCGACAGCGAATGGCTTTGCTATCGTAACCTGTACCTGGTCCTCTCGTTCGCTGGTGCCGGGATGCCGTTCCTCGCTCGAAGGTGCACCCATGACGAATCTGCCGGAAGGGACGAGAACCATCTCAGGGCACCGCTCGCAGTCCTTGAATGGTTGCCCGGCACCAGGGGTAAGGCAGCGTCGCTCGCTTGAAGCAATCTCAATTTCCACCCCAGCACAGTGTTGGGCCGGAACGGCGGTCACGTACAGCGGCCCGGTCAGGCAGATTGCGGTGACGAGAAGACCTTTGCGCATTAACATCCCGCTTGGCATATTTTGTTGGCGCTCATTTTGGGGCATCGTATCACGTATCTCGGGAAGTCATTCCGGCCAAGTCTTACCCTTCTATGGGCGCTTCGGCCAAGTTCCCTCAGTTAGCGGACCTCGTTGCCCTTGGATGCTAGTAGCTTCCGATCCAGCCGGTACGTATGTCGACCTTCTTTGCCGTCAGCCTGGTTATCTCCTAGCTAGGATCTGTACTCAATGAGGATTCCAGCGCGGCCAGAGTTGTGATTCAAGGTTTCCGAATCGAGGGAAGCCTTGATGAGGAAACAGCTACATTGGCTCAGCGACACGGAATGGAAGCGACTTGAGCCGATTTTGTCGCGAGGGCGGCGGGGCGCGCATCGAGCGGATGGCCGTCGTGTGATCAGCGGGATCGTCCATATGCTGCGTTCGGGACTCTCTGGCGCGACTGTCCACCGGAATACGAGTCCTGCACGTCGATCTACAACCGCTTCAATCGCTGGAGCCGGCAGGGCCTCTGGTTCGTGATGTCTGAGGCTTTGACCGGCTCGACCGGCGTCATCGGCACGGTGGCCATCGACAGCTCCTACATTAAGGCGCGCCGCTCGGCAGCGGATGGAAAAGGGGGGCCTTCAAGGAAGCCATCGGCTGCTCGCGCGGCGGGCAGAATCCACGCCCTGACGGATGCCGAGGGCAGGCCGCACGTGCTGCTGCTCTCGCCCGGCAACATCAACGATATCACCTTTGCCCTCGCTTTGACCGCCTGCCGGGCCGATCACGCCCGCCTGGTTCGGGCGCCCCACGGCCATGTAGTCCAACGGGTTGTCGCCATGCACATCGGGGGCTGCGCTGATGGTGCTGCAAGCTATTGATGTGGACCGCCAGCAGGCCCCTCTTGTCGATGACCGAGCGCGCGATTTCGTATCCGACCCACGGCCGAGCCCAGTCTCGGTGCCGACCAGGACGCAGACCACGGAAGCGTGGGCCATGCCGCCGCGATCAGGTTTTCTAAGACCTTCAGGGTCCTTGCGCTGCACCGACTCCCACAGGCTGCGATCGAAGAGCTGACGCTGTCCTCCCGGCCGGGGCGTTGACTTCCAGGCGTTGCGCACGTTGTTGACGCGGATGATGTCGGCGTAGTGGAGGAGAAGAATCTCTTCCGCTTGATGGTGGTCGCCGCGTACATCGGCGCCGGCCTCGCAGGCCACTGGCGGCGCAACAAGGTCGGAGAACGAGGCAGGGCCGAGCGGGCACTACCGGCCGGGCGCCAGGTCGGAAAGATTGAGAAAGGGCGAGAACGGGTTCTGCGGTGTGGACGGGGGCGCAATGCCGCCGAGTATACCAGACCACGCGCCTGTGGAGGGCGCCGACGGCGCGAGGGCGATTATCAGGCCAGCCACGCCACTTGGCGGAGGCGCGATGGGGGCGGCGAAGAACGGCGAGAGAGACCCTGTCCCCGGGGTCGGTTGTCTGTCGGCAGGGGATCGCCGCGCAGCAGCCTTATCAATGCATCCTTGTCATAAGAGCTTGTCATAGACCTGCCTTGCAATGGCGACTGCCGCTATCGCCATGACCGTGAGCGGCAAATAGAATCCTGCGACCGACCAGCTGAAGTATGCCGACCAATACAACGAAACCGCGGCTTGTTGCCCATGTCGAAGGTCGGCGGCGCGTCCCAACCTTCCGCGGTGACCGCGTCAAACCTTCCCCGGAAGCGACGTTCAAGCTGAAGGTATCGGGCATCGAGGAAGGCGAAAGACAAGATCGGCACCAACGTTAGCAGGGCAACGACCGGCCGCTGCAGCGTGATGGCGAAGCCGGCGATTGCGACCGATATCGTACGCAGTAGTTCTTCAGGGTGGCGGATTGTGACGACGTGCGCACCACCACGGCCTGGAGCATCTCCAAGTGTTTCAACCTCAGATTAGCGATTTTCTCGGCAGACAACAGCATAGCGCAATGTTAGAACAGACATGGAACTCCGGCAACGGCAACGGCGTGTCCTCGGAATCATCGGGTAAAGAACGTCGGATGGGCGCTTTGCATTTCCTCGCCAATCGATTCGGAGGTGCACGAGACCAGCAACATGTTCCCCAGCTCACGCTGTCGGATGTTTCAGCGATCAGGCAGGCCGCTCGACAACATGCGAAAGGCGTGCCTTGCGAGCCTGCGGAGCTCGACATGTCAGCCGCGTGACGATTTCAAACTACGACAGGATCGTCGATCGCACGACGGCCACGGTGGGGTGCGAGCCCGCGACGAGGGGAGCTCACCTTGCCTGAGACGAGATTGTCTGAGCTGCAGCAATGGATACATTGATGAACATCAAATCCCTAGCATTCATTCCGTCCCTGGCGCTTGCCGCGCTCTGCCCTGTCCACGGTGTGCAGGCCCAGCTCTCGCCGGCCGAGAGCCCGGCCTTTCAGGGCCACGCCGCCGAAACGCAAATGCGAAGCGAGGAGGAAGAGCGCAAGAGACGCGCGCTTTTCTTCGATGCCGTTGCACTCGAAATCGGCGAACCGGGCCTGCCCTGCGATCACTTGGCACTATCAAAGCCGCAGGCCATCGCCGGGCCGGCGTTCGTGGTGATCCTGGGTTGGCAGGGCAAGGACGAGGATCGGCTTCGCGTGTGGATCGCGCCCGGCGCCGCCGCATCGGAAGGCGAGGCGCTGCAGCAGGCGCAGGATCTCGCCGGCCGACGCCGCGCGGGTGTCGTCCATGTCATGGTCGACCTGCGGCGGTATCTCGCGTGCCGCTGAGCGGTCGCTTCCTGTAGTTCGACACGTTGGCTGGCGACGCGGCGACGCAATGCTGTTCGCATCCGTCTCCAGTCGACTTCTTGACGGCCTTCAGCCAGGTTGCTCCCTTGACGAGGGCGTCGATCGAAACACTCCCCGACGGCATTTCAGCGTTCCAGCGCCAAGTCGCCCCCTTAACGGTCTCTTCGACGGGGGAGGCGGATCACCAGCCGTTTTCCATGACGTTCGATCGACAACTTAGTCGTTCGTTAAGAAGCCGATTTGAGGGCCGACGGGACGGAGTAATTGTGTCCGATTGCGGAGTGGATGAGAGGATGACGTTGGTGGACGCGAACGGACTCGTGGAGAGTTCTTCGAGTACTTGTCAGGGCTGGTTTCGAACTGGCGTCTATTGCGCTAGCGGGTCGGTTCAATGTGATTGAAGTCCGACCATGTTGAGAGCGAGGTTCACTCGGCTTCCGCGTCCGCTAATGGGATGGACCGGCTGCCTTCCCCGCGGGGATAGTCTCAAGGGCTATCCCGCGGCGTCCAGAGAAGCAGCCCATCATCGCACTCCTAGCCTCGATGGGTATCGACATCTTTCACGCCGTTGGTCTTGGCACGACGGCAAGATTGCTTTTCGTCGCAAGATCAAGCGACTGGCCAAGATCGCCTCCTGCGCCGCCAATTGCTTGGTTCGCCGACCGGAGTTGGGGCCCCATGCCGATTAACCTCAACCACGGTCAGCAACTCTCGAACTCTTGCAATGTTAATGCAACGTACGCTTGGCTCCAAGGGAGAAAGTCGGCAGGCCAAGCGCACGATTCAGCTCCTGCTCAAGCTGCTCATTCACCAGCAACAACGCCTTTATTGCGCCGTGCAAGTCGCCATCGCAGTTGCCCACGATCTCGTCAATCAACGCGTCGTACCTAAATGTGAACTTGTCAGCTAATTGCTTAGGCATGGTCATGTCCTCCGACCGACAACGATGTAACGATGCATCTAATTTTCGATCTATGTCTGACTTTTGCACAGTATTCACAGAGCGGAACTGCATCGAGCGTTAGAGATCTCCGATCATAGCCTGCGCGCGCTTAGTATTGCCGCAGAAGCGTTCCGCGAACGCCGTGTCGAGGAATGCTGCGTCCGCTTTCAAGGGACGATTGTGTTGGGCTCGGCTGATTTTGATTCGGCTCCTGATTTTGGATTCTGCAGGCTTTGCTGGGAATGGCCGTACAAGGGCGTATCGAGCCGCCGCGTCATTCGCGCCAACGCGGCTCTGATTGTCACCGTACCGGCCTCGATCAATACCGCTTAAGCGGCGACAGGAAATAGGCCCGCGCGCCTAGGAAGGCGGATCTCGTAACCGAATCTGCTCATGCGGTTGGATCAAGCACTAGAGAGACTGACACAGTTCTATGCTACAACTTGGGCTGGTGCGATTTCGTGTTCGGAGAACGGTCGCGGTTCATCTACAGAAAAGCCCTGAGCGTAATCAACGCCGATCCTGCGCAGTGCCCCAAGGATTTCGGGAGTTTCGGCAAATTCTGCAATCGTCTTTATGCCCATGACTTTGCCAACTCGGTTAATCATCTCGACCATGGCATGGTCGATGGGATTGGCCAAGATGCCCATGACAAAGGAGCCATCAATTTTCAAATAGTCGACCGACAGGTTCTTCAGGTAGGCGAAGGACGACATTCCGCTCCCGAAGTCGTCCAGCGCGAAGCGGCAGCCTGACTCTCGCAATGATCCGATAAAGGACCTCGCGTTTTCCAAGTTTGCAATCGCGTTGGTTTCCTTTATTTCGAAGCAAACAATGCCGCGCGGTAAGCTATGTAGCGTCAGCTGCCGCCGCACAAAATCACTAAAGCTTTCGTCACCGAATGTTTGTCCACAGATATTGATCCCGCATCTTGCAATAGGGGGCGCGCCAGGCGCCATCAAGGCATTAGACAACAGCTTGAATGCGTTACGAACAACCCATCGATCAATCGACGGCATGAGGCCATACCTCTCGGCAGGCGGAATAAATTCGCCAGGCGATACTAGATTGCCGTTGCCGTCCTTAAGCCGCAAAAGCAGCTCGATATGACGGCCGGTCGCGAGCTCTGGCCGAAGCGGAATGATTTCCTGAGCATAAAGGCAAAAGCGTCCGCTCTCAAGCGCCTCCTGAATTCGATGAACCCAATTCATCTCATGGACGCGCTGGTGCAATTCTTCGTCATTGGAGCGGTACACCTGTACGCGGTTCTTACCCTTGTCCTTGGCGCCGTAGCAGGCAAGGTCGGCCTGACGAAGGGCTTCCTTAACTGATAGGCCAGCCTCCGAGATGCAAGCGTTTCCGATGCTCGCCGTAACGGCGAACGAACGACCTTCCCAGGCAAATCTGAAGTTTTCGATCTCAGATCTTAAGTGCTCGGCAATGCGCCCGGCTTGCTCAGGCCGCGACCTCGGCAGCAGCAGGCCGAACTCGTCTCCGCCGAGTCGGGCAAGGACGTCACCGGGACGAGCCACTTTCTTGATGATGCGAGAGATTTCGCGGAGTAACTGGTCTCCGGCCAGATGGCCGCAGGTGTCGTTCACAACCTTGAACTGGTCCAGATCAACGAAAATTAAAGCGTGGGAAGTATCGCCGCTTCCAACATTGCCGAGCTCCTCTTCCAGTCGTGCTTCAAACTCACGACGGTTGGCAAGGTCCGTTAACGGATCGTGAGAGGCCTGCCATGCCAGCCGCTGCTGTTCCCTGCTGAGAGCTGTTTCAAACGCTTCCCGCTGTTGAACAAGCCGCCGCGTGTGCCAAACGACTAGCAAGACTAGCGCGGTCGCCGTAATGGCATTCAAGGACGTCAGTATGACCTTTATCGCTCGCGAACCTTCGCCCAAGACCATCGAGAACGTGTTGGCTCGAAGCGTCAGCTGCCTGTTGAGGTCGTTCAGTTCTGACGAAAGGGCCATCAGGCGGGACTCGCTTCTTAACGCACCGACTTCAGCTTCCATCTTTATTGCATCACCGAACACAGCTAGCTGTAGCAGCATCGGGTCGGTATCCCTCCACTGCTCTATGGCAGCCTCCAGATAGCTAACACGCTTGAAGTAGCGGAACAGCCAGATTAGGCCGGGTACGTCGTCAGGGTGATTGCCCCCCTGCAAGAAGCCGTCTCGGGCCAATTCCAGATCCGGATTCTCCTGCTCGAGAGCAATGCGGGCGAAGCGATCACCTAATGGTATTGCAAGAGCGGCACGATATTGATCGAAGAAGTCAAGCTGTCCCGAATGCAGATAAAGCGTCAATGCGTATACAGCGTTCTTCTGGGCTCTCGACCAAACCGCCTCGCCGCCTACGTAAGATCTGACGGAGGAGAGTACTTCCAGGCTTAATCCGGCGATTACTGCCTGGAGGAGAACGACGGCAATAAATGGCGAGACCAGCTTCAATAGCCGATATGGAGCTTTTCTGCCCGACATCCAGCGCCTCAGGTCGTCTCTATGGCTTGATCAAACCGCAACTTGCTTTGTGCTCCTTGCAATACAAACGAAGTTGAACCGTTGAACCAAGGCTGGGAAGTTAAATACCAGGCTCATCCTACTGTGATCTAAATTTGAAGGCGGAACTTGTAGGCTTCTCCTGAAGTATAGAGCTAGAGTTACTATCGAGTTGCGCTTGTAAGGGCGATCTAGCGACCATCACGAGTCGCAATTTGGAACGGTTGCGGATTGCGCGCAGGTGTGCGGGAGCATACGTAGATGCCGCTGTGACGAGATGCGCTGCGAACATCTCCGTCGATGTCCGATCTCCTACCACAGGGCAACTTTGGAGGTGCCCATGATCTTGACCTTCTGATTGCATCGACCTGGCCTGCACATCTACAAATCTTCATGACGATCGATGCTTAACGTTGTGTTTGTTTCTGTGGAGGATCGAATCCGCCCGTGCTCATCCGCGGTTTCATGCCTGTAATCGCGCAAAGCGCGTTCATTAATTGCTGAGTGACCATATTTCTTAGCTAGGCAGTCACGGCCAGGTTCTAGGCTCATGGTCACGGGCATGGGCTGGATTTGATGAGTTACCACGACATCGACCGGAAGAGGACCGGAGCTCGCGTTTCTGTGGGCTCAGCTACACTTGTCTTCGTCGCTGCGGTCTGCGCCATTATGCTCGTCGGTCAGTCGGCGAGGATTCGTGACCAGCGAGCGGAAGCTGTTGCGGCCGGTAGGACCGAAACCGCCAATCTCGTCACGTCGCTAACTCAGCACGCCAATCTTTCCCTTCGTGCCACCGAGGTGGTCCTGACGAGCCTGGTCGACAGGTTGCAATCCCGTAACGGGATGCAAGGCGACGAAGCGACACGGCTTAAGAGGTGGCTGCGGGAAGAACTGGGTATGCTTCCTCAAACGGCTGGGTACTCAGTCTCTGATCGCAACGGCCTTATACTGATCAGCTCGGAGAACGAACGGCCGGACGTAACCATCTCTGATCGGGAATACTTCCAGTATCACGCCAGGAATGATAGCCGTGAGCTATTCATAGGTGAACCTATCCTTGGTCGAGTGCTGCAGCGCTGGGTCATTCCAGTTTCGCGTCGCTACAACAATGCAGACGGAAGCTTTGCCGGGGTTGCGACGGCGTTCCTCGAGTTGAATTTCTTCCAGAAGTTTTATGAACAGTTCGATATCGGGAAGAATGGCGCGATACTTCTGATGTCCGGCGATGCGAAGCTGCTCGCAAGGCGACCATTTATCGAAGCAAACATTGGTCGCGATATGTCGCAGAGCAACATCGCGAAGGCGCTTGAGCATGCCTCTTCTGACAGTATAGAGATTAGGGCAGTAACTGACGGCGTGGTTCGACTGAACAGCTACCGCCGCAGCGACGAATACCCGCTTGTCATCGCGGTTGCCCGATCAATGGACGACATGCTCGCTCACTGGTGGGACCGCGCGGTTCGGGAGTTCGCCGAAACATTGGTTCTATTGATGATCATAGCGGGCGGAGGACTTTTTGTTTGGAAACTGGCAAGCCGACTTGCCACGGCTAAGCGGCATCTTGAAACCGCGATTGGCGCGATGCAGCAGGGGGTGTGCCTATTTGATGCCGAGCGGCGCCTCGTCATTTCAAACGATCGCTTTCGTGAGCTGTACAATTATCCACAGAAGCTCTTGCGCCCGGGGACGCCGCTTGCCACCATTCTGAATGACCTTGCGCAGCGAGGCGCTAAACAAGGAGATATGACCGTCCGGCAATATGCCGACGGAATCCTTGAAGACGGTCGCGAGACGGTATTCAACCTGGATGGCAAGCTAATCTCGATTATCAGGACGCCAGTCCCTGGAGGTGGATGGGTCGCCACCCACGAAGATATAACCGAACGATCACAAGCAGAGCGAACGCTTGCCAAGCAGGCGGCAGAACTTCGCCGCGTCAACGAATACTTCGAAACGGCGATCAATAACATGCCGCAGGGCGTCTGCCTCTTTGATGCCGAGCAGCGGGTTATCGTCGCCAACTCCCGCTATGCCGAGATTTATAACCTGACGGCCGAGCAAATCCAGCGTGGCACTACGCTGCAGCAGATCATGGATTATCGTCAGGAACGAGGAACAAGTCTGAACACGGCGGCTGATGAGTATCGTAGTGTCAATATAAAGAAGACGCACGAAGTTCTGGATCTAGCGGACGGACGGACGGTCTCAATTTCACGGCGCATTCTTTCGGACGGCGGTTGGCTCACGACGCATGAGGATATCACGGAGCGCAGGAAGGACGAGAGACAGATCGCCTATCTCGCGGCGCATGATTCGCTCACCGGTCTTTTGAATCGAGCAAGCTTCGTCGAAGCACTAGACAAGATCACTACCAGAGGTAAGGCTGCCGAAAATGCGGCGGTCCTTTTGCTCGATCTGGATCGATTCAAGGCGGTCAATGACACGCTTGGTCACGCTGCAGGAGATCAGCTGCTCAAGGAGGTGGCGAGCCGGCTAAGTTCTGAAATCCGCGAGCAGGACATTGTAGCGCGACTTGGTGGCGACGAATTCGCGATCATCCAGAAGCTCGAAAGCCCGAACCACGAGGCCGCAATCTCCCTTGCCTTGCGAATCATCGGCGTCATCACAAAGCCGTTCGAGCTTGACGGCTGTACAGCAAGCGTTGGAACGAGCATTGGAATCGTACTGTGCCCCGAGCAAGGTACTGATCGCTCAGAGCTGATGAAAAAGGCGGATCTCGCACTGTACGCTGTCAAGGAGGCCGGTCGAAACGATTTTCGCATCTATGACGCGGAGATGACGAAGGTTGAGGAAACCCAGAAGCTATTGGAGATTGAACTGAGCCGCGCCATTGAGCGCGGGGAGTTCGAAATCTACTATCAGCCAATCATCGAGGCGAGAACCGAACGAACGGTTGGCGCCGAGGCGCTGGTTCGATGGCATCATCCTCTGCGCGGTATTCTTTCGCCCGACCAGTTCATTCCGCTCGCCGAGGAGACTGGCCTGATCGTTCCGCTCGGCGAATGGATTCTTCAAAAGGGATGCCAGGATGCTGCTGCCTGGCCCGAGAATCTGAAGATATCCATCAATCTGTCTGCACACCAGTTCAACCGAGGAAATCTGTTTGATGTGGTGCTTTGTACCCTGGTGGAGTCGGGACTCAGCCCTGCCAGACTAGAGCTAGAAATCACCGAGTCCGCGTTGCTCGACAAACGTTCTGAACATCTTCAGACGTTGCGCCAATTGAGAAACATTGGCGTTTCCATCGTGCTGGACGATTTTGGGACCGGCTATTCTTCGGCCACGTACCTGACTCTTTATCCCTTCGACAAGATCAAGATCGATAAATCCTTCGTGCAGGGAATGGCAAACCAGCGCGAAAGCGCTGCTATTGTTGCTTCAACGCTCACATTGGCCCGGGGACTAGGTATCTCAGTGACGGCGGAGGGTGTGGAAACGCAAGAACAGTTGAGTCAGTTGTGTCTCGCCGGGGCAGATTTTGCACAGGGATATCTGATCGGCCGACCCATGACATTGGGCGATTTTCTCACCCGAACCCAGGAGTTGCCCGCGAGGGTAGTGGCGTAGATGTCCGTTCAAACGACCGAGCCTCAGCCGACGCTGCAGGATAACTTCATAGATCAGCTTGAGGATGCCGTATCCGGCAAGAGTATTGCAAAGCGAGCCGACGTTCTCAAGCGAGTGACGGATCTCTTTCTTAGCGGCTCCGGAAAGTATTCCGAAGCACAGCTAGTCCTGTTCGATGAGGTTATGATCAAGCTGATCGAAACCGTTGAGGTTGCAGCTCGGGCCCAGTTCGGCGGCCGCCTGGCGGACGCTCCTGACGCGCCGGCCAATGTCGTGCGCCGGCTGGCTTTTGATAGGGCGATCGAGGTTGCCGGGCCCGTCCTCTCCCGATCGGAGCGCCTTGGCGAGGAAGATTTGATCAAAAACGCTGAAACTATGAGTCAGGAACACTTGCTGGCCATATCCAAACGCCGCTCTCTCAAAGAGGGTTTGACCGACGTTCTGGTTACCCGCGGAAATCGGGACGTCCTGTTGAGCGCCGCAAACAACTCTGGCAGCCAATTTTCGTCGCTGGGAATCTCAACCCTTGTCGAAAGGGCAAGTTCGGACGAGCGGCTCACACTCTCCATGTGGTCCCGGTCGGACATTCCTCGACAGCAGATGGTCAGGCTATTCCGACAGGCGTCCGAAGGACTAAGATTGCAACTCGAAGCCACCAATCCACGACAGGTGGATTCCATCCGTGCAGCGATTTCGGCCGCTTCGGAACGGGTGCAGGCGATTGCCAGGGACGAGTCCGTCGGGTCTCGCGACGCGCATGAGCACCTTAGGCAGCTCCACTCCGACGGCAATCTTGACGAGGCAGTGCTATTTGACCTGCTGGATCAAGGTAACTTCGACGCAATTGCCGCTGCCTTGTCGCTGATGTGCGATCTTCCAATCGGATCAGTCGAACGCGCACTTGCGCAGGGTCGGTTCGAGCAGATGCTAATTTTTGCGAAAGCGGTTGGCTTTTCTTGGAGGACGACCCTGGCTTTGATCCAGTTTCAGGCTTGCGGAAACACCGTTTCTCAAGCTGAGATTAGTCAATATTTTGCCAGCTACATGCGTATGCAGGCGCGGACGGCCCAGATGGCATTGCAGTTCTACAGGCTTCGTGAGAGTGCGGCGTCTCCTTGAGCTGTTCCAGTAGGACCAAGTCGAGGGCGTATCGAAGGATCAGGCGGGCTGGTCGGTTCGATTTAGCGCAAGCCCCAATGAGGGCCCTTTCGGCTGCAGCATGCCGACCTTTGTTCGCGAGAAAAGCACTGCCGGAAGCTCGTAGCGCCACCTTCCTGATCAATCACTGATCACTGTCCCGATGTATAAATATACTTCCACATTTGCCTTGCAGCCATGAGCACCAGCGTGCGGATGAACCGCTGCCTGAAAGCGCCAGTAGTCTTACGGATATGGCTCGTTAGTCAATTCGTAACCCTGGTGCAAAAGACTGGTGATTGAATCGCGACGCACGACGATTGATTCGACCATTATTCGTGCCAGGCTGGGTGAAAAACAATGCGCAAGAATCTTCCGGTCACCAATACCGAATATCCAGTATCGGATGAGACCCTGATCGTTTCCAAGACGGACTTGAAAGGGAAGCTCACTTACTTCAATGACGATTTCGTTGCCGCTGCTGGATTTACCTCGGCGGAGCTTATGGGGCAGCCACACAACATCGTCCGGCATCCGGAAATGCCTCCGGAAGCGTTTGACAATCTTTGGACGACGCTCAAAGCAGGAAAACCATGGCTTGGAGCCGTCAAGAATCGACGCAAGAACGGCGATTTCTATTGGGTATTGGCGACAGCTTCACCGATCCGCGAGAACGGTGAAGTAAAGGGATTTACGTCGATCCGCACAAAGCTGCCTCCGGATCAGCGCGCGCTTGCTGAAGAAGTATATGCGGCCATTCGCGAGCAGCGACGGCATAGCTATCGCATTGATGCGGGCATCATTCGCCGTCGATCGGCTTTCGACTACTTCGCCTTCTTTACTAGGAGCCTCAAGGCCCGCCTTGTCACGATGATGACGATCCAGGTTCTCTTGCTCCTGGCCGTCGGTGTTCCGGCCGCCTTCGTCTCAGGCGGTGCTTGGAGCTTAAGCCTGGCTGTGCTCACGTTTGTAGGCATCCTGGTCTGCGCTCTATTGGGACGACTAACCATAGGCGCGATACGGGGTCCGATGCAGCACTTGAACGATACAATGCTGAACCTGGCGCAGGAAAAGTTCGACAATCGGATTCACATCGAACGAGATGACGAAATCGGCGAAGCGTTGCGCAATCTACAAACAGTGCAAACACTCATACGTTTTAGTCAAGGAGAAGTGGAAGCCACTCAGCAGCGCGCTGAACTTCAACGTAAGGCAGAGATGAAGAAGATAGCCGATGCTTTTGAGGCGGCGATCGGCGAAATTGTCGAAACTGTATCGTCGGCAGCCACCGAACTGGAAGCCTCGGCAACTTCGCTCGCCAATACGGCCGAGCATTCAAAGAAGCTTGCCACAGCGGTGGCTGGCGCTTCAACAGAAGCTTCAACCAACGTCGAATCTGTCGCATCGGCAGCGGAGGAAATGGCTTCCTCGGTTACAGAGATCAGCCGCCAAGTTCAAGACTCTGCGCGAATGGCCGGGGACGCCGTTGGTCAGGCGCGCGCAACCACTGACCGTATCTCGGAGCTCTCAAAGGCGGCTACTCGCATCGGAGACGTGGTTGAGCTCATTAGCAGCATCGCCGGTCAAACCAATCTTCTCGCATTGAATGCGACCATTGAAGCGGCACGGGCCGGCGAGGCTGGCCGGGGCTTTGCGGTTGTGGCTTCTGAGGTCAAGGCGCTTGCGGAGCAAACGGCAAAGGCGACCGGGGAAATAGGTCAGCAAATCTCCGGCATTCAGTCGGCCACTCACGATTCGGTGGACGCGATCACCGAGATTAGCGGAACCATTGCGCGTCTTTCGGAAATCTCCTCGGCCATTGCAGCGGCAGTGGAGGAGCAGGGAGCTGCTACGCAGGAAATCGCTCGCAATGTGCAGCAGGCTGCCCAGGGCACCCAACAGGTATCGAGTAATGTCACCGACGTGCAGCGCGGCGCGGCAGAGACCGGGACAGCATCGTCGCAAGTTCTTTCATCCGCACAGATGTTGTCCCGAGACAGCAACCGCCTCAAACTCGAGGTAGAGAAGTTTCTCGGATCCGTGCGTTCAGCCTGAAGCATAAAGCTATCGCGGCCCCGAGCGGCTACGCCGCCCCGAGAGCGGATATCATCATGGCAAGACCAAGAAGACCAGGTTTCTATTGGGCGAAGTGGCACACCGCGGAACATAACGCGGGAGTATCTGAACTGTCCCACTCAAGCGAATGGGAGGTCGTTTGGGTTCTTGAGAATAGTACGGACTCAAGAGATGAGGAGTTTCTTCGCGTTCTGGTGACAGGGGTGGAAGAAACTCAAGCTATCAAGAACTTCGATTGGAGGCTCGGTCCGTTGAAGGCGCCGTCGCCCTCGGCCAAACCGTCTATCAAGAAGAAGCATCGCCACGTTCAGCAGGAGGCTTTCGTTTCAACAGCTCCAAGACTCGTTCCTTGATATCCTCGAGCTCCAGCACCTCTTCCTGCAAGAACTGAAGTCGCTTCTCGACCACAGAAAATTCTGTGATCGACAGTTGTGGTCTCCGCGCCAGGTTCCAAAATACCCCAGGTGGGTTTGGTGCTTCGACGGTGTTCCGCACGCGGGCCACGAGGCCCGCTTTCTCGCGGAATATGTCTTGCATCACCGTGTCGATCGAGTCGGTCAGCAGGCGAATTCTATCCCAGTCGACCTTCGCATCTCGCTCTGGTGAACGAGCAGTGAAGGCCGCTATTGCACGTTCTACTCGCTTTGAAACTGACGGCATTTGTCTTTCGACTTCTTCGTGGGCGCTGGCTGGTCGCATTTTGGACGGGCGCGCATTTCTGACGCGGCGGAGCCAGTGACTCCTTGCTCTATACTCTTTTGCCGCCGGCTATTTGGAGCGCTTGAGCTCTTATCTCTTTGATTCGAGAAGACAGACTGGCTCTGCCTGTCTCGAACGTGGCTCTAGACGCAGTACAGGGCAGTTCAAGGATCATTGCTTCCAGCTTTGCGTCGAGCTCGTCGAGAAGACGAATTGTTGCCATGAGGTCTTCAACAGCCACCCCATAAAGGGCCTCAATATCGATAATCCTCGAACAAACAGCGTTCAGGTCCGTCGATGCGGCCACCGAACGTCTTGAATGGAGCGATACCACTTGTCCCATAGCGTGGCCTCCTTTGACCAGAAGTAGAATTACTCGAAACCGGTGAACCGAGCATGAATTGGCCTATCGATATCCTGCAAATAATACGCTGAAGGTTCGCATTGATTGACGGCCGCGAAGCTCTGCCGAATCGTCTTCGCGTAGCAGGTAAAGCAGGCCATCAACGTAGTATTAACGATGCGCGACGGCGCGCCGCGAGCTTTCCCGGCGGCCACCCGATGTCCATTCATGTTTGAAAATGGTTAGGGTTGTTGGTGATACGCTTGGATCGGTGAATTGGTCTCCCTAGAGTCTAGATCCAGCCAGCTATACCATTGGAACCTTCATAGATGCCTCACGAACCGAGCCATGGCTGCCGCAATCATCCGAAGCGCCCAAAGCGCGGTCGGAACGGGGCCCAGCAAGTTCGCCCGGATTATCAGTGCAAAAGGAATCTCATCGCCGCTGTAGAGGCCGGCCAGGTCGACGAGGTCGTGAAAATTCTTGCATTGGCATGTAAGCTGCCGGTCGCATTGGTCGGCCGCAGTTTCCGCATAAAGAACATCGGTGAAATCGTTGTCTTTGCAAAAGCCGCTTCGCTTCCTTGGCAAGTCTTAGCGGCTCTGCTTGCGCGCCTGAAAGTGCGAACGGATGAAATTGCGTCGCATTCTCGGTGGTATGCTCGGCTAACCGTGGGTACCGCAATAGCGACGCTGCGGTTTTACCGTCTTGGACGCGTGAACGTGAGCACACAAGAGCAACACTGCGTATGAAAGAGATGTCCACGCGGTAAGGTTCTTACTCGCCAAGAACTTGTAAGAGAAATCGACAAAATGCAGAAAAACAAAAGGGCTGCTAGCCGCGTTCAATTTGAGCAAGGACTGGAAGTTACGGTCTTTGCAATTGACGGAACATGGTCTGTAAAGGGGCGCCTGAGTGACATCTCGAAGACAGGTGCGAAGTTTCGAGCGCTCACAGAAGTTAACAAGCGCATTCAATCCGAAGAATTCTTTCTCGCTCTGACGCCAGACAAGAAGGTACATAGGCGAGCCAAGTTCGTTTGGGAAAGGAAGGGACACATAGGATTAAAGTTCATCGCCCGAAGCGAGCTCTGATGGCGTGAAGGCAATATATCCGAACTAAGAGCGCGATGATCGCCCCATGACGATCGAATGACGTCCACCCATAGGTGCATTGTCGATGGCAAGTTCTATTTGGAGGCGAGGTAATTCATAAACTCGATCGCCGCGATGCGGTTGGGGAACTTGAGGTCCCGGGCACTCCTAATCGGGATTTTCGTCAAGCAGAAGAGGCGGCGCCCATGGCGCGTTCCTGTGCTGCTTCTCCTTCCGATTTCTTGCGCTCTTCTGCTGCTCCTCGAATTTCGCTTCATCTTCCTGTGCGCGGTTGAGATGACCAATTGTTCGTTCCACTTCTCGATCGATTTTCGTGGTCATGATGAGCTCCCAGACTACTGGCTCCCGGGCTCGCAAGGGGTCGTGGCGACGCAATAGCTGATATCGCAGTTCGTTCCCTGTCATGCTTGTGATCTTCTCGGGCAGCGATCGTCGAAAGTTGATGTTTGGCAGCGCTGCATCCGGAACTGAGCATGCGTACGGGCATCTCTCCAGCGGGCCAATTCGCACGCCCGTTCTCAATCAATCGGCTCCAGCTCATTAACTCACTGGAAGATTTGGTGAAACACGATTCTCCCTCCGCAAGCTTACAGCTGAGCAATGGAGGTGGCCGAAGTCGGTTGGCTGGACGCTGTTGCATGCACTTGCGATCTGCCGTATAATTAAAATCTTACGTGGCAGCGCGGTAGTTTGCCCCTCCCTCCCTCCCGCTGCGCCGGCAACAACCCTCGCCGCACGGCGGGGGTTGTGTCGGATGCATCATTGCCGCGGCCTGACATCCCCCGCGATCGAATCTGCAGGACAGCCGCGGCTGCGCGGCAAGAGCTACACCCTAACTCTCGTCCGGCAGCGTTGTGGAGAGGCAGTAGAAGTTACACCACTGCTCGAACGTTCGAACAATGCGACGCCTAGCAAAAGGTTCTAGGTCGCGAATCGACCGGCTGAGTGTGGATTGTCTGACCAATAGGAAGTCGGCTGCCTAGCGAAAGCTGCCATAATCGGCGGCTGCTACCGCGAAACGAAAATGCCTTAAATCAACGGAAGCAACCTGCCCTCTAGCAGGCGTTTCAAGGTTCTTTGAGATCATAATTCCCGTTCAAGACTTGGAAAACTCAACAAAACTATCATTCTGAGACGCTTGGATGGCGAAACTAACCGTTGATGTACAACGTACAATTGCAAAGGTCAAAGATAACCAACTCAGCCCAGTTCGCCAACTCACCGGTGCGATTCAAAGCCTGACGCGAAGCGACAGCCAAATGTCCGTCGGCCTTTCTCGATCGACTGGCGGCGACAACACTGGCGGCATCGCGTTCCGGGCGCGGTGACAAATCGACTGCGGAAATCTGCAAATAGCGCCGCGACGGCAATCGCCTTAACCCAATTTTTAGATCGACGGCAGATAATCAACACGACAGAGTTGCGCTGAAGAATCCGGGGTCGCCATGCTGAAACTCTCGAGCCTGCGTCTGGGCGCAAAACTTACCCTTGCCGTGGCGATACCATCGATTGTTGCGCTCGCACTGATCGGATACAATATCGCTGCGAGTTTGAACGAGCGCTCCGAGATGGCGCGGCTCGGACAGTTCGCCGACGGCGTTGCCAACATTAGCAACCTGGTTCATCACATGCAGCGCGAGCGAGGCGCGTCGGCGGTGTTCGTCGGCAGCAAGGGTGCGCAACTCGCCGCCGAACTGCCGCAGCAGCGAGCCCTCACCGACGAGCAACGCCGCAACTTCACAGCCTTGGTAGCGCGACTGCAAACACTGTCGGCCGACGCGGAATACCAGGCGGCAATCAATGCCGCCAGACAGGCCGTCGCGGCTCTCGATGAAAGGCGTAGACAAATCGACTCGTTCTCGATTACGGCCTTCGCGTCAAACGACTATTTCACCTCCTCGATCGCCCGCCTTCTCGCAGTCGGTGCGGAGATAGGCAAGGCCAGTACGCGAGCGGATCTGATGACCGCGATCTCCTCCTATGTGTCCTTCATGCAGGGCAAGGAACGCGCAGGCCAGGAACGGGCCACCGGCGCTGCCGGCATCTCCACCGGAAAGTTCGATATGGCCGGCTATATCCGGGTTCTGCAGCTGGCCGCGGCGCAGAGTACATACTTCAGCATGTTTGAAGCCGTCGCCACCGCCAAGGAACGGGAGTTCTTCTCCCAAACCAAAGCCGAGGCAGTGTTCGGCAAGGTGGACGAGATGCGCAAGGCGATCGCCAGCGGTGGCCTTACTGGAGAAATGGGCGGTCTCGACGGCCAGGCGTGGTTTCATGCCACGACGGCGCGCATCGATTCACTGAAAAAGGTCGAGGATCGCATTGCCGAAGGGCTTAGCGCGCTGGTCGCGCGTATCCAGTCTGAAGCGACCTCGGCTTTGGTCATGCTCGTGGCAATCGTCTTGCTGGCGCTTCTGATCAGCTTGGCCGGCGTGCTGATGATCAGCCGTAACATTTCGCAGGGACTTGCTTCGATCATTCGCCCGATGGCAAAGCTGGCCCAAGGCGACCTGACCGCGGAGATCACCCATCAAGGTGCGAAGACCGAGATCGGTCAGATGGCTGACACGCTGCAGATCTTCAAGGACGCCCTGATTGCCAAGCAGGCGACGGACGAGGCCGCCGCCGCCGAAGCCGAGGCCAAGATCCAGCGCGGCCAACGCGTCGACGGTATCACCCGCGAGTTCGAGGCGATGGTCGGCGAGATGGTCGCCTCGTTATCGTCGGCCGCGACTGAACTCGAAGCTGCCGCCAACACGCTGACTTCTACTGCCGACACTACCCAGCAGCTGTCCGGCTCGGCCGCCGCCGCCTCGCGCGAGGTATCCGACAACGTGCAGTCGGTGGCTGCGGCCTCCGAGGAGATTACCTCGTCGGTCAACGAGATCAGCCGTCAAGTGCAAGAATCGAGCCGCATCGCGCAAAGCGCCGTGCAGCAGGCGGAAAAGACCGACGCCAGCATTGCCGTGCTGTCGCAGGCCGCGGGCCGCATCGGCGACGTGGTCAAGCTGATTACCGCGGTAGCCGAGCAGACCAACCTCTTGGCGCTGAACGCGACGATCGAGGCGGCCCGGGCGGGCGAAGCCGGTCGCGGCTTCGCCATCGTCGCCTCCGAAGTGAAGGCGCTAGCCGCGCAGACCGCAAAGGCGACGGAAGAGATCTCCAACCAGATCGCGGGCATGCAGAGTGCGACCGCGACCTCGGTTACGGCGATCCGCGAAATCGGCAAGACCATCGGCTCGATCTCGGAAGTTTCGGCAGCGATCGCCGCCGCGGTGGAGGAGCAAGGTGCTGCCACCAAGGAGATTGCGCGGAATATGCAGCAGGCGGCGAAGCTCTCCACCCAGGTTGCCTCCAACGTCACTGACGTCAGTAAAGCTACCGGAGAAACCGGCTCCGCATCGACCCAGGTTCTGGCTTCGGCGCAATCGCTGTCGACGGAAAGCGGCCAGCTGCGGATCGAGGTGGACAAGTTCCTCACAGCAATGCGTGCGGCCTAGGCGCAGCGAATGACCGACGAACTCGAGTGGACGGAGGAGCAAAGCGTTCAAGCGCCGGCACCGCTAATCTTTTTAGCGTTATCCGAGGGAAGCTGACATTACGACTCGCAGGCGGTATGGCCGCTGCTGAAGATAGACCGGACCTGGGTAGGTCGCATTCGTCTGCGATGACGCAAATTGCGGGCCCCATGGCGAGGTCAGTAGTGCTCAACGGGTGGAGGAACTTTGCCTCGACTTTGGGGCACAATACTGGTACACACGATGTTCTCGGGCGTACAAGAAATGCCTTATTTTGTTGGTTTTTGTGATAGGACGGCAATCCCTCCCTCTCCGCCATATCGAGGAGCTTGAGGTTTTGTGTTCCTAGCTCTGCTGAGCTGAACGTCAGCACGCCGTTGAGCTGAACCGCGAGGGGCTCATTCTTTCAGTAGCCGACATGACCATGGACGTCGAAAAGCGGCTCTGCTCGGATGTAGGGGCAGAGGGTACCATCACGCCGCACTTTCCGAAGGCTCGGCAAGGGCCAGGCCGCGAAGATAGTCCGCAGCCTTGGATGCTTGGCTACACGCCGTAAAGACTGCCCGTTTGTCAGCCTTCAAAAGCTCAATCCAAGAGCCGATATAACCCGCGCTCCGTAGGTCCCCGTCAAAGCCAAATTCCGCACACAGGAACGCTGCGCACAACTCGGCGATCAGTTCCTCGGCCGCGTAATTGCGTGAGCCGAAACGGTTCTTCAAATCTCGATCGAGACGCGACTTGTGTGCCGTCCAATGCGTCAATTCGTGGAATGCCACGTTGTAAAAGTGATCGGCGCCCTTGAAAGCCTCGAATGCGGGCATCGAGATAAAATCGCGGCTCGGCACATAGAAAGCTTCGCCGTGTCCTTCGCGGATGTCGGCTCCAGTTGAGTGCAAGAATGCGTCGGCGAGTTCGTCGCGCGCGTCAGGATTGCGAGCCCGCATCGGCGTTCCTGTATTGATGCTATCGGGAAGGTTTTCGCATTGGTCAACATTGAAGACCGTATACTCACGCATCATCGGCACTAAGCGCGTTGCTGAGTTATCGTCCGACCACTTATCGTGAACCTGATGTTGCTTCACGAAATACACCTTCGTACCGTGCTCGCCCCTGCACACGTTGCCGCCTAACTCCGCGGCCTGTTTGAATGTCAGAAAGCGAGGCGTTCGATAGCCGGCCTTCTGTGCCATCCACAACAACAAGACGTTGCATCCTGAGTAAGGCCGATTGGTCACGGCGTTGCATGGCGTGTTCATGCCTGCTGTTGCAGACCATGGCTTAACCCAAGGGGCGGCACCGACTTCTAGCTCTGCAACAATGCGCGTCGATACTTCTGCGTAGAGATCACGTTTCATAGCCCGCCTCGCTCGCTGTTATGGCTGACGCGATCACGATTGGCCGCGCGCCATAGCCGCGTTGGGCAAAGCTTCGTTCTACGGTCTCACAAATTACTCCTAGCCCCATGGCCGAGCCCCCGTCTCGCGTGTCGACAGAGGGTGCGGAGAAACATCTCTGGGTCCAAAGAGAACTCAAAGAGGCGAGCAGCCGGGGCCCATTCGGAAGCGACGGGAACGAGCTAGGCCCAACCGCCTGGACCTAACGCTTCGCTGATATCGAAGCCCCTCGCGGTTCATCCTCGCAGGGACTGAAGAAGTCGAAGCCGATGGCGTCTATACCGCCGTCCAACTATGTCCATCTGGATCCATGGCGACCGCCGACCACCGGCGCGCAGGCTCATGCCGCGACGCGAAGGCTGCGAGTTCTGTTTCGATCCGGAGTTGAAAGCCGTCTTGGCCTCGTTGTAAGACCTTCAGACCTTCCGACCGCTACTTGATCAGTGTTGCGCGAGCTTCCGTTAAATGCGCGAGCCCGCCTGAAGCAGAGTGGCAAAGATTGTAGCAAGCTAAGTAGGCAGAGTATCGGGGAAGACGAATTCTGCTATCGACATCGGCACATTTGCTTGGTACAAAGCAGCCATCCGAGGTGGCATTAAGTAATTGATTTTGCTTGCTTTAGGCGGCTTGGGACACAATCCTTTCCTGGGCACCATTGCCCTTGCCCGCTCACGACAATCGAAAATCCCTCAGCGAGCGAAAATCCCTCAGCGAGCGCTCGCCGATGGCGGGTTTGGACGGTAGCTTGATTGGCGACCGATTCGACGAGGTACCCATGACCATCCGCCTGCATCGCGGCGACCTGCCCGATCTTTCGCGCTACACCAGTTCGGTGGCGATAGACACCGAGACCATGGGCCTCAATCCGCATCGCGACCGGCTCTGCGTGGTGCAGATGTCGAACGGCGACGGCTCGGCCGATGTCGTGCAGGTGCCGAAGGGGCATCGCGACGCGCCGAACCTGAAAAAGCTGCTGGGCGATCCCAACGTCACGAAGATCTTCCACTTCGCGCGCTTCGATCTCGCCGCGCTCTACAACACCTTCGGCGTGATGCCGCAGCCGGTGTACTGCACAAAGATCGCCTCGCGACTGTCGCGGACCTATACCGACCGGCACGGCCTGAAGGACCTCGTGCGCGAGATGCTCAACATCGACCTGTCGAAGCAGCAGCAGTCCAGCGACTGGGGCGCTGAGAATCTCAGCGAGGCGCAGCTCGCCTATGCCGCCTCGGACGTGCTGCACCTTCACGCCTTGCGCGAAAAACTCGATCCGATGCTGGCGCGCGAGGGGCGCACCGAGCTCGCCAAGGCGTGTTTCGGGTTCCTGCCGGCGCGCGCCATTCTCGATCTGCAGGGCTGGGAAGCCGAGGACATCTTTGCGCATTCGTGAGCGTCGCGTGAGGAGCCTGGCAGCGTGAATCTGCCCTGTTTCGGTCACTTTGGTGACTGAAGGCGGGCTGCAATGCCGGACGGGAACGAGTACAATGTCTCGATAATTCGAGGCCGGCGGTCGATCGGGCCGTGCCTCGTTTGCTGGAGCCGCAGTGAATTTCGTCCAGAACCAGACCTTCGATGCCACGCTGGAGGCGCGCTTTGCGGCCGCGGCGCGTCACAGCCGCGTGGTGCGCGTCCTGCGCGTCGCCGTGCCGGTGGCGGTGATCCTGGCGATGACGGGCGTGGTCGCCGTGTCGATCTTCAATCCGTTCCGCATCCTGATGCCGAAGCTGCCGGTCCAGATCGACAATCTGGTGGTCTCCGGCAGCAAGATCACCATGGAGAATCCGCATCTCGCCGGATTCTCCGCCGACCGGCGTCCCTATGAAGTGCGGGCCAAGGCGGCGATCCAGGATCTCGCCAACCCAGACTCTGTCGAGCTGCGCACGCTGCGCGCCAAGGTGGTGATGGAAGACCGCTCGACCGTGACGCTCGATGCACGCACCGGCTTCTTCGACAACAAGCAGCAATTGCTCGAGCTGAAGAAGGACATCTTCCTGCAGTCCTCCACCGGCTATGAAGCGAAGCTTTCGCAGGCGACGCTCGACATCAACAAGGGTCTGGTGACGTCGAACGAGCCGGTCGACGTCAAGCTGCTCAATGGCACGCTTTTGGCCGACGGGCTGAAGATCCTCAACAGCGGCGAGATCGTGCGTTTCGAGGGCAATGTCAGGATGAACCTGATGATGGACCCGCCGGAGGCAGCGCCGGCCGAGCCGGCCGCCGAGCCGAAGACGCGCTCGCTCGGTGGCAGCGCCAGGCCGGCCGGCGCGAAGTGATTCCCGCGATGCAGCTCTTCTCCCTCAGTCTGGGTCGATGGATCGCGCACGGCGCGAGCGCGGCGTTGCTGCTGGCCGCGCTGGCACCGCTGCAGGCGCAGGCGCAGAATTCGATGCAGGGCGTGCCCAATGCGATGCAGGGCTTCTCGCAGAACCGCGACAAGCCGATCCAGATCGAGGCCGCTTCGCTCGAGGTGCGCGACAAGACAAAGGAAGCGACCTTTTCCGGCAAGGTGAAGGTGGTGCAGGGCGACACCACCATGAGCTCCAAGTCGCTGGTCGTGTTCTACGACCAGGGGCCGTCGCCGGAGCAGCAGCCGGCCGCGCCGAAGAAGGGAACGAAGGCCGCGCCGGGTGCGCCGATTCAGTCGGCGACCCCCGGGCCGGGCGGCAGTTCCTCCATCAAGCGGCTGGAAGCGCGCGGCGGCGTGGTGGTCACGCAAAAGGACCAGGTCGTCACCGGCGATCTTGCGGTGTTCGACACCAGGGCCAATTCGATCACCATGTCGGGTGGCGTGGTGCTGACCCAGTGCAAGAATGTGCTGCGCGGCGACCGCCTGGTGGTGGACATGACCACCGGCGTGTCGCGGGTGGAATCGGACACCCGGGTGCAGGCCCTGTTCATCCAGGGCTCCGAGGGCTGCGGTGGATCGTCCAAGGGCGGAGCGCCGGCGCCGCCGCCCGGGATTCCTTCGCTGATGCCGGGGAAACAGAAGTAAAATCAATAGCTTGTGAATTCGTCGCGGCCGGCGAGGTTGAAGCGGGCGGCGTCAGCCTGTATCTAGCGTGGCGCAGCATGATCCCGAAAGGCGGGGCCCGGTTTTCGGATAGGATCAGGCTGAAAGCGAGGGGCCGGCGGTACGGGGAAGCGCCCATTCGAGGGCGATCCGCTGGGCAAGGGGCATCCATTCATTCATGGTTCGCATGAGGGCGAATCGAATCTCGCCGCGGGCGTTTGCGCCGGCGTCACCGTGAAAGACTGAGCGAAGCGGGGATGGTGGATTTACTCGGCATGTTCCGGCGTCGCCCCGCCAAGGGGAAGCCCACCGGCTTTGCCCGCTCGCGCGAGGACATCACCGCGCTCGGCGATTCCTTCGGCGACATGCTGTCCAACCCGGTGCGCGACGCCCCGCCGATCGTCCGGGACGGTTCGGTGTCCGCCATCGACCTGCCGCTGGCAGAGCCGGCCCGCCCGCCGCACCCGCTGGCGCCGAACAAGTCGAAGCCGGCCGCCAAGCCCAGGAAGGGTAATGGCGGGGGGCCGCAATTGCTGCGGCGTCCGGGGTTCCTCGCCGTGCACAGCGTGGAGAAGAGTTTCGGCAGCCGCCAGGTGGTGCGCGGCGTTTCCATCTATGTCCGCAGGGGTGAGGCGGTCGGGCTGCTTGGCCCCAACGGCGCCGGCAAGACCACCGTGTTCTACATGATCACCGGCCTCATCAAGGCCGATCGCGGCGCCATCGAACTCGACGGGCACGACGTCACCAAACTGCCGATGTACCAGCGCGCGCGGCTCGGCATCGGCTACCTGCCGCAGGAAGCCTCGATCTTCCGCGGCCTCACCGTTGAGCAGAACATCCGCGCCGTGCTCGAGGTGGTCGAGTCCAGCCGCAAGAAGCGCGAGCGCGAACTCGACGCGCTGCTCGACGAGTTCAACATCACGCGGCTGCGCCGATCGCCGTCGATCGCCCTGTCTGGCGGCGAGCGCCGCCGCGTCGAGATCGCCCGCGCGCTGGCCACGCGTCCGAACTACATGTTGCTCGACGAGCCCTTCGCCGGCATCGACCCCATCGCGGTGGGCGACATCCAGGACCTGGTCCGCCATCTCACCAATCGCGGCATCGGCGTGCTGATCACCGACCACAATGTGCGGGAAACCCTCGGCCTGACCGACCGCGCCTACATCGTCTATGCCGGCGAAATTCTCACCGAAGGCAGCCCCGACGAGATCGTCAGCAACCCGGACGTGCGTCGTCTGTACCTCGGCGAGGAATTCCGGCTGTAATCTGTTGCGCTGCGGTAACCATCGCGCGCTTAGCCCAAATTTTGCTTGCGTCAAGCCGTGTACAAGGGCTCGGGACTAGTTTAAGCAAGAATCGGACCAAGTTTTGGACGGTTTCTTGCCCCTATGGCGCTGACGCAGAGATTAGAGTTCCGCCAGTCGCAGTCGCTGGTGATGACGCCGCAGCTGATGCAGGCGATCAAGCTGCTGCAGCTGTCCAATCTCGACCTGTCGACCTTCGTCGAGGAGGAACTGGAGCGCAATCCGCTGCTGGAGCGCGCCAATGACGGCCCCGAGCCCCCGGTGGCCGGCGAGGCGATCGAACCGTCGCCGTTTGCCGATGCGGGCGGCGGCGACGACGCGGGCGGCGAATATTCCGCTGGCGAATACCCTGCCGGCGAGTCCTCCGCCGGTTCGGCCGAGGGATTCGAGCCCGGCCAGGAAGAGTGGATGAATCGCGATCTCGGCAGCCGCGCCGAGATCGAGCAGACGCTGGATACCCGTCTCGACAACGTCTTCACCGAGGAGCCGGCGGAAGCCGCCGCGCGCGCCGCCCAGGATGCCGCGCCGACCGCCTACACCGAATGGGGCGGCGGCGCTTCCAGCGACGAGGACTACAATCTGGAAGCCTTCGTCGCCGCCGAGGTGACGCTGTCGGACCATCTCGCCGAGCAGCTCTCGGTCGCCGTGTCGGCGCCGGCGCAGCGCATGATCGGCCAGTATTTGATCGACCTCGTCGACGAGGCGGGCTATTTGCCGCAGGACCTCGGACAGGCCGCGGAGCGGCTGGGGGCGAGCGAGCAGGCCGTCGCGGAAGTGCTGGCGGTGCTGCAGCGATTTGATCCGCCCGGGGTGTGCGCGCGGAATCTCAGCGAGTGCCTCGCCATCCAGCTGCGCGAGCTCGACCGCTACGATCCCGCGATGCAGGCGCTGGTGGAGAATCTCGATCTGCTGGCGAAGCGCGACATCGCGGCGCTCCGCAAGCTCTGCAACGTCGACGACGAAGACATCACCGACATGATCGGCGAGATCCGCCGCCTCGATCCCAAGCCCGGCCTGAAGTTCGGCGCCGCGCGCACCCAGACCGTGGTGCCCGACGTCTATGTGCGGCCCGGTCCCGACGGCGGCTGGCATGTCGAGCTCAACAGCGACACGCTGCCGAAGGTGCTGGTCAACCAGACCTACTACAGCGAACTGTCGAAGACGATCCGCAAGGACGGCGACAAGTCCTACTTCACCGATTGCCTGCAGAATGCGACCTGGCTGGTGCGTGCGCTCGACCAGCGCGCCCGCACCATCCTGAAGGTGGCGACCGAGATCGTGCGCCAGCAGGACGGCTTCTTCACCCATGGCGTGGCGCACTTAAGGCCGCTGAATCTGAAGGCCGTGGCGGACGCGATCCAGATGCACGAATCGACGGTGTCGCGCGTTACCGCCAACAAGTACATGGCGACCAATCGCGGCGTGTTCGAGCTGAAATACTTCTTCACCGCCTCGATCGCCTCTGCCGACGGCGGCGAGGCGCATTCGGCGGAAGCGGTGCGGCATCACATCAAGCAGCTGATCGACGCCGAGAGCGCGAGCGCGATCCTCTCCGACGACACCATCGTGGAACGCTTGCGCGCCTCCGGCATTGATATCGCACGCCGCACCGTCGCGAAATACCGCGAGGCGATGCGGATTCCCTCCTCGGTGCAGCGCCGCCGCGACAAGCAGAGCATGATCGGAAACGCCCTTTCGGCTTCCGCCGCCAACTCCGACCGGTCCCGCGATACCGCGCCGGCCTGATTGCATCGGCGCCAAATCGTAATAGGCTCAATTCCCCCCTGACTTAACGAGGCTTCATCCATGACTCTTCGGATCTCGGGAAAAAGCATCAGCGTCGGCGAAGCGCTGCGCGGCCGCGTCAGCGAACGAACCGACGAAGTGCTGCGCAAATATTTCGACGGGAATTATTCGGGGCACATCACGCTGTCGAAGGACGGCTTCGGCTTCCGCACCGACTGCGCGCTGCATCTGGATTCCGGCGTGGTGCTGGAGGCCGATTCGAGCGCTGCGGACGCCTATGCCAGCGCCGACCAGGCGCTGCTGATGATCGAAAAGCGGCTGCGCCGCTACAAGAGCCGGTTGAAGGACCGTTCGGCGCGCAAGGCGCACGCCGCCAACGCCGCCTTTGCCGAGATGGAAGCGCCCGTGCTGGACGCGCCGGCTTACGTCATCGAGGCGCCCGCCCATGACGACGAGAACGCCACCTATAACCCCGTCATCATCGCCGAGACCACCAAGTCGCTGAAACGGCTCTCGGTCAGCGAGGCTGTTCAGGAACTCGACCTCACCGGCGCCACCTGCCTGGTGTTCCAGCATGGCTCCAGCGGCCGGGTGAACGTGATCTACCGCCGCGCCGACGGCAATGTCGGCTGGGTCGATCCGCCCGCGGTTGCCCCCTGACGATATGCCGCGCCGCATTGACGCCCCCGGGGGACCGCCCATATGGTCCGCCGCCCCGAGGGTAGCCCAAAGGTAGCCCAAGGGTAGCCCAAGGGTAGGACCACGGAACCGGGCGTTAAGAGTTGGCACCGGATATGCTTTGGAGTAGAAGCCCCCGAACTCGGGACACCGGGCCTAAGCCCGCCTTCCGTCTCATCTTCTTGACGCAACTCGCCTGAAGACTATCTCGCAACCTGACGGTTCAAATCACCCCCGGACGCCCCTATGACGATTACCGATCTGGTCGCGCCAGAGGCGATTCTCCCGGCATTGAAGGTTTCGAGCAAGAAGCAGGCGCTGCAGGAGCTGGCGGCCAAGGCGGCAAGCCTGACCGGGCAGAACGAGCGTTCGGTGTTCGAGGTGCTGTTGCAGCGCGAGAAACTCGGCACGACAGCGGTCGGCTATGGGGTCGCCATCCCGCACGGCAAGCTGCCCAAGCTGGAAAAGCTGTTCGGCCTGTTCGCCCGCCTGGAGCGCCCGATCGATTTCGAGGCGATGGACAGCCAGCCGGTCGACCTGATTTTCCTGCTGCTGGCGCCGGAAGGCGCCGGCGCCGATCACCTGAAGGCGCTGGCGCGAATCGCGCGCCTGCTGCGCGACCAGGACGTCGCGAAAAAGCTGCGCGCCTCGCGCGATGCGCAGGCGATCTACTCCGTGCTGGCGCTGCCGCCGGCGAGCGCGGCGTAACGCCGCTTCACGCCCACTTCACCACGCAAAAAAACACGCCTTCGACGCAAGCAGCCACGTGCTGCGAGTCAGCCCTCTGCGCGCAGGCCCGCCTCGATGCGCTGGATCAGCCGCTCCCGCAGGGAAGGCACCACGTTGCCGAGGACGACGAAGGTGCGGACGATGGGCAAATACGGCTCCATTGCCGCCGTCAACTCCGCGAGAGACATGCCGGCCAGCCGCGCATATTCGGATTGCGCCGCTGCGTTGGTCGCGCGCGGCCGCTCCGGATTGTCGGCTATTTCCGGGGCGAGCTCGGACAGGATGACATGCAGGAACCCAAGGTCGAGGGCGGCGGGCGCGCGCATCGCGAAGGTCCAGTCGACGAGCTTTGGGCCTTCCGCCGTCATGATCACGTTGCCGGGGCTAAGGTCGCAATGGCAGAGCCCGTCGCCGCGGGGCAGGCGGTCGATCAGGGCGAGGATATCAGTGGCGATGTGCTGCGGGACCTTGCCGTCGTCGTGCTGCAGCTCTCTCTCCATGTGCTCGCGCATGGAGAGGACCTCCGGCGGCGCGGACGTCTTGTGAAGCAACATGGCCAGAGCCGCGACGGTCGCGCCCGCCTGTTCGAATGTCACCGCGCCGGTCCGCGAGAGCTGCCACAGGGTCGGTCCGTCGAGGCGTTGCAGCACGACGCCGAAGCGCCCGTCCAGCGTCAGCTCGCCGAAGAACTCCGGAACCGGGACGCCGGCGGCGTGCACGGCGCGGATCATGCGCACCTCCTGCCAGGGCATCCACCGCGACACGCCGGGTTTGAACAGTTTGACGGCCTGACCGGGCGCCCAGGCGTAGACTTCGGAGAAGGCGCCTTCACCGATCTTCTCCCCCAGCGATCCCTGCATCGTCGCCTCCGTGTCGCCGTGCCTCTCACCCTATGGTGACTCGTCATGGCCGGGCGTGGCCGTTCGAAGAACGGCGCCGCTTCGCTCCGGCTGCCCAGTGGCAAACCTGCCAAACGAAACGCGGGCGGTCTCCGCATCCGGAAACCACCCGCGTTTGGTTGAATCAGTCCAGCGGCGACTTTCTGCCGCTTGAATCTCGCTTGGCTAAGCCCGGCGTCATGATCCGCAAGCGCGGATCAGAGACAGCGCAACTGCGCGTCAGTGATACCGCAAGCGCGGATCAGTGCACGCTGACGGCCTGCAGCTCGTTGCTCCAGGCGTTGGCGACCGCTGCTTCCCGGCTGTCGGTCAGCATGATCGGCGTGCCGTCGGCGGCATGCAGCGCAAAGAGCTTGAGGCCCGGCGCGATCTTCGGGGCCTGGGGGAAGAGCCCCGGCACGTCCTCGGAACGGACCTGCTTCACATAGGCGATATGGCCTTCACCAAGATGGGCCAGCGCCTCCAATGACACCCTTTCGGTCGTCACACTCACGTCACTCATGGTCTCGACTCCTCAGGAGACAAGCGGTCGAGTCCGCTCCTCGTTCCATTATTCGTGCTCATTGATGGCTATTGTCTTAATTACCCTTTCAGGTTCCGGCCTGGCGAGGTCGATGGACAACAGCCCGTTCTTCAGGTCCGCACCCAGCACCATCATCCCCTCCGCCAGCACGAAGGTGCGCTGGAAGTGGCGCGCGGCAATGCCGCGATGGATGTACTGCCGGGTCTTGTCGTCCTGCTGGCGGCCGCGGATGACGAGCTGGTTTTCCTCAGTGGTCACATCGAGTTGGTCGCGGGTAAAACCCGCCACCGCCAGCGTGATGCGCAACCGTTCGGGCTGGCCGTTGCTGCGCTCGAACCGCTCGATGTTGTACGGAGGATAGCCGTCGGCGCCCTTCACGACGCGATCGAGCGCCCGCTCGATTTCGTCGAATCCAAGCAGAAACGGACTGGAGAGCGAAGGAACACGTGACATTGCAAAGTCCTCTCGAAGCGACTTTGACGCCTCGAGCCCTTGCGGCACCCGTGGCGTGTTTGCCCGGAAGCGACTCATTCGCCGCCGGACAGCCACAATATGGCGATGGGTGGTTGGGGGTTCAAGTGGCTCTGAAACCAGCCGAATCGAGTTGAAAGGCCATCGTTCATGCCGCACGCGGAAGGAAGGAACCCGGAATTAACTGCGATTTCGTCTCTCGTAGCGACCCCGGAATGACACGGGGATCAGATCTCCACCCGCTTGCGCCCATCCGCGCTGAACAGATGCAGCTTGTCTCGCGTCGCGACGGCGCGGATGCGCTCGCCGATCGCCGGCCCGGCGGCGCCGGGGATGCGGACGATGACTTCGCCGGGCGGCAGGTCGCCGGGATTGGCGGCGACGCCATGGGTCACGTCCTGGCGCGAGCCGTAGACGAAGGTTTCGGCGCCGACCTTTTCGATGGCCTCGACGGTAAGGCCGAGCGCGACGCCGCCTGAAACGTTCTCGCTGGTGATGACGAAATCCTCGGGGCGGATTCCCAAGATGCCGGCTTCGCTGGCCGGCAGCTGCGACTTCAGCTCGTCCGATTGCAGCGGCATCAGGTTCATCGGCGGGGCGCCGATGAAGGAGGCGACGAAGGTGGTCGCGGGCTTCTGGTAGATGTCGAGGGGATTGCCGATCTGCTCGACGCGGCCGACGTTCATCACCACGAGAATGTCGGCGAGCGTCATCGCCTCCAGCTGGTCGTGGGTGACGTAGATCGACGTCGTGGAGAGCCGGCGCTGCAATTTGCGGATTTCGACGCGCATGGCGATGCGCAGCTTGGCGTCGAGATTGGACAAGGGTTCGTCGAACAGGAACGCCTTCGGCTGGCGCACGATGGCGCGGCCCATGGCGACGCGCTGGCGCTGGCCGCCGGAAAGTTGCCGCGGCTTGCGCTCCAGCATGGTGGAGAGTTCGAGGATGCGCGCGGCTTCGCCCACGCGCGTCTTGATCTCGGCCTCCGGCATGCCGCGGTTGCGCAGGCCATAGGCCATGTTGTTGAAGACGCTCATGTGCGGATAGAGCGCGTAGTTTTGAAACACCATGGCGATGTCGCGGTCGGCCGGCTCGACGTCGTTGACGACGCGGCCGCCGATGTCGATCTCGCCGCCGGTGATGGTTTCCAGCCCCGCCACCATGCGCAGCAGCGTGGACTTGCCGCAGCCGGAGGGGCCGACCAGCACGCAGAACTGGCCGTCGCCGACCTCGAAGTCGATGCCCTTGATGGCTTCGAAGCCGCCGGCGTAGGTCTTGCGGACGTTGCGTAGGGTTACGTTGGCCATTTCACTTTTCCGTCTGGACCAGGCCGCGCACGAACAGCCGCTGCATGAAGATGACGACCGCGACCGGCGGCAGCATGGCGAGCACGGCGGTCGCCATCGCCAGCTGCCATTCGGCGAGCTCGTCCTGCGCCACCAGCATCTTCTTGATGCCGATGACGATGGTCTGCATCGAATCCTGCGTGGTGATCAGCAGCGGCCAGAGATACTGGTTCCAGCCATAGATGAACTGGATCACGAACAGCGCGGCCATGGTGGTGACCGACAGCGGCAGCAAGGTATCCTTGAAAAAGCGGAACGGGCCGGCGCCGTCGATGCGCGAGGCTTCCAGCAATTCGTCCGGCACGGTCATGAAGAACTGGCGGAACAAGAGGGTGCCGGTGGCGGATGCAATCAGCGGCAGGATGAGGCCGGCATAGCTGTTGAGCATCTTGAGGTCGGCGATCACCTTGTAGGTCGGGTAGATGCGCACCTCGACCGGCAGCATCAGGGTGACGAAGATGATCCAGAACGCGGTCTTGCGGAACGGAAAGCGGAAATAGACCACCGCATAGGCCGACAGGATCGAGATGAAGATCTTGCCGAGCGCGATGCCGATCGCCGAGACGAAGGAGTTGATCAGCATGTTGGCGACGGGCTCGCGGCTGGTGCGCGAGCCGCCGATGAAGATGGCGCGGTAGTAGTTCTCCAAGGTGTGCGTGCCCGGCGTTGCCGGCATGTTGCCGCCGACCACGGTGGCGGCGTCATGGGTGGAGGCGACGAAGGCGAGCCAGACCGGGAAGACGACGATGAACACGCCCAGGGTCAGGATGGCGTAGGCGATGAAATCGCTGAGCGGGCGGTGCTCGACCATCAGTACTGCACCTTGCGTTCGACGTAGCGGAACTGGACCGCGGTCAGCGCGATCACGATGACCATCAGCACGACCGACTGCGCCGCCGAGCCGCCGAGGTCGCCGCCGAGCCGGCCGTCGGCATAGACCTTGTAGACCATGGTGGTGGTGGCGCCGGCGGGGCCGCCGCCGGTGACGGCGTCGATGATGCCGAACGTGTCGAAGAAGACGTAGACGACGTTGACCACCAGCAGGAAGAAGGTGGTCGGCGACAGCAGCGGGAACACGATGGTCCAGAAGCGCCGCAGCGGCCGGGCGCCGTCGATCGCGCTGGCCTCGATCACGCTCTTCGGGATCGACTGCAGGCCGGCGAGGAAGAACAGGAAATTATAGGAGATCTGCTTCCACACCGAGGCCATCACCACCAGGATCATGGCGTGGTCGGCATTGAGCAGGGGATTCCAGTCGATGCCCATGCCGCGCAGCGGGCGCGACAGCAGGCCGAGCGAGGGCTGGAACATGAAGAACCAGAGCACGCCGGCCACTGCGGGCGCCACGGCATAGGGCCAGATCAGCAGCGTCTTGTAGCCGCCTGCCGCCTTCAGGCTCTTGTCGGCCTGGGTCGCGAACAGCAGCGCAATGGAAAGCGAGAGCATGGCGACCAGCGTCGAGAAGATCGCGGTCGTCAGCATCGACGCGTAGTAAGCGGGCTGGACGAACAGCGCCTCGTAGTTCTCCAGCCCGACGAACTCGGAGACGAGGCCGAAGGCATCCTCGCGCAGGAAGGATTGCCAGACCGCCTGGCTCGCCGGCCAGTAGAAGAAAACAATGGTGATGACGAGCTGCGGGAACAGCAGGAAATAGGGCAGCAGCTTGTTGGTGAAGACGGTGGACTTTTCCATGCAGATCCCGCCGTCATTGCGAGCGCAGCGAAGCAATCCATGGTGCCGCATGCGCGGACGGATGGATTGCTTCGTCGCTTACGCTCCTCGCAATGACGCCCCCTTTTGGTCGGACCCTATTTTGCAGTCTTCTCGAAGGTCCGCAACATGGCGTTGCCCTTGGCGACGGCGTCATCGAGGGCCTGCTGGGCGGTCTTCTTGCCGGCCAGCGCCGCTTCGATTTCCTCGGCCCAGACGTCGCGCATCTGCACCATGTTGCCGAAGCGCAGGCCGCGCGAGTTCTCGGTCGGCTCCTTGTTGGTGAGCTCCTTCAGGGGCGTCTGCAGCACCGGGTTCTTCTCGTAGAAGCCGTCCTTGATCGACTTCTCGTAGGCCGCCTTGGTGATCGGCAGGTAGCCGGACTCCTGGTGCAGCCTCGCCTGGCGGCCGGTATCCGACAGGAACGTGAAGAACTTGGCGATACCCTTGTACTCTTCGGGCTTCTTGCCGCCCATTACCCACAGCGAGGCGCCGCCGATGATCGAGTTCTGCGGCGCACCCGCTACGTCCGGATAATACGGCATCGGCGCCGAGGTGAAGTCGAACTTGGCGGTGGCCTTTGCGGTGCCGTAATAGCCCGACGAGGTCAGGAAGATCGCGCATTCGCCCGAGCCGAAACGGGCCTCGTTGGTCGAGGTGCGCCCGCCATAGTCGTAAGTCTTGTCCTTTTGCAGGTCGACGAGGTTCTGCAGATGCTTCACATGGACAGGCGAATTGAACTTCAGCACGGTGTCGAAGCCGTCGAGGCCGTTGGCCTTGGTGCCGATCGGCAGATTGTGCCAGGCCGAGAACTGCTCGATATGCGCCCAGCTCGCCCAGGCGTTCGAGAACCCGCAGGTCGCGTGGCCGGCGGCCTTCAGCTTCTTGGCGGCGTCGAACACTTGCGGCCAGGTCTTCGGGATGTCGTTGACGCCGGCCTTCTTCAATTCGTCCTTGTTGATCCACATCACCATGGAGGACGAGTTGAAGGGGAACGACAGCATCTCGCCCTTCGAGGTCGAGTAGTAGCCGGTGATGGTCGGCAGGTAGGCCTTGGGGTCGAACTTCTCGCCGGCGTCCTTCATCAGCTGGTAGACCGGCTTGATGGCGCCGGTGGCGCCCATCATGGTCGCGGTGCCGACCTCGAACACCTGCATGATGTGCGGTGCATTGCCGGCGCGGAACGCGGCGATGCCGGCGTTCATCGTGTCGGGATAGTTACCCTTGTAGGAAGGCACGACCTTGTAGTCGGACTGGCTGGAATTGAATTCCTCGGCCAGGCGGTTGACGACGTCGTTGTTGGCGCCGGTCATGGCGTGCCACCACTGGATCTCGATCGCCGCATATGCGGGCGAGGCGGCGTATGCCAGCGAGACCGCGACGGCCGCAGCCGTGCCGAATTGTCGAAGAGCCATCAAATTCCTCCCGGTTGGAACCGTCATTATCTCGGTTGCGCTAACAGCCGCGTATGACGTGCAAATGACCGTATAAGCGAGCCAATCGTAGGGGGGAAGTGAACGTTTGGGGAAGGGAAAAATTTCAAATTGCGGCAGCGCACGCGCCGCATCTTGCCTGCGGCAAGAAGCCGGATTGCGAAACAGTCCGAACAAGAAACGCAAGAGTCCGACGACATGGCTCGATTCCTCTCCCGAACGGGGGAGGCAATCGAGCGTGCGGCAATCGCGTGAGATCTACCGCTTCCGCTCCGGGCCGCAGACCACGCCCTTGGCGACCAGCGCGTCGATCTCGCTTCTGGAGTAGCCGAACTCACCGAGCACTTCGGCCGAATGCTGCGAAAATTTCGGCGGCGTGCGGCGCAGGCCGGGCTTGGTCCGCTCCAGCCGGATCGGGGAAGCGACGCCCTTGTACCAGTCTTTTGCAACGATATCGCCGCGGTGGATGGTGTGCGGGTTCGTGAGCGCCTGGTCGATCTTCTGCACGGGACCGGCGGGCAGGCCCGCGGCGAGCAGGCGGTTGCAGAGCGGCTCGGCCTCGTGCTGGCTGAAGACGGCGGCAAGTTCCGCGCGCAGCGCCTCGCGGTTGGCGATGCGGTCCTTGTTGCGGGCAAAGCGCGAATCGGTGCCGAGCTCGGGCTTGCCGATTTCCTTGGCGAGCTTGCGGAAGGTGCCGTCATTGCCGACGCCGATGAAGATGTTGTCGGTCTTCGTGGGGAAGATCGCATAGGGCACGAGATTGGGATGCTCGTTGCCGGTGAGCGAGGGCGGCTTGCCGTGCATGAAATAGTTCGCGGTGTGCGGGTGCATTACCGCAAGCCCGGTCTCGTACAGCGTGGTCTCGAGGAACTGGCCGAGGCCGGAACGCTGCCGCTCCGACAGCGCCATCAGAATGCCGATGCAGGCATAAAGGCCCGTGGTGATGTCGACGACGGGCACGCCGATGCGCATCGGGCCGCTCTCTGCCGAGCCGGTGGCCGCGATCATGCCGGTCATGGCCTGGATGATGGCGTCATAGCCGGGATTGCCGCCGCGCGGGCCGTCGGCGCCGAAGCCGGAGATGCGGGCATGCACGAGACGCGGAAATTTTGCGCGCAGCACGTCGTTGCCGATGCCCCATTTGTCGAGCGTGCCCGGCTTGAAGTTCTCGATCAGCACGTCGGCGGTCTCAAGCAGCTTCATCAGCACCTCGCGTCCGCCTTCGGAGGCGAGGTCGAGGCCGATCGAGCGCTTGTTGCGGTTGATGCCGACGAAATAGGCCGCGTCCTCTTCGTGGAAGGGCGGGCCCCAGTCGCGCACCTCGTCGCCTGCGGGCGGCTCGACCTTGATCACGTCGGCGCCGTGGTCGGCGAGGATCTGCGTGCAATAGGGGCCGCCGAGCACGCGCGTGAGATCGATCACGCGCAGGCCCGTCATCGCGCCGGATGCGGTTTCGGCATTCATGAAGACAACCTTCTTGGGAAGTGGACCGGCCCAGAGCTAGCGGGCTTCATCCGCGCCAGCAATGCCTCCCGGCGCACAGGCGTATGCCTGCCGCACGCGAAAACGGCCCGCCGCGGGGAATGCGACGGGCCGCCCTGTTCGGAAATGCGCGTGGGCGTCAGACGACGGTCAGTCGGACGTCGACATTGCCGCGGGTCGCGTTGGAGTAGGGGCAAACATGGTGGGCCTTCTGCACCAGCGCTTCGGCGTCGGCACGGGGAACGCCGGGCAAGGAGACCGCAAGATCGATGTCGAGGCCGAAACCGCCTTCCGAGCGCGGGCCGATGCCGACCGTCGAGGTCACGGAAACGTCGGCCGGAACCTTCACGCCGCCGCCCTGGGCCGCCACCGCCTTCATCGCGCCGATGAAGCAGGCGGCGTAGCCGGCCGCGAACAGCTGCTCGGGGTTGTTGCCGGGGCCGCCCGCGCCGCCGAGCTCCCTGGGGGTCGAGAGCTTGACGCTGAGCGCGCCGTCGAGCGTTTCGGCAGCGCCGTCGCGGCCGCCGGTGGCCTTGGCGGTCGTCTTGTAGAGAACTTTCACGGACATGGGGGTCTCCCTTGGGGACGATTTGGTTGGGCGGTATTGACGGTTTATATATTACACACAATTTAATTGTGCACAATGCAAAAATGTGTGGTCACATTTAATTGTGCGCGATTGAATATCGGCGCGATGCACCCCAGAATGTCCAAACAATTCCAGAGGGATGAGAAAGTTCATGGTCCGGAAGTCCGCTGCCGATCAGCCGCTACTGCTCGGCAACCAGCTCTGTTTTGCGGTCTACTCCACCGCGCATGCCTTCAACCGCTTCTACAAGCCGCTGCTCGACCGGCTCGGCCTGACCTATCCGCAGTACCTCGTCATGCTGGTGCTGTGGGAACAGGACGGCTTGCCGGTGAAGGAAATCGGCGAGCGGCTGTTTCTCGATTCGGGAACGCTGACGCCGCTGTTGAAACGGATCGAGGCGGCGGGACTGGTGAAGCGCACGCGCTCGACCGCAGACGAGCGTCAGGTGATCGTGGCGCTGACGGCACAAGGCGAGGGGCTGAAAGAGAGAGCGCGCAATCTGCCGCTGTCGATACTCGCCGCGTCGGAATGTTCGGTGGCGGAGCTTGCGGCGCTGAAGAAGGAAGTGGAGGCGCTGCGCGACAAGCTGAATGCGGCGCTGGGGGAGAAGGTGGAGGTGTGACTCTTCAGAAGTGCTTCTTTGCGAAAGCCCTGCCCGAACCTGACTTTAGATACTTTTCGAATGCGATGGCGCGCCGTTCATCGTCGAACGCGATGTAGGTTCGTAGCCGCCAAGGTCTATACTTCGAGGTATGCGGCACTTCGCCCGCATTGTGTTTTACCAGGCGCACGCGAAGATCGTCCGTCATGCCGACATAGAAGTGCTCGGAATCCTGACTTTCGAGAATGTCCGAAGCTCGCGAAGCGACTACCAGTCCGCCTCCGCCCTGCGGGCTCCGGCGAGACAGCCTTCGCTCACTTCGCTACGATGGACTTCCGGTGGCTTGCCCAGCCGAAGCTCGCGAAGCGAGCGAAGGCTGGTGGAGCCAGGCGGGATCGAACCGCCGACCTCTTGCATGCCATGCAAGCGCTCTCCCAGCTGAGCTATGGCCCCTTCAGCGAATCCGCGCGTCTGGGCGACGGGCGGGCAGAACCCTGAAACACAGTTCGGGGTTTATCTCAAGTCTCTTCGTCGTTGCCGACGTCGCCGATGATGTCGGTGACGTCCTCGTCGCCTTCCTCCTCGTCGGGGATGAAGGTCGAATCATCGTCATCGTCGCCTTCGATGGTCTCGTCGACCTCGATATCGTCCTCGGACTCGGGAACGACGGCCTTGACCTTGCCGGTGCTTTCCTCGGCGTCGGCTTCCTCGAGCGAAACCAGGTTCTCGGCTTCCGCGGGCTCCGGCATATCGGCCGCCATGCTGGGCGCAGCCGCTGCGGCGGCGCCGCGGGTCATGCGCGGCGGAGCGACGGGCGCGATCGGCACCACCTCGCCCGTATAGGGGGAGATCACCGGGCTCTTGTTCAGGTCGTAGAACTTCTTACCCGTCGTCGGGCAAATGCGCTTGGTTCCGAGGTCGGATTTGGCCACGTGCGGATCCTGGGAATGTCTGAAAAACGGAGCTTCACTTGGCTAGTTGAGGGCCTGCTGTCAATAGCGCTTTGCAGGCAATTTTGGCCTCCCGTGACGCCATACGGCGCATGTGTTACTGCGCCTGCGCGAAAGGACGCAAACTTGACCCATTCCGGACCCGCCACCCCCCTCCAATCCCGCGCCGGCGGCCCTCTTTCCGGCAGGGTGCGCGTGCCCGGCGACAAGTCGATCTCGCACCGGGCGCTGATCCTGGGCGCGCTGGCGGTGGGGGAAACCCGGATTTCGGGCCTTCTGGAGGGCGAGGACGTCCTCAATACCGCCAAATCCATGCGCGCGCTGGGGGCGAAGGTGGAGCGGACCGGGCCGTTCGCCTGGAAGGTCAATGGCGTCGGCGTCGGCGGCTTTGCCGAACCGGCCGAGGCGCTCGATTTTGGCAATTCCGGCACCGGCTGCCGCCTCGTGATGGGCGCGGTCGCCGGCTGTCCGGTGACGGCCACTTTCGACGGCGACGCCTCGCTGCGCTCGCGGCCGATGCGGCGCATCCTCGACCCCCTGGAACTGATGGGCGCCAGGGCCGGCGAGGCCCGCGAGGGCGGGCGCCTCCCGCTGACCCTGCACGGCGCGCGGGACCCGCTGCCGATCACCTATCGCACGCCGGTGGCCTCGGCGCAGATCAAGTCTGCCGTGCTGCTCGCCGGCCTCGCTGCACCCGGCGTCACCACGGTGATCGAGAGCGAAGCCAGCCGCGATCACACCGAACTGATGCTGAAGCATTTCGGCGCCGACATCGTCTCGACCAGAGAAGGCGAACACGGCCGCAGGATCGCGCTGACCGGCGAGCCGGAACTGCACGGCGCCGAGGTGATCGTGCCCGCCGATCCCTCCTCGGCGGCATTTCCGATCGTGGCCGCGCTGGTCGTCCCCGGCTCGGACGTGGTGCTGTCCGACGTCATGACCAATCCGCTGCGCACCGGCCTGTTCACGACGCTGCGCGAAATGGGCGCCTCCATCGAGGAGAGCGAGGTTCGCGGCGATGCCGGCGAGCCGATGGCGCAACTGCGCGTGCGCGCCTCGAAGCTGCGCGGCGTCGACGTGCCGCCGGAGCGCGCGCCCTCGATGATCGACGAATATCTGGTGCTGGCGGTGGCCGCTTCCTTCGCGGAAGGCACCACCGTCATGCGCGGCCTGCAGGAATTGCGCGTGAAGGAATCCGATCGCCTCGCCGCAACCGCCGACATGCTGCGCGTCAACGGCGTCAAGGTGGAGATTGTTGGCGACGATTTGATCGTCGAGGGCCGCGGCCATGTGCCCGGCGGCGGCACGGTCGCCACCCACATGGATCACCGCATCGCCATGTCGGCGCTGGTGATGGGCTGCGCCGCCGACAAGCCGGTCAAGGTCGACGACACCGCCTTCATCGCCACCAGCTTCCCGGACTTCATCCCGATGATGCGCGCGCTGGGCGCGGAGTTTTCGTAACCGCGTTCTCGCGCGTCACGACGGCGCCAGCCCGAGGCTCGACACCGCATCGAGCCAGACCGGCGCTTCCTCCTTGTAGAGCTTCTGCGTGTCCTCGAAGGTCATCGCGGTATCGTCGATGCCGAACGATTTCATCAGCTGCTTGATCTTGTCGGACTTGCCGGCGGCGACCAAGAGCTTCGACAGTTTCTGGATGATTTCCGGCGGGGTGCCTGATGGCACGACGCAGCACTGGAATCCGGTCAACTGAAACAACCGCGGCTTGGCGCCGAGCTCCGCGAAGGATGGAACGTCCGGCAAGGTCGACATGCGCTTGCGCGAGACCGCGACCGCGGTGCCGCGGCCGCTTTGCAGGACGGACAGCGCCGCACCGTAGCTGCCGTGGGCACCGTCGATGAAGCCGCCGGCAAGATCGGTCCACATCGGCGCCTCGCCGCGATAATGCACCGCCTCCATCCTGAGGCCATAGGCCTTGTTCATCTCGGCAATCGCCATGTGCGCGTAGGAGCCGGCGCCATAGGTGCCGATGTTCACCTTGTCCGCCTTCTTCGCGTATTCGATGAACTGGGCGAAATTCCTGGCGCCGGTCTTCTCGCCGACCACGAAGGGCAGGCTGCCGGCCGGCATGATCGAGACGATGACGAAATCCCTTTCCGGGTCGTAAGGAATGTCCTTCATCAGGACGCGGTTCATGATCATCGTCGTCGTGATGGTGAACATCAGCGTATGGCCGTCGGGCGCGGCGCGCTTGGCTTCCGCCGCGGCCACCGATCCGGAGGCGCCGGCCTTGTTCTCCACGGTCACGCTCTGGCCGGTCTCGGCCCGGATGTACTCGCCATAGGTGCGCGAAAACAGATCCGTCTGTCCTCCGGCCGGATAGCCGGCGATGATCCTGATCGGCTTGCTTGGCCAGTCGGCCTGCGCCTGCGCCGAAGCGCCGATCAGCGGAATGGCGGAAACCGCTGCGGCGCTGCCGATGAAACGACGTCGTGAAATGGCGCTCATCTTGTCCCCCCGTTCGCCGTTCGCATTCGAACGTGCGCTCTGCAGATCAATGGATGGCATTCCCAGGACCGGCCGCAGAATAGAGGTGGTCCGCAGCCTTGCGCGAGGACATTTGGACGCATCGGTCGCGTTCGCCCGGCACGTGCTCGCTCGATCGCGGCGTCGCCATTCCGGGGTGCGAAATAACGGCCTTGACCGTCAAGGCCGCTCTGTCGCACATGGCTCTCCATGATCATCGCCATCGACGGACCGGCCGCCTCCGGCAAGGGCACATTGGGCAAGCGCCTCGCCCATCACTACGGCTATCGCCATCTCGACACCGGCGTCATCTATCGCGCGGTGGCCTTCTCGTTGATGGAGGCCGGCGCCGATCCCGGCGACGAACTGCTGGCGGTGGCCGCCGCGCTCGAGCTCGATCCGGAGAAATTCGGCAATCCCGTCCTGAAGACGCAAAAGGTCGGCGAAGCCGCCTCGGTGGTCTCGGCCATCCCCAAGGTGCGCGAGGTGCTGGTCAATTTTCAGCGTCAGTTCGCCGCCGACCCCCCGGGGGCGGTGCTCGATGGCCGCGACATCGGCACCGTGATATGCCCGCAGGCCGACGTGAAGATCTTCGTGGTGGCCGATCCGCAGGTCCGGGCGCGGCGACGGACGCTGGAAGCCCGCGCGCGCGGCGAAGCGGCCGATGAAGCCGCCGTGCTGGCGGATATCCTCAAGCGCGACGAGCGCGACCGGAACAGGGCCGTCGCGCCCTTGAAGCCGGCGCCGGACGCGCACACCCTCGACAACTCCAATCTCGACATCGAAGCCGGCGTCCGCGCCGCCATCGACATCGTCGAGGCGGTCCGCGCCGCGCGCCGGACCTGAGGCCTTTTCGGCCGCAAACGGGCCATTTCCCACTTGCCGGGTGGGGTGACGGGGGCTATACCAGCGCCGTCCGGGCTGCCCCCGATGCGATCAGGGCCGTCCGAGCGGGCCGGTTCAGGGATTTCGACCCCCTGCCGTCATTGGAGGAAAGCCCGCTCCCCGTCTTGCACGCCGGCACCATCCGCCGGCACGTCCAGGGCCCCGGAAACATCAGGTATCGTTTGGGCAGCCATGCTGCCGGCTCGCTGTTGCGCCTCCCGCAACCAGCGGTCGTCGGGTTTTGCGGAGCCCGGCACTGTCCATCCGATGCGCCCATCAACCCCTATGGCCGGCAAGTACCCCGCATCTGGAGAACAAATGGCTTCGAATACCGCTTCTTCCCTCACCCCCACCCGCGACGATTTCGCGGCGATGCTCGACGAATCCTTCGGCGGCGGCTTGCAGGAAAGCTCCGTCGTCAAGGGCAAGGTCGTCGCAATTGAAAAGGACATGGCCGTCATCGACGTCGGCCTGAAGACCGAAGGCCGCGTGGCGCTGCGCGAATTTTCCGGCCCCGGCCGCGAAAGCGACCTCAAGGTCGGCGACGAAGTCGAGGTGTTCCTCGACCGCATCGAAAACGCCCTCGGCGAAGCCGTGCTGTCGCGCGACAAGGCGCGCCGCGAAGAGAGCTGGGGCAAGCTGGAGAAGGCCTTCCAGAACAACGAAAAGGTCAGCGGCGTCATCTTCAACCAGGTCAAGGGCGGCTTCACCGTCGACCTCGACGGCGCCGTCGCCTTCCTGCCGCGCTCGCAGGTCGACATCCGTCCGATCCGCGACGTAGCACCCCTGATGAACAACACCCAGCCGTTCCAGATCCTCAAGATGGATCGCCGCCGCGGCAACATCGTGGTGTCGCGCCGCACGGTGCTGGAAGAGACCCGCGCCGAGCAGCGCCAGGAGCTGGTGCAGAACCTCGAAGAAGGTCAGGTGATCGACGGCGTCGTCAAGAACATCACCGACTACGGTGCGTTCGTCGACCTCGGCGGCATCGACGGCCTCTTGCACGTCACCGATATCGCCTGGCGCCGCGTCAACCACCCGACCGAGGTGCTCACCATCGGCCAGACGGTGAAGGTCAAGATCATCAAGATCAACCACGAGACCCACCGCATCTCGCTCGGCATGAAGCAGCTGCTGGACGATCCGTGGCAGGGCATCGAGGCGAAGTATCCGCTCAACGCGCGCTTCACCGGCCGCGTCACCAACATCACGGACTACGGTGCCTTCGTCGAGCTGGAGCCGGGCATCGAAGGCCTGATCCACGTCTCGGAGATGTCGTGGACCAAGAAGAACATGCACCCCGGCAAGATCGTCTCGACTTCGCAGGAAGTCGAGGTGCAGGTGCTGGAAGTCGATTCCGTCAAGCGCCGCATCTCGCTCGGTCTCAAGCAGACCATGCGCAACCCCTGGGAAGTCTTCGTCGAGAAGTTCCCGGTCGGTTCGACCGTCGAGGGCGAGGTCAAGAACAAGACCGAGTTCGGCCTGTTCCTGGGTCTCGACGGCGACGTCGACGGCATGGTGCACCTGTCGGATCTCGACTGGAAGCAGCCGGGCGAACAGGTCATCGACAACTACAAGAAGGGCGACATGGTCAAGGCCGTGGTGCTCGACGTGGATGTCGAGAAGGAGCGTATCTCGCTCGGCATCAAGCAGCTCGAAGGCGATCCCTTCGCAGAACCTGGTGACGTCAAGAAGGGCGCGGTGGTGACCTGCGAGATCACCGACGTGAAGGAAGGCGGCATCGACGTGAAGATCGCCGGTACCGACTTCACCACCTTCATCAAGCGCTCGGAACTGGCGCGCGACCGCAACGACCAGCGCCCCGAGCGCTTCGCCGTCGGCGAGAAGGTCGATGCCCGCGTCATCCAGTTCGACAAGAAGGCCCGCAAGGTCCAGGTGTCGATCAAGGCGCTGGAAGTGGCCGAGGAGAAGGAAGCCATCGCGCAGTACGGCTCCTCCGATTCGGGCGCGACGCTCGGCGACATCCTCGGCACCGCGCTGAAGAACCGCGGCGAGAACAAGTAAGCCGCGCGGGTATCGCGTTGTTACAAATCAGGGCCCCGGTTTCGACCGGGGCCTTTTTTGCTTCTGTCGTCCCGGCCAAGCGAAGCGCGAGTCGGGACCCATAACCACAGGAAGTAGTCTTGCGAAGGCTGGGAGCCGAGCTTGCTCAATAACCGCGTCCTGTGGTTATGGGTCCCTGCGTTCGCAGGGACGACAGCGTAACGGGCCTTGTTTTCTTCAAATTGCACCGCAATTGATGTAATCAGATAAGCCGATAATTACGCTGTGCCGGCAAAACAGCGCCGCCACGCTCTTCAGGAGATTTCGATGTCGCAGGACTCGGACGTCATCGTCGATCGCCGCAGGATCCGCCGCAAGCTGACCTTCTGGCGCGTCGTCGCCGCCGTGGTCGCGGTCCTTGCCGTCGTCGCCGTCGGCGTGATCGCAACGCCGGGCGGCCGCGGCACGCTGACCGCCACGAGCTCGATCGCCCGCGTCAAGATCGACGGGCTGATCCGCAGCGACTCCGAACGCGTCGCCGCGCTGGAGCGGCTGGAGAAGTCGCAGGCCGCCGCCGTCATCGTGCACATCAATTCTCCCGGCGGTACCACAGCCGGCTCCGAGCAACTCTACGATTCGCTGATGCGGTTGAAGGCGAAGAAGCCGCTCGTGGTCGTCGTCGAGGGCCTCGCTGCCTCCGGCGGTTACATCACCGCGATCGCCGCCGACCACATCGTCGCGCAGCAGAGTTCGCTGGTCGGCTCGATCGGCGTGCTGTTCCAGTTTCCCAATTTCACCGAGCTGATGAAGACCGTTGGCGTCAAGGTCGAGGAAATAAAGTCCTCGCCGCTGAAGGCCGCGCCCAACGGTTTCGAGCCGACCAGCCCTGAGGCGCGCGCCGCCATCGACGCACTGGTGAAGGATTCCTACGCCTGGTTCCGCGGCATGGTGAAGGAACGCCGCGGCATGGACGACGCGCAGATCGAAAAGGTGGCCGATGGCCGCGTCTTCACCGGCCGTCAGGCGGTCGAATTGAAGCTGGTCGACGCCCTCGGCGACGAGAAGACGGCGGTGGCCTGGCTCGAGGCGAACAAGAACGTCAAGAAGGGCCTTCCCGTACGCGACTACAAGCTGCAGCCGCGCTTCGGCGACCTGACCTTCCTGCGCGCGGCGGCCTCGATCACCCTGGATGCGGTCGGCCTTTCCACCATCGCGCGCCACGTCGAGCAGTCCGGCGTCGGCCAGGCGGTGGACCGCCTGTCAATGGACGGCATGCTGGCGCTCTGGCAACCGGCCGCCTCCAACTGAGGGGCTGAATCCGCCCCTCTCCCGCGCCGCACCCGTATTGCTTGTGTCGTGACAGACCGGTCCCCAGCGGCTTGTCACGTCATTTCGCGCCGCCCAAAATTGATTTAGCGTCTTGACAGTTCAAGGCATTTTCACGGAAATGGCTCAGTTAACGGTCCCGGACCCATTCCTCGATGATCAAATCCGAACTCGTTCAGCGCATCGCCGAGCACAACCCGCACCTCTACCAGCGGGATGTCGAGAACATCGTCAACGCGATCCTCGACGAAATCGTGGCCGCGCTGGCGCGCGGCGACCGGGTTGAACTCCGCGGTTTCGGCGCCTTTTCGGTCAAGCACCGTCCGGCCCGCGCGGGACGCAATCCGCGCACCGGCGCCCATGTGCCGGTCGACCAGAAGAGCGTGCCGTTCTTCAAGACCGGCAAGGAAATGCGCGAACGGCTGAACCGCGAGCCCGTGACGCCCGAGAGCGGCAACTAAGCGTTTTCAGCCGGCAAGCCTGGCCAGCGGTTACGCCGGACCCGCGGAGATCGCGATTCCCGGCCTCGGTTCAGACGGGAGATGGTCATGCGAAAATTCCTTAGCGCGCTGGTCGTCATTCCCCTCGGCGTCTTCTTCGTCATCTTCGCAGTCGCCAACCGGCATCTGGTCACCGTCTCGTTCGACCCCTTCAATTCGGTGACGCCGACGATTGCGGTGACGCTGCCGCTATTCGTGGTGATCATCGCCTTCACCATGCTCGGCGTTCTCGCCGGCGGCATGGCGACCTGGTTCCGCCAGGGCCGCTGGCGCCGCTCCGCCCGCCAGCATGAGGCCGAAGCCCGCCAGATGCGGACCCAATTGGCCGATTTGCGCACCCAAACCGCCCGGGAGCAGCGCTATCCGGCGTTGCCGCAGGGCGGTATCTACGGGGCCGCCGGGCGAGACAAGCAGGGCGCTACGTTGTAGAACCCGCCCCGTCTGCCGGCCTTAATTTCAGTCTCTTTTGCGGTCCGAAAGAACCATGTCCCTGCTCGTCAAGATTTGCGGCCTGTCCACGCGCGAGACGCTCGACGTCGCGCTTGAGGCTGGCGCCGACATGGTGGGTTTCGTGTTCTTTCCGCCGTCGCCGCGGCACCTGTCACTGGAGACGGCGCGCGAGCTCGGCCGGGTCGCTAGGGGTCGCGCGACCAAGGTGGCGCTGACGGTCGATGCCGACGATGCGACCTTCGAGAACATTGTCGAGACCCTCAAGCCCGACATCCTGCAGATCCATGGCAAGGAGACCACCGCGCGGGTTCGCGACATCAGGCAGAAGTTCGGGCTGCCCGTGATGAAGGCGCTGCCGGTCGAGACCGCGACCGACCTTGCAGGCCTGCCCGGCTATGCCGCCGTCGCCGACCGCATCCTGTTCGACGCCCGCGCGCCCAAGGGCGCGACGCGTCCGGGCGGGCTGGGCGCGACTTTCGATTGGCACGTGCTGGAAAATCTCGATCTGAAACTGCCCTTCATGGTTTCGGGGGGGCTGCATGCCGGCAACGTCGCCGAAGCCGTCCGCGTCACGCGGGCCGGCGGCGTCGATGTATCCTCGGGCGTCGAGCGCACGCCCGGCGTCAAGGACGCCGACATGATCCGCGACTTCATCCGCGCCGCGCGCGCGACACAGGAATTGACCGTTCGATGAACCCAAGACTTCCAAACTCCTTCCGCAGCGGTCCCGACGAGCGCGGGCACTTCGGCAATTTCGGTGGCCGCTTCGTCGCGGAAACGCTGATGCCGCTGATCCTCGACCTGGAAAAGGCCTATGCCGCGGCCAAGGCCGATCCGGCCTTCCACGCCGAGATGAACGGCTATTTGAAACACTATGTCGGCCGACCGTCGCCGCTGTATTTCGCCGAGCGCCTCACCGAACATCTCGGTGGCGCCAAGATCTACTTCAAGCGCGAAGAGCTCAACCATACCGGCTCGCACAAGGTGAACAACGTGCTCGGCCAGATCATGGTGGCGCGGCGGATGGGCAAGAAGCGCATCATCGCCGAGACCGGCGCCGGTCAGCATGGCGTGGCGACGGCGACGCTGTGCGCGCGTTTCGGCCTGGAATGCGTGGTCTATATGGGCGCCGTGGACGTGGAGCGGCAGCAGCCCAATGTGATCCGCATGGAGATGCTGGGGGCCAAGGTGATGCCGGTGCAGTCGGGCACCCGCACGCTGAAGGACGCCATGAACGAGGCCCTGCGCGACTGGGTCACCAATGTGCACAACACGTTCTACTGCATCGGTACGGTGGCGGGCCCGCATCCCTATCCGATGATGGTGCGCGACTTCCAGTCGGTGATCGGCGAGGAGACGCGCAAGCAGATGCAGGAGGTCGAGGGCCGCCTGCCGGATTCGCTGGTCGCCTGCATCGGCGGCGGCTCCAATGCGATGGGCCTGTTCCATCCGTTCCTGGACGATCCCGGTGTCGAGATCTTCGGTGTCGAGGCGGCGGGCCATGGACTTACCCAATTGCATGCGGCCTCGATCGCCGGCGGCCGGCCCGGCGTGCTGCACGGCAACCGCACCTACCTGCTGATGGACGACGACGGCCAGATCCAGGACGCGCATTCGATCTCGGCGGGGCTCGATTATCCCGGCATCGGGCCCGAGCATTCCTGGCTGCACGAGACCGGCCGCGTCACGTATCTGTCGGCGACCGACGAGGAAGCTCTCGCCGCCTTCCAGTTGCTGTCGCGGCTCGAGGGCATCATCCCCGCACTCGAACCGGCGCATGCGATCGCCAAGGTGATGGACCTCGCGCCGAAGCGGCCCAGGGACCACCTGATGGTGGTCAATCTGTCCGGCCGTGGCGACAAGGACGTGCCGCAGGTCGGGGACATCCTGCGCGCCAGGAAGAAATCATGACCACCCGCATCGACGCACGCTTTGCCAAACTCGCGAAAGAAGGCCGCTCGGCCTTCGTTACCTTCCTGATGGCCGGCGATCCCGATCCCGCGACCTCGCTCGACATCATCAAGGCGCTGCCCAAGGCTGGCGCCGACATCATCGAGATAGGCATGCCCTTCACCGATCCGATGGCGGACGGTCCGTCGATCCAGGCCGCGGGCCTGCGCGCGCTCAAGGGCGGCATGACGCTGAAGAAGACGCTGGAACTGGTGCGCGGCTTCCGCAAGGACGACGACACCACGCCGCTGGTGCTGATGGGCTACTACAATCCGATCTACATCTACGGTGTCGACAAATTCCTGGTGGATGCCAAGGCCGCGGGTGTCGACGGCCTCATCATCGTCGACCTGCCGCCGGAAGAAGACGACGAGCTGTGCATCCCCGCGCTGAAGGCCGGACTCAACTTCATCCGCCTGGCAACGCCCACCACCGACGACAAGCGCCTGCCGGCGGTGCTCGCGAACACCTCGGGCTTTGTCTACTACGTCTCCATCACCGGCATCACCGGTGCGGCTGCGGCTGACTCCGGGGCGGTCGGCGATGCCGTGGCGCGCATCAAGCGGCACACCAGGCTGCCGGTCTGCGTCGGTTTCGGCATCCGCACGCCGCAGGCGGCGCGCGCCATTGCCGAAAAAGCCAACGGCGCCGTGGTCGGCACGGCGCTGGTCGATGCGCTGCGCGATAGCCTCGATACGCAGGGGAAGGCGACCACCAAGACGGTAGCGGCCGTAGCCGATCTCGTGGCCTCGCTGGCGCAGGGCGTCCGGGGCGCGAAGCAGGCGGCTGAATAAGCCACAATCGGCGGCCAATTGAGCTGAAAAAGGTGGCTTGCCCGGGGTGATCCGGGCCGCCATATAGTCCGGTATTCCAGATGAATGCGTACCCACCCGCATTTCGGAGCGAACCATGAACTGGCTCACCAACGTCGTCCGGCCGAAGATCCGCAACATGCTGCGGCGTGAGACGCCGGAGAACCTCTGGATCAAGTGTCCGGATTCCGGGCAGCTGGTGTTCTACAAGGACGTCGAGGCCAACCAGTTCGTCATCCCCGGCTCCAACTATCACATGCGCATGGGCGCGGTGGCGCGGCTGAAGTCGATCTTCGACAACGAGACCTGGTACGACATCGCGCTGCCCGAGGTGACCGCCGATCCGCTCAAGTTTCGCGACGAGCGCAAATATGTCGACCGCCTCAAGGATGCCCGCGCCAAGACCGGACTGAACGATGCGGTGAAGGTCGGCTACGGCAAGCTCGAGGGTGCGGCCGTCGTCGTCGCCGTGCAGGATTTCGATTTCATGGGCGGCTCGCTCGGCATGGCCGCGGGCGAAGCCATGGTGCGCGGCATGGAGCTCGCGCTGGAGAAGAAATCGCCCTTCATCGTGTTCGCGGCCAGCGGCGGCGCGCGCATGCAGGAGGGAATTCTCTCGCTGATGCAGATGCCGCGGACCACCGTGGCCGTGCAGATGCTGCGCGAGGCAAAATTGCCCTACATCGTGGTGCTGACCAACCCGACCACCGGCGGCGTCACGGCGTCCTACGCGATGCTCGGCGACGTCCACATCGCCGAACCCGGTGCGCTGATCGGCTTCGCCGGTGCGCGCGTCATCGAGCAGACCATCCGCGAGAAGCTGCCGGAAGGTTTTCAGCGCGCCGAGTATCTGCGCGACCATGGCATGGTCGACATGGTGGTGCATCGCCACGAGATGCGGCCGACGCTGGCGCGGCTCTGCCGCCTGCTGACGAAGTCGCCGGCGCTGGAGACGGAGTCCAAACCCGCGCCCGAAGTCACGGATCCCGCGCAAATCGTCACGGCTCCGGAATCGGTGCCGGCCGCGCCGCACGCGTGAGCGTGCCGGCGGCCCATCCTGTCTCACCGCTCGGTGCGGTGATCGCGCGCCTGTCGGCGCTGCATCCGATCAAGATCGACCTCTCCCTCGACCGCATGCATCGCGTGCTGCAGCAGCTCGGTCATCCCGAGCGAAAGCTGCCGCCGGTGATCCACGTCGCCGGCACCAACGGCAAGGGTTCGACCATTGCTTACCTGCGCGCGATCCTGGAAGCCGCGAACCTGCGCGTCCACACCTTCACCTCGCCCTATCTGGTGCGCGTCAACGAATGCTTCCGCATCGGCCGCGCCGGGGGCGGCGTGCTCGTCGGCGACGACGAACTCAGGGCCGCGCTGGAGCGCTGCGAAGCGGCCAATGCCGGAGCGCCGCTCACGGTGTTCGAGGGCAAGACGGCGGCGGCCTTTTGTCTGTTTGCGGAGAATCCCGCCGACGTCGTGCTGCTCGAAGTCGGCCTCGGCGGCCGGCTGGATTCGACCAATGTCATCGAGAAGCCGCTGGCGAGCGTGATCGCGCCTGTTGGCATGGACCACAAGGACTTTCTCGGCAACACGCTGACATCGATCGCCGGCGAGAAGGCCGGAATCATCAAGCGCGGCGTTCCCGTGATCTCGGCCGAGCAGGCCGACGAGGCGATGGCGGCGATCGAGGCGCAGGCGCAGCGGATGCGCGCGCCGCTGTTCGCCGCGGGCCAGCAATGGCATGCCGGCGTCGAGCGCGGCCGCCTCGTTTACCAGGACGACCGCGGATTGATGGACCTTGCTGCGCCGAAATTGTTCGGCCGCCATCAGTTCGACAATGCCGGCCTCGCCATCGCGACGCTTCGCGCCACCGATGCCTTCCGGATAAGCCAAGCGGCGTTCGAGGCCGGCATCATCGGCGCCGAATGGCCGGCGCGCATGCAGCGGCTGTCGTCGGGCCGTCTGGTCGAGCAGGCGCCTGCGGGTGCGGAAATCTGGCTCGACGGCGGCCACAACGCCGAAGGCGGTCGCGTCGTCGCCGCCGCGCTCGGCGACCTCGAGGAGCGCGTGCCGCGGCAGCTCGTCATCATCGCGGGCATGATGGGCAACAAGGACGCCGGCGGCTTCCTCGCCAATTTCGCCGGACAGACCCGCCACATCGTCGCGGTCCCCATTCCGGACACCGACAATGCGATGCTGTCGGAGCGCCTCGCCGACGCCGCGCGCCAGCTCGGCATGCGCGTCGAGATCGCCGATAGCGTCGAAGCCGCGCTGCGCTCGCTGGCGAAACTCGCCTACGAGATGCCGCCGCGCATCCTGATCACCGGCTCGCTGTATCTCGCCGGCCATGTGCTCGATCTCAACGGCACGCCGCCGGGATAGGATCGCCGATGCGATTTGCCGCTATGGCCGACGTGCACGGAAACCTTCTCGCGCTGGAAGCCGTGCTCGCCGACATCCGCGCCCAGGGCGTGACCGACATCGTCAATCTCGGCGACATGGCAAGCGGGCCGCTCGATGCGGCGCGGACCATGGACAGGCTGATGGCGCTGGACGCCATTCATGTGCGCGGCAATCATGATCGTTGGCTGATCGACCGGCCAGTCGAGAAGATGGGTGTGTGGGAACGTCCCGCCTATCCGCAACTCAATACGAGCCATCTCGATTGGCTGCGTACGCTGCCGCCAACGCGGGTGTTCCGCGATCAGGTCTTTCTCTGTCATGCGACGCCGGCGGACGACAACACTTACTGGCTGGAAGCCGTGACGCCGGAGGGCGCGGTGACGATGGCGCCGCTCGCCGCGATCGAGAAGGAGGCGGAAGGAATTTCGCAGCCGCTGATTCTTTGCGGCCACACCCATATCGCGCGCGCGGTGAGGCTTCGCGACGGGCGCCAGGTGGTCAATCCCGGCAGCGTCGGCAGCCCCGGCTTCTCCTATGACGTTCCGTTTCCGCACCGGATCGAGGCGGGAACGCCGGACGCCCGCTACGCAATCCTGGAACTGCGACCTGCAGGCTGGAGCGTGACGTTCCGGCAGGTGCCGTACGACAACGCCACGATGGCGGCATTGGCGCTGCGCAACGGCGACGCCGAATTTGCGTCGGCCTTGACGACGGGTTGGGTCGAGCCGGCCAAAATAAAAACGGCCGGCTGAGCGCCGGCCGTCTCGTATTCACACATCGAAGCCGGTCAGACGGCAGCGGAGATCCACTGCTGCAGCTTCGCCTTCGGCGCGGCGCCGACCTGGCGGGAGGCCATCTCGCCGCCCTTGAAAATCATCAAAGTGGGGATCGACATCACGCCGTATTTCGACGCCGTCTTCGGGCTCTCGTCGACATTGAGCTTCACGATCTTGACCTTCTCGCCCATCGCGCCGGCGATCTCGTCGAGTGCGGGCGCGATCATGCGGCAGGGGCCGCACCATTCGGCCCAGAAGTCGACCACGACAGGGCCGCTCGCCTTGAGCACTTCGGCTTCGAAATCGGCGTCAGAAACCTTGCCAACGGCCATCGGGTACCTCGTTCGGTTACAGGATAACGGGCGCGGGAATCGCGCCCAAACAGCATGGGGTGAACCTATGAACGCGCCCCTGCCGGGTCAAGCAGGCTCACGTCGAGATGATAGGGATGCCAGCGCCGCGTCCAGCGCGGAGGTGGAAATCTCCATCAAATCAGGGGTTTCGGTCCACAGCAGCGCGGTCCGGACGGGCCGCTGGGGATAAAGCTTTCCAAGCACCGCCCGGTAGAGGGCAAGCTGCCGGACATAGCCCTGGGGGGCCTGCTCCTGAGTCGCTGGCGGCGCGTGGTTGGTCTTGTAGTCCACGATCAGGATTTCGGCCGGCGTCACCACCAGCCGGTCGATCTGGCCTGAAACCAACCGCCCCTCCAGCCGGCCGACGATCGGCACCTCGGCCCGGCTGCCGGCCGTGAACACCGCCGAAAAGCGCGGCTCGGATATCAGCGCCAGCACCTGTGCCGCCAGCGCCTCGCGTTCGGCTTCCGTCCAAGTTTCCGCATTGCGGATGAGATAATCCAGCGCGAGATCGCGGCGGCGGCCGGCCGCGTGATCGGGCAGCGATTGCAGCAGGCGATGCACCAGCACGCCCCGCTGCAACGCGCGGGCACGCTGCGCGACCGATTCGCTGCTGCGAAAAGTCTTGCCGCCGCCGTCACCGGAATCGGAGGGGCGCAGCCTGGTGTCGACGGACGGCTCTGAAGCGGCGGGGCTGCGCAGCCAATCGGGCAGGACGACGGGCTGACTCGTCGGAGCAGCGACGGCGGGGCCGGCGGACGGCGCTGCATCCTCCGGCCGCATGTAGCGTGTCACCTCGCCGAGCGGCGTCTCGATCTTTTCGACCTGCAAACCCGAATTCCCGAGGCCGCGCGCAATCAGATCGTACCAGCAATCGGGGCGTATGTTCTTCCGGTTGCCGGGCATGCAGCCGCCGACGATCAGGCGATCGGCGGCGCGCGTCATCGCCACATAGAGCAGACGGCGATACTCGTCCTCGATCTCGTCCAGCATCGCCGTGCGCGCACTGGCGATGTTTTCGGGATCGTCGGCCATCCTGCCGGCCCAGGCCACGACCTCGCCGCCCTTGCCGTCAGGCAGGCGGATCAGCCGCAGCCGTTGCGTATCCTGCGGCGAGGTGGTGGTGTCCACCAGGAACACGACCGAGGCCTCGAGCCCCTTTGCGCCGTGCACCGTCATCACGCGTACCTCGTCGCGCGAGATCTCCATGTCGCGCTTCACCTCGGTATCGGCGGCGCGCAGCCAGGCGACAAATCCCTGCAGCGAGGCCGGCGCCTTGCGCTCATAGGCGAGCGCAAGCTCGAGGAATTCGTCGAGCGCGTCATTGGCCTCATGCCCGAGCCGGCGCAGGATGCGCGCACGGCCGCCGTCGCCGCCGAGCAGCCAGGCGAAGAACGCAAACGGTGTCTCGTCGCGAAATCGCCGTTCGCATTGCTCGAGGCGGTGCAGCACCTCCTTGAACCGGTCATTCGCCGCGGCGTGCGACGTCAGCGCCGCGCGCAGCGATGCGCGCGCGCGACCATGCGCCAGGGTGAACAGCTCGTCCTCGGTTACCCCGAACAGCGGGCTCTTCAACGCCACGGCGAGCGCAAGATCGTCCAGCGGCAGCAGCAGCGCATCGGCGAGGTTCATCAGGTCGATGATCGCAATGTGCTCGGTCAGCTTCAGGCGGTCGGCACCCGCGACCGGAATATTGGCGTGCTTCAGCGCCTGGATCACGGCGTCGAACATGTTGCCGCGGCGGCGCACAAGCACCAGCACGTCGCCATAGCTGAGGCGGCGGCGGTCGTCGTTCCTCCCGGTCATGGTGCCGCTCGCGATCAATTGCCTGATCTCGGCCTGGACACGCCGCGACAGTTTCACTTCCGGGCTGGTTACCGCGACGCCGTCGAACGGCGCCCGCCAGCCCTCGATTTCCTTGCGGTCGTCGGCCTCGGCGAGATCCCAGAGATCGATCCGGCCCGGGCCCGCGCCGTCCAGCCAGTTGTGAACGGGATAGGCGCCCTCGGCATGAATGCTGCGATAGATCCTCTCTTCCCTGAACACCCAGTCGACCGATTGCAGGATGGCCGCGCCCGAGCGGAACGACGTGGTGAAGGGGATGCGTTCGAACTTCAGCTCGGCATCCTCGAACTGTTTCTGGAACGCCCGCCGTCGTACGTCGAACTGATGGGGGTCGGCGCCCTGGAATGAGAAGATCGACTGCTTCTCGTCGCCGACGGCAAACATGGTACGCATCACCCCGTCGCGCGCGCCGGCGCCGGTGGTGAACTCCGAAACGATATGGGCGACAATATCCCATTGCCCGGGACTGGTGTCCTGCGCCTCGTCGATCAGCACGTGATCGACGCCGCGGTCGAGCTTGTAATGCACCCAGCCGGCGGATCCCTTGTTCAGCAGCGCCAGCGTCTTGTCGATCAGGTCGTCATAATCGAGCAGGCCGCGCCTGGCCTTCTCGCGCCGGTAGTTCGCCGCCACCGCCGTCGCGATGTGCAGCAGAGCCTCGGTGCGGTCGCGCACCACCAGCGCGCGGCGCCGTTCGATCAAGGGTGCGAGACGGGCGACCTCGGCGTCGAATCGATTGGCCAGGTCCGGATTGTCGCGGCGGAAATTGTTGGTCACCACCGTCTTGCGAATTGTCTTATCGGTGTCGGTCAGGAAAGCACCCAGATACTCATCGACCTGGGTCGAACCCGTGGTCGCAAGCGCGGCACGCAGCCGGTCCGAATTGTCGCGCTCGGTCTTGGCACCCTGCTCAAGCGTGCGAGCGAATTCTTCCCAACGCGCTCGTGGGAGGTACGGTCCATCGACGATGTCGCGCTCGATATCCTCGATGCGGCCGTCCGGGCTGACGCCGAGCGCCGCAGACACCTGTCGTGCGGCGATGTCGGGCCTTTCGGCGCTGTCCGTCCACGCCATGAAATGGTCGCGGCTCAGGCACGCCTCGCGCACCACTTCCTTGAACGTGGCGTCGGCGGCGCTCGCCATCGCGGCGAGCAGCGCGCGGCCGATGGCGCTTTCCGGGGCACGGGACGCTTCCAGCAGCACGCCGAGGCTGGCGCGCTCCATCATCTCGGCCTGGTCGCGATCGTCGAGCACGGCAAAGCGGGCGGGCACGTTGGCCTCGAACGGGAACTGTTGCAGCAGCTGCGTGCACAGCGCGTGGATGGTCTGCACCTTCAATCCGCCCGGAGTTTCCAGCGCCGAGGCAAACAGCTTTCGCGCCGACGTCCGCAGGCGCGGGCTCGAATGCGCAATGCCGGCGGCGCCGATCGCCTCGTCGAGCCTGTCGTCGTCGAGCGTCACCCAATGGCCCAGCGTGGTGAAGACACGCTCGGCCATGTTCGCGGCCGCCGCCTTGGTGAAGGTAATGCAGAGGATCTTCTGCGGCGGCACGCCGGCGAGCAGAAGGCGGATCACGCGCTGGACCAGCACATGCGTCTTGCCCGAGCCGGCATTGGCCGACACGAACGACGAAGCCGCGGGATCGGACGCGCGCGCCTGCGCGTCACGGACTTGCGGCGGGATGCGCGGCGCCTTCACCATTCCGGCAGCCCCAGACCGCCTGCGGCCGACCATTCCTTGATGCGGGCGAGGTCGTCATAGCTGCCATAGCGGTCGGTCCACATCGGCAGGACCAGCGACCGGTAAGGCTCTTCCGGGTTCTCGAACCGGCGGATCAGTTCCTCGAGCTGCGCCCGCGCATAGTCGGCAGCGTCATCAGGCGGCTGCGGCGTGTCGCTCGGCTTGATCTTCAGCTCCAGCGCCTTGTGTTCGCCCGGCGGATTGTTGCCGCTCAGCCTGACATAGGCGAGCTCGCCGACGGAAGAATTCGCATCGATGCCGGCGAAGCCGCCGCCGCGCAGGATCGCCGCCTCCAGCGTGAGCTGCGGGGAAAGGCCCATCCGCACCTGCTTCGCCGTCGGCGGGGCGCCCGTCTTGTAGTCGAGGATGGCGTAGCTGCCGTCGCGGCGCCGCTCGATGCGATCGGCACGGGCCGACAGGACGAATTTCCTGTCGTTGTCGAGCATGATCTCGAGATCGCCCTTGATCTCGGCGATGACCGCGCCGACATCGCCGCGCCGTGCGGTCTCCCAATCGGCAAACCAGCGCGCAATGCGCTGGAAGCGCGGCCACCACAGCGCGCGCGCTTCCGGCCGCTCCATCAGCGGCGCGAAATGCTTTTCGCCGATGTCGCGGAGCACGCGCGCGACGTCGTCGGGAAGATCGCCGGGATAGCGTTGCGTGAATTCGCCGAGGGCAGCGTGGATGGCGGAGCCGCGGTCGGCGGCCGACAGGGGCATGTCGACGGGATCGAGCGGATCGAGTTTTAGGATATGCTTGGCATAGATCGTGTAGGGATCGCGTAGCCAGTCCTCGATCGCGGTGACCGAAAGTCTTGTCGGACGGATCTCGCGCGGCGGCTTCGGTTCGGGCTGCCGGACTGGTTCTATCCTGTCCGGCTGGTCGATGGCGGCGGCGTAGCGGACGTATTTTTCGCCTGCCTCTTTCGCAGCCTTCCAGCCCTCTTCGCCGGCCACTGCTTCCAGCCGGTGCAGGAAGCGCGAGGCCACCGCCGGCGCGCCGCCGACTCGAGCGGAATGCGCGAGGATGACCTCCTCATGACCGAGCAATTGCACGAAGTCGTGCGCGGAAAGGCCGATGCGCCGCTCCGGCAGGTCGAGTCCGAGCTCGTGGCGCATTGGCCGGCTCAGCCAGGGATCGACGCGCGGTGCGGGAGGCCACACGGTTTCGACCAGGCCGCCCAGAATGACGCGGTCGGCTTCCGTCAGCCGCGCTTCGAGCTGGCCAAAGATATGGAGCTGCGTGCCCGGCCGCTCGGGCCGCCGCACCATTCGGTCGGCGAAGGCTGCCTGGAACACTTCGGCATAGTCGCCGGCCTCGACGATCAGGCCGGTTTTCTGCTGACGGCCGAGCAGGTCGTCGAAGGCCGATGCGAGCGCGAGGCCGTCGGGCCCCTCGAACGCGACGGCAACGCCCTGTTCGTCGCCGGAGAGATTCGCCAGCGCCTCGCGATGGCGCTGCGCCAGCTCGGCGAAATCGTTCGACTTCGAGCCGGCGAGCGCTTCCAGCGGCGCCAGTGCCTTGCGCAGCGCCGCGATCAGCGATCCCGCTTCGTCGAGCTCGCGATCCTTCAGCCGTGTGCGCGGCTCGGCCGGGTGAAGCGAAGACGTCTCCTTGTTGTTCAGCTTGCGCAGCTCGTCGCGGAAACCGGCGAAGTCGGCGGCAAGACCCCCGCTTCCGGCCTGCGGCCGCGTACCGCGCAGCAGTGCAAGTTCGAGCACCTCGACGCCGCGCCTCAACGCGCCCTGCGAGCGGCCGAGCCGAAGCAGCGGATGCTTGAGAAGCGCCAGCAGCATCGGCGGCTCGAGGCCCCCGGTGGCGCCTTCGGCTGCGAGCCGCGCGAAGATGCCGGCCGGCGTTTCCATCAGCCCGTCGCCGCCGGAATCGTCGAAGGCGAGATTCCAGCGGTCGAGCGCGGCCGTCACCCGCCGCGCCAGCGCGCGGTCCGGCGTCACCAGCGCCGCCGACTTGCCGAGATGCCGCGCCTCGCGCATCGCGATCGCAATCGCGAGCGCCTCCATCTCGGGATTGGGCGCCTCGACCACGGCAAGATTCTTCATGCCCGCGGTGACATGTGCCGCGATGGCGGGCTGCCGCAGCCGGTCATGCCATTGCCCGGTGGCGCCGGACGGCCGCATCGCCTCGGACATCAGGACTTCGCGGCCTTCCGCCGATGGCGTGCCGAGAATCTCGACATCGCCGCGCTTGATGCCGAAGCGGTCGAGCAGGGCGTGCATGGCATATTGCGGATGGTTCGACGACGGCGACGTCGTAAATCTTCCGTCGTCTCCCCTTGCGCCGCCGATGCCGTCCCAAGACTCCTCGTCGAGTCCGGTATCGAGGCCAGGCAACACCACGGCGCCATGCGGCAACTTCGCGACGGCATGCAAAAATTTTGCGGTTGAAGGCATCGATCCGGTGGAGCCTGCGGCGATCACCGGTCCGTCGCGATGGCTTGTCAGCCGCGCAGCTTCGGCTTCGATCAGCAGGTCGCGGCGTGCGGCGGGTTCGATCCTGTTTTCCTCGGCGAGAAAGGCCGGCCAGAAGTTCCGCGCGATCTGCAGGAACTCGAGCGAATGCTGCCAGTATTCATCGAACTGGTCCGGCACGAGGCGGTCGAGCGCGCTCCAGTCGACGCCGCGCGTCACCATGTCGTCGATCAGCCGCGCCAGATCGCCGGCCAATGCGAGCGTCGACGCGGGGCCGCCGACCACCAGCGGCGACAGCACGGGACGCCTGGCCCAGGCGGCGACGAGCCTTGTCAGCGCCAGCCGGCGCTGCAACTCGCCGAGCTTCGGCGGAATGTCGAGCGGGGCGATGCCGCCGGGCTCGGCATCCTCGGAGAAGGCGAGCTCGTCCTCGTCGATGTCGCCGAGTGCGACGATGCGCGGCAGGATCGCGGCATCGGCGCCGAGCACGTCGAGGAAGATGCCGTGCGCGAGGCGCCCGGCGCGGCGGGTCGGCAGATACAGCGTTGCGTCAGCCAGCCGTTGCGGCTGTGCGAGCGCCTCGAACCCTTCGACGAGCCGGCCGTCAACCAGCGCCGCGATGACGGTGCGCAGGAACGGCACGGAGAGGGGAACGCTGAAGACGCGCATGGGCTTCCTGATTCGGGATCAAGGGGGCCCAATATAGGGAGCTATTCCGGGTTGGTCATGGGGCGAACACAACCAATGTCGTCCCGGACAAGCGAGCGGAGCGAGCGCGATCCGGGACCCATAACCACAAATATGCACGGGTAAGCACACTGGAGCTCTAGCGTGCTTCAACAAGTTTATCCTGTGGTTATGGGTCCCTGCTTTCGCAGGGACGACAGCCGAGCCATGCCGACCGTCAAACCACACTCTCCAGAACCGCCTCTTCCGCGGCCTGCACGGCGTCGGGGGTGCCGACATGCATCCAGACGCCGTCGAGGCGGAGGCCATACAGCCGCTCCTGCTCGTTGGCGAGGTCGAACATTTTCGTCAGCGAGAATTCGCCCTTCGGCGCGCCGGCAAACAGCGACGGCGACATGATCGCCGCGCCCGCATAGACGAACGGCACCACCTGCAGTTCGCGCCGCTTGCGCAGCGCGCCGTCCGGCAGCATCGAATAGTCGCCGCGGCCGGAATAGCCAATGCTGCTCGTGGTCGGCGCCATCAACAGCAGGATGTCCATCCGCGCGGGATCGAAGGCCTCGGCAAGCCGCGCCAGGTTCGGCCGCACGCCGTCGATCCACATGGTGTCGGCGTTGACGTGATAGAACGGCTCGTTGCCGAGCAGCGGCAGCGCCTTGACCACGGCGCCGCCGGTGCCCAGCACCTGGTCCCGTTCGTCGGAAATGATGACGCGGGGTTTCTTGCGCGACCGGGTGTGCTCGATGATCTGGTCGGGCAAATAGTGGACGTTGACCACCGCCTCGGAAACGCCGGCGCCGGCCAGCTTGTCGAGCACATGGTCGAGCAGCGGCCGACCGGCGACGCGCACCAGCGGCTTCGGCATCTTGTCGGTGAGCGGGCGCATGCGCACGCCGAAACCGGCGGCGAGGACCATGGCTTTGGTGGGACGGACGGACATCTATCGGAAGGTCTCGAATTAGCCGGCCGGATCATATCACGGCGATTCGGCGCAAGGTGTGGTTGTCAGGCCATAGTGGCCGGATATGACGGCCGTACGACGGTCTCAGGCCTCGACCGTGGCGCGCCGGGCGTTCTTCTTCTTGTCGCCCTGCTTGAGGAAATTGACGCCGATCTGGTCACCATTGACCCAGGCCAGCTCGCAACGGCGATAGGCAAGTCCCGTGGACGACAGCAGCAGGAAGAATTCCTTCAGGTGCAGGCCCTCGACGGAACCCTCGACCGTCAGCTTGGCGCCGGTCTCGGAGACGTCCTCCATGGTGCAGTCGCGGCGCCAGGTGCCGTCGATGGCCATCATGTGAGCCGGGATGCCCCGCTCGAAAATGACCCGCTCGCCCTTGCGCCGCTCGACCGTGCTCGCCATGGCTGTTTCCTGCTCTCGGACAGGCCGCACGCCGGCATGCGGCACCAGCCGCCAGACTAAGGGGATCGGGCTAACAAGACGTAAATCAGGAACCCGGCGGCAGCACGTTGGCCTCATACCATGCTCGGAAATCGGCAAGCGCCGGGTGCGCCAGCGAGCGGTTGAGATAGGTCCAGATCCGCGGCTGGTGCCGCAGGTAATGCGGCTTGCCGTCGCGGCGGTTGAGCCGGGCAAAGGTGCCGAGCAGGCGCGTGTTGCGCTGGGCCGACATCACGGCGTAGAGCGCGGCAAAGCCGGCGGGGTCGAAGGTCTCGTCGCTGGCGCGCCGCGCCTTGATGTAGCGCGAGAGCAGGGCGAGCTCGAGCTGCTCGGGCACGTCGATGCGGGCATCCTGCAGCAGCGACACCAGGTCGTAGGCGCCGGGTCCCAGCACCGTGTCCTGGAAGTCGATGATGCCGATCCGCTTGATGCCCTCGCGCTGAGCCAGCCAGATGATGTTGGGCGAATGGAAGTCGCGCATCACCCAGGTCTTCGGTGCCGCCGCCAGCGTCCTGTCTAGCAGTTCGCGCCACATGTCGGTGAACTGCGCCCGCAGGTCGGCGGAGAGTTCGGTGCCGCGGTCGGGCATGTACCATTCCACCATCAGGCCGATCTCGACCAGCATGGCCTCGGTGTCGAACGGCGGAATGGCGTAGGCGATGTGCGGCGCGATCGGCAGCGTCGCCGGCAACGCCTCGCGGTGCAGCGCCGCCAGCATGTCGGTCGCGACCTCGTAACGTTCGGCGATCGGCGCCGGCGGATCGCCCTCGATCACGCCTTCGGTGCCGAAATCCTCGGTGATGAGGAAACCTGCATCGAGGTCGGCATGGTGGATCGCCGGCGCCGAAAGGTGTTGCGCGCGCAGTCCGTTGTCGATGGCGACGAAGGGTTTGACGTCCTCGGCCAGATGCACCGCCGCACTGTAGGACTTGCCGTTGTAGATCGCCGGCCCGTCCGGCCGCTTCGGCGAGTTCATCAGGATGAACACGCCGTCGTCGCGGACCAGGCGCGCATAGGAGCGGATCGAGGCATCGCCCGGCATGCGCCTGCGCTTCGCTTCGCCGAAACGCGCGTCCTCGAGGAAAGCGCGCAGCACCTGCAGCCGCTCGACCGTCGCGGCACATTTGCCGTAACCGGCGATCTCGGCCGCGCGGGCGGTCGAACCCAGCGCGGGACGATGGCTGAACGCGATGTCGATCCGGTCGGCCGGCAGCGCCCCGGAGGCGCGCTCCGGCCATTCGATCAGTGCGACACTGCCCTCCGGCAGCGGCGAAAGGCCGATCTCCTCCAGTTCCGACGCATCGTTGATGCGATAGAGGTCGGCGTGGATCAGCGGAAACGAGGGCAGCTCGTAGGTCTGGGCCAGCGTGAAGGTCGGGCTCGGGACTTCCAGCTCCTCGTCGTCGGCGAGGTAGCGGATCATGGCGCGGGCCGCCGCGGTCTTGCCGGCGCCGAGGTCTCCCGACAGGGTGATGACATCGCCGGGACCGGTCAGCAGCGCGAGGTCCGCCATCAGATGGGCAGTCGCGGTCTCGTTCGGCAGTGCGAGGGAGAAGGTGGCTGGCGCAGTCATTCCGCGGCGTGGCGCTGGGCGGCTCGGTCGAGCGGGAACTCGCAGATCACGGTCGTGCCCTTGGTGACATCAGGATCGAAGCGTACCTCACCGCCGTGCAATTCGACAAATGAGCGCACCAGCGACAGGCCGAGTCCCGCACCGCGGTGCCGCGATCCGCTGGCGTAGGTCTCGAACCAGTTGAAAACCTTGTCCTTGGCTTCCGGTGGAATGCCCGGCCCGGAATCCGCCACCTTGAACACGACATGGGTATCGGTACGCCGCGCGCTGATGACGACGACCGAATCGTGCGGCGCGACGCCGACGGCATTAGCCAGCAGGTTATAGAGGACCTGGACCACGCGCGACCAGTCGGCGGTAAAGCTGCCGATGTCGCTGCCGACGTCGATGTCGAGCGTGATGCGGTCGGTGGCGAGGCGGTCCTGGATGCCTTGCGCGGCGGCCGCGATCGCCTTGCGGATGTCGACGGGGCCGAGCTCGAGCTTCATGGCGCCGGCGTCGATGGTGGCGAGATCGAGGATGTTGTTGGTCAGCGCCAGCAGCGCGTCGGTCGACTTGGTGATGTAGTCGACATACTCGGCCTGCTTCGGCGTCATCGGGCCGGTCGAGGGGTCGCTGAGCAGATGCGCAAAGCCGATGATGGTGGTGAGCGGGGAGCGCAGCTCGTAGGAGACATGGTGGACGAAGTCCACCTTCATCTGGTCGGCGGCTTCCAGCGCCTCGTTGCGCTCGCGCAGCGCCCGCTCGACGTTCTCGGTGTCGGAAATGTCCTGGAAGGTCAGCATGGTCGCGCCGTCGGGCAGCGGGATGGTCATGCATTCCAGCACGCTGCCGTCGCGGCGCTCGATCTTCTGCGCGACCTGGGCACGGTTCTCGATCGCGGTGATGGCCTCGCGCAGCGCGCGCCAGGTCAGCGCGTCGTCGAACAGGGGCCTGCAGAGTTCCTCGACCGTCTCGATATGCGGCTGTTCGCGCATCACTTCCGGCGGCAACTTCCACATCCTGGCGAAAGCCGGATTGAACAGCTGCGCGCGGCCGTTGCTGCCGAACACGGCGACGGCTTCGGTCAGGTTGTCGAGCGTCTCGCGCTGCACCCGGATCAGGCCGTCGAAGCGGCGCGCCATGTCCAGGCTCTCGGTGACGTTGTCGAACAAATAGGTGACGCCGCCTTCGAGATTGGGCGTAGTTACCACCGCAACGGCGCGGCCGTCGGGCAGGAACCAGGTATAGGTCTCCGATTCCACCGCGCGATAGGCTTCGTGCAGCTTGGCCTTCCAGGCGCGGAAGTCGGGCTGTTCCGGCAGCTTGCGGTTGGCGCGCAGGCGGTCGAGCACGCTGGAATCGTCGGGCTGGCTGTCGAGGAAGGCCTGATCGAGGCCCCAGAGCCGGCGATAGGATTCGTTGTAGAAGGCGAGCCGGCGGTCGGCGTCGAACACTGCCACGCCGGAGGAGAGCTGGTCGAGGGTGCGGCGGTGCGCTTCGGCCATCCGCGTCAGCGCTGCCTTCAGCTGCGCCACCTCGCTGGCATCGACGGCGATCGCCGCGCTGCCGCTGGGAAATTTCATCGCCTGCACGTCATAGGTGCGCCGCTCGCCGCTCAGCACGACCGGCAGCCGCGCCGACCAGGCGGCGTTGTCGTTGAGCGCGCGGCTCATGTCGGCGCACTGGTCGCTTTCCAGCAGTTCGAGGTTGCGATGGATGGCGTCGGCGGCGCTTCTTGCCTCCGTCGCCCGGGCATAGGCCGCATTGGCGTAGCGCAGCACGCCCCGGGAGTCCTTGGCCCAGATCGGCCAGGGCGCAGCGCCGGCGAAGTCGCGCAAGAGCTCGGTCTCCTCGAGCAGCGTCTTGTAGCGCATGTTGGACTCAGCGAGTTCCCGGCGCACGCCGGAAAGTTCGCGAATCCGCACAATGGCCTGGCCGCCGATGGCGCGGCCCATCGCCTCCACCGTCCGTCCGGCCGAGGTGGAAAGGTTGAGCAGGAAACCTTCGCCCTTTTCGCGCAAGCCGTCGACCGCGCGGTCCATCTGCAGCGCTGGCTCCGCCGGCAGCCAGGCGCCGAAGGCGAGGATGCGCTGCGGCGACTGCTGCAGGCCTTCCGGCAGCAGCATCGAAATGTCGCCGCTGATTCGCGGACGGTCGTCGCCGGCGGGCCAGGAGATCAGCACCTGCGGTTCGGCGAACAGCAGTGCGCTCAGCCGGTCGGTCTGCGAAGTCAGTTCGTTGATCTCGGCGCGCAGTTTGCTCTCGTTCCGCGCCGCGCGGGTCCGGTTCCGCATCAGGAGAATGGCCGAGACCACGGAAAAGCCGAGCAGCGCCATCGCGGTGGCGAGAACGGCGAACTCCTGGTGATTGAGGTCGAGCCAGTCGGCGACGGCCTGGGAAATCGCGTTGTCCGCGGCGAGTGCGGAGCCTGCCGGCAGCAGGGCCGAAAAGGCGAGTCCCGTCAGGCCGTTGCGCGCCAATGAGGTGCACGACAGCAGGGTTCGACGCATGGTCGCGACTACGCCCGACATGAATTGCCCCAAGGGAACGCTGACCTCGAACGCTGACCTCGAACGCACTCGAACGCCAGACTGGAACGCAGGAGTTCAGGCCAGGCGCTTCCCCCGCCGAGCCCGAATCAAAAGAGAATAGTCCCAACGTGACTCGGGGGGTAAGAGTCCAGACCGTGAACGCGAATCCGGTCGTGGAAAATTGCGTCGCAGTCTTGGAAAACTGTCGATAATCGTACGGTCCGTGGCTCAGCGCGGGCGAGCAAGCTGCAGCTTGATGACCGCGATGACGTCGTCGATCTGCGAAATGTCGCCGGTGGCGCGCTTCACCAGCAACGCGCCCTGCAGGGCGGCGAAAATCGAGCGCGCGACCTTGGGCGCCGGCGCCGGCAGATGGAACTCGCCGCGTGCGACACCGCGTTTGACGAGTTTGGTCAACCACGCTTGATGGGTTGTGAAAAAATGGTCGACGCGCGCGCGCAACTCCGGCGGCAGCGCCAGCATTTCGCCGGCCAGCGCTCCGCACAGACAGACCCGGTCCGGGGCGCGGGCGAATTCGAGGTAAGGCAGTGTGTAGTGATCCAGCATCGTCATCGACGACAGGGATTGGTCGCCGGCGACCGCAGACAGCGCGGCGTCGAAGCGGTCGATGTAGCGGTTGACCACCGCGATGCCGAGATCGGCCTTGGACGGGAAGTGGTAGTGGATACTGGCCTTGCGGATGCCGAGGGCGTCGGCGATGTCCTGATAGGAGAAGGCGCTGTAGCCGCGGGTCTGGATCAGCGTCTCGGCGAGATCGAGAATCTGGTCGGCGGTCTCCGATCTCTGCCTGGTTGCTGTCGTCGTCATTGCCTTCCCATCACGCGGCCGGACGCATATGACCTCGCTTCACCCAATACTCGGCGCCGTCAGGCGAAGTGAGGCTGCGCCGGAAACCGGCCGGGTTCCTGATCCAGCTGCCGGAGCGGTAATTCCCATATTCGTCCCGGAGCGCGCCCGACAACAGGAAAATCTCTTCACCGCCGGGACAATCCCTGCCGGGAAGGCGGGCGCCGGGGCCGAGGCGCTCCAGCGCCACCTGTTCACCGTCTGCGTCGTGCAGCGGCAGCCGTAGCAGGCCGGGCGAGCCGCTTTCCGCCCAACTGGCCGCCGAACTGTCGATCACGACCCGCGCCGTCTCGGTTGGCGACATCTGCCGAAGCTTGACCAGGATGATGCAGCCCGGGTCCGTCCGCGGCGTATGCCGGCTGCCGGGCGGGTTACGGACATAGGTACCCGTCGGGTAATCGCCGTGCTCATCGGAGAACACGCCGTCCAGCACCAGAAACTCCTCCCCAAGCCCGTGTTGATGGGCGGGAAACGAGGAAGCCCTGGCGTAGCGAACCAGCGAGGTGGCGCGCGCAACCTCGCCGCCGATGCGGTCAAGCAGGCGGCGTTCCACGCCGGCTCGTGGCGAGGGGATCCACGGCAACGAATCGGTCGCGATCACGACGCGCTGCGCGAAATCGGCGTTGACGAGTTCGTTCGACATGATGCCCCCGTCAAAACCGTTCGGAGAACGGGCGCAGGTCCATTTCGTGCGTCCATGCCGAGGGATGCTGCGCCGTCAGATCGAGACACACCCTGGCGATCGCCTGCGGCGACATCCGGGCGGACGCCGATGCGCCGAAGCGTTGGTCGGTCTGCGCCTCGTCGATCAGCCCGTCGAGCACGAGATGGGCGACATGCACGCCGCGCGGGCCGAACTCGCGCGCAAGCGATTGCGAAAGACCCCGCAGCGCGAATTTTGCAGATGCAAACGCCGAAAAATTGGCGCCGCCGCGGGTGCCCGCCGTTGCTCCGGTGAAGATGACGGCACCCCTTCCGCGCGCCACCATGTGGGGAATGACCGACTGCGCCGACACCATCGCTCCGAGACAGGCGACGCGCCAGACCTGCTCGAATTCGCTTGTCGTGGTTTGCTCGAAAGGGCTGATCAGGAGCATGTGCGCGTTGTGAATGAGCACGTCGACGCGCGCGGCATGCGGGGCGATCGCGGCCGCGGTATCGCCCGCCTCCGTCAGATCGCAGGCCAGATGCGTGTAGGCGCCGCCGTGCCGTTCGACCGACTGGCGGATCTGTGCCGAACAGCGGCCGCTGCGGGAAAGGCCGATGACGTCATGGCCCGCCCGTGCAAAGGCCGTGGCGATCTCGGCGCCAAGACCTTCTGCGATGCCGGTGACGAGCAGGAGCGGACGGGCCATCGGGGGTCAGACCCAGCGCAGGATGCTGGCGATGATGGCGATCTGCGCCAGCCAGCCTGCGGTGAAGGCGAGCGTGCGCGCGGCCGGGATCGCTGCCGAGTAGACGACGTAGTGGACGAGCCGCGCAAAGAAATAGACCACCACCGCCGCCTTGGTAGCGCCGTTGGAAATATTCAGCGCATGGGCGGTGAGCACGACCGGCGCGAAGATCGCGAGATTCTCGATCGCGTTGGTATGCGCCCTGATGGCGCGGTTGGCCCATGAGGACTGGCTTGCGTCGGTCGGCGAAGTGCCGGCAAGCGCGCCGGCAAGGCCACTCACCACGATGCGGTTGAGCACATAGGGCATCCAGAACAGGGCGGTCATCAGGGCGGTCAGCGTCAGCCAGTAGAGTTCGGTTGTCATGGCAATGATCCTCAGGGTAGGGGAAGCACATACCAGAAATCTACCTACTAGTAGGTAAAGTCAATAGCCGTGATTCGGAGTGCGTGACACGGCCTGGAAATGCGAATGGAAATAGAGGCTTAGCGCCCGGTCGAGCCGAACCCGCCGCTGCCGCGGTCGGTGGAGGACAGGGCGGCGACGGGGACCAGCACTGCCTGGACGACCGGCGCGATCACCATCTGGGCAATGCGTTCGCCGCGGCGGATCGTAAACGGCGCCGCGCCGTGATTGATCAGGATGACGTTGATCTCGCCGCGGTAGTCCGCGTCGATCGTGCCGGGCGAGTTGAGCACGGTGACGCCGTGCTTGGCGGCGAGCCCCGAGCGCGGGCGCACCTGCGCCTCGAAGCCGCGAGGCAGCGCGATGGCGAGGCCCGTCGGCACGATCGCATGCTTGCCTGGCGCCAGCACCAGCGGCGCGCCTTCCGGCACCGCGGCGAGCAGGTCGAGCCCGGCCGCGTCCGCGCTCTGATAGGCCGGCAGCGCAAGCCCTTCGCCGTGCGGCAGCTGGAGGATGTCGACCTTCACGGCACCGCTCATGCTTTCGCTCCGACCTGCGTCGCGATGCGCGCGACGAGCTGTGTCGCGACCTGCTCCTTGGTCATGACAGGCCAGGAATCGACGGCGATATCGCCACTTTCGCGCGTCAAGAGATGCACGGTGTTGCGGTCGCCGCCCATTACGCCGGTCGCGGGCGAGACGTCGTTGGCGACGATCCAGTCGCAGCCCTTGCGCTTGATCTTGGCCTTGGCGTTGTCGATCAGATGTTCGGTCTCCGCCGCAAAGCCGATGACGAGCGGCGGGCGCCTTTCCCTGAGCTTGGAGACAGTGGCGAGGATGTCGGGATTTTCCACCAGCTGCAGCGGCGGCATGCCGGCCGGCGTCTTCTTCAGCTTCTGCGCGCCTTCGCTGGCGACGCGCCAATCGGCCACGGCGGCAGCGAAGATGGCGATATCGACCGGCAACGCCGCTTCCACCTTGTGCAGCATGTCGCGCGCGGATTCGACGCGGATCGTCGTGACGCCGGCGGGATCGCGCAATTCCACCGGGCCCGTCACCAGCACGACGTCGGCGCCGGCGGCCTGCGCCGCGGCGGCAATCGCAAAACCCTGTTTGCCGGACGAGCGATTGGCGATGTAGCGCACGGGATCGATCGCCTCATGCGTGGGCCCCGCGGTGATCAGCACGCGCTTGCCTGCGAGCGGCTGCGGCCGTGGCGGGCGCAGTAGATGCTCGGCGGCGGCGGCGATTTCGACGGCCTCCGACATCCGCCCGACGCCGGCTTCGCCGGCTTCCGCCATCTCGCCGACATTGGGGCCGACCGTGTGGATGCCGTCGCGGCGCAGCTGCATGACGTTGCGGCGGGTGGCGGCGTTGTTCCACATCAGCGGGTTCATCGCCGGCGCCAGCAGCACCGGCTTGTCGGTGGCGAGCAGGATGGCGCTGGCGAGGTCGTCGGCATGGCCGTGCGCCATCTTTGCCATCAGATCCGCCGTGGCAGGCGCCACCACGATCAGATCGCAGTCGCGCGCGAGGCGAATGTGGCCGGCGTCGAACTCGCTCTGGGGGTCGAACAGGTCGGTGTAGACGCGCTCATGCGCCAGTGCGCTGGCGGACAGCGGCGTCACGAAGTGCTGCGCGGCCTTGGTCAGCACGCAGCGAACCTCGATCCGGCGCTCCTTCAGCCGGCGGATCAGCTCGAGGGATTTGAACGCGGCGATGCCGCCGCCGATGATCAGGGTGACCTGCGCCAGGCGCGCGCCGGGTTCGGCGGCCGGACCTTCGCCGGGAACGGGCAGGGCGGGCGCCGGCGCCTGGTGTTGCGCGGCCTCGCGCAGGATCACCCGCACCTCGTCCTCGACCGAGCGGCCGTTGCGGGCGGCGCGCAGCCGCAATTCGTCGCGGATGGCGTCGTCAAGCCTTCGAATGGTGAGATTGGCCATGGGAACGGGCCTCGAGACTGGTTGTTGCTAGCAATGCTAGCAAAACGATGCATGCTTTGCAATCAAAGCCGCATGACCGCGAACAGAATCCCGATGAACGTTACTGCGATGATCCAGACCGCCACGGTCCGCCAGCGGTCCTTGCGCGCCTCGGCGCGGCTGAACGCGGCGATGGTTTCCGGCGACAGCGTCACGCCCTCCCGCACCATCTTCTCCAGATGCTCCAGCACGGTCACGGCGCGGCCCGCCATCACGGGCAGGCTGGCGGCCACCCGGCCCAATTCTCCGGCCCCCGCCATCGCGCCCTGGATGCGGCCGATGGGCCCGAGATTGCGTTCGATCCACTCGCGCACCACGGGATCGGCGACCTTCCAGATGTCGAGTTTCGGATCGAAGCCGCGCGCCACGCCCTCGACCACCACCATGGTCTTCTGCAGCAGGATCAGCTCGGGGCGCGTCTGCATGTCAAAGAGACCGGTCACCTCGAGCAGCAAGGTCAGCAGCTTCGCCATCGAGATTTCTTCGGCGGTCCGGTTGTGGATCGGCTCGCCGATGGCGCGGATGGCTTGCGCGAAATTCTCCACCGAGTGATGGCCGGGCACGTAGCCGGCCTCGAAATGCACCTCGGCGACGCGGCGATAGTCGCGGGTGATAAAGCCGAGCAGGATCTCGGCGAGGAAGCGCCGCTCCTTCAGACCGAGCCGGCCCATGATGCCGAAGTCCACGGCAACAAGGCGCCCGGCGTCGTCGAGGAACAGGTTGCCCGGATGCATGTCGGCGTGGAAAAAGCCGTCGCGCAGCGCGTGGCGCAGAAAACTCTGGATCACCTTGCGGCCGAGATCGGGCAGGTCGACCTTCGCCTGCGCCAGCCGCGCATGATCGTTCAGCGCGATGCCGTCGATCCATTCCATCGTCAGCACGTTGTGGGTGGTGCGATCCCAGTCCACGGTCGGCACGCGGAAATCCGGGTCGTCCCTGGTGTTCTCCGCCATCTCGGACATCGCGGCTGCCTCCAGCCGCAGGTCCATTTCCATCGCGACCGAGCGCGACATGGTGTTGATCACTTCGATCAGGCGCAGCCGGCGCGCTTCCGCCGAGTGCTGCTCCGCCTTGTGGGCGACGAAGAAGAAATCGCCGAGGTCGCGGCGAAACCGAGAAGCGACGTTGGGGCGGAGTACCTTGATGGCGACCGCCTGGCGCTCGCCGTTCAGCATCACCTCGCCGCGATGCACCTGTGCGATCGAGGCTGCCGCAACCGATGGCCCGAAGTCGGCAAAGGCCTGCAATACAGGCTTCTCCAGCGATTGCGCGACGGCGGCTTCAGCCTCGGCCTGCGGGAACGGCGGCAGGCGGTCCTGCAGATTCTCGAGGTCGCGCGCCATCACGACGCCGACCACGTCGGGCCGCGTCGCCAGGAATTGTCCGAGCTTGAGATAGGCGGGCCCGAGCCGCGTCAGCGCGCGCGACAGCCGCGGGCCGACCCTGGCGCCGGGCCGCTCGACCAGCCGCGCCAGCTTCATCAGCAGCTGCGCCGGCGGCGGCACCAGGCTGGGGTCGATGACGCCGAACACGCCCTCGCGCGCGAACACGAAACCGGCGCGGGCAAGCCGTGCAATGTGGGTCGCAGCTGAAATCACAAACGCCAGCCCGAATGCAGCGCCACGATGCCGCCCGACAGGCTCTGCCACTTGACGCGCGCAAAGCCGGCGGCGCGGATCATGTCGGCAAAGGCATTGGGCTTGGGAAACTTGCGGATGGACTCGACGAGATACCGATACGACTCGGCATCTCCGGTCACAGCGCGGCCGAGCTGCGGGATGACGCGGAACGAAAACAGGTCGTACAGTTTCTCGAGTCCCGGCACATCGACAGTGGAAAATTCAAGACAGAGGAACCGACCGCCGGGACGCAGTACGCGCCAGGCTTCCTTCAGCGCAAGGTCGATCTGCGGCACGTTGCGGATGCCGAACGCAATGGTGTAGGCGTCGAAGCTGCGATCGGGAAACGGCAAGGCCTCGGCATTGCCCTCGACGAAGCTGACGCGGTCGTCGAGAAGCTGGGCGCTGGCGCGGTTGCGGCCGACCTCGAGCATGTCCACATTGATGTCGCAGACGGTGGCGCGGAAGCCCGCACCCGATGCCTTCGCCGCGCGGAACGATACGTCGCCGGTGCCGCCGGCGACGTCGAGCAGCTGGAACGGCGCGCCCGTCTTCGGCGGATTGAGGGTGGTGACCATGACGTCCTTCCAGGCCCGGTGCAGGCCGGCGGACATCAGGTCGTTCATCAGGTCGTAGCGGGAAGCCACGCTGTGAAACACCTCGTTCACCAGCGTCTGCTTGTTGCCCAGGGGCACGTCCCTGAAGCCGAAATGTGTGGTTTGGTCCGGCCGAGCCATCGCGGTACTCACTTAAAACCTCACCCGGCGGACCATAGCGCGCCGGCCGCCAAGGGGCTATCACACGCCCTCCATAAGGTGAATGACCTCGATGCCCGAATTACCCGAAGTCGAGACCGTCCGTCGCGGCCTGCAACCGGTCATGGAAGGTGCGAAAATCCTTAAAGCGGAGGCCCGCCGCAAGGATTTGCGCTTCCCGTTCCAGAAGGATTTTGCGGCCCGCTTGGACGGCCAGACCGTCACCGGGCTCGGCCGCCGCGCCAAATACCTGATGGCGGATTTGAGCTCCGGCGACGTGCTGCTGATGCATCTCGGCATGTCCGGCTCGTTCCGGGTGCTGAAGGGCGAGACCAATTCGACACCAGGCGAATTCCACTATCCCCGCAACGAGGATCGCACCCACGACCATGTCGTGTTCCACATGTCTTCGGGCGCCTCCGTCGTGTTCAACGATCCGCGCCGCTTCGGCTACATGAAGATCATCGCCCGGGGCGAGCTGGAGGACGAACCGCTGCTGGCCGGCCTCGGGCCCGAGCCGCTCGGCAACGAGTTCGACGCCGGCATGCTGGCGCGCGCCTGTCACAACAAGAAGACGAGTCTCAAGGCAGCCCTGCTCGACCAGCGCGTAGTGGCGGGACTTGGCAACATCTACGTCTGCGAGGCGCTGTATCGCGCGCATCTGTCGCCGCGGCGGCTGGCCGCGACGCTCGCGACCAGGACAGGCGAGACCACCGACCATGCGCGGCGGCTGGTCGAGGAGATTCACACCGTGCTGAACCAGGCGATCGGGGCCGGCGGCTCCTCACTGCGCGACCATCGCCAGACCTCGGGCGAACTCGGTTACTTCCAGCATTCGTTCCAGGTCTACGACCGTGAAGGGGAAAAGTGCCAGACCAGGCGCTGCGTCGGCACCGTACGCCGCTTTACCCAGAACGGTCGCTCGACCTTCTGGTGCCCGAAGTGCCAGAAATAAATGCGATGATGCCGTAGGGTGGCAAAACGAAGCGTGCCGACCATTCTGGCGGTGCTCTTGAAGGCGGGCACGCTGCGCGTTGCCCACCCTACCGCGCCCGGAAAAACTGAACCACCGAAGTCTGCGTCGTACCGACCCGGGGCCAGAGTCCGGCCAACAGCAGACATCGGTGGTCATGGCTCCCGCTTCTGCGGGAAGCGACGCCGTTCAGGCGAAGTCGAAGGCTTCTGCCGACGGCTGCACGGACGGTATCGCCGCGACCGGCAGCTCGCTCACGTCCGCGGGCACGATCGACGCCGCCAGGCCGAGCCGGGTCTCGATCCACGACCAAAGGCCGCGAATCTCCTCGGTGGACTTGCCCGACGGCGCGAATTCGCTGACCGCAAGGCCCGCGCTCAGCGCGTCCTGGTGATCGTTGCGCATCACGATGAAGGGCTGTGCCACCGCGTCGGGAATGTCGAGCGTGCCTTCGCCGAGCGCCGTCGCCGCGCCGGTGACGCGCTGGCCGCGGATCGGCGTCTGGTTGAGCACGAAGGCGAACGGCTTTGCGGCGCGCCGCACTTCGGCAAGCGTCACGGCGGTCGCCTCGATGTCGACGACGCTCGGTCGCGCCGGGATCAGGCAGAGGTCGGCGTAGCGGATCGCGACCGAGGTGGCCGCGCCGACGCCGCCCGCGGTGTCCACGATCGCCAGCGTCACGCCTTCTTCCACCAGCCGTTCCAGCCGCGCGGCGATGTCGCCGGCCGCATAGACGGGGTCGACGCGCGGCTCGGCGTAGTTGCGGCGGGCCTGCCAGTTGGAGAGGGTGCCCTGCTGGTCGGTTTCGATCAGGCGGACGGTGTGTCCGGCGTCGATCGCCGCGCGGGCGAGGCCGACGGCGAGCGTGCTCTTGCCGGAGCCACCTTTCTGGGTGGCCAATACGATCGTATGCATTGCTGGTCCTTTGGATTGCGCTGGTCTTTGTATGCGGTACGCCACAAACGGGGGCTTCGCATTGGCGCGCTGCCGGGCCGTTCTCGCCCAGGACGTGCCGGCCCGATCCGGCGCGCTGCCCCGGGGAATCGCGGAAGTCCGAATCGTTACGCTGCCATCATCGCCGATTTCGGAATTGTGGCAATTCCGTATGACTACCGCGAAAATTCTGCCTATGCGCAAATCTACGGAGTATGCCGCCGCGAGGAAAATCGTCACGGCTTGACCGCTGCTGCGGAGGCGGAGAACATCGCCTGCATCGCTCCCGGCAACGAGAAAACAAATGGCAATGGGCGGAAACTGGCGCGACCGTGCGGCGACGGTCTTCCAATGCGACAAGCAGCCAGCATCTTCCAGCCGCGGCATGGTGGTGAGCAATCATCCGCTGGCGACTGCCGCAGGCGTGGAAATGCTCGCGGCCGGCGGCAACGCGGTGGATGCGGCGATCGCGACGCTGTTCGCGCTGACCGTCGTCGAGCCGATGATGGTCGGCATCATCGGCGGCGGCATGGCGCATATTCGTACTTCCGACGGCAGCCACCGCTTCATCGACGGCCAGAGCACGGTGCCGCTGGCGGTGAAGCCGGACACCTATATGTCGAAGCCGGGCTCGCCGCACGACGTGTTCGACACGGTCGATGACAAAAACCTCAACGGACCGAAAGCGGTTGCCGTCCCCGGCTCGCTGAAGGCCTGGTGCGAGACGCTGGCGCGGTTCGGCACCATGAGCCTTGCCGACGTGATGCAGCCCGCGATCAAGCACGCCGCGCGCGGCTTTGCGGCGACGCCCTATCTGCACGAATGCATCGCCGATGGCGCCGACGTGATGCTGAAGGACAAACCGATCTCGGCGATCTACCTGCCCGATGGCGTGCCGCTGAAACCGGGCGAGCGCGTGGTGCAGGCCGAATATGCGGAGACGCTGACTTACATCGCGCAGCACGGCGCCGATGCCCTGTACAACGGCCTACTCGGCAATGTCCTTGTCGACTACATGAAGGCGAACGGCGGCTTTATCGCGCACGAAGACCTCAGGACCTACAAGACCGTCGAGCGGCAGCCGATCCGGGCCGATTATCGGGGGTGGCAGATCATGGGCCCGCCGCCGCCCGCGGCGTCCGGTGTGCATATCGCCGAGATGCTGAACATCCTCGAGGGCTATGACATAGCTTCGCTCGGCTTCGGTACGGCGCAGACCATTCACTACCTTGCAGAGGCGATGAAGATCGCGTTTGCCGATCGCGAGGCGGCGAGCGGCGATCCCGCCTATGTCAACGTGCCGGTCGAGCGGCTGACGTCGAAGGCCTATGCCGAGGAGCGACGCCGTGCCATCGATCCCGGCCGCGCGCAGGCCTGGGGCGCCGGCGTCGCGCAGCTCGAGGGCGCACACACCACGCACATGACGGCGGCAGATGCGTTCGGCAACGTGGTGGCGACCACGCAGACCATCAACAACCTGTTCGGCGCCAAGATTCTCATTCCCGGCCTCGGCACCATCCCGAACAACTACATGAACCTCTACGACCCCCGGCCGGGCCACGCGCTGTCGCTGGCGCCGGGCAAGCGCGTCACCACTTCGATGTCGCCGATGATGGCCTTGCGCGACGGCAGACTGCGCTATGCGCTGGGCTTGCCGGGTGGCAAGCGCATCTTCCCGAGCGCGATGCAGGCGCTGGTCAATCTGATCGACCACGGCATGACGCTGCAGGAGGCGGTAGAGGCGCCGCGGGTCTGGACCGAAGGCAATGCGCTGGAGATCGAGTCCGCGGTGCCCGAGAGCGTGCGCGCGAAGCTTGCCGCGATGGGCCACAAGGTCCTGGCGATGCCCACCGTCGGCGGCGGCATGAACGGCATCGCGTTCGACGGGGACGGCGGGATGACGGGCGCCGCCTGCTGGCGCGCCGACGGCACGCCGATCGGGATGTCCGGCGGCCTTGCGCGTGCCGGCGTGCGGTTCCGCCTGCGGTGAGAGCCGTGCTCACTTGTAGAGGATGCGCTGCCAGACGGTCCCGCCGAGATATTTGCTGCCGGCGACGAAGTAGACGACGATCAGGGCGAACAGCACGATGGCCGGGGCGCCCTCGAGCTTGAAGCCTTCGGCGGTCGTGCCGCCGGTCAGATAGCCGATCGCATAGCCTCCAACGAAGAACACCATCAGGAAATCGAGGATGGCGGCCAGCACCTTGCGCCACGTGGCTGTCTGCGGGGCCGAGCCGTTCATGGCCGTGCCCCGCTGCCCGCTCCGGAGATATCGGCGGCCGCGCGCGCCAGCAACTCGGCCGGCCCGGCAACGCTCGAAGATTGATTCCTGACCTTGACGTCGATCACCACCGGCTTCCACTCGCCTTCGGAGATCAAGTAGTCGAGTTGATAGGTGAGGCGCGAAGGCGTGGTGTCGAAATGGCCGCGCAGCATCAGCTCGCCGCGGCTGCCGATCTCCGGCTTGCTTGAGGCGACGATGGGCATCGCCGCGATGACGTCGATATGGCGACCGGCAAAGGACTTGAATCCCTGCTTCAACGTGTCGGCGGTCAGCTTGTCACGGAACGGCTTGGCCATCCTGGCGAAAAGCACGTCGTAATTGCCGGTGATGTTGGCGTCGTTCAGCGTCAGAAGCGTCGTCTTGACCATCACCTCTTCCACCAACGGGGTAGGCAATGGCGGCGACTGGGCGGCTGCATCGCCGCAGATCGCGATCCCGGCGGCAAGCCCTGCCACAAGCGTCATACAGCGGTTCATGATCGTGCCCTCGTTCCGCGAGACGGCTCGACGCAATTGACGCGGTCTGTGGGGAGTGTCGTTGACATGGGTCAAGAATCCGGAGCCGGGGTAGCGCGGCAGCGCGCTATTTGCGCACGCAGATCACGCGGACGATGGCCGCCCTGACATCCGCGGATGTGCCGGCCGCATTGACGCCGTTGGCCTTCAGGAAGTTGCGCACGGCATCGGCGGGAACCAGCGCGGCCTGCGGCGGCGTGCCATCCGCGGGTCCTGCTACCTGCACCGGCTTCAGCTGCGCCAGCCCGGCGAACTTGCCATCGGCATCGACAGCGGCGGCGCCGGCGAAACCGATCGCCGGTGCTGGCAAGAGATCGGCGCCGTTGAGCGACGCCTTTACGCTGCTGACGGCATTGCCGCCGCCCTGACTCTGCGGATCGGCGATCCCAATGAGGTCGATCGCAGTCTTGCCGCCGCTGCCGCCGGTAAGGTTGAGCGGCTTCAGTCCTCGCGCGCCATAGACGCGCAGCAGCGCGAGGTCGCGCTCCCGGTCCTCGGCGAGGCGCTCGGCATTGCCGAATCCGGGAATCGCGATGGCGACGCAGGCCTCGACGAGCTGGCGGTCGGTGACGATGCTGCCGTCCTCGGCGACTACGATGCCGGTGCCATACTCCACCGTCTTGCGCGGCGGCGGTCCTGCCGCCTGTGGCCCGCTCGGGAACGGTGTGAAGGCGCTCGACATTGCGATCACCACCGGCTCGACGGTATTCTCGACCGCCTGGTCATACAGGATGGTCATGATCCGGACTTCGTCGCTCTTGAAGGTGCCGCGCAGGTAGAACTTCTTCAGCCCCTGCAGGCCCGACAGCACGAAGAAATCCGGCTTGACGACGCTGTAGTCGACCTTGCGGCCGTTCGCCTTCTTCTCAAGTTCGGCGAGTCTTGCGGTGGTCGGGTTGGCTTCCTTGCGCCGTGTCAGCACGACCTGCACCGTGCCGGTCGGCGATGTCCATTTGGTGCCGCCGGCGTCGCTCGTCTGCTGCGGCACCAGTTTCTGCGGGATGCCGAGCCGCACGCCGGTGCCGGCGTCGGTGACGATCTTCCAGCCGACATTCTCCTGCCGCTTCTTGGCGGTGTCGGCGAGGATGCCGCGCTCCTGCGGATTGAGCACGCCGGTTTGTTTCGCGCCGCGGCTCTTCTGGAATTCCTTGATGGCGTTGACCATGCGCTCGGAAACTTCGCCCGTGATCGCGCCGTTATAGTCGCCGACCCAGGCAAGGTCCGATTGCAGCGCAAGCCGTTCGGCCTGTCCCATCGCATTGGCGGTATCGGCGGGCGTCTGCGTCTTGGGCGGGCGCACCGGCGCTGTCGTTGCCGGCTTCGGCTTGGCGGGTGCAGCGGCCGGCGCCTGGGCAAAGGCGCTTTCGCTGGCCGGGAATGCCACGACCGCGACCAACAAGGTTGCAGAAAGCGCCGTTCTCATGACAAATCCCGGGATTGCAGCTATCGCCGATTATGCACATCTGCATGGTAGGCAACAACCGGATGCCGGTTCAGGTAAACCCTCATCCCGAGGAGCGGCGCAAGCCGCGTCTCGAGGGATGGACCGCGGGCTTCATGGTTCGAGACGCGCGAAGGCGCGCTCCTCACCATGAGGGAGACATGTGATGCTGAGCGACAAGGAACTGGAACGTTACGCCCGGCATATCGTGCTGCGCGAGGTCGGCGGTCCCGGACAGGCGGCGCTGAAGGAGGCCGCCGTGCTGGTGATCGGCGCAGGCGGGCTTGGCGCGCCGTCGCTGATGTACCTCGCCGCGGCCGGAATCGGCACGCTCGGCGTGGTCGACGACGACCGGGTGTCGTTGTCGAACCTGCAGCGCCAGATCATTCACACCACGCCCGAGATCGGACGGCTCAAGGTGGACAGCGCGGCCGAGCAGATCCGCAGCCTCAATCCGCATGTGCTGTTCGCGTCACATGCGGTGCGGCTCAACGCGGCCAACGCCATGAGCATCATCGGCGGCTACGACCTCGTGCTCGACGGCTCCGACAATTTCGAGACGCGTTATCTGGTTTCCGATGCCTGCTATCTCGCGGCGAAGCCCCTGATCACGGCGGCGCTCGGCATGTTCGACGGTTCGCTCACCACCATCCGTGCCCATGAGCGCAATGCCGACGGCGAACTCAATCCGACCTATCGCTGCCTGTTTCCGGAGCCGCCGCCCGCCGGCACGGTGCCGACCTGTGCGGAGGCCGGCGTGATGGGCGCGCTCGCGGGCGTGCTGGGCTCGATGATGGCGATGGAGGCGATCCGCGAGATCGTCGGCTTCGGCGAAGGCCTGGTCGGCCGCCTCCTGATGGTCGACGCGCTGTCGATGCGGTTCGAGACGCTGCGCTACAAGCGCGACCCGCAAAATCCGCTCAATGGCGAGGCGCCGGCGATCGTCGATCTGAGCGGGCATCGCTGACCGGCGACTTGGCGTCTCACGGTGTGATATTACCGCAGCGGCTGGCCCGTCGTACTGTGCATGGGGTTGTTTTCGCAAATTTGAGTCCGTATCCGCGGCGTAACCGGCGTTCAAGATGCTTGCCCCAGCCACCTCAGCACGTTTGGCGCTCGATGATCGTTGTAGTCGATCAGGATATCCGCCCGCTGCGCGGGCTGGCATTCCGCGAGATACAGCTGCTGCCCGCCGGCATAGCGCCGGTTGAACGGGGTATCGGGATCGAGCGCGTCCGGCGTGCCGTCGCGGGCGGCGTTGCGCTGGCGCGAGACGGCAAACTCGACCTGCAGGAAGATCGACAGATCCCAACAATCGCGCAACTCCGCGCGATGCAGGAAGATCCCGTCCAGGATCAGGGCGGCTTCAGGCGGCGCCTGCTGTGACTGCCGTGCGGTGGCGCGATCCACACGATGATCGAAATGTCTTGCGACATAGATGCCCGACCCGCCGGGCCCGAACGGAGCGAGCAGCAGGCGGTGAAGCGCGGCGTAATCATAGGAATCCAGATAGAAGCCTTCGGGCGAGTAGCGGCCGCGTGCGTAGCGGACGCTGCGCGGACAATGGAAGTCGTCGACGCCGGCGCGGGTGACCGGGCGGCCCTTCGCGACGACCAGCGGCGCCAGCGTGTCTGCCAGCATGGTCTTGCCCGCGCCATCGACGCCGTCGATGGCCACGCGGATGCGCCGGTCCGGATGCAGGGCAACGATGGCATCGGCGAGTCGGTCGAGCAGGCGTTCGTGCATCTCACTCACGCCGCCGCCGCGCTCAGAGCATGCTCGGCAGCACGCGATCCGGCGGCTTGTGGTTGTCGAGGAATGTCCGGATGTTGATGATCACCTTCTCGCCCATGTCGACGCGGCCTTCGATGGTGGCCGAGCCCATATGCGGCAGCAGCGTCACCTTGCCGGCCTTGCCGAGCCGCACCAGCTTCGGATTCACCAGGGGTTCGTGCTCGTAGACGTCGAGCCCGGCGCCGCCGATCTCGCCGCTCTCGATCAGCTTGACCATGGCGTCCTCGTCGATCACCCCGCCGCGCGCGGTGTTGACGATGTAGGCCTCCTTGCGGATCAGTTTCAGCCGGCGCGCCGACAACAGATGATAGGTCGCCGGCGTGTGCGGACAGTTCACCGAAATGATGTCCATCCGCGCCAGCATCTGGTCGAGGCTTTCCCAGTAGGTCGCGCCGAGTTCTTCGGCGATCTGCGGCGCCACCGGGCGGCGGTTGTGGTAGTGGATCTGCAGGCCGAAGGCGCGGGCGCGGCGCGCCACCGCCTGGCCGATGCGACCCATGCCGACGATGCCGAGGCGCTTGCCGCCGATGCGGTGGCCGAGCATCCAGGTCGGCGACCAGCCCGCCCAGTGTTTGCCCTCGGTGAGGACGGAGGCGCCTTCGATCATCCGGCGCGGCACGGCCAGGATCAGCGCCATGGTCATGTCGGCGGTGTCTTCGGTCAGCACCTTCGGCGTGTTGGTCACGGTGATGCCGCGGGCATGCGCCGCGGCGACGTCGATATTGTCGACGCCATTGCCGAAATTGGCGATCAGGCGGAGCTTGCAGTCGGGCTGCTTGAGGATCGCTTCGTTGATTTCATCCGTGACGGTCGGCACCAGCACGTCGGCGGTGCGCGCCGCTTCAGCGATCTGCTCTGAAGTCATCGGAACGTCGTCGAGATTGAGCTTCGCATCGAACAGCTCGCGCATCCGGGTCTCGATGGAGTCCGGCAGCTTGCGCGTGACGACGACGAGAGGCTTTTTCTTAACCGACATTTTCCGCTCTCATGAGGCTGAGCTTAACGAAAGCCTTCTGTTCAGACCTCATTAACCCGGTTGTTCGACACTGCATTCTTGCAGCGCGGTCCCCGGCATTTCCTTGGGTTCCCCGACATTTAGCCCGGATTTGCCCGGGAAAATTCGGCTCTCGTGTTGTTCCGTCCTCTCTAGCAGAAGGCCGGGCCAAGACAAGAAGCAAGGAAATCGACAATCGGGGCTTCGATTCCGCAACTGCACAGGGGATTTGGGGTTTTGGCGTCAGGACAAGCGGGACCGGCACAAGGCGGTTGAGTTGCCGCGTTTCCGGCGGGAGACGAGTTGAATGGGGTGGGTGCGTTTTTGTGCGGTGGCGGTCCTGGCGGCTTCGACGCTGGGAGCCCTGGGCGGTATCGGCCATGCGGCGAAGGATTCGCCGGCGGCCACGAGCGGCTTGCCGATTCCGCGCTATGTCAGCCTCAAGTCCGATCATGTGAATGTCAGGGCCGGTCCGACCAAGGACAACGACGTGGCCTGGGTCTATACGCGTGCCGGTCTGCCGGTGGAGATCACCGCCGAATTCGAGAACTGGCGCCGGGTGCGCGATTCCGAAGGCTCCGAAGGCTGGGTCTATCACTCCATGCTGTCGGGCCGACGCACTGCGGTGGTCACCATGAAGAGCAAGGGCGAACTCGCCCCGCTCCATGACAGCGCCGATCCCACCAGCGCGGTCGCGGCGCGGCTGCAGGCCGGCGTCGTGGCGCAGGTGAAGAAGTGCAGCAACGGCTGGTGCCGTGTCGTCGGCAGCGGCTTCGACGGCTGGATCGAGCAGCCGCGCCTGTGGGGCGTCTACGAAGGCGAGAAGGTGGAGTGATCTCCGCTTGTCGTCCCCGCGAACGCGGGGACCCATAACCACAGGCTGTCATATTGACGCACGCTGCGGCTCCAGCGAAGTGCAACATCAAGATTTGGGGTTATGGGTCCCGGCTCGCGCTTCGCTTGGCCGGGACGACAGCTAGCTTTGCTTCAACTAGCGCTTCTTGCGCAGGCGCACGACCATGTCGACGCGGGAGATTTCGTAGCCCTCGGGCACGTCCGGCATCTTCGAAAGCACGAGGTTCGGGTCGGGGATGTCGACCAGCTCGTGATTGTTCTCGAGATAGAAGTGGTGATGTGCCGTCACGTTGGTGTCGAAATAGGTCTTGGTGCCGTCGACGCTGACCTGACGCAGCAGGCCCGCATCGGTGAGCTGGTTGAGCGTGTTGTAGACGGTTGCCAGCGATACCGGAACCTTGGCGAGCGTCGCTTCCTCGTACAGCATTTCAGCGGTGAGGTGACGCGCCCCCTTGCCGAACAGCAGCCAGCCCAAAGCCATGCGCTGGCGGGTGGGACGTAGTCCCGCCGCCTGCAGCATCTCGTTGACATCGTGCCACGGGCAGCCGGTGAGCGCCGGCTGATGTCCAGCCGCGCGCACTGCGGCGGTGTCCGCGTCATCGGTGCGGGTGGTTGCGTCGTTGATATCCAAGGTCGGGCCCGTACTCGTACTTCCAGCAGTTACTGGACTGGAATATAGAAGGAATTGCACTAGATGCAAGTTTTTCGCAACTAGAACCTGACCAAGGTTAAGCGGAACGTTGCAGATGGCGCGGCGATTTACCCGGCAGCGGTGCTTTGCCGGCTGCAGATCGCCATGTTACAGAGCGGCCCAATCCGAGCCATGCGATTTCAGCAATGGCCGATGCCGGTCTCCGCAGGGCTTTCGGGGGTCGTACGGCCCGCAGGGCTGGTTGTCGCCCGCGGGGTTGCCATCCTGCCCAGAACGCGTAATCGGGAATTCGAAAGGTTTTTGAGGCGATGCTCAATCGGCGCAACGGTTACGAGTATGAGGATTTGCTGGCTTGCGGCCGGGGCGAGATGTTCGGGCCGGGCAATGCCCAGTTGCCGTTGCCGCCGATGCTGATGTTCGACCGCATCAGCGAGATCACCGATACCGGCGGCGAATACGGCAAGGGCCTGGTCCGCGCCGAGCTCGACGTGAAGCCGGATCTCTGGTTTTTCGGCTGCCATTTCAAGAACGACCCGGTCATGCCGGGCTGCCTGGGGCTCGACGCCCTCTGGCAGATGGTCGGGTTCTACCTCGGCTGGATCGGCGGCGAAGGCCGCGGCCGGGCGCTGGGGCTGAGCGAGCTGAAATTTTCCGGCCAGGTGTTGCCGCACGTCAAAAAGGTCGTCTACCAGACCGATATCAAGCGCGTGATGCGTGGAAAGCTGGTTCTGGGTATCGCCGACGGGTGGCTTTCCATGGATGGCGAGATTATCTATCGCGCGAAGGACCTGAAGGTCGGACTGTTCAAGCAGGGTACGCAACCCGGTAATTGAACTTATATTTCAGGCCATCACACCAAACGAACGGACAGGGCGAGGCGAACATGAGGCGGGTTGTCATCACGGGGATGGGCATTGTCTCGTCCATCGGAAACAACACCCAGGAAGTGCTGTCGAGCCTGCATGAGGCGAAGTCCGGCATCACCCATGCTTCCAAATACAAGGAGCTCGGCTTCCGTTCGCAGGTCCAGGGTGCGCCGACGCTCAATCCATCCGACGTGATCGACCGCCGCGCCATGCGCTTCCTTGCCGAAGGGGCTGCGTGGAATCACGTCGCGATGGAACAGTCGATTCAGGATTCCGGTCTCGAGCCTTCCGAAGTTTCCAACATCCGCACCGGCATCATCATGGGCTCGGGCGGGCCGTCCGCGCGGACCATCGTGGAAGCCGCCGACATCACCCGCACCAAGGGCCCCAAGCGCGTCGGACCCTTTGCGGTGCCGAAGGCGATGTCATCGACCGCGTCGGCGACGCTCGCCACCTGGTTCAAGATCAAGGGCGTGAACTATTCGATCTCGTCGGCCTGCGCGACGTCGAATCATTGCATCGGCAATGCCTATGAGACGATCCAGATGGGCAAGCAGGACGTCATCTTCGCCGGCGGTTGCGAGGAGCTCGACTGGTCGCTGTCGGTGCTGTTCGACGCCATGGGCGCGATGTCCTCGAAATACAACGACACGCCCGCCACCGCCTCGCGTCCCTACGACGTCAGCCGCGATGGTTTCGTCATCGCCGGCGGCGCCGGGGTCGTCGTTCTCGAAGAGCTCGAGCACGCCAAGGCGCGCGGCGCGCGCATTTATGGCGAGGTGGTCGGCTACGGCGCCACGTCGGACGGATACGACATGGTCGCGCCGTCGGGCGAGGGCGCCGAGCGCTGCATGCGTATGGCGCTTCAGACCGTGAAGACGCCGGTCGACTATATCAACCCGCACGCCACCTCGACGCCGGCCGGCGATCCGCCGGAGATCGAGGCGATCCGCAAGGTGTTCGGCACCGGCGACAAGTGCCCGCCGATCTCGGCGACCAAGGCGCTGACCGGCCATTCGCTCGGCGCCACCGGCGTGCAGGAAGCGATCTACTCGCTGCTGATGATGAACAACGGCTTCGTCTGCGAGAGCGCGCATATCCAAGAACTGGATCCGGTGTTCGCCGACATGCCGATCGTGCGCAAGCGCATCGACAACGCCAGGCTCGGCACCGTGCTGTCGAACTCGTTCGGCTTCGGCGGCACCAACGCCACGCTGGTGTTCAAGCGGATGGACGCGTGACGCTTTCTGTCAGCTGAATAATTCGGATTTCACCGTCTTGGCCGGGCTTGTCCCGGCCTTTGACGTCTTGGATACTGAGTAAACGGATCAAAAGGGAAGAGCGACGATGCAGGGCCTGATGCAGGGAAAACGCGGTCTGATCATGGGCATCGCCAATGATCATTCCATCGCATGGGGCATTGCACAGGCGCTGGCGGCCCAGGGCGCGGAACTCGCTTTCACCTATCAGGGCGAGGCGCTCGGCAAGCGCGTCAAGCCGCTCGCCGAACAGCTCAAGGTCGACACCGTGCTGCCCTGCGACGTCGAGGACATCGCCAGCGTCGACTCCCTGTTTGAAGCGCTGCGCGCCAAATGGGGCGGTCTCGATTTCCTCGTCCACGCCATCGGCTTCTCCGACAAGAACGAGCTGAAGGGCCGCTACGCCGACACCACGCGGGCGAATTTCTCGCGCACCATGGTGATCTCCTGCTTCTCCTTTACGGAGCTGGCGAAACGTGCGACCGAGCTGATGCCGGAATCCGGCGGCTCCATGATCACGCTCACCTTCGGCGGCTCGGAGCGGGCAATGCCGAATTACAATGTCATGGGCGTCGCCAAGGCGGCGCTGGAAGCGTCCGTGCGCTATCTCGCGGTCGATTTCGGTCCGCGCAACATTCGCGTCAACGCGCTGTCAGCAGGTCCCATCCGCACGCTCGCCGGCTCCGGCATCGGCGATGCCCGCGCAATGTTCGCTTTCCAGCAGAAGAACTCGCCGCTCGGCCGCGGCGTGACGCTGGAGGAGCTCGGCGGATCGGCGCTGTACCTGCTCTCCGATCTCTCCGGCGGCGTCACCGGAGAGGTGCATTACGTCGATTGCGGCTACAACATCATCTCGATGCCGCGGCCGGAAACGCTGAAGGACTAGCCCGCCGCAGCCGTTACCCCATCCACGGACTTCCTCTACCCCGCCGCGATCTTCTCCGCGCGCTGGAATGCAGGCCGCGCCATGCAGCGGGCGATATAGGCGTCGAACGACGGCCGCGACGGGATCATGTTGAACAGCCGCACGCCGAAATTCAGGCCCGAACCGATCGCGATGTCGGCGGCGGAGAAATTCTCGCCGAGCAGCCAGGGCCCCTTCTGTAAGGCGGCGTCGAGCACGTCGACCACCCGCTGCGCGTCGCCCCAGCCGGCGGCGACCGGGTTCATCTCGATCTTGGTCGCCAGCTGCACGATGGCCGGCTCGATGCAGCTCGGCGCGAAGAACAGCCAGTAGAGGTATTTTGCACGCAGGGGATCGCCGACCGCAGGCGCCAGCTTCGCCTCCGGGTAACGCTCGGCGACATAGGCGCAGATCGCGGCGGCCTCCGCCAACGTGGCTTCGCCGTCCTGCAATGCCGGCACCTTTCCCATCGGATTGATCGCCAGATACTCCGGCGCGCGCTGCGCGCCGGTGGAAATATCGGTCAGCACGCGCTCATAGGGCTGTCCGGTCTCTTCCATCAGCCAGAGCGCGGTGAACGAGCGCGAGCGCGGCGACCAGTAGAGTTTCATCATCAGACCGCTTCCCTTTTCCATCGATAATATTTCATCCTGTACCCGGTCGCGCTCGCGACCTCTTCCTTCTCGTACACGAAACCTTCACGCTCGTAGCAGCGCCAGGCCTTCTCGTTCTCGCGCACGCAGCGCAGCCATATTTCGTCGGGCAGTTGCTGCCGCGTGAAGGCAAGCAGTTGCCGGCCGATCCCCTTGCCCTGACATTGCGGCGCGACGAAGAGCTGGTCGAGATATTTGTCGGGAAGATGCAGCGCCAGCATTGCGGCGAAGCATCCGTCGTCATCGGCGACGAACAGGTTCCAGCCGCCGTCGATTTCCTGCCGCACACGCGCGCGCAGGTTGGCCAGCAGGAAGTTGCTGGGCTCTGCAAGGCCCGTCGAGACCCAGCTTTCCATCCAGACGCGCGCCACCTCGTCATATTCATGCGGCAGTGCGGGGCGGATGACGGGGGATGACATCGGAATGTTGTCGGCCAGGCTTGCCGAGGACGCAAGCTTCACGACGGTTTACCGTTGCTCCGAGGGTTGCGCGAGGACGCGGCCTGCTTCCCCGGGGCCTTGCCGGCCGACAATACCACTTCGGAGATCTGCGTCAGTTGCCGCGCCAGCGGGCTGGTCTTGCGCCAGACCATGCCGATGGTGCGCGACGGCTGCGGTTTCCCAAAGCGCGCGACCGAGACGGCGGCCGAACGCGTCTCCACCGCCACCGCCATTTCAGGGATCAGGGTGACGCCGACACCGGCGCTTACCATCTGCACCAGCGTGGAGAGGGAGTTGGCGTCGAGCAATTCGCGCGGCGAGGACTGCATCTTGCAGAACGACAGCGCCTGGTCGCGGAAGCAATGTCCCTCTTCCAGCAGGAGCAACCGCATCTCGCGCAGCATCTCGCGGCTGGGCACCGGCGTTCCCTCGTCCTTGAGGGGGCGCACCAGCAGGAAATCCTCGCTGAACAACGCGACCTCGGTCAGCGAGGCCTCCGATACCGGCAGCGCGACGATGGCGGTGTCGAGCCGGCCTTCGGAAAGTTCCTGGATCAACCTCGGCGTCAGCGCCTCGCGCACCTGAATATCGAGTTCAGGATGCACCTGCGTGAGGCTGCCGATGACGCGCGGCAGCAAATACGGCGCGATGGTCGGGATCATGCCGATGCGCAGCCGGCCGGCGAAGCGGTCGCGCGAGGCCCGCGCAAAATCGCCGAGTTCGTCGACCGAGCGCAGGATGTCGCGCACGCGCCCGATCAGCTCTTCGCCGAGACGGGTGAGCGTAACCTGGCGGGCGCTTCGTTCGAGCAGCGAACCGCCGAGGCCTTCTTCCATTTCCTTGATCTGCATCGACAACGCCGGTTGCGAAATCGAGCAGGCTTCGGCCGCGCGGCCGAAATGACCATGGCGGGCCAGCGCATCGAAATATCGCAGCTGACGGAGGGTGAGATTTATCATCAGAATATCTTATCGTATCCATCACTAAAATCAACTTCACCTGATGGAAGCGGACGCTTAGATTGCTTCCAATCCGGTCGGAGCGACCGCCAAGGAGGCAATCATGGATGACAGAACAAAATGCCCGTTCACGGGCTCGCGCGGCTTTTCGAATCGCGAATGGTGGCCGGATGCGCTGGACGTTTCGGTGCTTCACCGCAACTCCGCCTTGTCCGATCCGATGGACGCGGCGTACGACTACGCCAAGGAATTCAAGTCCCTCGACCTCAACGCGCTGATCAGGGACCTGCGCAAGCTGCAGACGGATTCGCAGCCGTGGTGGCCGGCCGACTTCGGCCACTACGGCGGCTTGTTCATCCGCCTCGCCTGGCACGCGGCGGGTACCTACCGCATCACCGACGGCCGCGGCGGCGCCGGTAGCGGTCAGCAGCGCTTTGCGCCGCTGAATTCCTGGCCGGACAACGCCAATCTCGACAAGGCGCGTCGCCTGCTTTGGCCGATCAAGCAGAAATACGGCCGCAAGATCTCCTGGGCCGATTTGATGGTTCTGGTCGGCAACGTCGCGCTGGAATCGATGGGCTTCAAGACCTTCGGCTTCGCGGGCGGCCGCGCCGACGTCTGGGAGCCCGAGGAGCTGTTCTGGGGCCCGGAGGGAACGTGGCTGGGCGATGAGCGCTACAGCGGCGAACGACAGCTTTCCGAACCGCTCGGCGCCGTGCAGATGGGCCTGATCTACGTCAATCCGGAAGGACCGAACGGCAATCCCGACCCGGTCGCCGCGGCCAAGGACATCCGCGAGACCTTCTTCCGCATGGCGATGAACGACGAGGAAACCGTCGCGCTGATCGCCGGCGGTCATACCTTCGGCAAGGCCCATGGCGCCGGCGATCCCTCGTTGGTCGGGCCGGAGCCGGAGGCAGGCGCGCTGGAAGACCAGGGCCTCGGCTGGAAGAGCAAGCATGCCACCGGCATCGGCGCCGACGCCATCACCGGCGGTCCGGAAGTCACTTGGTCGCAGACGCCGACCAAATGGAGCAACCACTTCTTCGAGAACCTGTTCGAGAACGAATGGGAGCTGACCAAGAGCCCGGCTGGTGTGAAGCAATGGGTGGCGAAGAATGCCGAAGCCACCATTCCCGATGCCTTCGATCCCCAGAAGAAGCATCGACCAACCATGCTGACGACCGATTTGTCGCTGCGCTTCGATCCGGCCTACGAAAAGATCTCGCGGCGCTTCTACGAGCATCCGGACCAGTTCGCCGACGCGTTCGCGCGGGCCTGGTTCAAGCTCACCCATCGCGACATGGGTCCGATCCAGCGTTATCTCGGCCCGCTGGTGCCGAAGGAAACGCTGATCTGGCAGGACCCGATCCCGAAGGTCAATCACCCGCTGGTCAACGACAAGGATGTCGCGGCGCTGAAAGCGAAGCTCGTCGGCGCGCTGTCGGTGCCGCAGCTAGTGTCAACGGCCTGGGCTTCGGCCTCGACGTTCCGTGGTTCGGACAAGCGCGGCGGCGCCAACGGCGCACGCATTCGCCTCAGCCCGCAGAAGGATTGGGAGGTGAACAATCCGGCGGAACTGGCCAAGGTGCTGAAGAAGATCGAAGCGATCCAGGCCGATTTCAACAAGTCGGCCAAGGGCGGCAAGAAGGTCTCGCTGGCCGACCTGATCGTCCTCGGCGGTGCGGCTGCGGTCGAGAAGGCCGCCAAGGCCGCCGGCGTCAACGTCAAGGTGCCTTTCACGCCGGGCCGCATGGACGCCTCGCAGGAGCAGACCGACGTCGATTCCTTCGCGCCGCTCGAACCGCGCGCGGACGGCTTCCGCAATTACGTCAATGACAAGCGCCACCAGTTCATGAAGCCCGAAGAGGCGCTGGTCGACCGCGCGCAATTGCTGCGGCTGACCGGGCCTGAAATGACCGTGCTGGTCGGCGGCCTGCGCGTGCTCGGCGCCAATGCCGGCGGATCGAAGGCCGGCGTCTTCACCAGGAAGGTGGGCACGCTGAGCAACGACTACTTCGTCAACCTGCTCGGCATGGGCACGGAGTGGCAGCCGTCGGGCGAAAACCTGTACGAAGGCCGCGACCGCAAGACCGGGGCGGCGAAGTGGACCGCGACCCGCATCGACCTGATCTTCGGATCGCACTCGCAGCTCCGCGCCTTCGCGGAAGTCTATGCCTGCGCGGACTCGAAAGAGAAGTTCGTGAGGGATTTCGTGGCGGCGTGGACCAAGGTGATGAACCTCGACCGCTACGACATCAAGCGCTGACAAGGATTGGTCGGCAGGGGCCGGGTGCAGGGATAACCTCTGCGCCCGGCTTCTTCATTTCTGTTTTGAGATGGTGTGAGTCCGCTCGCCGCGACGACGGGAGGGTCAGGCTCTCACCGCCGTCATTGCGAGGAGCAAAGCGACGAAGCAATCCAGCTTTCTTGTTGCAGCAAAGCTGGATTGCTTCGCTTCGCTCGCAATGACGGTAGAGATAGCAGAGGCTAGACCAGCTAAACCCCGAGCGTGCCGGCCTTGGCGGCGGCGTAGCGCTCGCCGATCACCTTCCAGTTCACCGTGTTCCACCACGCCTTGAGATAATCGGCGCGGCGGTTCTGGTAGTTGAGGTAATAGGCGTGCTCCCACACGTCGTTGCCGAGCAGCACGCGCTTGCCGTCCATCATCGGATTGTCCTGGTTGGGACGCGTCTCGATGGCGAGCTTGCCGTCCTTCGTCACGGTCACGAAAACCCAGCCGGAGCCAAACACCCGTCCGCCGGCCGCGTTGAAGTCGTTCTGGAATTTTTCCAGGCCGCCGAGGTCGCGGTCGATGGCGGCGAGCACGTCGCCTCCAGCCTTGCCGCCGTTGGGGCCCATGATCTGCCAGAACATGGTGTGGTTGGCGTGGCCGCCCATGCTGTTGCGCACACCGGTGCGGATCGCCTCCGGCACGCTGTTGAGGTCGGCCAGCACTTCCGGAACAGGCTTTGCCGCGATCTGCGGGTTGTCCTTGGCGAAATTGTTCAGATTGGTGATGAAGGCCTGGTGGTGCCGGTCGTGGTGGATCTCCATCGTCCTGGCATCGATGTGCGGCTCCAGCGAATTGGCGGGATAGCCGAGCGGATCGAGCTTGAACGGCCCCGCTGGCGCCATCTGCCCCTGCGCGAACACGATACGCGGGGCGGCGGCAGCGGCGATGATACCGGTGGCGGCGAACATGAGATGACGCCGGGATAGGGTCGACATGGGCTCCTCCTGTCAGGGGCGGGTCTGCTGGGCACAAGGCGCGACAACGCGATCAGATACGAGCGTGGCGGCGCTCCGGTTTCGGCGGTGCCGTGGCGGAATCGTGCATGTGCATCCTAAGCGGCGCCAGCGGTGGAACAAATGAAAAGGGCGGCCTTTCGACCGCCCTTTCCGAATTGTGATCCGGGAGCCGCTTACTCGCCGGCGGCTTCCCGTGGCGCGGGAACCTCGGTCTTGCCCTTGGCTTCAAGGTCCTCGCCGGTGGCCTGGTCGACCGCCTTCATCGACAGGCGGGTCTTGCCGCGGTCGTCGAAGCCGAGCAGCTTGACCTTGACCTTGTCGCCTTCCTTGACGACGTCGGAGGTCTTCTGCACGCGGGCCGAGGCCAGCTGGCTGATGTGGACCAGGCCGTCCTTGGCGCCGAAGAAGTTCACGAAGGCGCCGAACTCCATCACCTTGACCACGGTGCCCTCGTAGATCTGGCCGACTTCCGGATCGGAAGCGATCGACTTGATCCACTTGATCGCGGCCTTCATCGCCTCGCCGTCGGCGGAGGCGACCTTCACGGTGCCGTCGTCCTCGATGTTGATCTTGGCGCCGGTCTTTTCCACGATCTCGCGGATCACCTTGCCGCCGGTGCCGATCACTTCGCGGATCTTGTCGGTGGCGATCTTGAAGGTCTCGATGCGCGGCGCGTATTCGCCGAGCTCGGCGCGCGCGGCGGTGAGGGCCTTGGACATCTCGCCGAGGATGTGGATGCGTCCGTCACGGGCCTGGCCGAGCGCGACACGCATGATTTCCTCGGTGATGCCCTCGATCTTGATGTCCATCTGCAGCGAGGTGATGCCGGCCTCGGTGCCCGCCACCTTGAAGTCCATGTCGCCGAGATGGTCCTCGTCGCCGAGGATGTCGGACAGCACGGCAAAGCGCTTGTCCTCAAGAATGAGGCCCATCGCGATGCCCGCGGTCGGCCGCTTCAGCGGCACGCCGGCGTCCATCAGCGACAGCGAGGCGCCGCAAACCGACGCCATCGACGAGGAGCCGTTGGACTCGGTGATCTCCGAGACGACGCGGATCGTGTAGGGGAACTCGTGGTGCGGCGGCAGCACGGGGTGGATGGCGCGCCAGGCGAGCTTGCCGTGTCCGGTTTCGCGCCGCTTGGTGCCGCCGAGGCGACCGGTCTCGCCGACCGAGTAGGGCGGGAAGTTGTAGTGCAGCAGGAACTGCTCCTTGTACGTTCCCGACAGCGCGTCGATGTACTGCTCGTCCTCGCCGGTGCCGAGCGTGGTCACCACCAGCGCCTGGGTCTCGCCGCGGGTGAACAGCGCCGAGCCGTGGGCGCGCGGCAGCACGCCAACCTCGTTGACGATGTTGCGCACCGTCTTGACGTCGCGGCCGTCGATGCGGCGGCCGGTGTCGAGGATGTTCCAGCGGACGATCTTGGCTTCCAGTTCCTTGAACACGCCGGCGACGCGGAGCTTGTCGTATTTCGGCTCCTGCCCTTCCGGGAAGTAGTGCGCCATCACCTTTTCCTTGGCGACGCCGACTGCAGCGTAGCGCTGCTGCTTGATCGGGATCGCATAGGCTGCGCGCAGCTCCTGCTCGATCAGGGCGAGCATTTCCTTTTCGATCGCCGAATTGTCGATCACCGTGACCTCGCGCGGCTCCTTCGCCGCCTTTTCCGCCAGCTGGATGATCGCGTTGATCACCGGCTGGAAGTGGCGGTGGCCGAACATGACGGCGCCGAGCATGACGTCCTCGTTCAGCTCCTTGGCTTCCGACTCCACCATCAGCACGGCGTCGGCGGTGCCGGCGACGACGAGGTCGAGCTGGGTGTCGACCATCTCGTCGAGCGTCGGGTTGAGAATGAACTCGTCGTTGGCGAAGCCGACGCGGGCGGCGCCAATCGGACCCTTGAACGGCGCGCCGGAAAGCGTCAGCGCGGCGGACGCCGCCACCAGCGCCACGATATCGGGGTCGTTCTCCATGTCGTGCGACAGCACGGTGACGATGACCTGGGTCTCGTTGCGCCAGCCGTCGACGAACAGCGGACGGATCGGGCGGTCGATCAGGCGGGAGACCAGCGTCTCCTTTTCGGTCGGACGTCCCTCGCGCTTGAAATAGCCGCCGGGAATGCGGCCCGCGGCGTAGGTCTTCTCCTGGTAATCGACGGTCAGCGGCAGGAAGTCGACGCCTTCGCGCGGCGTCTTCGCCGCCACCACGGTGGCGAGCACTACGGTCTCGCCATAGGTCGCGACCACGGCGCCATCGGCCTGCCTGGCCACCTTTCCGGTCTCAAGCTTGAGCGGACGTCCACCCCAATCGATCTCTACGGTATGCTTGTTGAACATATTCGGTCTTCTTTCATAGGTTCACGAGAAAGCGGTGCGCCCAAAAACAAAAAGACCATGCGCAAGATGGCGAGACGCTGATCGAAAATGCCGATCAGCATCCGGCGATCCTGCCATGGTCTTGATGTTTCGGATGGCGTCCATCCTCTCGTCAGTCTTGGGCACCTTGCCCAGCCCAGCGGCCGGATTGCTGCTGGACGCTTGTTTGCACACGGCCCGTCATGTCTTTCGGGGCCATGGCCTTGTGCATGATCGTCATTCGGGAATCGAAAGCCGGATCTTCCGGTAAGATCATGCGAAAGCGCGCGCCATCGGCGCGCGTCGTGACGTGCTCAGCGACGGATGTTGTGCTTCTCGAGCAGCGCCTTGTAACGCGCCTCGTCCTTTTTCTTCAGGTAGTCGAGAAGGGAACGGCGCGTCGACACGAGCTTCAAAAGGCCACGGCGGGAATGATTGTCCTTGACGTGGGTCTTGAAATGGTCGGTGAGGGCGTTGATGCGTTCCGACAGGATCGCGACCTGGACCTCGGGAGAGCCGGTATCGCCGGCCTTGGTGGCATTGGACTTGATGACTTCCGCTTTGCGTTGCGCGGTAATCGACATCGTCAATTTCTTTCATCGTTGCGACCGGAACTGGCGACCAGCCCGGTCAGGTTGAACACGCGCTTGGGGATGAGTTCGCCATTGCCAAGTTCGGCAAGCGCCAAAAGCCGGCCCGCCACCGTGACATAGACTGTGCCGCTACTATTGGGCGCATCCCGTCCGCGCAACAAAACGGCCTGGCCCCGATGGAGCCTTGCCGCATCCGCCCGTGTGACGGCCAGTGCCGGGATGTCGTCCAGCGCGGTCTCAACGGGCAGCAGCGCGTCGGCGAGGCTACCCTCGCCGGACGCGGCTCTATTGCACAAAGCCTCCAATTCTTCCAGCGGAATCATGTCCGCTTCGGTAAACGGACCGACCAAGGTCCGGCGCAGCGCGCAGATATGGCCGAAACAGCCCAGAATCCGGCCGATATCGCGGGCCAGGGCGCGGACATAGGTGCCCTTGCCGCACTCGGCCTCGAACACCGATCTGTCGTTATCTGCTTGTTCCACAAGGGATAAATGGTGAATCTCGACCGGGCGGGGGGCCAGTTCGACCGTCTCGCCGTCCCGTGCCAGGTCATAGGCCCGCTCGCCCTGCACCTTGATCGCCGAATATTGCGGGGGGATCTGCTCGATCAGGCCGGTGAATTGGGGCAGCAGCGCCGAGATCGCCTCTGCGGTGGGGCGCGCCTCGCTGGTCCGAACGACCCGGCCCTCGGTGTCGTCGGTGTCGCGCTCCTCGCCCCAGCACACCGTGAAACGGTAGCGCTTGCGGCCGTCCATCACGAAGGGAACGGTCTTGGTGGCTTCGCCGAGCGCGATCGGCAAGCCGCCCGAAGCGAGCGGGTCGAGCGTGCCGGCGTGGCCGGCGCGCCTGGCGTTGAACAGCCGCTTCACCACGGCGACCGCCTGCGTCGATGTCATGCCGATCGGCTTGTCGAGCACGACCCAGCCATGAACGTCACGGCGGTCGCGCTTGACCTGCTGCTGCCTGTTCGCCCGCGGGTCGTTGTTGGCACGGCGCGGCTCGTTGCGCGCGTCGGCAAGAATATTTTCGCTTCCGTCGCGTGGTTGCGAATCCTGCGCGTCGCGTGCGCTGTTCGCCGTGGTCACGGTCATTCTTTTTCGTCCTGTCCGGGTGCGAGGTCTCTCTGCACCGCAGGTGTTCGCAGTAATTTCTCGATCCGTTCCGCTTCGTCGAATCGCTCGTCGACGCGAAATCGAATCTCAGGTGCAAATTTCAGGTTAACGCGATGCGCGATCTCGCCGCGCAGATACTTCTTGTTGCGGTCGAGCGCCGCGATGACGATCTCGGTGTCGCGTCCGCCGAGCGGCATCACGTAGATGGTCGCGAGCTTGAGGTCGGGCGACATCCGCACCTCCGGCACCGTGATGATGTGGCCTTCGAGGTCGGCATCGTGCACGCTGCCCTGGGCGAGGATGTCGGCAATCGCATGCCGCACCGTCTCGCCGACGCGCAATTGCCGCTGCGAGCCGCCGGGGGCGGAACCTTTTTTCTGGTGATGGCGAGGCATTATCGTCTCTTGAAAACAGGCCGTCATGGCCGGGCATAGCCGTCTGAAGGACGGCGTCGCTTACGCTAGCCTATGCCGGCCATCCACGTCTTTCGTTAGGCTGAATTTCTTAGGCGTGGATGCCCGGAACAAGTCCGGGCATGACGCCACTATATTTCAATGGTCTCCTGACGAAGCCGTAAGGTTCAGACTTACAGACTGCGCTGGATCGTCTCCACACGATAGCACTCGATGACGTCTCCGGCGCGCATGTCGCCGTAGTTCTCGAACGCCATGCCGCACTCCTGGCCGGACTGCACTTCCTTCACTTCGTCCTTGAAGCGCTTCAGCGTCGAGAGCTTGCCTTCGTGCACGACGACGTTGTCGCGAATGAGGCGGACGTTGGCGCCGCGCTCCACGGTGCCGTCGGTGACACGGCAGCCCGCGACCTTGCCGACCTTGGAAATGTTGAAGATTTCCAGGATCTGCGCGTTGCCGAGCATGGTCTCGCGCAACGTCGGCGCGAGCAGGCCACTCATCGCCTTTTTGATGTCGTCGACCAGGTCGTAGATGATGTTGTAGTAGCGGATCTCGATGCCGTTGCGCTTGGCCGCTGCCGCCGCTTCCTTGTTGGCGCGGACGGAGAAGCCGATGATCGCGGCGTTGAAGCCCTCGGCGAGCGTGACGTCGGATTCCGAGATGCCGCCGACGCCGGCATGCAGGATGCGGGCGGCGACCTCGTCGGTGCCGAGCTTCTCGAGCGAGCCGAGAATGGCTTCCAGCGAGCCCTGCACGTCGGCCTTGACGATCAGGGGGAATTCCTTGCGGCCGGCCGTCTTCAGCTGCGACATCATCTGCTCGAGCGAGCCGCGCATGCCGGAGATCGAGGCGGCGGCGTTCTCGCGCTTCTGATGGGCGCGGTAGCTGGTGACCTGGCGGGCGCGGGCTTCGTTCTCGACCACGGCGAGGCGATCGCCGGCTTCCGGCGGACCGTTGAAGCCGAGCACCTCGACCGGCACGGAGGGACCGGCCTCTTCCAGGTTCTCGCCCTGGTCGGAGATCAGCGCGCGTACGCGGCCCATCTCGGCGCCGGCCACGATGATGTCGCCGATGCGCAAGGTGCCGCGCTGCACCAGCACGGTCGCCACCGGACCGCGGCCGCGGTCGAGCTTGGCTTCGATCACGGTGCCTTCGGCGGGGCGCTCCGAGTTGGTCTTGAGCTCGAGAATGTCGGCCTGCAGCGCGATCATTTCCAGGAGGCGATCGAGGTTGGTCTTGTTCTTGGCGGACACCTCGACGTCGACGACCTCGCCGCCGAGCGATTCGACCTGCACCTCGTATTGCAGCAGTTCGGTGCGGACCCGCTCGGGCTTCGCGTCGGGCTTGTCGATCTTGTTGATCGCCACGATCATCGGCACCTTGGCCGCCTTGGCGTGGTTGATGGCTTCCACCGTCTGCGGCATGACGCCGTCGTCGGCCGCCACGACCAGGACGACGATGTCGGTCACCTTGGCGCCGCGGGCGCGCATCGCGGTGAACGCGGCGTGGCCGGGTGTGTCGATGAAGGTGATCTTCTTGCCGCTCTCGGGCGAGGTCACCTGATAGGCGCCGATGTGCTGGGTGATGCCGCCGGCTTCGCCGGACACCACGTTGGCGTGGCGCAGCGCATCGAGCAGCGAGGTCTTGCCGTGGTCGACGTGGCCCATCACGGTCACGACCGGCGAACGCGGCTCGGTGTCGGTGGAATCGTCGACGATGTCGAACAGGCCCTCTTCGACGTCGGAGGCGGCAACGCGCTTGACGGTGTGGCCGAGTTCCTCGGCGATCAGCTGCGCGGTGTCGGCGTCGATCACGTCGGTAATCTTGTGAATCGCGCCCTGCTTCATCAGCATCCGAATGATTTCGACCGCGCGCTCCGACATGCGGTTGGCGAGTTCCTGGATGGTGATGGCTTCGGGAATAATCACTTCGCGGATCAGCTTTTCCTTGGTCTCGTTGGACGCATGGCCCTTCAAGCGCTGGGTGCGGCGGCGGAACGAGGCGATCGAACGCTCGCGCACTTCGTCGGCATTGAGCGCGGTAGTGACGGTGAGGCGGCCGCGCTGCTTCTGCGGGCCGGGCCTGTGGGTTGTTTTCGGTGCAGCGGCCGGGCGCACGGCGCCGCCGGGGCCGCGGCGGATCAGGCGCGGACCGTCATCCTCCTCGGCCTCCACTGCAACGCCCGGGGCCTTGGCGGCGACGGGAGCGCGGGCGGTCGTGGTGGCGGGCTTGGCCGACGCCGCGGGCTTGGCTGCTGCGGCCTCGGCCTCGCCGAAGCGGCGCTTGGCTTCCTGCTCGGCCTTGCGCTTGGCCTCTTCTTCATGGCGATGACGCTCGTCCTCGGCCTTGCGACGGGCTTCGGCGGCTTCGCGCTCGGCCTGCTCAATGCCTTCGCGGCTGGCGCGGCGCTTGGCTTCCTCTTCGGCGATCCGGCGTTCTTCTTCCTCGCGAACCTTTGCATCGGCGAGCGCGCTGGCGCGAGCGGAACGCTCGTCCTCCGTCAGCGTCCGCAGCACGACGCCGGAACCGCTGCGCGGCGCAGCCGGGGCGGAACGTCCGGCCGGCGCGGGCCTTGTGGGCGCAGCTTTGACGGGTTCGGGCGCAGGAGCTTCGGCGGCGGCCGGAGCCTCGCCGGGCAGGCGGCGCTTGCCGCGCTTTTCGACCACCACCTGCTTGCTGCGGCCGTGGCTGAAACTCTGGCGCACGGTGCCGGTCTCGACCCGCGGCTTCAGCGACAGGGTCTTGCTCGGCATGCTCAACTTGTCGCCAGGCGTCTTCGTATCAACCATTCAGCAGTCCTAATCTCGTTACCTTGTGCGCGTCGCGCGCACATTGATTGCAGTGTGTCGTCAGCCAGAAGTGTCGTCAGCCAGAATTCTTTGCCGCCCCGGCCGTCTTGTCGTCGTCCGCCATCCGGTATCGGACCAGGATCTGGCTACGCGACAGGAAGGTCTTGCCCGCCGGGCCCGCGAGCAGCGCAGCATGTATCACATTTGCCCGCCCCAGTGCCAAATCCAATTCTGCCGATGTCAGCGCGGTGACGACGGGGAAAGGTGGGGATTCACCATGATTCCCGCCCCTTTGCCGCACCTTGGCGTCCAATTTGCGAATTCCGTCCGCCGCCCCGTCGGAAGCGTGGATCAGGGCCGTTGCCTGGCCCCCGCCAAGGGCCTCTTCGACCTTGGCAAAGCCCGAAACCACCTGGCCGGCCTTGGCCGCCATGGCCAGCGCCTCGACGGCGCTACGCACCAGCAGGTTTTCGGTATCGGCCGGGAGGGTCCGGGCAGCGCGGACGTCGGCTTTGAACCCGCGGCTGAATTGGTTACGCCGCACTGCTTCCGCAACCCTTGCCCGCGAGGCCGCGATCCATAAGCCCCGGCCAGGCAGCTTGCGTTTCAGGTCGGGAACCACCTCACCCTGCGGCGAGAGGACGAACCGGATCAGTTCGTCGACCGGGCGCACCTCGCGGCTGACCGCGCACATCCGCATCGTCGCGGACCTGTCGGTCCGCGGCCCGTTGTCGAGTTCGGGGCTGGCGTTGGCGAGCATGCGCGGGGCATCTCCCTAAGCCGTATCATCTGGCGCGAGTTCTGTGCGCAAAACCGGTCTCCACTTCTTGCTGCGCGCGGCTCAGGCGGCCGGCTGGTCTTCGGAAGCTTCCGCCTCCGCAGATTGCTTGGCGAGCTCTTCCTCGGTGATCCAGCCCGCCTTGACGCGCGCCTGCAGGATCAGCGCTTCCGCATCCTCGCGGGAGACCTCGAGGCCATCGAGGAAGCCGGCATGCTTGACCGGCTCGCTGCCTTCCTTGCGTTCGGTCCAGCCGACGAGATCGTCGGTGGCGCAGCCGGCGAGGTCCTCGACCGTCTTGACGTCGTTCTCGCCGAGCTTGACCAGCATCTTGGAATTGATGCCGGGGACGTTCTTCATGTCGTCCTCGACGCCGAGTTCCTTGCGGCGGCCTTCCAGTTCGGCTTCCAGCGCCTCGAGATATTCCTTGGCGCGGTTCTGCAGCTCGTTGGCGGTTTCTTCGTCGAAGCCTTCGATGCCGGCAAGCTCGCGCACGTCGACCAACGCCAGTTCCTCGACCGAGGTGAAGCCTTCGGAAGCCAGCAACTGGCCGACGACTTCGTCGACATTGAGCGCTTCCATGAAGACGCGGGTCGAATTCTCGAAGTCGGCCTGGCGGCGCTCCGACTCTTCCTGCTCGGTGAGAATGTCGATGTCCCAGCCGGTCAGCTGCGAGGCGAGGCGGACGTTCTGGCCGCGGCGGCCGATCGCCAGCGAGAGCTGGTTGTTGGTGTCGGGCACCACGACCTCGATGCGCTCGCGGTCTTCATCGATGACGACCTTGGCGACCTCGGCCGGCGCCAGCGCGTTGACGACGAAGGTGGCAATGTCGGGCGACCACGGAATGATGTCGATCTTCTCGCCCTGCAGCTCGTTCACCACGGCCTGCACGCGCGAGCCGCGCATGCCGACGCAGGCGCCGACCGGGTCGACCGAGGAATCGCGGGACACCACGCCGATCTTGGCGCGCGAGCCGGGATCGCGGGCCACCGCCTTGATCTCGACGATGCCGTCATAGATCTCAGGCACTTCCTGCGCGAACAGTTTCGCCATGAACTGCGGATGGGTGCGGGAGAGGAAAATCTGCGGGCCGCGGGTCTCGCGGCGGACGTCGAAGATGTAGGCGCGGACGCGGTCGCCGTTGCGGAACACCTCGCGCGGCAGCATCTCGTCGCGGCGGATGATGGCTTCGCCGCGGCCGAGATCGACGATCACGCTGCCATATTCGACGCGCTTGACCACGCCGTTGACGATGTCGCCGATGCGGTCCTTGAATTCCTGGTACTGCCGGTCGCGCTCGGCTTCGCGCACCTTCTGCACAAGCACCTGTTTGGAGGATTGCGCGGCGATACGGCCATATTCCAGCGGCGGCAGGGTGTCGGCGATGGTGTCGCCGATCTGCGCGCCCGGATTGGCTCTGCGGGCATCGGCGAGCGAGATCTGGTTGGCGGGGTTCTCGACGTTCTCGACCACCAGCATGTGGCGCGACAGCCGTAGCTCACCCTTCTTGACGTCGATCTCGGCATGCACGTCGACTTCGCTGCCGTAACGGGCGCGCGCCGCCTTCGCGATCGCGTCTTCCATCGCCGAAATCACGATCGAGCGGTCGATCGATTTCTCGCGCGCAACGGCGTCTGCGATCTGCAGCAGTTCGAGTTTGTTGGCGCTGACTGCCATGGTCTAGTCTCCTTCGTCAGGGTCGATGTCGCCCCTGCGCGCGCGCTCGGCGGCGAGGCGGTGTTGCTTGGTGTTCTCGGGTAGCGGCTTCTTCTTCGGTTTGTGACCTTTCGAAAGGTCGCGCCTGGCATGTTCGGGGAGCGGCGGCGCCAGCCCGAGATCCCTGCGCATCTCGCGCTCGGCGGCCTTGCCGCGCCGCATCGATTCCGCAATCAACTCGTCGGTCAGGACGAGACGGGCATCGGCGATCCCTTCCATCACGAGCAATGCCTCGGCCTCTTCGCCGGCCTTGACGTCGTCGCGCTTGATGCGCACCGCATCGCCTTCGACGCCGGCGATTGTACCGCGAAACCGCTTGCGGCCGTGAACGGCAACCGACATTTCGATTCTGACGAGATGGCCGGCATGGCGTTCGAAATCCGAGCGGCGCACCAGCGGCCTATCGATGCCCGGCGAGGAGATCTCGAGGCGATAGGCGCGCTCGATCGGATCGGCGATATCGAGCACCGGCGACAGCGCCCGCGACACCGCCTCGCAATCCTCGATCAGCATGGTTCCGTCCGGCCGCTCGGCCATGATCTGCACGGTGCAGCCGGCCTCTCCCGACACGCGGATGCGGACGAGGCGGTAGCCCATGCCCTGCAATACGGGTTCCGCGACCGCCGAAACCCGCGCCGCCAGGCCCGGCTCGACCACGAGCCGCGGCTCGGCCAGCAATCCGGCATCCACGGCAGGCGGGGTTCGATCGGTCATCACCAGGGTCAAGTTCGCTTCGTTCTGCAAGGGTTTACAGGGCCTTAACGCTCGGCCCGGCCGGCTCCCCGAGCATGTCGCCGCGCCCCGATCCGGAGGCCGGCCTGGCTCAGGTAATAAAAAAGAGCGGGTCCCGGGGGGCCCACTCTCAATACGCGATCGTATGAGACATGTAAGTTGCTGCCGATATAGCGGTTTTGCCGCCCCCCGGCAAGGCCCCCGAAAGGGTGCATTGTTCCGGAACAGCCCCGTTAAGCAAAAAAGCAGGCCATTCAAAGCCGATTTGCCGCGCGAACCCTTCATTCATCTCGCCTGCCTAGATTGCCGGCTAACCCGGCATGTGCCGCCGGGTCGAGTAGGTTGGATGGCTTTCGCGACTTCACTGATCCCCGGGCTCGATGAAATCGTCAGGGGTGACGATCCGGATCGGCGCGCCGATGCGGCAAGGCGCATCGCCGAGCTGTTTCTCCAGGGCGCGGCCGGCTTGCGGCCTGAACACGTCGAGGTCTTCGACGGCATCCTGACGGGACTGGTGCCGCGCACCGAACTCACCGTCCGCGCCGACATCGCCGAACGGCTGGCTTCGGTCGCCATCGCGCCGCGCAACCTGGTCGGCCAGCTCGCGCGCGAGGACGAGATTGCGATTGCCGGCCCCTTGCTGCGCTCTTCGCCCGTCATCGACGAACACCTGCTGGTCGAAATCGCCCGCGAAAAGGGTCAGCAGCATCTGCTGGCGATGGCGGAGCGGCCGACGCTCTCGACCGGCGTCACCGACATCATCGTCCGCCGCGGCGACCGTGAGGTGGTGCGCCGCACCGCGGGTAATGCGGGCGCCGCGTTTTCCTCGTCGGGCTACTCGGCGTTGATCAAGCGCGCCGGTCATGACGGCATGCTGACGCTGACAATCGGGCAGCGCGAGGACATCTCCGACGATAATCTCAAGGAGCTGCTCGCCGGCTCGATCGATGCCGTCCGGCGCCGCCTGCTCGACATGGCCGGGCCAGCGCGGCAGGCTGCCATCCGGCAGGCGATGGGCAATATCTCCGGCATGATTGCCCCGTTGGAGGGCGCCCGAAATTTCGAGTCGGCCGAGCTCGCGATTCTGGCCTTGCGCGCCTACGGCAGGCTCAACGAGAGCGCACTGTTGGACTTTGCCAAGGCCTACAAATACGAAGAATCGATCGCGGCGCTGTCAGTAATGTCGGGCGTGAAGATCGCTACCCTCGACCGCCTGATTTCGGGCGACCGTTACGATCCGATCCTGATCGTCAGCAAGGTCATCGGGCTGGAATGGGCCACGGTGCGTGCCCTGATCCTACTGCGCGTCGGCCCCAACCGCGCACCCTCGCCGGCCGACATCGAAGCTGCCCGCGTCAACTTCGCCCGGCTGATGCCCTCCACCGCCGAGCGCGTGGTGACCTTCTGGAAGACGCGCCAGGCGGCGTAAAGTCGTGCTCTCTCCCCGTCATTGCGAGCGAAGCGAAGCAATCCAGCTTCCTTCACTGTAGTAAGAAAAGCTGGATTGCTTCGTCGCTTGCGCGTCTCGCAATGACGGTGTGGCAACTTTCCGTTCTTCCCGCTATCCTCCCCACCAAGGCGCGATACAGCGCCGGCAGGGAGAATGCGATGCTGACGGAAGAACAGGTCCAGGTGCACGCCGATCGAATCCGCGACGACGGCTATACCGTGATCGAGAACGCTGCGAGCGCGGCGCTGGTCGACGGCCTGAAGCGCGCGCTGGACCGGATCGAGCGCGAGCACGATCTCGGCTACGCCAGGACCTCGTTCGAGGGTTACAAGACCGTCCGCATCAACAACCTGCTCACCTATGACGATCTCTTCTGGGAGGTGCCGCTGCACGAGAACGTGCTGCCGGTGGTCGAGCGCGTGCTGGACCGTGAGTGCCTGCTGTCGTCGTTCTGCTCGCTGGTGCTCGGCCCCGGCCAGGAGGCGCAGCCGATCCACGAGGACACGCAACTGATCCCGCTGCCGCGGCCGCACATCCCGATCACGCTGAACGCAATCTGGGCGCTGTCGGATTTCCGCGACGACAACGGCGCCACCCGGATCATTCCCGGCAGTCACAAATTCGATTCCTCGCCGGAATACGGCAAGGATTACGACGCCGTCACTGCGACCATGCCGGCCGGCAGCGTCATGCTGTTCGACAGCGCGTTGTGGCACGGCGGCGGCGCCAACGCATCGGACGCGCGGCGCTATGCCTTCTCCTGCGCCTATTGCTGGGGCTGGATGCGGCAGCAGGAAAATCTGCAACTCGGCATTCCCCGCGAGACCGCTGCGCGCTTCCCGCGCCGCCTGCAGGAGCTATGCGGCTACAGCGTCTACAAGGGGCAGTTCGGCCACATCGACAATCACGATCCGATCGAGCTGCTCGGCCGCGAGCGGGGCAAGCGCATGGTGTGGGAAGCCACCGACGCGAAGAAGGCGCGAATGGCGGGGCAGTGATGCTCTTTCCCCTCATGGTGAGGAGGCGCACTTGCGCCGTCTCCGGACGATGCTTCGCATCGCCGGGCGAACCATGAGAGCCCGTGGCCACGCGGCCTTGCGGCCGCTCCTCAGGATGAGGTACGCCTGAACCGCAAATACGCCGCCACGCGTCCCTCGCGCTCGGCTTTCCTGCCGTAGCGCGTCATGGTGTAGCCGGCCCAGGGCTGCTGCCAGTCCACCGCGCGCTCGGCAAGCCACGCAAAGTCCGGCGAGCACGTCAAATGCGCCAGCGTCCAGGCGCAGTAGTCGGCGATGTCGCTGACGAAGCGGAATTCGCCGCCGCCCCTGATCGCCCGCGCCATCGCCGCCACCGTCGCGTCCTGCACGAAACGCCGCTTCCAGTGCCGCCGCTTCGGCCAGGGATCCGGATGGATCAGATCGATTCGCGCCAGCGCCGCCGCCGGCACCCACGCCAGAAGCTCCGCCGCATCGCCGGCGAACAGGCGGATGTTCGAGATGTTGTGCGCCTCGACCTGCGCCAGGATTTTCGCCATGCCATTAACATACGGCTCGCAACCGATGAAGCCGACGTTCGGAAAGGCCATCGCTTCGGCAACCAGATGCTCGCCACCGCCAAACCCGATCTCGAGGCGGACGTCGTCCATCGGACGGTCGAAGATGTCGGCGAGCCGACCGGGTGCGGGCGCGGAAATATCCAGCGCCAGCCGCGGCAGCAGCGTCCCCATCAGGTCGGCCTGATAGGCGCGCAGTTTGTGGCCCTTGCGCCGGCCGAAGAACGAGCCTTGCCCGTGGGAGTGCTCGCGGTCGGGATTTGAGGGGCGCCTCATCGCAAGGTCTGGAACAGCCGGTACAATAGCCGGGCCCGTGGCTCGATCGAGGAGATGTACATCTGCTCGTAATGGGTATGCGCGCCTTCGCCGTCAACGCCGAGCCCGTCGAGGGTCGCGGTATGCGGCGCGGTGAAATTGCCGTCGGAGCCGCCGCCGGTGGACATATCGACGAGGTCGAAGCCGAGTTCTGCGGCAAGATCCCTGGCATGCTCGAACAGCGCCGCGCCGGCATTGCTCTTCTCGTAAGGCGGGCGGTTCAGTTCGCCCGTGACCTTGACGCTGACGCCCTCGGTGCGCGACCTCAGGCCGAGGATTTTTTGCACCAGGTCGTCCGCATCGGACATCGTCCGCACGCGCAAGTCGATTTCGGCATAGGCTTCTTCCGCGATCACGTTGGGTCGCGTGCCACCCCTGACCACGCCGACATTGACGGTGATGCCGCGCTTCGGGTCGTTCAGAGCGTCCAGTGACTGGATCACGTTGGCGAGCTCGCGAATGGCGCTGCGGCCGTCTTCCGGCTTGCTGCCGGCATGGGCGGGCACGCCTTTCACGAAAACCTCGAAGCGTCCGACGCCCTTGCGCCCCGTCACGACCCGGCCGCCGTCGCGCGCCGGCTCCGTCACCAGCACGTATTTTGCCTTGCGTCCCTCTGCCTCGATCAGCGCGCGCGAGGTAGGGCTGCCGATTTCCTCGTCGGAGACATAGAGCTGCGTGATGCCGAGCGGCGGGCGGGCGCCGTCGGCGCAGATTTGCCGGAAGGCGTGATAGGCGAGATAGGCGCCGCCCTTCATGTCGTAGATGCCCGGACCAAAAGCGCGATCGCCGTCGATCCTGAACGGCAGGCGTTTTATGAATCCCAGCGGATGCACGGTGTCGTGGTGGCTGAGCACCAGAATACCCGGCGCGTCCTGGCCCCATGCCGAACGCACGGCGAGATGATCGCCGCAGCCGTCGCGCCCCGCGATACGCTCGACCTGAACCGGCAAATCCCCATAGCCTTCGGCTATGAGCTCGCCGAGCTTGTTGACCTCAGCCGTTGCTTCCGTCGGCGTCTCGATCTCGACCCAGCGACGAATGCCGTCGAGGATGATCGAAGCGTCGAAACGATTCCCTTGTGTCGCTGCCATTGGCCGCCGCTTGTTTGCGAAATCAGGCCAAAGTCATTCGCCGACGCGTCGCGCGGCGTCAATCGCCGCTTCTGGGCATTTTCGCCGATTTCTCGCCGTTTGCGGCAGCTTCGCGGTCTGCGATCTGTTCGACTAGGTCGACGATGCTGCGGCGCAGCTTCGAGTCGTGAATCCGTGTGAACGCGCGCGTCAGCGCAAGTCCCTCGGAAGTCGCGAGAAAATCGGCGATATAGGCGGGCGACGCGCTTTCCGCGGAGCTTTCGCTCAGTACTATGCCGCTCGGGCCGCCGTCGAACAGGAACGACACCGGCACCTGCAGCACTTCGGAGATCTGCTGCAGGCGGCTGGCGCCGACGCGGTTGGTACCCTTCTCGTACTTCTGGATTTGCTGGAAAGTGAGGCCGAGCGCTTCGCCCAGCTTTTCCTGGCTCATCCCAAGCATGATGCGGCGCATCCGCACCCGGCTGCCGACATATTTGTCAACAGGGTTCGGCGCTTTGATCGACATCTCCAACTCTCCTTGGATTTTGCGCCTGGAGATGCATCCATGCTCCAGACGCGAAAGCCGTCACATTCTGCTCGGAGGAAGGAGCTTCGAACAATGAACTGACTGGTTGAATTCGGGCGCACAATGCGAAGTGACATGGCGTCCTGTCAACCTTTCGAACTTCGACATATTCTAAATTCTGCAACGAGCCCGATTCTGAAGTCGACTTCAGAAGTTCTGCTGCTTCGCGCGCCGGTACACGACGAAAAACAGGGCAATCAGCAGCAAAGTCGCGGCAGGAATGTTCGGATGCCGTGCATAGATCGTCGGGGCAATCGCCGAAGGGAGATTGGCATCCAGTACACCTTCGATGCCGAGGCCGAGCTGCGCGACGATTCGTCCCATCGGGTCGATCACCGCCGATATTCCGGTGTTGGCGGCGCGCACCACCGGCAGGCCTTCCTCGATCGCGCGCAATCGCGCCTGCTGCAAGTGCTGGTAGGGGCCGGTCGAAATTCCGAACCAGCCGTCATTGGTCAGATTGACGATCCAGCCGGCACGATCGTCGCCTTCGGCGACTTTGCCGGGGAAAATCACTTCGTAACATATCAGCGGCAGTGCGCGCGGGGCGTTCGGGATTTCGAGCGGACGCCGGCGTGCGCCGGCGATGTAGCCGCCCTGCACCTTGGTGAGCTGGCTGAAGCCCAATTTTTCCATCCAGTTCTGGAATGGCAGGTATTCGCCGAACGGGACCAGGTGAGTTTTGTCGTAAACCGACAGAACGCTGCCGTCGTGGTCGATAACATAGATTGAATTATAGGCGCGTCTGACCGGCCGGCCCGGCGTCGCATCGTCGGGCACGCGTACTGCGCCCGTAACGAGCACCGTGCCCTTCGGCAAGAGCTCGGCGATCTGCGCCATCGCGTCGGCTTCGCGGGTCAGGAAGAACGGGAAGGCGGATTCCGGCCAGATCAGGATGCTGGCGTCGCGCACGCCCGTGGACTGCGGCCCGGAGGCGCGATCCGACAACGCCAGGTATTTCTGCATCACCTGTTGCTTGGCGGAATAGTTGAATTTGACGTCCTGCTGCAGGTTTGGTTGCATGATGCGCAGCTTGACGTGCGGCACCATCGCGGTCGGCAGCAGCGAAAGCCGCACCGCGCCGAAAATCCCCAGCGACAGCAGGACCGCGAGTGCGGCAGCCGGCGCGATCCACGGCCGGCGCCGCGACTTGCCTTCGATCAGCGTTGCCGGACTTGCGAAGATTGCAACCGACAGGAACGTCATGCCCCAGAGCCCGATCACGGATGCGATCTGCGCCAGCGCCAGCGGCTCCGACAGCGCATATCCATAGGAATTCCAGGGAAAGCCGGTCAACAAATGGCCGCGCAGCCATTCGCTCGCCGTCAGCGCCACGGCGAGGGCGATGATTCGCGACGCGTCGCTGGTCCACAGCAGCCGCGCCAGCGCAAAGCCCAGTGCCGGATAAAGCGCGAGATAGGCCGGAAGCCCCAGCACGGCGAACGGCGACAGCCATGCGAAGGTCGGCGCGTCGACGAAGAAAGCATAGCCGGTCCAGTACAGGCCGGGCACGAAATAGCCGAGGCCGAAGCAGAAGCCGGACAACGCCGCCGCCGGCACGCCGCGCCACTTGCCGGCCGCGGCGCCGTCGATCAGCCAGACCAGAACCGGAAAGGTCAGGAACAGGATCGGCCAGGCATTGAACGGCGCCATGGCTGATGCCGACAGGAGTCCGGCTGCGAGCGCAATCGCCGCGCGCGTCCATCCCCAGGCGAGGATGATTGAAAGCGCTGCGGCGCGGAGTTTGTCGCTGATCCTCACTGCGAAGCGGCTCCGTCGCCGGGGCGTGTCGTCGCGTCGCTGCCCGTCTCGCCGGACTGCGGCTGGCCCGGATCGGACACGGCCTCGCGCCGGCTGCGTTCGCGCTCCTTGCGCGGCACCGGGCGTTCCTTGCGCGGCGCGATCCGCAGCCGCTTGACGCGGCGCGGGTCGGCGTCCAGCACTTCGATCTCGAAATTACCGGGCCCTGCAATCAGCTCGCCGCGCACCGGCAGCCGCCCGACATGGGAAACCAGATAGCCGCCGAGCGTTTCGACGTCCTCGCCAGCCTCGCCGGTTACGAATTCATCGCCAATGACCTTGCGAACGTCGTCGAGGCTGGCGCGGGCGTCCGCGACGAAGGAATTGTCGGCCTGCCGCACGATCGCCGGCGGCTCGTCGCTGTCATGCTCGTCGTCGATCTCGCCGACCACCTGCTCGACGATGTCCTCGATCGACACCAGCCCGTCGGTGCCGCCATACTCGTCCACGACCAGCGCCAGATGAACCCGCGAAGCCTGCATCTGGGCCAGCAGGTCGATCGCCCGCATCGAGGGCGGCACGTAGAGCAGCTTGCGCGTAATGTTGGCTTCCGCCAGCGGCAGCGCGAGATCGACCGCGCGCAGGTCGAGCCCGGCGGGAAACGGCTTCTTGCGCCGTGGCTTGGTCGCATCGCTGACGCGGGCCTTGGCCGTCACGAAAGCGAGCAGGTCACGGATATGCACGATGCCTTCGGGATCGTCGAGGGTCTCGTTGTAGACCACGAGCCGCGAATGCGCGGCGCTCTCGAACAGGGTCATCAGTTCGCCAAGCGGAATGTCGCGCTTTACCGCAACGATGTCGGCGCGAGGCACCATCACGTCGGCGATGCGGCGTTCATGCAGCGACAGGATGTTGCGCAGCATGGTGCGCTCGATGATGGAGAAGCCGACGTCCTCCGGCCTCGTGGCATCGAGCACGACCTTGAGGTCGTCGCGCACCGAGCCGGCCTTCCAGCCGAACAGCGTGCGGATGGCGCGCAGCAGCCAGTTGTCGGCGGCCGGGCGCAGCACCTCGCCTTGCTGCACGACGGCCGGCAGGTTGCCCGGGTTGCGCGGGCTTTCCGCAGGTTTGTCTGGATCTGAGTCCGGCATTTCAGTTCATCCGTTCCCGCCGCCCGCATAGGGGTCGGGAATGCCGAGCTGGGCGAGGATCTCGCGTTCCAACGCCTCCATTGCCTCGGCGTCGTCCTCGTTCTCGTGATCGTAGCCGATCAGATGCAGGAAGCCGTGCACGGCGAGGTGACTCAAATGATGGTCGAACGGCTTGTCTTCCTCGTCGGCTTCCCGACGTGTCGTCTCATAGGCGATCGCGATGTCGCCGAGCATGCGCGGCATGTCGTCCGGTGCATCCCCGGTGGGCTGCAGCGCGGGAAAGGACAGCACGTTGGTCGGCTTGTCGATGCCGCGCCAGTTGCCGTTCAACGTGCGGATGCCGGTGTCGTCGGTCAGCATGACCGCGAGTTCGGCATCATCGGTATCGGCATCGGCGATCTCTGCGGCTGCCGCGATGGCGCGATGAATTACGGCTTCCGCGCCCGGCTCCGTTTGCCAGCAATCGGCGGTGACGAGGACTTCGGTCTGGGGCAGGGCAGGGCGCGCCATCGTTTCGAAATGTTGGAGACGGCCGGAACCTGATTGCCTCAGGTGTCCAGCGGTAGTTTGTCGGGTCAAGGCTTGCCGGTTGCCGGACGGACCGGCAATCCCTCATAGGCGGCGACGATGCGCGCCACCAGCTCGTGGCGGATGACGTCCTCGGCCGTGAACTTTATTTGCGCGATGCCCTCGACTCGGTCGAGCAGCTTGCACGCCTCCGCCAGGCCCGAGGCCTGCCCGTTCGGCAGGTCGATCTGGGAAGGGTCGCCGGTGACGATCATGCGGCTGTTCTCGCCGAGGCGCGTGAGGAACATCTTCATCTGCATCGAGGTGGTGTTCTGCGCCTCGTCGAGGATGATGACGGCATTGGTCAGCGTGCGGCCGCGCATGAAGGCGAGCGGTGCGATCTCGATCTCGCCGCCCTGCAGCGCGCGCTCGACGATGCGCGCATCCATCAGGTCGTAGAGCGCGTCGTAGATCGGGCGCAGATACGGATCGACCTTCTCCCTGAGGTCGCCGGGCAGGAAGCCGAGCCGTTCGCCGGCTTCCACCGCCGGGCGCGTCAGGATGATGCGGTCGACTTCCTTGCGCTCGAACAGCTGCGCTGCATAGGCAACCGCAAGCCAGGTCTTGCCGGTGCCCGCAGGTCCGACGCCGAACACCAGCTCGTGACGCTTGAGCGCACGGATGTAGGAATCCTGCGCGGCGGTACGCGCACGCACCGGGCGCTTGCGCAGGTTGATGGCCTCGAATTGCGATTTCGCCGCCTTGGCGTCGTATTCGAACAGCGAGCCCTGCGCGATCACGGCGCGGATCGCGCCCTCGACCTCGCCCTGGTCGAGGTCGTGGCCCTGGCTCGCCTGTGCATAGAGCGTTTCGAGCACGCGCCGCGCGGCGTCGCAGCCGTCGCTCGTGCCCGCGATGGTGATGTGGTTGCCGCGGGAATCGACGACCACGCCGAGCCGGCGCTCGATCAGCGCCAGGTTCTGGCCGTAGGGGCCGACCAGGGCGGAAACGGCGCGGTTCTCGTCGAAGTCGATGACGACTTGCGTCTCGGGCGGAACTTGCATGTCGCGGTCGAGTTTGCGGCTGGGAGCGAGCGAAGGCGAATCCGATGCGCTTTTTGCCAAGGGCTCAGGCTCCACTGGTCATGCTGGATACGACGGGCCGTGCTGCGGAAGCGGGCGATGCGGCGAGATGGCCGAGCAGGCTGTAGCGCTCGAGGCTCTCGACATGCACGGGAAGCACCTTACCGATGAGGTCGGGCGAGGCCATCACGTGTGCGGGCTGCAGGTAGGCAGTGCGGCCGACGATCTGGCCGTCCTTGCGCGCAGGCCGTTCGAACAGCACATCGACCGTCGTGCCGATCGCGGCCATGTTGAAGGCCGCTTGCTGGCTGTCGATCAGGTGCTGGAGGCGCTCCAATCGCTCGTCCATCTCGGCCTGTGACACCGTCTCCCGCATGTCCGCCGCCGGTGTTCCCGGCCGCGGCGAATATTTGAACGAATAAGCCGCAGCGTAGCCGATTTGTGTGACGAGCGCGAGGGTGGCGGCAAAATCGGACGCGGTTTCCCCGGGAAAGCCGACGATAAAATCCGATGAAAATGCAATGTCTTGTCGCGCGCGACGGAGACGCTCGACCACTTCGAGGTATTCGGCAGCGGTATGCCTGCGGTTCATCGCAGTCAGGATCCGGTCGGAACCGGACTGTATCGGCAAGTGCACGAACGGCATCAACGCCGGATTGTCGCGATGCGACTCGATCAGGCTGTCTTCGACGTCGAGCGGATGGCTGGTCGAGTAGCGCAGGCGCACGACGCCGTCGATTCCGGCGATGCGATCGAGCAGCTTGCCGAGCGGCCAGCTTTTTCCGTCCGGTCCTTCGCCATGGTAGGCGTTGACGTTCTGCCCGATCAGCGTGATCTCGCGCACGCCGTTGTCGGCGAGCCGCTTCACGTCGTCGACGATCTTCGCGACCGGCCGCGAGACTTCGGCGCCGCGCGTATAGGGTACCACGCAGAAGGTGCAGAACTTGTCGCAGCCCTCCTGCACGGTGACGAAAGCGGTAATGCCGCGCGCGCGGATTGCATCCGGCTTCGGCGCAGCGAGGAAGCCGAACTTGTCCTCGACCGGAAACTCGGTCTCGAGCGCGCGGCCCTCGCGTCTCGCACGCGCCAGCAGCTGAGGCAGGTGGTGATAGCTCTGCGGCCCCACCACCACATCGACGACGGGCGCGCGGCGGACGATTTCCTCGCCCTCGGCCTGCGCCACGCAGCCGGCCACCGCGATGCTGACCTGCCGCCCGCTTGCCGCCGCCTCTTCCTTCATTACGCGCAGCCGTCCGAGTTCGGAGTAGACTTTCTCCGAGGCCTTCTCGCGGATGTGGCAGGTGTTGAGGACGACGAGATCGGCATCCTCGGCGCTGGCCGTCTCGACAAAGCCCTCAGGCGCCAGGGTGTCCACCATGCGCTGGGCATCGTAGACATTCATCTGGCAGCCATAGGACTTGATGTGCAGCTTGCGCGGCGACGTCATGGAACCTGGTCGGGGGGTAAACAGCGCCATTCGGGCGCAGGGGTCAAATATAGCCTAACCGGCTGAAAATCCAGCGATCAGGCCGGGTTTTTGAGCCGCCTTCCGTGCCAAATCGGGCAATTCCCGCATATCGACGAACACGGCGGCCGCGCCGGCGGCGAGCAGCCGGTCTCCATAACCGGGGCCGCAATGGCTCCCGCCATGGAAGCCGAGCACGGTCATGCCGGCGGCGAGGGCGCCCTCGATGCCGGCGATGCTGTCCTCGATCACAAGACATCGCGATGGTGCGGCACGCATCTGCTCGGCGGCGAACAGGAACAGGTCCGGCGCGGGCTTCCCGTTGCGCACCTGCACGGCGGAAAAAATGTGCGGCGCGAAGCGCCCGTAGAGGCCGACGTGATTGAGGCTGGTGCTGATCTTCTCCGGCGGTCCGCTCGATGCGACGCAGACGGGCTCTGCGATGCGAGCCAGCGTCTCGACCATATGGGGCGTGGCTTGCAGCGAAATCGCAAACAGCCGGAAGATCTCCGAATAGACTTGGGAGTGGAAGTCCTCGGGCAGGCGCCAGCCCAGCTCCGCTTCGACCTCGTGGATCGACTGACGCATCGAGCGGCCGAGGAATCGCTCGAGCACCTGCTCTTCGGTGATCGGATAGCCGTGCCGCGTCAGCGTCTCGGCATGGGCGCGGCAGGAAATGACCTCGCTGTCGACCAGCACGCCGTCGCAGTCGAAGATGACGAGATCGAGGCTCACGTTATGGATCGGCGCGATCAGTTCTTGTCGTCGTCGAGCGGCACGCAATACAGTTCCAGCCGGTGGTCCACCAGCTTGTAGCCGAGCTTGCGGGCGATCTCGGCCTGCAGCTTCTCGATCTCCTCCGAGGTGAACTCGATCACCTTGCCGTCGCGCAGATTGATCAGGTGGTCGTGGTGACTGTCGCGCATCTGCTCGTAGCGGGCGCGGCCCTCGCGGAAATCGTGACGCTCGATGATGCCGGCGTCCTCGAACAGCTTCACCGTGCGGTACACCGTCGATATCGAGATCTTGTCGTCGACCGCCACGCAGCGGCGATACAATTCCTCGACGTCGGGGTGATCCTCCGCTTCCGCCAGCACGCGAGCGATGACGCGGCGCTGTTCGGTCATGCGCATGCCGGTGGCGGCGCAGCGCGCCTCGATGCCGGATGCCTTGCCCGACGGAGAATGCGCGGAGGAGGGTTTCAGTGCGGTCATGGTTTGGCCCTGAACGGAGATGGCGGTGGTTTGCCAGCTATCGCAGTCTACGACAAGTCGCGCCGCATCAGAAGCGCATTCAGCTGTTCCCCGCCGGCTTGCCGGTAGTATCTTTCGCGGCGGCCGACGACGGCAAATCCCATGCGTTCGTACAACCTTCGCGCCGGCTGGTTGTTCTCCTCGACCTCCAGAAATATCTTGCGTACGCCACGCCCGGCAAGGTGGCCGAGATGGGTGAGCAGCAGGTTGCGCGAGAGGCCGCGGCCGCGATGGCTCTCGTCCACTGCAATCGACAGGATCTCCGCTTCGTCGGCGGCCATGCGCGAGACTGCAAAGCCGATCACCTTGCGGCCCAGCCGCAGACGATGCACCAGCGTGTTGCCCTCGCGCAGCATCACGTCGAATTCGCCTTCGCCCCAGCCGCGATGAAATGACGCGCCATGCAATTGCGCCAGCCGCGCCGCGTCGCGCGGCGTTGCGGGCTCGACCACGGCGGTGCCGCCGCCCCACCAGTCCGACAGCCATCCCATCATGTCGCCTGCGTTTCCGCGGCGCGCGGCAATCGATCGGCCGGCGGCTTGGCGTCGGGAGCGCGCAGGTAGAACGGCCGCGGCGTCGCGACGGCAGGATCGACGGCGGCGGCGAGCCACGCCACCCAGACGATATCGGGCGCGGCCTGCTGATCGACCTTGACCGGCGGGCTTGCATCCTTCGGCCAGCGCGCCGCAACGATATCGGCGGCATTGCCGACCAGGAGCGGCGCGCCGAAGCGCGCGGCGGCGAGCGCTTCCTCGATCGGAGCCACGCGCGGCGTCACCAGCGCTTCGCCGTGGCCGCTGACGACCTGCAGGTAGACATGGTCGTGCCGCGCGTCGATGACGGAGACGATGGCGTGCTCGCCGTTCTCGCTGACATGCGGCGCGGCGTAGGCGGTGAGGGTGGTGATGCCGACTACGAGCTTGTTCGCCGCCAGCGCGATGCCGCGCGCCGCGGACAGGCCGACGCGCAATCCGGTGAAGCTGCCGGGGCCGGTGGTGGCGGCAATGCGGTCGAGCGCGTCGAATGCGACGCCGGACTGCTTCATCACCCGCGCGACCAGCGGCATCAGCGCCTCGGCGTGGCCGCGCTTCATCGCCTGGGATTCCTGCGCGATCGCCTTGCCGGTGTCAGTGTCGAGCACAACAGCGGCACAGGCGTCGAGCGCGGTATCGATGGCGAGGATCAGCATGGGAGGGCGAATATCGAACGTCGAAGGACCGATTGAAGATCAAGCTTGATGGCCGTTCGTCGCTTCACCGTTTGCCCCTCTTGTGGGTAGGCAAAGCGAAGCGTGCCCACCACCGGTATTGCGAGACAGGAGGTGGGCGCAGCGCCAGCGCGCCCTTTCCTACCCTACGCAAGGTCACATTGGCCGGACTTCGACCACGTCGGGCACGAAGTGCCGGAGCAGGTTCTGGATGCCGTGCTGCAACGTCGCGGTCGATGACGGGCAGCCGGCGCAGGCGCCTTTCATGTTGAGAAATACGATGCCGTCCTTGAACCCGCGGAAAGTGATGTCGCCGCCGTCATTGGCCACCGCCGGCCGCACCCGCGTCTCGATCAGGTCCTTGATCTGCGCGACCGTGTCGGCGTCCGCTTCGTTGAAGAATTCGTCGGCCTCGTCCGCCTCTTCGTCGTTGGCGGCGGAGCCGTCGGCGAGCAGCGGCGCGCCGGACATATAGTGTTCCATGACGGCGCCGAGGATGGCGGGCTTGAGGTGCTGCCAGTCGCCGCCGGCCTTGGTCACGGTGATGAAATCGTAGCCGAAGAACACGCCGGTCACGTCGGGCACCTCGAACAGGCGGGCGGCGAGCGGCGAGCGATGGGCGGAATCGCGGCTGGTGAATTCCATGGTGCCGGCATCGAGCACGACGCGGCCCGGGATGAATTTCAGCGTGGCGGGATTGGGGGTGGCTTCGGTCTGGATGAACATATTTTTCTCCGGCGTCGCCGGTTCAAGGCCGGCGCGTGTGGTCTCCTTAGCAGATGGCGTCGCGCCGCGCACGGTCAAGGGCGCGGCCCCCGCGTTTCCGCGTTGCATCAAGGGTTTAGAGCATGGTTCCGGCCGGCGCGACTTGCGCTGGCGCAAGGCGCTGCAGCCCCCCGCGGGGGCTTACGACAGGCCGTCGATCTCGGAGTCGGTCAGCGCACCGGAGATGATCATCAGGGGGATCGGGAACGACCCGACCGTCTTGGCCATGGTGGTGATGATCGGCCCCGGACCTTCCGCGCCCGGATTGGCGGCCAGCACCAGCATGGAGATGTCGTCGTCCTTGTCGATGACGTCGAGGATCTGCTCGCCCGGATCGCCCTCGCGGATCACCCGCTCTGGCGTGATGGCGGCGACCCCGTTGGCGCGGCCGGACGCGCGGTCGAGCGCCTCGTTGGCGGCCTCATAGGCTTCCGCGCGCATCACCTCGGCGACCCCCAGCCATTGCTGGTTGGCATCCTCGGTCTCGATCACCCGCAGCATCACCACGCCGCCGCCGACCCGCATCGCCCAGCGCGCGGCATAGTAGACCGCGCGGTCCCACTCCGCGGTGTCGTCGACGATGACGAGGCATTTTGGCTTGTGACCCGATTCGTAAGCGTGTCGCTGACTGGTCATGCATGTCCCGGTGCTGCCAAACCGGCGCATGCTGCCACACTCGCTCCGCCTTTGGGTAGGGGGAGCGTTAGGTTCCACCCCTATTGGTGGATGAAGCCGACGATATCCTTGGTCTTGCGCATGGTTTCGTCGGCGATGGCGCGGGCGCGGTTGGCGCCGTCGATCAGGATCGCATCGACATGGCCGGGGTCGGCGACGAGCCGCTTCATCTCGCCGGCGATCGGCGACAGCTTTGCGACGCACAGGTCGACCAGCGCGTTCTTGAAGCCGGAGAACTGCCCGCCGCCGAAGTCCTTCAGCACCGCCTGCTTGGAGGTTCCGGCCAGCGCCGCATAGATGCCGACGAGATTGTCGGCCTCGGGACGCGGCTCGAGGCCCTTCTCCTCCGTCGGCAGCGGCTCCGGATCGGTCTTGGCCTTGCGGATCTTCTGCGCGATCAGGTCGGCGTCGTCGGTGAGGTTGATGCGCGAATTGTCCGACGCATCCGACTTCGACATTTTCTTGGTGCCGTCGCGCAGGCTCATCACCCGCGTCGCCGGACCCGTGATCAGCGGCTCCGGCTGCGGAAAGAACAGTCCGTCGTCGAAGCCGTTGCTTCGGATCGAGTCGCCAAAGTCGTTGTTGAACTTCTGCGCGATGTCGCGCGAAAGCTCCAGGTGCTGCTTCTGGTCCTCGCCGACCGGCACATGCGTGGCGCGATACAGCAGGATGTCCGCGGCCATCAACACGGGATAGTCGTAGAGGCCGACGGAGGCGTTCTCGCGATCCTTGCCGGCCTTTTCCTTGAACTGCGTCATGCGGCTGAGCCAGCCGACGCGGGCGACGCAATTGAAGATCCAGGCGAGCTCGGCATGGCCCGAGACCTGGCTCTGGTTGAACACGATGTGCTTCTTCGGATCGATGCCGGCGGCGATGAAGGCCGCGGTGACCTCGCGGGTCGAGCGCGCCAGTTCGGCAGGTCCGCCCCAGACTTCGACGCCTTGCGTGATCGCATGCATGTCGACGACGCAATAGATGCAGTTATGGGTATCCTGCAGCTTCACGAAGTTGACGATGGCGCCGAGATAATTGCCGAGATGCAGATTGCCCGTCGGCTGGACGCCTGAAAAAACCCGTTCTGCGAACGCCATGGTCCTCGTTCCCGTCTGTATACGGGGCGTCGTTTGCCACGGGTGGTCTAGCCGCGCAAGTCGCGCCGGGAGGCTTTGAGCGCGTTAACCGTTTCGCGCCAGCCGATGACGCCGAAAAGCCGCAAGAGCAGGCCGTAGAGCGCAATTGCTGCGGCGATCAGGACCGGCAGGGCCACCGCCTGGGCAGGGCCCGCAAGCCTTGCGACCGGCGCCAGCCACAGCACGACGCCCATCGCGAGCGCAGCCGCTGCGATGCGCGGCAGCCGGCGGCGCGCGGCGGCATCGATCGAGAAGCCGAACCGCGTCGCGCCCTCGCGCATCAGGGAGAGCACGCTGCTCCAGGCCCCCAGCGCGATGCCGGCGGCGATGCCCTCGGTGCCGAAGAAGTGGCCGAACAGGAAGGCGGTCGCAAGCGCAAGCATGATGCCCTTGAGCACGCAGACCAGGGGCGTTGCCGTGTTGTCGCGCGCGAAGAAAGCGGGCGCGAGCGCCTTGAACAGCACCTGCGCGGGCAAGCCCAGCGCCAGCCACGCCAGCGTCCGGGCGGTGGCCGCCGTATCGCCCGTGCCGAACGCGCCATGCTCGAACAACAGGCGCACGATCGGCTCGGCCAGCACGATCAAGCCGAGCGTTGCGGGCAGCGCGAGGCCGGCCGCAAGCTCGAGCGCGCGCGATTCGGCGTGCGACACGGCTTCCGTATCGCCACTGTGCACCGCGCGCGACAGTTCGGGGATCAGCACCGCGCCCATGGCGACGCCGACCAGCCCCAGCGGCAGCTCGATCAGGCGATTGGCGAAATAGAGCCACGACACCGCCGCCGGCGATGAGGATGCGATGACCGCGGCGGCGACCATCATCAGCTGCGGCCCGCTGCTCGCGATCATCCCCGGAATGGCTCTTGCGAAGAAGCCGCGCATCTCCGCGTCGAAGGCAATGCGCAACGGCGCGGCGGCGTTCTCGCCCCGGCGCAGCAGCAGCATCGACAGCTGCAGGAGCCCGGCAATGCCGACGGCGGCGGCGAGGATCATGGCCGCGTGCGCCGCATCCTGGCGCCACAACAGCAGCACGGCCATCACGGCGATCAGCGCGATGTTGAACAGCAGCGGCGAGAAGGCGGTCAACGCAAAACGGCCTTGCGCATTCATGATCGCCATCAGCACGGTCACCGGACCGGCGAAGGCGAGATAGGGCAGCATCAGCCGCGCATCGGCAACCGCCATCGCGAGCGCTTCGCTGCCGGTGAATCCGGGCGCCAGCACGCCGATCGCCAGCGGCATGGCGAGGCCGATCAAGGCGGTTGCGACAATCAGGGCTGCGCTCACCGTGCCCAGCAGTTTTCCGGCAAAAGCCGCGGCAGCGACGGCGCCTTCGCTCTCGCGCAGCCGCAGCCAGGCCGGCACCAGCGCCGCGTTCAGCGCGCCCTCGGTCAATAGCCGCCGCACCACGTTGACGAGCTGGAACGCCACCAGAAAGGCGTCCGCCACGGGGCCGGCGCCGAGCAGCGCCGCGACCATGGAATCCCTGACGAAGCCGAGCAGGCGCGAGGCCAGCGTACCCGAGGAGACGGTGAGAAACGGGCGGATCATGGGCCCATGTATAGCAGCGGCCTTACTTGATGCCACGCGGGCGAACGTGATAACCGCGGACCACCATTTCAAAGCGGGACAGGGTTAATGGCTGAGGCGAAGTACGACGTGCTCGGGATCGGCAATGCGATCTTCGACGTGCTGGTGCGCACCGACGAGAAATTCCTCGCCGACCACGGCATGACCAAGGGCGGCATGGCGCTGATCGACGAGTCGCGGGCGGCCGCGATCTACCGCGACATGGGATCGGCCACGGAAATGTCGGGCGGATCGGCCGCCAACACCATCGTCGGTATCGGCAGTTTCGGCGCGCGCGCGGCCTATGTCGGCAAGGTCAAGGACGACCAGATCGGCAAGCTCTACAGCCACGACATCCGCGCCGCCGGCGTCGCTTATGACACCAAGCCGGCCGCCGACGGTCCCGCCACCGGCTGCTCCTACATCCTGGTGACGCCGGATGGCGAGCGCACCATGAACACCTATCTCGGCGCCGCGCAGGATCTCACGGTCGCCGACATCGACCGCGCGCAGATCGAAGCCGCGCGCATCGTCTATCTCGAAGGCTATCTCTGGGATCCGAAGAACGCCAAGGAAGCGTTCGTGAAGGCGGCGACGATCGCGCATGGCGCCGGACGCCAGGTCGCGCTGACGCTGTCGGATGCGTTCTGCGTCGATCGCTACCGCGACGAATTCCTCGAGCTGATGCGCAACGGCACCGTTGACCTGATCTTCGCCAACGAGTCCGAATTGCACGCGCTGTACCAGACGGCGGATTTCGACACCGCGCTGAAGCAGCTCGGCGCCGACACCAGGCTCGGCGTCGTGACCCGCAGCGAGAAGGGCTGCGTGGTGGTCTCGAAAGACGGCGTCGCCGCGGTGCCCGCCTTCCCGATCGGGGAGCTGGTCGACACCACGGGGGCCGGCGATCTGTTTGCCGCCGGCTTCCTGTTCGGGCTCGTCCGCAACGCCGGCCATCACAAGGCCGGCCGCCTCGGCGCACTCGCCGCCGCCGAAGTGATCCAGCACATCGGCGCCCGGCCGCTGGTGTCGCTGAAGGAACTCGCCGAGCAGCACGGGCTGCCGGTGTAGTTCTCCACCTCGCCCCGCTTGCGGGGAGAGGTCGGATTGCGAAGCAATCCGGGTGAGGGGGAGCTTCCGCGAGTCGGATGCCCGCTTGGACCCGACGCTTCCGATGCCGCGCCGGCCCCTCACCCTAACCCTCTCCCCGCGAAGGGCGGGGAGAGAGAAAACGGCGTCACGCCGTCTTCGCCGCCTTCAGGCCGAGCCGCGCCTCGACCGCATCGCGCATGATGAACTTCTGGATCTTGCCGGTCACGGTCATCGGGAACTCGTCCACGAACTCGACGTAGCGCGGAATCTTGTTGTGCGCGATCTGGCCCTGGCAGAACGCGCGGACCTCTTCCGCCGTCAGGCTCTCGCCCGGCCGCGTCCTGATCCAGGCGCACAGCTCCTCGCCGTAACGGTCGTCGGCGACGCCGAAGACCTGCACGTCCTGGATCTTCGGGTGGCGATAGAGAAATTCCTCGATCTCGCGCGGATAGAGGTTTTCGCCGCCGCGGATCACCATGTCCTTGATGCGGCCGACGATGTTGCAATAGCCCTCGGCGTCGATGACGGCGAGGTCGCCGGTGTGCATCCAGCCGGCGGCGTTGAGCACGTCGGCGGTCTTCTCGCGCTCGTCCCAATAGCCGAGCATGATGCTGTAGCCGCGGGTGCAGAGCTCGCCGCGCTCGCCGCGCGGTACGATCCGGCCCTCGAGGTCGACGACCTTGACCTCGACATGGGGATGGATGCGCCCCACGGTCGAGACGCGGCGCTCCAGCGGGTCGTCCACCGCGCTCTGGAAGCTCACCGGGCTGGTCTCGGTCATGCCGTAGGCGATCGTCACCTCGCCCATGTTCATCTCGTTGTTGACGCGTTTCATCACCTCGACCGGGCAGGGCGCGCCCGCCATGATGCCGGTGCGCAGCGATTTCAGGTCGAAGCGCTTGAACTCGGGATGGTCGAGCTCGGCGATGAACATGGTCGGCACGCCGTAGAGCGCGGTGCACTTCTCCTGCTCGATCGTTTGCAGCGTGGTCAGGGGATCGAAACCTTCGCCGGGATAAACCATGGTCGCGCCGAGGGAGACCGATGCGAGGTTACCCATCACCATGCCGAAACAGTGATAGAGCGGCACCGGAATGCAGATACGGTCGCGCTCAGTCAGGCGCATCGCGCGGCCGACGAAGTAGCCGTTGTTGAGGATATTGTGGTGCGTGAGCGTTACGCCCTTGGGCGAGCCGGTGGTGCCGCTGGTGAACTGGATGTTGACGGCATCGTCGAACTGCAGCGCGCTGCCGAGCGCGGCGAGCTGTTCGCGGTGCCGCGCGCCGCCCATGTTGGCGACTTCCTCGAATGCCAGCGCGCCGGAGCAGAGCGGTCCGCCGATCTGGATCACCGCCCGCAGGTTCGGCAGCTTCGTGGCGCGCAGATTGCCGGGCTGCGATGACTTCAGCTCCGGCAACAGCGTGTTGAGCATCTCCATGTAGTTGCTGGTCTTGAAGGCGGTGGCCGCCACGATCGCCGAGCAGCCGACCTTGGCGACCGCGAATTCCAGCTCGCTGAGGCGATAGGCGGGGTTGATGGTGACGAGGATCAGCCCGGCGCGGGCCGCGGCGAACTGGGTCAGCGTCCATTCCGGGCGGTTCAGCGACCAGATGCCGATCCGCTGCCCCCGCTCGAGGCCGAGCGCGAGGAAGCCGGCGGCGAGCGCATCGACGCGCGTCGCGAACTCTTTCCATGTCCAGCGCACACCATGGCTCGGCGAGACCAGCGCCTCGCGGTCGCCCCAGCGCGATACCGCCTTGTCGAGACTCTGTCCGATGGTCTCGCCCAGCAGCGGAACATCGGAGATGCCGCAAACATAACTGTTGGCTGTGACTGACACGGTCGTTTCTCCCTGCGTCGTGGCGCAAGGAACATTATACCCCATCCTTGAAAGGAGTCCCGGCAGCGATCTGCCGACCCGCTTGCGGGGAGAGGTCGAAATTCACGGAAGCGAATTGCGGGTGAGGGGAGTATCCACAAAGCCGGTATCCGAGGTACCGCCGATGCCGCAACGCCCCTCACCCTGACCCTCTCCCCGCGAAAGAGCGGGGAGAGGGAAAAGCAAGCTACGCTGCCTTCTGGCCGCTGCCGGCGCCGAGGCCGGCATAGATGCCGCGCTCGAATCCGGCGAAGGCTTCGAGGCAGAGCCTGTCCGCGAACGGCAACAGCTGCATCAGGATCACGCCGGTCACGTTGCGGGCCGGATCGATCCAGAAATAGGTGTTGGCCAGGCCCGCCCAGAACAGGCTGTTCGGGCTACGGCCTTCCGGCGTCTTGGCGGTGTTGATCAGGAAGCTCAGCCCCCATTTCTTCGACATGCCGGGGAAGAGGTCGACGTCGTTGGTGAACGGCGGCAGCGCCGTCGTCATCTTGCCAACCTCGAGCGCGCCGATGTTGTTCTGGCCCATCAGCCCCACGGTCTCGGGCTTCAGCACCTGGTTGCCGTTGCCCTTGCCCTTGTTGAGGATCATCTGGGTGAACTTGATGTAGTCGGCTGCGGTGCCGTAGAGTCCGCCGCCGCCCATGTGGAATTCCGGGTTCTGCTCCATCTCGAACGGGAACGGCCCGAGGCCCTCAGGCGCACGCGCATGCATGCCGACCAGCCGCTTGCGCATGGAGTCGCTGATCTTGAAGGCGGTGTCGTTCATGCCGAGCGGCGCGAAGATATTTTCGCGCAGATAGGCGTCGAGCTTCTTGCCGCTGACGGCCTCGACCGCCTTGCCGACGAAATCGATGTTGGTGCCGTATTCCCAGCGCGTGCCGGGATCGCTCGCGAGCGGCGTCTTCAGCGCGGCGTTGAGGCAGCTGATGATGCCCGGCGTTCCCGTCTTCTCCAGGTACTTCACCATGTCGCCGTTCCACATGTCGTAGGCAAAGCCGGCCGTGTGGGTCATCAGCTGGCGCAGCGTGATGGGGCTCTTGGCAGGGCGCGTTTTCGGGTTGCCGCCAGCGTCGAAACCTTCCAGCACTTGCGGCGAAGCGAGATCGGGCAGCAATTTGCCGATCGGCTCGTCCAGCTTCAGCTTGCCCTGCTCGACAAGCTGCATGCCGGCAGCAGTCGTGATCGCCTTGGTCATCGAGGCGATCCAGAACACGCTGTCGGCGGTCATGGCGTCGTCCCTGGTGAGGTCGCGCTTGCCGAACGCGCCCTGGTAGATGGTCTCGCTTCCGGTAGCCGCCATCGCGACGACGCCGGGGATTTCCCTGGCATCGCATTTCTGGCGCAACAGCTGGTCGATCTCGGACTTGGTCTGCATGGGGTCGCCTCCGCTGGATTATTGTTTTGGAGCGCGGCGATCCTCCTCCCGCTTCCGCCGTCCGGCAAGCACGCGCCGGCGGCGCCGGTCCGAGGTCGCGATTTCGTGAAGAGCCGGACGAAGGGCGGGCCGGTGAGGCCGAAGCGAGACCAAACTGCAACACTCCGCCACAATCTGCGGTGGATGGCTGGCAAGATCGGTGACATCAGCTTTTCCGAGGCGGTATCTTCAAGGCACTGAAACCGGCCAGAGTTTGTTGCGTAAAGCATTCAAATTGCAGTTCAAATAACGCCGAGGCGCGAACGCCCGGCGCGCGCGTTCAGCGACAATAATTTTCGTTACAGGGGTAAGGCCATGATCTCGAAGTGGAGCGAGTGGAAGCGGTACCCGCGGCCAGGCCGCGGTGAGAACATCGAAGCTCCGATCACGCCGGGCATCTACGAGGTCCGCGTCGCCGGCTCCGGCGCGCTGCATTCGTTCGACGCGGTCGACAACGTCGCCGTGGCGCTCGCGATGCTGCAGGTCGGCTCGCGTTCCTGGTTCGGCCGCCGCGATCCCGCCTCGCTCCCCGATCTCGAATACCGCACCTGCGCCACCTCGAGCCGCGCCGATGCCAAGGCCGCCGCCGAGCGTATGATCGGCCGCCGCGAAACCTACATGAGCGGCGCGGCCTGAGGCCGGCTGTTCCCCGGGCAATCTCAAAATGCCTTGATCGGCCGCCTCTTGGCGGCCGATGCGCTGCCGCGCGTTTGGGCCTATACTCGGACCAAGCTTCAAGAAAAGCCGAGGAGCAAGCCCATGACCCCGACCGCTGCCGCCCGCGCCCAGACCTCCACCCCCTCGCTGCGCGACCGGTTGAAGGATCCATCGCTCCTGAAAGACCGCTGCTACATCGACGGCGCCTGGACCGGCACGCCGTCGCGGCCCGTGACCAACCCCGTCAATGGCGTTGAGCTCGCCAAAGTGCCGGTACTGAGCACGGCCGAGACGACGCAAGCGGTCGAAGCCGCCGAGCGCGCCTTCCCGGCCTGGGCGAAGCTCACGGCCAAACAGCGCTCCAACACCTTACGCAAGTGGTTCGAGCTGATCGCCGCCAACCGCGAGGATCTCGCACTGATCCTCACCTCCGAGCAGGGCAAGCCGCTGGCGGAAGCGCTCGGCGAAGTGGATATCGGCGGCGCCTATGTCGAGTTCTTTGCGGAAGAGGCCCGCCGCGTCTACGGTGAGACCATCCCGACGCAGCGGCCGGACGCACGCCTGCTCGCGATCAAGCAGCCAATCGGCGTCTGCGGCGCCATCACGCCGTGGAATTTTCCCTGCTCGATGATCACGCGAAAGGTGTCGCCGGCGCTCGCCGCGGGCTGCACCGTGGTGCTCAAGCCGGCCAACGAAACCCCGCTCACCGCGCTGGCGCTGGTTGCGCTGGCCGAGAAGGCCGGCGTGCCCAAGGGCGTGTTCAACATCCTGACCGGCAACTCGTCCGCCATCGGCAAGGTCCTGTGCGAGCACCCCGCCGTGCGCTTCGTCGGCTTCACCGGCTCCACCGAAGTCGGCAAGATCCTCTATCAGCAGGCGTCGGTCGGCGTGAAGAAGCTCGGGCTTGAGCTCGGCGGCAACGCGCCCTTCGTGGTGTTCGACGATGCCGACATCGATGCCGCGGTGGAAGGCGCCATGGTCTCGAAGTACCGCAACATGGGCCAGACCTGCGTCTGCGCCAACCGCCTCTACGCGCAGGACGGGATCTACGACCAGTTCGTGGAAAAGCTCTCGAAGAAGGTCGCGGCGATGAAGATCGGCGACGGCACGGAAGCCGGCGTGGTGCAGGGTCCGCTGATCAACATGGAGGCCGTCGACAAGGTCGAGAAACACATTGCCGATGCCGTAAAGGGCGGCGCGAAGATCGTCACCGGCGGCAAGCGCCATGCGCTCGGCGGCAGCTTCTTCGAGCCGACGGTGCTGTCGAACGTCAAGCCGGACGCGCTGGTCGCGCATGAAGAAACCTTCGGCCCGCTGGCGCCGGTGTTCCGCTTCAAGGACGAGGCCGACGTGATCGCGATGTGCAACAACTCGCCGTTCGGCCTCGCGTCCTACTTCTATTCTCGCGACCTCGGCCGGGTCTGGCGCGTGGCGGAAGCGCTGGAGTCCGGCATGGTCGGCGTCAACACCGGCCTCATCACCACCGAAGTGGCGCCCTTCGGCGGCGTCAAGGAATCGGGCTTGGGCCGCGAAGGCTCGCATCACGGCATGGAAGAGTACGTCGAGATCAAATACGTGATGATGGCGGGGGTGTGATCCCTTACCTTCTGCTCTTCTTGTGCGGGGGCAATCGCATTCGCGCTGGACGGCTTTCGCACAATCGCTTCCACATCGTCATGGCCGGGCTTGTCCCGGCCATCCACGATCTTTCCCGCTGCACGATGAACGTGGACGCCCGGGACAAGCCCGGGCATGACGAGTTTGACGGGCATGTCCGTGTCGCGCCCTGCCACGCCGCCGCTGCTTGACGCAGGTCAAGCCCGCGTTGACGCGGGCCACATATCCTTTAGCTTGACCGAATTCGGCCGCCGCCGGCGGGCGACGACGCAAAAGCCCCGGGAATGCTGAGAAGAACCTATCTTGCGCCGGGCGAGCGGGAGCTTCTGCTCCGCTTCTGGCAGAGCGCTTCCGGGTTTTGGCGCGGCCGCCAATCGTGGAAGGCGTGGTCGATCGCAGCGGCGCTGATCGCAACGGTGCTGCTGCAATTGCTGACCCAGTACCGGATCAACTTCTGGAACCGCGATTTCTTCGATGCCATCGGCCGCCGCGATGCGGCGGAGCTGTGGACCCAGGCGGCGCGCTTCGTGCCGCTGGCCGCCGCCAGCCTGTCGCTTGCGGTGTTCTCCGTCTGGGGCCGCATGACCATGCAGCGCGACTGGCGCGAATGGCTGAGCAACCATCTCTATGACTACTGGCTCGGCAACGATCGCCAGGTCAGGCTGAACGCCGCGGTCACCGACCATCAGGCCCCGGAATTCCGGATTGCCGAGGACGCCCGGATCGCCACCGATCTCCCGGTCGATCTGGCGCTCGGATTGTTCTCATCCCTTCTCACCATGGTCACCTTCATCGGCGTGCTGTGGTCGGTCGGCGATGGCCTGCCGCTTAGCATCGACGGAGTCACCTTCACCATTCCGGGTTATCTCGTCATTGCCGTCATCCTCTATTCCATCCTGCTGTCGCTGGCGATGTGGCTGATCGGGCGGCATCTGACGCAGGTCCTGGAGGATTACAAGCGCACCGAGGCCGAGCTGCGCGCGGTCGGCACGCACTTGCGCGAGAGCGCGGAAGGCGCGGCTCTGCCGGATGACCGGAAGGATGGGCGCCGGGCGATCGGCGTGGCGTTGAAGGCGGTGATCGAGGTCTGGCTTGCTTATTGCTGGCAGCTGATGCGCATCACCGTGGTCAGCCACACCAATACCCTGGTGACGCCGATCATCGGCCTCTTGCTGTGCACGCCGAAATATCTGGCAGGAACCATGTCGCTCGGCGAAGTCGTACAGGCCGCGGCCGCCTTCGTCGTGGTGCAGACCGCCTTCAACTGGTTCACCGACAATTATGCCAGGATCGCGGAATGGGCCGCCTCCGCCAATCGCGTGGCGTCGCTGCTGCTGGCGCTGGACGAGATCGATTCCGGGTCTTAGGACGGGTACTTGTGAATCCCGGGACGGCCTTCGGCCGTCGCCAATTTGGGCCCTTCGGCGATCTCCTCGTTTGCCAGGAAGCCAGGTTTCCGTCAGATTTGCAAGTGCTGCAGGCAATAGGAGAGAGCATGAAGGCATCGATTGCCGGGCTCATTCTCGCAGCCGTCTGGACGATTGCGCCAATCCAAGCCGATAATCTCAGTCCGGCGGCCAAGATGAGCGGAGCGGATCCGGTCTATGGCTCAACGAGGGGGTGTGTGGCGGGAAGCTGTGAGATCAAGAAGATGTCGGGCGGAACGAACAAGACGTGCCGCTATTACGCAACGGGCTGCAGGAATAACAGCGGCTCCCCGGCGTGCGAGACGTCGTATTCGAACTGCTTGAGCACGGGTATTTTTGTTGGCCCGAGAGGCGCCAACTTTTCTGGGCTGATCAGGCAATGATCAATGATGGAGCGGGCGTCAGCCTGCCCGGACGCTACGTCCACCGAAGGCCAATCGGCGCCTTGCTCCCGTGCATCCGATCACTACGTCGGCGGCCATCGGATTTCTTTCGGATTACGGGTACACGCCCTAATCCTGGCGGAACGCGCCGTGGCGGCCGATGCCGGAGGCAAAGCGGGCGGCTCCGGACAGCGTCTCGCCCGATGCAATCACTTCCAGCCCGCCGCGCATCTCGTTGACGATCGCCTCTTCCTCCGGAAGGTCCCATTGCCGCAGCGCCGACAACCGATCGGCGCGCAAGCAGGTCTGCGGGAAGCGCGCGATCTCCCGTGCCAGCGCGATCGCATGCGAAGAGGCCTCGCCGCGGCCGACCACGCGGTTGGCGAGCCCCATGCGCAGCGCCTCCTGCGCGCCCACCGGCCGGCCGGTGAGGATCAGGTCGATCGCCTGCGAATGTCCGATCAGCCGCGGCAGGCGGATGGTGCCGAGGTCGATCAGCGGTACGCCGAAGCGGCGGCAGAAAATGCCGAAGGTAGCATCCTCGGCCACCACGCGCATGTCGGCCCATAGCGCCAGCTCCATGCCGCCCGCCACCGCATAGCCTTCGACCGCCGCGATCACGGGCTTTGACAGCCGCAGTCGACTCGGCCCCATCGGCGCGATGGTGTCGAAGCCGCCGAGCTCGCGCTTCTTCTCGGGATCGCCGGCGGCGACCTTCTTGAGGTCCGCGCCGGCGCAGAAGTGTCCGCCGGTGCCGGTGAACACGGCGACGGAGGCGTCCGGGTCGGCATCGAAAGCGAGGAAGGCGTCGTACAGCTTGCGCGCGGTGGCGCCGTCCACGGCGTTGCGGCAATGCGGACGGTTGATGGAGATGATGGTCACCGCGCCCTCGCGGTCGATCAGCACGGAATTTTCTTCGGACATCGGCGCCTCCCTCTTGCTGTTCTGGCGTCGAGGGTAACGTCTACCTTGAGGCAACGCCATCGCGGCGTTCTCATGCGAGGTGAGGTGAATTCACCGCCACGATTCGCGATGTCGTCCCGGAGACGGGTCGCCGGGGCGACCGTCAGGAGGTCCGTGCCGTGCTGGCGCCTGGGCTACTTTGCATGGGGTTGTTTTCGCGATTTTGTGTCCAGCGTGGCCGGTGCACCGCCGCGCATGCCTCAAATCCGCAACTCGCTTCCCGTGACGCGCCGATACGCTTCCAGGTACCGCTTGCTGGTCGCCTCCACCACGCTTCCCGGCAGCTTTGGCGCCGGCGCATCGCCGTTCCAACGGCCGGCCTTGCGCTCGGCGTCGAGATAGTCGCGCAGCGGCTGCTTGTCGAAGCTCGGTTGCGGCCGGCCGGGCTTGTAGGCGTCGGCCGCCCAGAACCGAGAGGAGTCCGGCGTCATCACCTCGTCGATCAGGATGATACGATCGTCCTTGTCGCGGCCGAACTCGAACTTGGTGTCGGCGATGATGATGCCGTGCTCGCGCGCGATCTTCTCGCCGAGCGTATAGACCGTGCGCGCCATCTGCTCGAGCTTGTGCGCGACTTCCTCGCCGACGATCTCGCGGACGCGGGATACCGTGATGTTCTCGTCATGGCCGGTCTCGGCCTTGGTCGCCGGGCTGAAGATCGCGGGCTCCAGTTTCGCGCTCTCGGTCAGGCCGTCCGGCAGCTTTTCGCCCGCCAGCGTGCCGCTCGCCGCATACTCCTTCCACGCCGAGCCCGAGATATAGCCGCGGATCACGCACTCGATCGGAAACACCGTGGTGCGCTTGCACAGCATCGCGCGTCCCACGATGTCGGCGCGATGGTTCTTCAGGTCGGGAACTTCATCGATGATCGCATCCGCATCCGCGCTGATCATGTGGTGCGGCACCACGTTTTCCAGCCGCTTGAACCACCAGGCGCTGATCTGCGTCAGCACCGCGCCCTTCATCGGGATGGTCTCGGCCATGACCACGTCGAACGCGCTGATGCGGTCGGTGGTGAGCAGCAGCACGCGGTCCTCGCCGACGGCGTAGATATCGCGCACCTTGCCGCGTCCGATGCGAGGCAGGGGCAAGTCGCTGGCGAGCATAGCGTTCATGAGAAACTCTCTCCGCGTTCCGGCGGAGAGGGATTAGCCTAGTCCGGCAGCGGAATGAACTCATGTTCCTGGGGAACGGCGGCAAATCGGCCGGTTTTCCAGTCCTGTTTGGCCTGCTCGATGCGTTCCTTGCTGGAGGAGACGAAATTCCACCAGATATGCCGCGGTCCTTCCAGGGCATCGCCGCCGAGGAACATCATCCGTGTCGGCTTTGTGGCCTTTGCCGTGATGCGGTCGCCGGGCCGGAAGATCAAAAGGCGTGGACCCTCATAGCGTTCGCCCGCGATCTCGATCTCGCCGTCGACGACATAGATGGCGCGTTCCTCGTGATCGGGATCGAGAGGAGTGCTGGTCCCCGTCTGCGCCGTCACTTCCGTATAGAACCAGGGCGAGACCATGCTGACCGGCGACCTCGCGCCGAAGGCGGAGCCCGCGATGATGCGCGCAGTGAAGCCGCTCTCCCGCACCGTCGGGAGGCTCTCGGCGGCGTAATGCTGGAACGACGGCGCGATCTCCTCCGATCCCTGCGGCAGCGCGATCCAGCTCTGCAGCCCCAGCATCTTCTGCCCGTCGCGCCGTTGTACGTCCGGCGTGCGCTCGGAATGGGCGATGCCGCGGCCGGCGGTCATCAGGTTCATGGCGCCGGGCTGGATCTCCTGGATGTTGCCCTCGCTGTCGCGATGCATGATCGAGCCGTCGAACAGGTAGGTGACGGTGGCTAGCCCGATATGCGGATGCGGCCGGACGTCCATGCCCTTGCCGGCCATGTACTGCACCGGGCCGAAATGGTCGAAGAAGATGAACGGCCCGACCATCTGCCGCCTTCCATGCGGCAGCGCGCGCCGCACCGCAAAACCGTCGCCGAGGTCGCGGGTGCGCGGCACGATGATGAGGTCGAGCGCGTCGCAGGTTTTGGGATCGCCGAGCACGGGATCGTTGGAGGGAAGCCAGCTCATGATGGCACTCCTTTGTTCGTTGTCGCTCACTTTACTCCACCTGTCGTCCCGGCCAAGCGAGCGAAGCGAGCGCGAGCAGGGACCCACAATAACGGCGCCCTGTGGTTATGGGTCCCTGCGTTCGCAGGGACGACAGGTCGTTTCTACAAATTGAAGAGGGCCGCCGTCTGCACTAAGTTTGGAAACCAGTAGCAACCGTAGTTGAACAATTTGATGTCGTTCCCCATCATCGATCTCGCCCTGCGGGCCGCGACCGTCGCCATGCTGCTTGTGCTGGCGGCGACGCTGTTCCGGGACTTCCGTCACGTCGCGGCAGGCCGGCTTGCGGTTGCCTTCGCGCTGGGTTCGGCCGCACATGCGGTAACCTACGCGATCGGCAGTCCGCCACCTGTGCCGCTGTGGCGCGCGCCGGTCATTGCGCTGTCGACCGGCAACATCGTGGTGTTCTGGCTGTTCACCCGCGCGCTGTTCGACGAGACCTTCCGCCTGCGCTGGTGGCATGCCGCGGTATGGCTCGCGGTCGCCGCCTTCAGCCTGGTCAATTGCACTTTCCTTGCCGGCTCGCCCGGTGGGGGCGCACGCCTCTCGGTGATTGCGATCAACCTGCTCGTGCTCGGGTTCATCGCACTCGCGCTGGTGCAGACCTTCGCCTCCTGGTCCGCCGATCTGGTGGAGGACCGCCGCCGCGTCCGCGTCTTCATCGTGGTAGCCGCCGCGCTTTATGGCGGCCTCAATGCGGTGCTGCATCTGGCAATTCCGGGCGGCCAAGCCGCCGAGATTGCAGATGTAGCGAGTGGTGCGCTGCTCACCTCTGTCGTCGCCGCGATCTGCGTTGCCATGCTGCGCGTCGGCGGTGCGGAAGTGTTCGCGGCGGTGCCTGCGGCGATCGAAGCCGCGCCTCAGGCCGCCACCGGCGTGGCAGACCGGAAGCAGGTCGATGCGTTGATGCGGCTGATGGCGGACGAGCGGATCTACCGCCACGACAACGTCACCATCGGCGCGCTGGCGACGAAGCTTTCGATCCCGGAATACCGGCTGCGGCGGCTGATCAACCAGCAACTCGGCTATCGTAATTTCAACGTCTTCCTCAACAACCACCGCATCGAGGAGGCCAAGGCCGCGCTCGCCGATCCCGCGCAGGCGCAAGTGCCCGTCATCACCATTGCGATGGACGCGGGATTTGCCTCGCTCGGTCCGTTCAACCGCGCCTTCAAGGCGACCACCGGGTTGACACCGACCGAATATCGGCGTCAGCGCGGGATCGCGGCCTGAACGCTATCTCCCTGTAATTTCAGGACGATTTTGGAATCGGCGAGGCGTTATCGGGATTCGGCGAGGCCGTTTTTCGAATCAGGCGAGCGCGCGCTCCCGGCATCGGGCTCATGGGGCCAATCCACGCCGGAGCCCGTCATGACCCGCAAGAAGCTGTTCCTCATCCTCGCCGCCTCGACCGTGCTCAGCGCGCTGGCGCTGTCGGCCGCGCGTGCCCGCGACGTGCCTAAGGTCGCGACCGGATACGTCGCCAACATCGTTTGCACCGAGACCTTCGTCTCCGGCCTCGATCCGGCCCGCGTGTTCGCTGAGACGACGTCGGCGATGCCGGGCGTCAGCCTGATTGCCTGGGCGCTCGACTATCGCGTCGACCATGCGCGCAAGGATGTCACGGTGACGCTGTTCGGGATCGGCAAGAGCCGCGCCGTGTATCGCGGTGAAGGGCTGGGCTGCTATCTCGATCACGGCGGCCCCGTCGTCGATATCTCGCTGCCGCCGGCAGAAGTGAAGCCACTGCTGCCGGAGGTCGCCGGCGCTTCGCTGGTGGCGCCGCACTCGCCGCAACTCGCCGCCGCGCTCGACCGTGCCTTCGCCGAGCCGGACAGGGCAACGCCGCGCAACACCCGCGCCATCGTGGTGATGAAGGACGGCCGCGTCGTCGCCGAGCGCTATGCCGACGGCATCGGCATCGACACGCCGCTGCTCGGCTTCTCCGCCACCAAGTCGGTGATGTCGGCGCTCGCGGGCATCATTGTGCGCAAGGGCGCGCTGAAGCTGCACGAGCCGGTGCCGATCGTGGCATGGCAAGGGGCGGACGATCCAAGGCGCGCAATCACGCTCGATCATCTCTTGCGCCATACCGCCGGGCTCGCGCTCGGCAGCTCGCTCTCGGCCTCGCTGCTTTCCGCGCTGGAGCCGGTCAACCGCATGAAGTTCGTGGAGCGCGACATGGCAGCCTATGCTGCGAGCATGCAGCTCGCGACCACGCCCGGAACGGCATGGAATTATCACGATGGCAACACCGTCCTCCTGGCGCATCTGATCCGTCAGGCCGCCGGCGGCAGCGCGACCGATCTGATGCGGTTTGCGCGCCAGGAGCTGTTTCGCCCGCTAGGCATGCGCCACGTCGCGCTGGAATTCGACACAGCGGGAAATGCGGAAGGGTCGAGCCAGCTGCTCGCCAGCGCGCGCGACTGGGCGCGGTTCGGCCAGCTCTATCTCAATGACGGTGTTGCCGGCGGCAGGCGCATCCTTCCCGAGGGTTGGGTGAAGTATTCGGCGGCGCCAACGCCCGGCGCGTGGGTCGGGCAGGGCGCCGGCTTCTGGACCAATCTCGGCGACAGTTTCGGTGCAACGTACCGCAGCGAACGCGGCATGCCGCGCGATGCCATCTTCGCCAAGGGAACGCTCGGGCAATATGTCGTGATCGTGCCCTCGGAGAAGCTGGTGATCGTTCGACTCGGCCGCTCGCCGAACTGGCCGCCGGAGGCCGACGGCGTGTTCCAACTCGTGGCCGACGTGATCGTTGCAACCAGCGCCCCCGCAAAACTGGCGGGAAGCAATTGATCGAAGCGCGGCTATTGCCGGCCGAGCTGAGTGGCTTTTTCGACGCGGTCGAAGCGCTCCAGCGACAGGATCGCGTCGGCCAGCTGGTCGGCGCGGCCGTTCAGCACGGGGCGTGCGAGGGTCAGGAACTTCTGCTGCATCGCCTGTGCGTCCGGGAAGGTCGCCGGCTCGCCGGAGGGGTCGGCATAGAGACGCTCATGCACGCCGTCGTCGGTGGTGATGGAGACGCGTGCGCCGAACGGATGGGTACGGCCGGCTTCGAGGCGGTCGTCCTGCACGACGTCGAATTTCTCTGCGAGCGCGTCGATGGCTGCATCGCCGAGGCGGCTGTAATCGTCCCAGCCGAAGGAGCCCTGGTCGAGCGCCACCGCGCCGGTGAAGAACATCGAGAACTGCCCGCCGACGATCGATGTCGGATGCCGTTTGGTGGCGGCATCGCCGGTCAGGGTGATGCCGTTACGGTGCAGGCCGATCTCGACCCGCTTGATCTGGTCGGGCGTCAGATTGTGCTCCCGGCGCATCGCGATCAGCGCATCCAGCGCGGCATGGGTGTAGCGGCAGCTCGGATAGGGCTTTACGCCGATCTTCATGGTCTCGTAGATCCTGCCGAGGCCGGCGGTCGCCTTGTCGGGATGGGCATCGTCGCTATAGCCGACCAGCAGACCGTGCTTGCCTTCGACCGACTCGGTCGAGCCGATGAACTCGTTGCGCGCCAGCGTCGCGGCAATCACGCCGTTCATCGCGGCGGCGCCGACCTGGTAGCGCTTGTTCCAGGCGCCGTTGACCAGGAACTGCAGCGAGCCCGCCGCCTGGCTGCCGGCGACGCCGAAGGCGGAGATGATCTGCGCCTTCGATAGTCCGAACAGTTTTCCCGCCGCCGCAGCGGAGCCATAAGTGCCCGCCGTGGCGGTCGGATGAAAGCCGCGCTTGTAATGCGAGGTGGGGTCGAGCGCGTTGCCGAGGCGGCAGCACACTTCGTAGCCCGCGACGATCGCGGTCAGCACGTCGCGGCCGGAGGCCCCGACCATCTCGCCCACCGCAAACGCAGCCGGCACGACGGGCGCGCTCGGATGCAGCGATGAATCGGCATGGGTGTCGTCGAAGTCGAGGGAATGGCCGAGCGCGCCGTTGAGCAGCGCGGCGACCGCCGGCGTCCAGGTCTTGCTGTCGCCGAACACGGTGGACTCGCCCTTGGTGTCGAGCCTGAGTGCTTCCAGCATCTTCAGCAGCGACGGCGTCGATTCGGCTTCGCTGCGGGCGCGGATGGCGCTGCCGAGGAAATCCAGCGTCAGCACTTTCGCGCGCTCCAGCACCTGCGGCGGGATGTCGGCAAATTTCAGGTCGGCGACATAACCGGCGAGGGTGGCGGTTTCGTTGGCCATGGCGTTGCCTTGGTTATTCTTCTTGACCCGGAGTTGGTACGGCCGGCATTTTCCGCCGTCAACATCACTTCCTGCGGGTCAGACCCCTGCTTTCCATGCGCCAGACCAGCAGGTCGATGCGGTCCTGGCCGAAGAACGGCTCGTTCTCGAACACGAAGGTCGGCACGCCCCAATGACCCGAATTGGCGTGATCCTGCTCGTTGCCGGCGATGACCTTCTCGTAACGGTCGGGATCGGCTGTGATCGCGGCGTCCATGGCAGCGAGGTCGAAGCCGGCGGTGCTGGCCGCCCTGGCGAGGTGGTCGCCCTCGGGCCAGCCGCTGACGCTGCCGTCCCAGATCGGCCTGGTGATCGCATGGGTGAAGGGCAGCGATTTTCCTTCCAGCTGCGCCGCGGCGCCAAGTCGCGTCAGGCGATGGATGTAGGGCTGGTGTGCGGCGATTTCGAGCGTCGCCATGTCCTGCACGATGGGGTCGGGCCGGGGAAAACGGAACGGGATGTTCTCGTGGCTCGCGACGCGGGTAGCATCGAGCGCGACATAGCGCGCGAACTTCGGGTTGGTCCTCTTGAAGAAGTCGGGTTGTCGCACCGCCAGCGGATAGACCGGCCGCAGGTTCACCGTGAGGTCGTAGTCCGCGACGAGCTGCATCGTCCGCGGCAGCGCGAGATAGCTATAGGGGCTGCGGAAGGAGTAGAAGAGATCGACGGACAGGGTCATGGGCTTTCCGGGCTCTTGCAGGAGGAGCGAAGCACGGAACGCGCCGTCGCGTCCATCGACGACGACGCGAGGACCGCCTCAGGCGGCAACCTGCCGCAGCATGGCGCGGACCACCAGCCGGTGGAACGGCATGATGATCTTCAGATAGGTCCGCCCCAGCCAGTTGTGCGTCAACACCAGCGTAGTCGCCGTGACGCTCTGGCGCCGGCCGATGGTCGCGACGTCGACCACGACGCAGAAGTCGAGATGCCTGTCGTTGAAACCTGCGACCAGTCGCTCGGGCGTTTCGCTGACGACGGGAAATATCCCGATGATCTCGCGAGCCGCGCGCTCGCCGCCGGATGTCTTCAGTCCGAACGGGGCCACGATGATGTTGCGCAGCACCAGCAGCGCATCGACCCAGCGCGGCGCGCGGGCCATCATGCGTTCCGCGGCCCGGCGGGCGTCGAGCGCGGAATTCTCGAGGTCGAGGCGGTAAGCGTCCATGAATTGCGCGCCGGCAAGTAGCGCCGTAGGATCGACCAGCGGCGGTAATTCCTCGACCTTCATGCGCCAAACCGGTTCGCAAGGCGGCGGAAGCGAAGGATCAGGGCGGCGGCATATACCGCGGTGCCGCAGGATAGGCCGATCCAGACACCAACCGCGCCGAGGCCGGTCTTGAAGCCGAGCACGCACGCCATCGTGAACCCGATGCCCCAATAGCTGAACGCAGCCAGAAGCAGGGGGATGCGGGTGTCGTTGAGGCCGCGCAACGCGCCGGCCACGATGGTCTGGATCGCGTCGGTGATGAAATAGGTGGCGCCGACCAGGAGCAGTGCGGCGGTGAGCTCGATTGCGCCATGCGTGGTCGCGTCGCCGAAGAACAGCTTTGCGATGGCAAATCGCCCAAGCAGCACTGCCGCGGTGAGAACGACCGCCAGCGCAATGCCGAGCCAGATAGCAACGTAACCGGCGCGCCGCACCGCATCGCCATCGCGGCGGCCGACGGCATGTCCGACCCTGACGGTGGCGGCCATGCCGATGCCGAGCGGCACCATGAACAGGATCGCGGTGACCTGCAGCGCCACCTGATGTGCAGCGAGTGCTGCGGTGCTGATCAGGCCCATCAGAAGCGCGGCTGAGGAGAACAGGCCGTACTCCATCAGCATCGACAGCGAGATCGGCGTGCCGATCGCGGTCAGTTGCCGTAGCAGCGGCCAGTCGATACGCCAGAGCCGCGCCATGGCATGGTATTTGCGAAACGGCCGCCGCCACATCACGAACCACAGGCCGGCGAGGAACGTGGCGAAGTTGACAATGGTGGTCGCAAGCCCCGCACCGAACAGGCCGAGCTGCGGAAATCCCCAGTTGCCGTAGAGCAGCAGATAGACCAGCAGCGCATTGGCGGGTACGGCGGCGAGCGTGATCCAGAGTACCGGCTCCGGCCGGTTGACAGCGCCCATGAAGCCTCTGATGGCGATGAACCACAGCGCCGGCATGAGGCCCCAGACCAGGCCGAACAGATATTGCTGGCCGAGGCGCGCGGCCTCCGGCGCCTGTCCGAGCGCGAGCAGGATCTGCTCGCCGCGCAGCGGCAGGACCATGGTCGGGATCGACACCAGCAGCGCCGCCCACAGGCCGGTACGCACGGCGCGGCGCACCCCGCGCGGGTCGCGCCCGCCGAAGGCCTGCGCGGCAAGCGGCGCCACCGCCGCGACGAGGCCGAGCCCGAACGTGAAGGCGATGAAGAACACGGTGTGCCCGAGCGCAGCCGCAGCCACGGCTTCATCGCCGAGCCGGCCGATGAAGGCGAGGTCGGTCGTCATCATCGCGATCTGGCCGAGCTGCGTCAGCGCCATCGGCGCGGAGAGGCGGATGGTATCCGTCAGCTCGGCCGTGAGATGATTTTCCGGCGCTTCCGCAAGCGGCGCGCGCTCGATCTTGTCGAGAGAAGTCATGGAACGAAAGCTGGCAGTTGCGCTGGTCGAAATAGTGGCCGCTGGCGCGTGCGAGAAGGTGACTTATCCGCGCACGCGCTCCGGCACCCTTGTAATCCTGGCGCCGAGCCCGTTGAGGCGTTCCTCGAGGCGCTCATAGCCGCGCTCGATCTGGTCGGCGTTATTGATGGTGGAGGTGCCCTCGGCGCAGACCGCGGCGAGCAGCATGGCCATGCCCGCGCGGATATCGGGTGAGGTCATCACCGAGCCGCGCAGCCGACTGGGGCCGGCGACGATGGCGCGATGCGGGTCACACAGCACGATGCGGCCGCCCATTGCGATCAGCTTGTCGACGAAGAACATCCGGGACTCGAACATCTTCTCGAACATCAGGATCACGCCGTCGCATTGCGTGGCGGTGACGATGGCGATCGACATCAGGTCGGCCGGAAACGCCGGCCATGGCTGGTCCTCGAGCTTCGGCACATGGCCGCCGAAATCGTCGTGGATCTTCATGGACTGGTTGGACGGCACCACGAGATCGTCGCCCTCGACGCCGCAGACGATGCCGAGCCGCTCGAAACCCATGCGGATCGAGCGCAGATGCTCGACGCCGGCATTGGCGATGCGTAGCGGCGAGCGTGTCACCGCGGCAAGCCCGATCAGCGAGCCGACCTCGATATGGTCGGGGCCGATGGTGTGACGCGCGGAGCCGAGCGTCGTGCCGCCCTCGATCACCATGGTGTTGGTACCGATTCCCTCGATCCTGGCGCCGAGCTTGACCAGGAAGTGCGCGAGATCCTGCACATGCGGCTCGGAAGCGGCGTTGCGCAAAATGGTGGTGCCGCGCGCGGCAACCGCGGCGACCAACGCGTTCTCGGTCGCGGTCACGCTGGGCTCGTCGAGGAAGACGTCGGCGCCCTTCAACCGCGAGGCGCGGAACTCCAGCCGATGCGTCGCGGTCACGGTCGCGCCGAGCTGCTCGAAGGCGAGGAAATGGGTATCGAGGCGCCGCCGGCCGATCACGTCGCCGCCGGGCGGCGGCAGCGCCACCTCGCCGCAGCGGGCGAGCAGGGGGCCGGCCAGCAGGATCGAGGCGCGGATGCGGGCGCAGAGCTCGGGGTCGAGATCGGCGGCGCGGATTTCCTTCGCATGGATGACGAGCGTGTTGCGCGCCGTCCATTCGGCCGACGCTCCGACCGAGCGCACCAGCTCGACCAGCGTCTCGGTGTCGCGGATGCGCGGCACATTGTCGAGGGTGACCGGATGCTCGGTGAGCAGGGCGGCCGCGATGATCGGCAGCGCCGAGTTCTTGTTGCCGGATGGCTCGATCGTACCGGAGAGGCGCTGGCCGCCCTCGACAATATACTGGATGGGCGGCACGGCTGTTCCTACACCCTACACATCGACGTTGGCACTCAGCGAATTATCCTGAATGAATTCGCGGCGCGGTTCAACCACGTCGCCCATCAGCTTGGTGAAGATGTCGTCGGCCTCGTCGACCTCCTTGATCTTCACTTGCAGCAGCGAGCGCTCGTTGGTGTCGAGCGTGGTTTCCCAGAGCTGGTTCGGGTTCATCTCGCCCAGGCCTTTGTAGCGCTGCAGCGCGACGCCCTTGCGGGCGGACTCGGTCACCGTCTCGAACAGGCCGACCGGGCCATGAATGGGGGTCTCGCTGTCCTTGCGGCGCAGCAGGCCGGGTCGCGCATAGGCTTCCTGGAGCTTGCCGGCATACTCGTCCAGCTTGCGTGCGTCGGCGGAGCCGAGCATGGCGTCGTCGATGATGGCGACGTCCTTGACGCCGCGCACCGTGCGCTCGAAGACGAAGCCCTCGCCCTCTGCGAAGCGCCCGCTCCAGCCGCGCTCGACCTCGTCGGCCAGCGCGTCGAGGCGCTTGGCGATGTAGTCGGCCGCGGCGGTGGCCTTCGGGGGATCGCCGAAAATCTTCGGCCGCAGCACGCCGGCAATCGCGGCCTGCTCGACCACGCTGCGATTATAGCGGCTGTGCAGGCTGCGCAGCACGTTGCGGATCACGCGCGCATCCTCCACCAGCGTGCGCAGGTCGCGGCCGCTGCGCTCCTCGCCGGAAGCGAGCTTGAAGACGCAGTCGTCGAGCCCGGTGTCGATCAGGTAGTCCTCCAGCGCCCGTTCGTCCTTCAGGTACTGCTCGGACTTGCCGCGCGTCACCTTGTAGAGCGGCGGCTGCGCGATATAGAGGTAGCCGCCCTCGATCAGCGTCGGCATCTGCCGGAAGAAGAACGTCAGCAGCAGCGTGCGGATATGCGCGCCGTCGACGTCGGCGTCGGTCATCAGGATGATCTTGTGGTAGCGCAGCTTCGAAAGGTCGAAGTCTTCACGGCCGATGCCGGTGCCCAGCGCGGTGATCAGCGTGCCGATCTGCTCGGAGCTCAGCATCTTGTCGAAGCGCGCGCGCTCGACGTTGAGGATCTTGCCGCGCAGCGGCAGCACGGCCTGGAACTCGCGGTTGCGGCCCTGCTTGGCGCTGCCGCCGGCCGAGTCGCCCTCGACGATGAACAGTTCCGACTTGGCGGGATCCTTTTCCTGGCAGTCGGCGAGCTTGCCGGGCAGCGAGGCGACGTCGAGCGCGCCCTTGCGCCGGGTCAGTTCGCGCGCCTTGCGTGCAGCTTCGCGGGCCGCGGCGGCCTCTACCACCTTGCCGACGATGGTCCTGGCCTCGGCCGGATGTTCCTCGAACCAGGCGGCCAGCGCCTCATTGATGACGTTCTCGACCACGGGGCGCACTTCCGAGGACACCAGCTTGTCCTTGGTCTGCGAGGAAAACTTCGGATCTGGCACCTTCACCGACAGCACGGCCGTGAGCCCCTCGCGGCAGTCGTCACCGGTCAGCGCGACCTTGTCGCGCTTGGCATTGGCGTCGGCATAGCTCGTCACCTGGCGGGTCAGCGCGCCGCGGAAGCCGGCAAGATGAGTGCCGCCGTCGCGCTGCGGGATGTTGTTGGTGAAGCACAGCACGTTCTCGTGGTAGCTGTCGTTCCACCACAGCGCGGCTTCGACGCCGATGCCGTTCATCTCGGTGCGCACCATGATCGGCGTCGGCACGATCGCCTTCTTGTTGCGGTCGAGATACTTCACGAACTCCTCGACGCCGCCGTCGTAGCGCATCGTCTCGCGCTTCTCGACCGCGTGGCGCTGGTCCGACAGCACGATGTTGACGCCGGAATTGAGGAAGGCGAGCTCGCGCAGGCGATGCTCGAGCGTGGCGAAATCGTAGTCGACGTTGGAGAACGTCTCCTTGGAGGCGAGGAACGTCACCTCGGTGCCGCGCTTGCCGCTGGCCTCGCCGACCACCTTCAGCGGCGCCACCGTCTCGCCATGGGCGAACTCGATGAAGTGCTCCTTGCCGTCGCGCCAGACGCGCAGCTCGAGCTTGCTCGACAGCGCGTTGACGACGGAGACGCCGACGCCGTGCAGGCCGCCGGAGACCTTGTAAGAGTTTTGGTCGAATTTTCCGCCGGCATGCAGCTGGGTCATGATGACCTCGGCCGCCGAGACGCCTTCGCCCTTGTGGATGTCGACCGGAATGCCGCGGCCGTCGTCGCGCACCGTCACCGAGCTGTCGGCGTTGAGGATGACCTCGACCGCAGTGGCGTGGCCGGCGAGCGCCTCGTCGATGGCGTTGTCGACGACTTCGTAGACCATGTGGTGCAGGCCGCTGCCGTCGTCGGTGTCGCCGATATACATGCCCGGCCGCTTGCGAACGGCATCGAGGCCCTTCAGCACCCGGATCGACTCCGCGCCATATTCAACGGGAATGGAATGCTCGGTGTCGGCGACGGGTTGCCGGGCAGGTTCTGTCATGTGAGGCCTTGAGAGGGTGTTTCGAATCAGCTGCGCAAAACGAGGCGCTGAATCACGCCCTTTGTGCCACGAAAGAGACGTTGCGCCTAGCGCAAAGTCTATCCTTGCAAGCTGTTGAATAGATGGGATTTTTTGTCACTTTTTCAAGTCCGCCGGAGGCCGATTCCGCAAGCCCGGAAAAGCGCGATTCGACGACCGATCAAGGCCGCCGGGGGCGCCGATTCCTGGACCGGTTTTCGCGCTCAAATTGCGGAGCGCCCGGGACCTGCTAGAGAACTTCCGGGCATGACGGATGCCGTCTGTGCCAAGCCAGGATCGGTCGTCGTTGTCGTTGCCCTCCTCAAAATATCGGCCGGATGTCGATGGCCTGCGCGCCGTCGCCGTCATGCTGGTCTTGAACTTCCATGCCTTCCCGGCCGTCATGCCGGGAGGCTTCGTCGGCGTCGACGTCTTCTTCGTCATATCGGGCTTCCTGATCACCGGCATCATCGCGCGCCAACTCGGCGAAAACAGGTTCAGCCTGCTCGATTTCTATGTTCGGCGCATCCGCCGCATCTTTCCCGCGCTGCTGGCCGTTCTCGCCGCCTCGCTGGTGCTGGGCTGGCTGTTCATGCTGCCGGTGTTCTACGCGCAGCTCGGGGTCGATGCCTTCGCGAGCGCAGGGTTTCTCGCCAACATCGCGCTGCTGCTGCAGTCGGGCTATTTCGACGTCGCCGCCGCGCGAAAGCCGCTGCTGCACCTGTGGTCGCTCGGTATCGAGGAGCAGTTCTATCTTGCCTGGCCGCTGATCCTGGTGTGGGCGGCGCGGCGCAAGATATCGATCGTCGCGGTCGCCGCCACGCTCGGGATCGCCTCCTTCGTCCTCAACGTGGCGCTGACCGGCCCGCAGCCGGTCGCAGCGTTCTATCTGCCGTTCACGCGCGCCTTCGAATTGCTGCTGGGGGCGGTGCTGGCCTGCAGCTGGGACCGCGTCAACCAGGGCCGGCGTGCCAGCGACGTGCGGGCCTTTGCCGGCGCGGCGATGATTGCGGTTGCGGCCGTGCTGCTCGACGGTCACAGCGCGTTCCCCGGCTGGTGGGCCCTGCTGCCGGTGGCGGGGACGGCGCTGCTGGTGGCATCACCACAGGCCTGGATCTGCCGCGTGGTGCTCGCAAGCCCACCCCTGGTCTGGATCGGGCTGATCAGCTACCCGCTGTACCTCTGGCATTGGCCGCTCCTGGTGTTCGGCGCCACCATCAAGTTCCAGCCCCTGACGTTGACCGAGCGTGAACTGATCCTGTTGGCGAGCGCGTTGCTCGCCTGGGCCACCTACGCCTTCGTCGAAAGGCCGATCCGCTTCGGTGCGCCGAGTCCGCGCAAGCTGCAGGCGCTATGCGCCGGCATGGTGCTGGTCGGCCTCGCCGGCGGCGCGGTCGCACTGGGGCGCGGCTTCGACTTCCGCCTGCCGGCGGAAATCCGCGCCGTCGCCCGGCCGGAACGTTCGCCGGACATGCGATATCAGGAGTGTCTGATCGACCTTACCTGGAAGACCGATTTCGCCGCCGATTGCGCCGAGCGCGATCGCCGGCCGCTGCTATTGGTGTGGGGCGATTCCAGGGCAGGCGCGCTGATGCACGGCCTGCGCAAGGCCCAGCAAACGCGAAACTTCGCCATTGCGCAGTTCACAGCCGGTTCCTGCCTCCCGGCGCTCGAGGCCGACATTCCCGGCAATCCCAATTGTCGCGCCAACAACGGCAGGGTGTTCGGAATGGTGCAGGAACTCAAGCCCGACATCGTGCTGCTGCACGGGACGCGGGAGCGGCATCTCGACAATGTCGCCGCGACGGTGACGGCGCTGAAGCGGGCCGGGACCCGCGTCGTCGTGCTCGGGCCAGTGCCGTTCTGGCGCCGCGGGCTGCAGAACGAGATTCTGCGTCACTACATGCTGCACCAAGCCCTCGTTCCGGCACGGCTGGCCGGAGCCGCCGCATCCGACACTTCGTATGACGGCGTGCTGCGCGAGCGACTGACGCCGCTCGGTGCAGAATTCATCTCGGCGCGAGAAGTGCTGTGCAATGCCGAGGGGTGCCTGACGCGGCTGGGCGACTCAGCCGCCGATATCGTCGCGATCGATCAGGTGCATCTCTCCGAAAAGGGATCGGAGTTTCTGGTCGGCGCGATCATCGACCGCGTGCTGACGCCGCCGGCGACCGATCGGAAATAGCCTTCAGGCGCGTCGCGCAATCCGTCCGGACTCGACGTCGAAAATTTCGCCCGCTGCGCCGATCCCGGCGAAGGCCGCAGGATCGGCGCCGGTCATCCAGACCTGCGCGCCGAGCTTGGCCAGTTCGTCGAACAGCGCCTTGCGCCGGTTCGGATCGAGATGCGCCACCACCTCGTCGAGCAGCAGGAGCGGCACGATGCCGGTCATTTCGGCGACGAGGCTGGCATGCGCCAGCACGAGGCCGATCAGCAGCGCCTTCTGCTCGCCGGTCGAGGCCTCGCGCGCCGGCATGTTCTTGGGGGCGTAGATCACCTGCAGATCGGTGAGATGCGGGCCGTCCAGCGTGCGCCCGGCGGCGGCGTCGCGGGCGCGGCTGCCGCGCAGGATCTCGCGGTAGCGGTCTTCCACCGATGTGGCGGGTTCGGCAACGAGCGCGTTCTCCATCCAGCCGTCGAGCGCAATGCGCGCGGACGGGAACGGCGAGGCTGCGCCGTGGCTGCGCAGCATCTCGGCGAGCTTTGTCAGCGTCTGGCTGCGGGTGGCTGCGACCGCGACGGCAAGCTCGGCGGTTTCGCGCTCGATGGCGTCGCACCAATGGTCGTCGTAGTTGCGCACTTCGAGGAGTCGATTGCGCGAGCGCAAGCTGCGCTCCAGTGCCGAGACGCGGCTCGAATGCTCGCTGTCGATGGCGAGCACCAGGCGATCGAAGAAGCGTCGCCGCTCGGAGGCTGCGCCCATGAACAGCCCGTCCATCGCCGGCGTCAGCCACACCATGCGCAAATGATCGCCAAACGCGGTGGCCGAGCCGACGGGTTCGCGGTCGATGCGGCAGCGGCGCGTCGTGCCATTGCTCTCGCCCTGCGGCGCGTCGATGCCGGTACCGAGGGTAGCAAGGCCAAGCGCGCCTTCGACCTCGGCGGAGACCGCCCAGGAGCCGTCGCCCTGGTTGTCGGCGACGTCCTCGAGCGTGGCACGCCGCAGGCCGCGGCCGGGCGACAGGAACGAGATCGCTTCCAGGCAATTGGTCTTGCCCGCGCCGTTCGGCCCGACCAGCGCCACCACATCGCCACGCGCGGCAATGGTCGCCGCGCGATAGTTGCGGAAGTGCGTCAGCGACAGGCGGTGGATGCGGGAGGGGATCATCGTGCGATCATCTATCATCCGTCATGCCCGGGCTTGTCCCGGGCATCCACGTATTTGGCATCCAAGACGCGGATGGCCGGGACGAGCCCGGCCATGACGCAAGTCAGCTACCGTGCGCGCGTTGAGACGCCCTACACCCGCATCGGCATCAGCACGTAGAGGGCGCCCTTGTTGTCGCGGTCCTGCACCAGCGTCGGCGAGCCGGGGTCGGCGAGTTTCAGGACGGCAACCTCGCCCTCGATCTGGGCGGCGATGTCGAGCAGGTAGCGCGAGTTGAAGCCGATATCGAGCGGGTCGGAGGCGTATTCGACTTCGAGTTCTTCGGTCGCGGAGCCGGAATCCGGATTGGTCACCGACAGCACCAGCTTGCCGGCGGACAGCGCCAGCTTCACGGCGCGGCCGCGCTCGCTGGAAATGGTCGAGACGCGGTCGACCGCGGCCTCGAAGTCCTTCTTGTCGACGACTAGTTCCTTGTCGTTGTTCTGCGGAATGACGCGGCCATAGTCCGGGAACGTGCCGTCGATCAGTTTCGAGGTCAGCACCACATGGCCGATGGTGAAGCGGATCTTGCCCTGCGACAGTTCGATGCCGACCTCGGCTTCGGTGTCCTCGATCAGGCGCTGCACTTCGCCGACGGTCTTGCGCGGCACGATCACGCCGGGCATGCCGGATGCGCCCTTGGGCAGGGGCAGATCGATCTGCGCCAGTCGGTGGCCGTCGGTGGCGACGCCGCGCAGGGTTTGCGCCTTGGCGGAGCCGGCGGTGTGCAGATAGATGCCGTTGAGATAGTAGCGCGTCTCTTCCGTCGAGATCGCGAACTGCGAGCGGTCGATCAGCCGCTTGAGATCGGCGGCGGGCAGCGCGAACGAATGCGTCATGTCGCTCGCTGCCAGATCCGGGAAGTCGCTCTCCGGCAGGGTCTGCAGCGTGAAGCGCGAGCGGCCGGCGCGGATCGCCAGCACCGAGCGGTCGCCGTCGCCTTCCAGCACGATCTGCGAGCCGTCGGGCAGCTTGCGCACGATGTCGTAGAACATGTGCGCGGGCACCGTGGTGGAACCGCCGGTTCCGCCTTCCGCCGCCAGCGTCTCGGTCACTTCGAGATCGAGGTCGGTCGCCTTCAGCGAAAGCCTGGCGCTTTCGGCGCGAACCAGCACGTTGCCGAGGATCGGAATGGTGTTGCGGCGTTCGACCACGCGATGCACGTGGCCCAGCGATTTCAGGAGCTGCGCCCGCTCGACGGTAACCTTCATAGCAATATCCGCCCGATCCCTGAGATGGAAAAGCCGGGCGGCCGAAAGGCGCGCCGCGGCGTTTGGAAACCCGAAAAGCCCGGTCAAGCGCGAAGTTGACCAAACCTCCGGGGGGACCGCAAGGTGGCGCGGAAGGGCGGCAAGTTCAAGGGAAAGACGAGCTGTTTTCCGCGTTTTGCAGCGGATTTGCGGTCCTCCCCGACCGTCGCCGGGGAGGGCCCGGAGCGGGCTTATTCCTGCAGCTGGCGCTTCAGCGATTCGACTTCCTCGGACAGCGCCGTGTCCCTGGCGACCAGTGCCTCGATCTTGCGCACGGCGTGCAGCACCGTGGTGTGGTCGCGTCCGCCAAAGCGCCGGCCGATCTCGGGCAGGGAACGCAGCGTCAGCGTTTTCGCAAGGTACATCGCGACCTGCCGGGGACGGACCACGTTGGCGGTGCGCCGCGAGGAGAGCAGGTCGGAGCGGCTGACATTATATTGCCGCGCCACCACGCGCTGGATGTCCTCGATCTTGATGCGCTTGGGTTCCTGCGGCCGGATCAGGTCGCGCACCTCGCGCTCGGCCATCTCCAGCGTCACCGGCTGGTTGTTGAGCTTGGAATGCGCCAGCAGGCGGTTGATCGCGCCTTCGAGGTCGCGTCCGTTATGGGTGATGGTGCGCGCCAGATAGTCCAGCACCTGGTCGGGCACGTCGAAGCTCGCATGATGGGCGCGGGCGGCCGCGACGCGCGACCTCAGAATGCCGAGCCGCAGTTCCTCGCCGAGCGAGCCCATCTCCACCACGAGACCGCCGGCAAGCCGCGAGCGCACCCGGTCGTCGAGGCTCTCCAGGTCTGACGGCGGACGGTCGGCGGCGATCACCACCTGGCGGCCGGCATCGATCAGCGCGTTCAGGGTGTGGCAGAACTCGGCCTGGGTCGACTTGCCCTGCAGGAATTGCAGGTCGTCGATGACAAGCACGTCGATGCCGCGCAGCGCTTCCTTGAAGGCCAGCGCCGTCTGCGTCTTCAGCGCGGCGACGAAGCCGTACATGAATTTTTCGGCGGTGAGGTAGAGCACCTTGCGCTCGCCCGCCGCATTGCCGGCCCAGGTCACCGCCTGCAACAGATGCGTCTTGCCGAGCCCGACGCCGGCATGGATGTAGAGCGGATTGAACATCACGGCATCGCCGCGGCGCCCTTCGGCGACCTGTCGCGCGGCGGCATGGGCCAGCGTGTTGGAGCGGCCGACCACGAAACTTGCAAAGGTCAGGCGTGGGTCGAGCGGCGAGCCGCCGAGCGCGTCGTGGCTGGCGGACACGGGGGCGGTCGCGACCGCGCGCAGTTCCTGCATCTGGCGCGTATCGCTCCGCTCGGGACGGCGCGCCTCCACCGGCGCGATCGCCTCCTTCGCCGGCGTCGCCGCGCGCATCGCCGAACGCACCGTGAGGTCGATGCGATGAACCTCCGGCATCTCGGCCTGCCAGGCCGACAATACCCGCTCGGCATAATGGGCCTGGATCCAGCTCTTCAGGAACCGCGTCGGCACCGAAAGGTGCACGCTTTCATCCTGCACAGCTTCGAGGTCCATCCGCGCAAACCAGCTGGTGTAGATGTCCTCGCCAACGCTCGTCCGCAACCTGCCCTTCACCCGCGACCAGCGATCCTGTTCCGTATTTGTCATTGCCGAAAACTTTTCTCAAAGAGGAATACCGTGTTGTGAAATCGCCGTGCACGTTTGATGCCGCACGGCGGGACCTCGATCGGAAAACGACTTCTTTCGGGCATAGATCGGCCGTGCGGCAAAAATGCCGCCGAGCCCGAAATCATCCACTGAAAGAAGAGTCGCTTCGAGAGGTTAGCGCGTACTCGACGGTCTTTCCGGAGCAGGCGTGTAGAATTGGGCGGAGCAAGGACCAGGGCCGGCAAATACGGATTCGTTGGAGTTGGAGAAATACGATTGATTGAATGATGCGCTGATTCCGTAAGGCATGCTACCTCCCCCCTCGCCGCGATAGATCGCCGCGAGTCGTCTTGTCGCCAGTGATTTCAACTTCAGTCCGCCGCAGCCGAACATCGGGATGTCCGGCGCCGCTACGCCGCGTACCTCAGTCCGTTCCCAACCCGCCTGGGCTTCGCGTTTCCCCGCTGATGCTTTGGTCCGGTGCGTCTTTTCCCTTGTACGAAGCGCACACGGCGCTCGGGAAATTTGGACACAGGACAGCCGTTCTCATATTGCTATGAGTTACGAACCCAGCATCGCTTGGAAAGCGTCGCCACGCGCACACCGCCGCCGATTTGCGCGTCCGCTCAAGGTCCTCAAACCGCGCTGGTCTGGAAGAACCGCTGAACGCCGCGAGCGATTTAATAACTACACCATGGTGCAGTTCTGACAATCACGGAATCTCACGGGGCCGGTGACTCTTCGCGAGTGTTGCAACACTGCACGCGCGAGCCCGGAAATTATCCGTTTGATTTGCCGCGCAGATTCGTGCGGGCGACAAAACATGACGCTCGGGCGACAATTTTCTAAAAAGATTCTTCCTCAAAGGGCGCCAACGCGACTTTTCAAGGTGAGTGATCTCACTATGTGGATAAGTGATTAGCGATACGAAGTTTTTCGCGATTGAATTTTCGGGTAACCCGTGCGGCGACGTCGTCCGCTGTTGCAAGTTAGTCCTGTGGCACGCGGCTTTCTCGCACTTGCGCAAGAATACATGTCCTGTTCCCGTGGAACTACGGGAGACCGCAAGAATTGTCGTGCGGGCAAACTGTAATACGCAGCTTCGATCGTCGGTCGCGAGCGTGGAACATGCGCGCCGCAAAAAAGAAAGGCCCGGCGAACCGGGCCATGACGAGTTTCTCTTTTTGTCAGTTCTTAAGTCCGGCTCACTTGCCGAGCTTTGCGATCTGATGCGTCAGGCGCGAGACCTTGCGGTTCGCGTTGTTGCGGTGAATGATGTTGTGCTGGGCCGCCTTCATCAGCTCCGGCTCGGCGCGCTTCATCGCCGTGACCGCCGCATTGCGGTCGCCGCTCTGGATCGCTTCCTCGACGGAGCGCACCGCGGTGCGCAGCTTGGTCCGGCGCGCCTTGTTGACGACGGTGCGGCGGGCAATCTTGCGGGTCGCCTTTTTGGCGGAAGTCGTGTTGGCCATCTCTTCAAGTATCCTTCGACGGTGCCGATCGCGGCTGGCCGGGCTTAATCTCTCGCCCCGGCGCTCCAATCTCGCAATCGACGCTGATATGTGTTCCGGTGTTCCCTCGAGAAAGCGAAGGCCGGAGCAAGACTTTGCTCACGGGGCGCAGCGCCGCTCAAAGAACAGCGGCGGCGGGATTGCGCCCGCCGCCATTGGCCGGTCTTATAGAGGGCGTACCGGCAAGCGTCAACGCTTTCCGGACCCGCCGGGGCGGTTCAGCCGCTACGCGGGGCGTCCGATAAGATGCTGAAGTGGTTGAATTTCTTGAGACCCCCCGGTATTGGCTGACGGCATTCTGGGGCCTGCAATTTCGAAGGTGATGCATGATCCGCGGTTTCTTCCGACTGATCGGGCTGTTGTTGCTGGCCGGCGGATTCATATTCGTGGTCTATGACGGTGCCCGCTGGGTCGCCGACCAGACCCTGCGTTTCACCCGCTTCGGCCAGTTCTGGAACGACATCCACCAGTCCAGTCAGCTGGCCTTCCGGACCTGGGTCGAGGCCAACGTACCCTGGCTGTGGAACAGCGTGGTCAAGGTGGTGCTGGACCAGCCGGTCTTTGCCGTCATGGGGATTCTCGGCATCGTCCTGATGATCCTGTTCCGGCCGCGCAAGCCTCTGATCGGCTATTCCCGGGACTGACCGGCCGCGCCTTCCCGTAACGGGACTGCCAAGACTGGCGTAATGACATATATAATAGATGTCATGCGGCCGTGGCCGTTCGGGCCTCGGCCGAAACTCCGCTGGAGGTAGTCCATGTTTTTCATGCGCAAGACCGCCGCGCTGCCGAGCGCGAGCGAGGCTTTGCCGGGCCGCGCCACGCCGATCCCGACCGCTACGCGCCATTTCGTCAACGGCCGTGCGATCCAGCCGCCTTATCCCGAGGGTCTCGAGCAGGCCGTGTTTGCGCTGGGATGTTTCTGGGGCGCGGAGCGAAAGTTCTGGGAACTCGGCGAGGGCATCTTCTCGACCGCGGTCGGCTATGCCGGCGGCCACACCCCGAATCCCACCTATGAAGAGGTCTGCTCCGGCCGCACCGGCCACACCGAGGTGGTGCTGGTCGTGTTCGACCCGAAGCAGGTCTCCTACGAGAAGCTCCTGAAGACTTTCTGGGAAAACCACAACCCGACGCAGGGCATGCGCCAGGGCAACGACGTCGGCACGCAGTATCGCTCGGCGATCTACACCTTCAGCGCAGCGCAGAAGAAGGCGGCCGACGCCTCGAAGGCGGCGTACCAGAAGGCGCTTTCGGCAAGGGGGCTTCCCGCCATCACCACCGAGATCGCGGAAACCGGCCCATTCTATTTTGCCGAGGACTATCATCAGCAATATCTCGCCAAGAACCCGGCGGGCTATTGCGGGCTCGGCGGCACCGGCGTGTCCTGCCCGATCGGCGTCGGCGTCGATGCGGCGTGATTGTCTTCGCCTCGCCCCGCGTGCGGGGAGAGGCCGGATCGCATGATACTGCGGTCCGGGTGAGCGGAGTCTCCGCGCACTCGATGGACCTGATTTGCGGAAGCAGCCCCTCACCCCAGCCCTCTCCCCGCACGGGCGGGGCTAGGGAGTCCAGCTGAGATCCGCTGCAAAACCATTTGTTAACCATAACGGGTGCAAGACTAGGGTTGTCTCGCTTTGAGGGATGGCTCCGGTGCGGGTTGCGCGCGCGTTTCGTCTGCCGATCATCGCCGCCATGACCGCGCTTGCGCTGTCGGGCTGCATGCGCAGAACCGCGCCCGTTGCCGTCGCGCCCCAGCCGACCCTCGACACCATCGCCTATGCCAGGCCCGTGGCTGTTCCGGTCGCCTATGCGGCGCCGGCACCCGCGCCGTACGATGTGCCCTATCATCTCGATGCCGGAGACAGGCTGCGCGTCGTGGTCTATGGCCAGGAAGGTCTCACCAACACCTATTCGATCAGCGCCGGCGGCACCATCACCATGCCCCTGATCGGCGCGGTGCCCGCGCGCGGCCGCACGCCGCAGGGCCTCGCCGCCGACATCACCGCGCGGTTGCGCAACGGGTTCATTCGCGAACCTTCCGTGGCGGTGGAGGTCGAGTCCTATCGTCCGTTCTTCATCCTCGGTGAAGTGCAGGCCCCCGGTCAGTATCCTTACGTGCCCAACATGACGGCCGAGAGCGCGATCGCCATCGCCGGCGGCTTTTCGCCGCGCGCGCGCAAGGACCGCGTGACCATCACGCACACCGATGCATCCGGCACCTCGCGCATGATCATGCCGCCGGGCACGCCGATCAGCCCCGGCGATACCGTGGTCGTCGGCGAGCGCTGGTTCTAACAGGCTGGCGCTCTTTACTTCGTGGATTTTGCGGTCTCTTCACGGCGCAATCCGGGCTGCGATGCATGGCACAATGCGCAGGTCGTATTGGTAACGGCGCGCCGGCGCCGCTAGAACCTCGCCCAGTCAAATCCCGACCATCCTGCGCGTCACCAAGCGCGCACGACCTTGAAGGCACGACGACAAAATGAAACTCACGTTCTCGACCCGGCTGGTTCGCGCAGCCTCCATGGCCGGCTTGCTGGCGCTCGCTGCATTGACGCTTTCCGGCGACTGCCACGCCCAGGCCCAATCCTATCCGAACCGGCGCATCAGCTTCGTGGTGCCGTATCCCGCGGGCGGCGCCACCGACGTGACGGCGCGTCTGCTTGCCAACAAGCTGTCGGAAGCGTGGAAGCAGCCGGTTGTCGTGGAGAACAAGTCCGGCGCCGGCGGCGTGGTCGGCAACGACTATGTCGCCAAGGCGCAGCCCGACGGCTACACCGTGCTGGTCGCGATCACGCAGATCATCCAGGCCCCGAGCCTCGTCCAGAAGCTGCCTTACGACGTCTTCAAGGATCTCGCCCCGGTCACACAGGTTGCGCTGTCGACCATCGTGCTCACGGTGCCCGAGCAGCAGCCGATCAAGTCGGTCAAGGAACTGGTCGATCTCGCCAGGGCCAATCCGGGCAAGATGCCCTACGGCTCCTTTGGCAACGCCACGACGTCGCATCTCTACGGCGAATTGCTGAAGAAGAAGGCGGACATCGACATGACCCACGTTCCCTATCGCGGGGCGGCGCCGCTGCTGAACGATTTGCTTGGCAATACCGTGACGGCGGCCTTCGCCGACCTGACCACGGCCGGCCCCCATATCAAGGCAGGCAAGGTCAGGGCGCTGGCGGTCGGCGGCGAAAAGCGCCGGACGCATCTGCCCGACGTGCCGACGCTCGCCGAGCTTGGCTTTGCCGGCTTCGAGGCCGAAGGCTGGATCGGGGTCTTCGTGCCTGCCGGAACGCCAAAGGACATCGTGCAGAAGTTGTCGGAGGAACTCGCGCGCATCATCGCCTCGCCGGAAGGCGTTGCCGGGCTCGAGGCCGTCAGCCTGATGCCGGTCGGCGGCACGGCGGAGGCGTTCGATGCGGCGCTGCGGCGCGATTACGCACGCTGGGCCGACGTGGTGAAGGCGGTGGGCGTGAAGGGGGAGTGACGACTTTGGCGTCACTTCACATGCTTGGCCAGGAACGCCAGACTGCGCGGCCAGGCGATCTCCGCGCTGGTCTTGTCGTAGCTGGCGCGTTCGTCGCAGTGAAAACCGTGCTGCGCGCCGGGATAGACGAAGACCTCGACCTCCGGCCGCTTTGACTTGATGGTCTCGACGTCGGCAAGGGGAATGCCGGCGTCCTTCTCGCCGAAATGCAGTTGCGTCGGCACTTTCGGCTTGTCGTCGGCGAAACGGACGACGGCGCCGCCGTAATAGCCGACCGCCGCCGACAGGCCGGAGAGCTTGGTGGCGGCGGCATAGGCGATGCTGCCGCCGAGGCAAAAGCCGATGATGCCGACGGCGCCGACGTTCTTCACCGCATCGATGGCGGCCTGCGTATCGCGCAGCATCGCCGGCCAGTCGGGATTGGCGATGAATTTGCGCGCATTGGCGATTTCATCCGGCGTGTAGCCGCATTGGAAATTCGGCTGGCTGCGGTCGAAGATGGATGGCGCGATCGCGACATAGCCTTCGGCGGCGAGCCGATCGCAGACCGAACGGATGTGGTGATTGACGCCAAAGATCTCCTGGATCACCACGATGGCGCCCTTCGGGCTGCCCGTGGGATCGACGCGATAGGCACCGAGTTTGAATCCATCCGATGCGGTCAGGGTGATGTCTTGTCCCACGGGTTGTCCATCCTTGGTTTTGGGTTGTTGTCGTGATCGGGGCGGCGCAGCGCAGCGCAGCTTTTTCTTGATTGAGCATGATCCGAAAACCGGTCCCCACTTTTCGGGATCATGCTCACTGCCACATCCAGTTATGGCCCCAGTCGCCCTTCCATCCCGCGAGCCGGCCCTTGCGGAATTGCAGATAGAGCCGGTCGCGCTTGGGAAACAATCCGCTGCCGCCATAGCCGCGGAAGGCGAGGAATATCTCGTCGCCCGGCAGGCCGCGGACATAGTTGAGAGGCACGCCGAGCGCGAAGGCCGCTTCATCGGCGCTCATGCCGTAGGCGAGGGGGATGTTGTTGGACAGCGTCGCCGTGAAAGGCGGCGGGTAGGGACCGCCGAGCGGCGGCAGGCCTTGCGCCGGAGCGGGGTGGGACGTGGCGATAAGCAATGCCGACGTGGCGAGCAACCGCTTCATGATGCCGCCCTCTGCCGTTGCCGGCCGTCGAGCCGGTCCAGGAACGCAAGCACGGCCTCGTTGAAGGCTTCGGGTTGGTCGATGTTGGCGGCGTGGCCGGCGGCGGGGATCACCACCTTTTCCGCGCCGGGAATTTTCGCCGCCATGTAGTCGGATGCCGCGAGGAACGGCGTATCGTCGGCGCCGACCACGACCAGCGACGGCACCTTGATGGCCGGCAGTGTCTCCATCACGCTGGCGTCGCGCTGGGTCAGCATGCCGCGCGCGGCGCGCGCAAGGCCCGATGCATCGCGATGACGGACATTGGCGCGCTCGGCGCTCATCTGTTTAAGCACGGCAAGGCCTTCGCGGTCGAAACGCGCGGCGGTCTCATGGGCGCGCTTGTTCCAGGCATCCCGCGCATCGTCCTTCTTGAAGCCCGGCCCGGTATCGATGATGAGCAGCGCGCGTACCCGTTCGGGATGGCCGCGATAGAACGCCAGCGACATATACCCGCCGAGCGACAGGCCGCCGACGATCGCCGTCTCCGCGCCGACCGCATCGAGCAGCGCCGCGATGTCGGCGACCGTCAGCGCTTCGCTATAGGCTGCAGCATCATCGGGGTAATCGGACTGACCATGGCCGCGCATATCCCAGAGCACGAGCCGGTAAGCCTTCGAAAGCGCCGCAATCTGGCCCTGCCACATGGCCGATGTCGAGGAGTAGCCATGGGTCAGGATCAGCGGTGGGCCGCTGCCGTGAATCTCGTAGTGGATGTTTACGCCGTCACGGTTGAGCTTGGGCATTGCGCTTCCTCACTCTTTTGTTCTGTGCGGCAGCTTAGCGCCATCGGGGCCGGATTGAGAAATGCGTAAATGAGGGATGCCGCCCACGTCCCGGGAACTTGGATTATCCGCGCCGTGAAATTGCTCCCGCAACGCACAAGGTGGTGGCGAAAAAACTATTCTCCTGCGATCAATTCCAAATTGCATTGCCTCAAAACGCGATCGGTATCATGCTGCGCCACCCGGCACCGACCCGGTGGATGCCGGCCGTTACCCAAAAAGTGAGTTGCCGCCGTAAGCGGCTTCCATGCCGGAAGGGGAGAGAAATGCCAAATCTCAACATCAATGGACGGAACATGTCCGTCGAAGCGGCCAACGACACGCCGCTGCTGTGGGTCATCCGCGAGCAATTGCAGATGACCGGCACCAAGTTCGGCTGCGGCGCAGGTCTCTGCGGCGCCTGCACCGTTCACGTCAACGGCGAGGCGGTGCGCTCCTGCCAGACCCCGGTCGGCGATGCCGTCGGCAAGAAGATCACCACCATCGAGGGACTTTCCGCAAAGAGCGATCATCCGCTGCAGAAGGCCTGGATCGCCGAGCAGGTGCCGCAATGCGGCTACTGCCAGTCCGGCCAGATCATGCAGGCGGCAGCCCTGCTGGCAAAGAATTCCAACCCCACCAAGGAAGAAGTGGTCGCGCACATGGACGGCAATCTCTGCCGCTGCATGACCTATTCACGGATCCAGAAGGCGATCATGCGCGCCGCCGCCGACATGCGGACGGCGTCCACCACCGCCACCGAGCGGAGGGCCACATGAACAAGCACGTCAAACCCAACGACAGCGCATCCAGCGACCTGAGCCGCCGCTCCTTCCTGGTCGGCACCTCGGCCACCGCAGGTCTCGCGCTCGGCTATTCCGCGATGCCCGGTCTGCTCGGGGCCGATGCGGCGCTTGCCGCACCCTCCAGCTTCGATCCCAGCGTCTGGTACTCGATCTCGCCCGACGGGCTCGTCACCGTGACCTGCGGCAAGGCCGACATGGGCCAGCACATCGCCTCCACCATGGCGCAGATCGTCTGCGAAGAGCTCGGCGCCAACTGGAAGGACATGCGGGTCCAGCTCGCCTCCAACGACCCGAAGTTCAACGACCCCGTGCTCGGGGCGCAGATCACCGGCGGAAGCTGGTCGACCATGATGAACTTCGACGCAATGAGCCGCGCCGGCGCCGCCGGACGGATCGCGCTGACGGAAGCCGCCGCCGCCGCCATGGGGGTGCCGGCGGCCGAACTCGTGGTGCGCAATTCCACGATCTCGCATCCGAAGTCGAAGAAGTCGATGAGCTTTGCCGACATCGTCAAGAGCGGCAAGGCGACCAAGACGTTCACGCCGGACGAGCTCAAGGCGCTCAAGCTCAAGACCCCGGACCAGTACGCGCTGGTCGGCGTCTCGGTGCCGCAGCTCGACATTCCCTCCAAGAGCAACGGCACGGCCAAGTATGGCATCGACGTCATGCTGCCCGGCATGGCCTATGGCAAGATCGTGACCCCGCCGGTGCGCTACGGCGCCACGGTGAAATCCGTCGACGACAGCGGCGCCAAGAAGGTGCCGGGCTTCCTCAAGGCGGTGATCCTCGACGACAAGACCGGCTCCACCTCGGGCTGGGTGGTCGCGGTGGCCAACACCTACGCCAACGCGAAGAAGGCAGCGGAGGCGCTGAAGATCACCTATGACAACGGCCCGCACGCCAAGGTGTCGAGCGAAACGCTGCTGGAGGAGGCCAAGCGCCTGCAGGGACTCGACAAGCCCGGACAGTACTTCGTCAAGGACGGCGACACCGCAGCCGCGTTCGGCACGGCGGCCAAGGTGCTGGAGGCGGAATACACCACCAGCATCAACATTCACGCGCCGCTGGAGCCGATGAACGCCACCGCGGAGTTCAAGGGCGACATCCTGCACATCTATTCCGGCAACCAGTTCGCCACGCGCTCCGGCGCGATCGCGGCGGGTGCGGCCGGGATCGATCCCAAATTCGTGGTGATGCACCAGATGTGGCTGGGCGGCGGCTTCGGCCGGCGTCTCGACGCCGACATGATGGTGCCGGCCGTGCAGGCGGCGAAGGCCGTCGGCAAGCCGGTCAAGGTGATCTACTCGCGCGAAAACGACATGACCATGGATTATTCGCGCCCGCTCACCTATCAAAAGGTAAAGGCCGGGCTCGACGGCGACGGCAAGCTGATCGCGCTCAACCACGACGTGGTCAGCGCCTGGCCGACCAAGCGCTGGGGCATCCCCGACTTCCTGTCGCCCTCGGTCGACAAGAAGGAAGAGCGGCTCGATGCCTTCACCGTCAACGGTGCGGACTTCTTCTACTCCGTGCCCAACCACAACGTCCGCGCCATCCTCAACGAAATGGCGCAGAGCGCCACGCCCTCCGGCCAGCTCAGATCGGTGGCGCCGGGCTGGACGTTCTGGGCGGTCGAAAGCATGATCGACGAACTCGCCCATGCCGCGGGCAAGGATCCGGCGCAGTACCGGATCGCTCTGCTTGACGGCAAGGGCAAGAACGACGGCGGCGCGCAACGCTTGCGCAACACCCTGCTCGCGGCGATGGGGATGGCCGGCTACGGCAGCACCAAATTGCCGAAGGGCGAGGGCATGGGCGTGGCCTGTGTGTCGTCGCAGGAGCGGGCGACCGCAAGCTGGACCGCCTGCGTCGCCCATGTCGCGGTGGCGCCGTCGGGCGAGGTCAAGGTCAAGAAGCTGACGGTCGCCACCGACGTCGGCATGCAGGTGCACCCCGACAACATCCGTGCCCAGGTCGAGGGCGCGGCGCTGTGGGGCCTTTCGCTCGCCATGTACGAGAAGGCGACGCTGAAGGACGGCGGCATCGAGCAGGCCAACTTCGACACCTACAAGCCCCTGCGGATGAGCCAGGTGCCGGAAGTCGCGGTCAACGTCATCGCCAACGGCGACAAGCCGACCGGCGTCGGCGAGCCGGCCGTCACCGTGGTCGCGCCTGCGATCGGCAACGCGATCTTCAACGCCTGCGGCTCTCGCGTGCGCGCGCTGCCGATCACCGCAGCGGCGGTGAAGGCGGGGATGAAGGCGTAAGCGCGCATCGGCATCGCGAGACGACAATGATCCGCCGGAGATATTCTCCGGCGGATTTTTTGATGGGGTCATCACCGGCGAAAGCGGGTGATCCAGTACGCCGCGGCCCCTCGGCTCGAGCACGACGGCCACTGGAATACGGGTTCGCCCGCTTGCGCGGGCGATGACAGTCATGGCTGGGCGCCCGAGATCCCTAAACTTTTATCGATCGCGCCAACCTCCCGTTCACGACGCCCCTTAAGCTGCAGAGAACTCCTCCTCGGGTAGCGTTGCATTGACAGTGCTACGCGAGGGGTTCATGACCGCTTCCACCGAAAGAACGTCGCCGAAACGGCGCCTGCTGCTCGCTTCCGACCGGACCGACCAAAGCAGCGAACTCGCCAGCATCCTGCAATCCGTCGGCGAGGTGGAAACGGTCGCCACCGCGCAAATCCCGGACAAGCCGGAACAACTCTCCGGCGTCGTGGTCGACATCAACCTGCGTTCGCCGGAAAGCGTGCAGATCGTGCGCAACAAGCTGCGCAGCGAGGCCTATCGCCAGATGCCGCGGCTGTTCGTTCTGGCAGACGCGCTGCACCACGGCGCGATGCAGGCCTGGGCGCTCGGCGCAACCGACACGATCTGGCGGCCGTTCGATGCACAGGGCATCCTGCAGCGCATCCGCGCAGCATTCCCCGATGCCAGCGAGTACGACGAGACCGACCGCGGCAGGAGCCTCAACCGCGGCGTCGAGGCCGCGCATGCGGTGATGGTGAAGATCTTCGAGAAGTTGCCGGCTGGCCAGCCCCTCAAGTTCGACGACATCGTCCAGGCCGAGACCAGGATCCTCAAGGCGATCAAGCACTCGTCCTTGCGCGAATGGCTGACCACGGTCGGTTGCCACCACAATGCGAGCTACCGCCACTGCCTGTTCGTGACCGGCTTTGCGGTGGCCTTCGCCCAGCACCTCGGCATGCGCGAGGACGATCAGCGCCGGCTTGCGCGTGCGGCCCTGCTGCACGACGTTGGCAAGGCCTTCGTGCCGCTCGCCATCCTCGACAAGCCGGACGGCTTGACGGAAGAGGAGCGCGCCACCGTCCGAGCGCATCCGCGCCGCGGCTACGAGGCGCTGGCGGTGCAGGGCGGCTTCCCGGCGGAAATGCTCGACGTGGTGCTGCACCACCACGAATTCCTCGACGGGTCAGGCTATCCCGACGGCCTCACGGGCAAGGAGATATCCGACATCGTGCGGCTCACCACCATCGTCGACATCTATGCCGCGCTGGTCGAGAACCGTTCCTACCGCGTGCCCTATACGCGGTTGAAGGCGTTCACGATGATGGAAGAGATGGGCGACAAGATCGACCAGCAATTGCTGCAGGCGTTCCGTCCCGTGGCGGTCGGGATCGGCTGAAGCCTCTCCGCGTCATTACGAGCCAACGGGTCGCGCGAATGCGCGCCCGATGACAGGCTCCGCGAAGCAATCCGGCTTCCCTTCGCGCGACTGGAAAGCTGGATTGCCGCGTCGCTGCGCTCCTCGCAATGACGGTGTAACTCTCACCCCAGCATCTTTCTCAGCTCCGCTTTCGCCACCTTCTCCAGCGTCGATCGCGGCATGTCGTCGACGAAGCGGATTTCGCGCGGCACCTTGAAGTCGGCGAGCGCGCTTTTGCAGGCAGCCATCACGTTGTCGTGCAGGCTGGCCGGCATCTTCGCCACGCCGTCCTGCGGAATGATGAACGCCACCGGCACCTCGTCCAGCATCGGATGATGCTTCGCCACCACGGCGGCCTCGCGCACGCCGGGGATGACCGCGATCACCTGCTCGATCTCGGAAGCGGCGACGTTCTCGCCGCCGACCTTGAGCATGTCCTTGGCGCGGTCGCCGAACCTGATGAAGCCGTTCGCGAGGTGCTCGACGCGGTCGCCGGTTAGGAAAAAGCCGTGCTCGTCGAAACTCTCGCGCGTAGCTTTCTCGTTGTGCAGATATTCGGCGAACAGCGACAGCCCTGGAATGCCCTTGATGGAGAGGTTGCCGGTATCGCCGACCCTGGTCGGCGCGCCGCCATCGTCGGTGATGCGAATGACATACTCCGGCGCGGCGCGGCCGATCGACATCGGCGTGTTGGGCTGATCGACCTCGCCGACGATGCCGTGGGTGATGGTCTCGGTCATGCCCCACCAGCCGATCATCTTGATGCCGAAGACGGCAAAGGGCGGCGGCTCGTTGACCGCGGTGCCCCAGAGCCGAAACTTGTGGTGCTTCGGGATCTCGTGCTCGAGCAGCGCCTTGATGCAGAACGGAATCGTCGAGGTCCAGGTCGCGCCGTGCTCCAGCGCCACCGGCCAGAAGCGGCTGGCGGAAAAGCGCGGCTGCACGATGCAGGTCGCGCCGACCCACAGGCTCGCCAGCATGGAATAGGCCAGCGCGTTGGTGTGGAACAGCGGCAGATAGGTCTGGTGCACGTCGCCCTGATGCAGGTCCTCGTGTGCAGCGTTGATCTTGGCGCCCCACAAGGCGTTGGCGTGAGTCCACAGCACTGCCTTCGGCCGCGACGTGGTGCCCGAAGTGTACTGCACGCTGCAGGGCGCGAGCGGATCGGCAGGCCTGCGCGGTCGGTCGGCGCTGTCGGCAAACAGGGAATCAAAGCTGTCGCCGCGCTGAGGCGCATGCGCCGGTGCCGCCCCTGCATCGTGCGAGATCACAGCCATCCAGCGCAGGCCTTTGCAATTGACGGCGACGAGTTCCGCATAGGCCGGCTGCGTAATCGCGGCGACGGCGCCGCAATGACCGGCGAAATATTCCATTTCCACGGCGGCCGAGCGCGTATTGGTGGTGACGGCGATGGCGCCGATCTCGACGCAGGCGAACCAGGCCAGCAGCAACTCGACGCAATTGTCGAGATGGATCAGGACGTAGTCGCCCTGCTTGATGCCGCGCCGCGCGAGGCCTGCCGCCAGCGCGCCGACGCGCTCGTGGAATTCGCCGTAGGACCACTTTCGCGCCGGGGCATCGAACGGCGCCCAGATCAGAAACGGGTGGTCGCGCCGGACTTCGGCGCGCATCCTGAGCAGCCAGGGTACGTCGAGCCCATCGAAGGGGCTGATGACGCCCGGCGCCTGCAGTGAACGGATCATGCTTCCTCCCGCGCGGCGTTAGGGCCGCTGATTGTTGTCTTGGGTGGCGACCTTTCTGCCACCGGATCGGGCAGGGGGCAAATGGGTCTCCATTGTCATGGCCGGGACAAGCCCGGCCATGACGAGTTTGCGGCGGCAGCGCCGCGCTACGTCAAAGCCTCATACGACGAAATCTCGATCAGGCTGCCGTCCGGATCCCGGCAATAGACCGAGCGCAAGGTGCCGCGGGCGCCTTGCTTGGCCACCGGGCCTTCCTCGATGGCGACGCCGTTCGCCTTCAGATGCGCGACGACCTCGTCCGGCGTGCTCGAGGTGAGGAAGCAGAGGTCGTCGCTCCCCGCGGTCTCGTGATCGGCAGTGAACCATTCCACCTTGTCGGCATCGCGCGGCCGCACGTTGATCTTCTGGTTGCCGAACATCAGCGACGTCCGCGGCGTCTTGCCGGGCCCGGGGTCGAACACCCTTATCTCCATGCCCAGAATGGTCGCGTACCATTTTGCCGAACGTTCCACGTCCCTGACATTGATCACGAGATGATCGAGTGCGTTGACCTTCACGGACATCTCCTCATCCTTTTCCTCATGGCTTTTGCGCATGCGCCGCACTGGTCGCTTCCGGCGCTGTTTGTTACAACGCCGCCCGCTTCGACTTCAACAGACAAGGTCCGGGCAGCAACCGGTCACAGGGAGAGATTTCATGATTTCACGCCGTTCCGCCATTGGTCTCGTCGCGCTTGTCGTTGCGGTTGCAGCGCCGGGCGGCAGTGCGATGGCACAGGATTATCCGACCCGGCCCGTCAAATGGGTGGTCGGCTATCCGCCCGGCGGCGCCACCGACATCATCGGCCGCCTGATCGGGGCGCGCCTGTCGGAGCGGCTCGGCCAGCAGTTCGTGATCGAGAACAAGCCCGGCGCCGGCAACAACATCGCAACCGAATCGGTGATCAATTCGGCGCCCGACGGCTACACGTTGCTGTTCATCAATCCGGCCAACTACATCAACGCCTCGCTCTACGCCAATCTCAAATTCAACGTCATTCGCGACATTGCGCCGATCGCCTCGTTCAACCGCGTGCCCAATGTGATGACCGTCAACAAGGACGTGCCGGTCAAGACTCCGGCCGAGTTCATCGCCTATGTGAAAGCCAATCCCGGCAAGGTGAACCTCGCCTCATCGGGCAACGGCACCTCGGTTCATCTGTCCGGCGAGATGTTCATGTCGATGACCGGCGCCAAGATGACGCATGTGCCCTATCGTGGCGCGGCGCCCGCGCTGACCGACCTGATCGGCGGCCAGGTGCAGGTGATCTTCGACAACATGCCTTCCGTACTGCAGCACATCAAGGCGGGATCGCTGCGTGCGTTGGCGGTGACCTCGACCCAGCGCACGCCGCAACTGCCGGACATTCCGCCGCTGGCCGAGACCGTTGCCGGATATGAAGCGAGTGCGCTGTTCGGCGTCGGTGCGCCGAAGGGCACGCCGAAGGAAATCATCGCCAAGCTGAATGCGGAGATCAATTCGATCCTCGCCGAGCCCGCCATCAAGGCCCGCCTGACGGAGCTCGGCGGCGAGCCGCTGATCCAGACTCCCGAGCAGTTCGGCAAGGACATTGCCGCCGAGACCGAGAAGTGGAGGAAGGTGGTCGAGGGCGCAGGCCTCAAGGTCGAGTAAGTGTGATCTGGCGCACGGAACTATTGCTTGCGCCGTGGTGTTCAGCGGGCAGAGGGACGCGGCCACCCAAAGGAGACCAGGCCATGCGTAAGACCATGTTTGCAATACTCACGGTGCTGACGGCAGGCACGGCACACCTGGCCGGCGTTGAGCCGGCCGCCGCCCGTGACTATCCCTACTGCCTGCAGGGACGGCTCGCCGGTTATCCCGGCGACTGTAACTTCCCGAGCTATGCCACGTGCATGGCGGCGGCTTCCGGCCAGGACGCCTATTGCGGCGTCAATCCGCGGTTCGCCTTCGGTGCGCAGCCGCAGCCGCAGGCGCCCCGGAAGCTCCGGTACTACCCGTACTGAACGGCAAAGCGAGTCTGTCTTGACTCGCTCTGCTTTGCGCATATACTAAACTATATGGTTAAGCATCAGGAAGCCACGCTGGACCGCACCTTTGCGGCCCTGTCCGACCCGACCCGTCGCGCCCTCCTGGCGCGGCTCGTCGAGAAGCAGAGCCTGTCCGTCAGCGAGCTGGCCCAGCCGTTTGCGATGTCGCTGCCCGCGGTCATGAAGCATCTCGACGTGTTGTCCGATGCCGGCCTGATCGCGCGCGAGAAGACCGGGCGCACGGTGGCCTGCCGGCTCACCGCGCAGCCGATGGAGCAGGCGATGAACTGGCTCAATCGCTATGCGCGCTTCTGGTCTGAAAACTTCGACCGACTTGCTGCCCTGCTGGAGGAAGAATCATGGCCCAAACCGCAGCCGCCAGGCCCGCATCAGCCGAGCGTCCAAGCCTCACCCTCACGCGGCGCTTCCGGGCGCGGCCGGAAAAAGTCTGGGCCGCGTGGACCGACCCGGAAAAGCTGATCGGCTGGTTCTGCACCACGAAGGCGAAGCCGGGCAGCCTGCGCGCCGAGCTCGATGTTCGCGTCGGCGGCCGCTACCGCATCAGTTTCGAGATGGAATCCGGCGAATATTCCGAGGTCGGCGGTCTCTATCGGGAGGTGGTGCCAAACGCGAAGCTGGTGTTCACCTGGGCATGGCACTCGACGCCCGAGCGCGAGTCCCTGGTGACGGTGTCGATCAAGCCCGATGGCGCCGGCAGCCTGATGCTGTTCACCCACGAGCAGTTCTTCGACGAGACTGCACGCGACAACCACGCGAAAGGCTGGAACGAGCTGTTCGAGCAGCTCGAGGCCTGTCTCGCCTGAACACGGGAGGGACCCGTTCCATGCAGCCGCACAAGATCGTCTCGCGCGAGGAGTGGATCGAAGCCCGCAAGGCGCATATGGCGCACGAGAAGGAATTCACCAGAGCGCGCGATCGCCTCGCCGAGGAACGTCGCGCGCTGCCCTGGGTGAAGATCGGCAAGGACTATGAGTTCGACGGCCCGAACGGCAGGGCCGGTCTCGCCGACCTCTTCAGGGGACGGCCGCAGCTGGTGGTGCAGCACTTCATGTTCGCGCCCGACTGGGATGCCGGCTGCAAGAGCTGCTCGTTCTGGGCCGACGGTTTCGAGCGCATGGTCCCGCACCTCGCCGCCCGCGACACCACGCTGGTCGCCGTCTCGCGTGCGCCGCGCGACAAGCTCGAGGCGTTCAGCAACCGTATGGGCTGGACCTTCGACTGGTATTCGTCCGCGGGCAGCGATTTCAATTACGACTTCGCCGTGTCGTTTACGCCGGAGCAGATCGAGGCCGGACATGTCAGCTACAATTTTGGCACGTCAGGCTTCGGCATCGAGGATGCGCCGGGCATCAGCGTGTTCTACCGCGACGAGGCGAGGAACATCTTCCACACCTATTCGTGCTTTGCCCGCGGCCTCGACATGATGAACGCCGCCTACCACTATCTCGATCTCACCCCGCTCGGCCGTCACGAGGAAGGGCTGCCCTATCCGATGGATTGGGTGCGGCTACGTGACCAGTACCAGCCGGTCGTTGCTCAGGCATCATGCTGCCATAACTGACGCGCTTGATCCGTCATTGCGAGCGAAGCGAAGCAATCCAGCTCTTGTCCAGCGACAAAGCTGGATTGCTTCGTCGCTTCGCTCCTCGCAATGACGGTTGTGAAGAAAGGAACTCCCCATGGCCTATGTCGATGGCTTCATCGTCGCCGTTCCCAGGAGAAATCTTGCTGCCTACAAGAAAATGTCGGTCCTCTGCGGCAAGGTCTGGCGCGAGCATGGTGCGCTCGATTATCGCGAATGGGTCGCCGACGACGTCAAGGTCGGCAAGTGGACGTCGTTTCCGCGCGCCGTGAAGAAAAAGCCGAACGAGACGGTCGTGTTTGCCTGGATTACCTACAAGTCGCGCGCCGCGCGCGACAAGGTCAACGCCAAGGTAATGGCCGATCCGCGTCTGGCGGCCATGATGAACCCGAAGGACACCCCGTTCGACGCCAAGCGCATGATCTATGGCGGCTTCGAAAGCCTCGTGAACGTCTAGGTCTGTGTTCGCCCGGCGGAATTCGACAAAGCCCTTTGGATAACCCGCTGCGCGCGCTGGACGCTCGCGCGGACAGGAAGATATTCTCAAACGATTTTCTGGCTGCGCAGAAAAACAAGAACCGTTGCGGTCCGGGGCATTTGTTTGAGCATACAGGTTGCGATTCTCAAGGTATTGGCGAGTCACGGCAGCGGTCGAGCGACAGTTTCTTCGCTGAACCACGACATCGCGATCCTCACCGCCAGCGGCGCCGAATGGCGCGCACGGATCAGGCGGCTGGCGATGCGCGTTCCCGGGATCGACATTTTCGGCAGCGGCTACGTGCTGCGCGGCGATGACGGCTGGCAGATTACCGCCGAAGGTCGCGAATTCCTCGCCATGCTCGAAGCGGTCACCCAGGACAATCTGGCGCCGGCGGAGGAGTCGGAGCAGCCGCACGCCAATCCGGCCGGGCCGAACGAATGCGGCGACCTCATCGTCGTCGGACATCGCTTCCGCAACCGGGTGCACCGTCCGGGCACGCCGATGCGCAGGGCGCGCGGCATTTCCGGCGGAGCGGGCATTCGGCGTGGCGAGAACGTCTCCAATTGAGCCGTTGCACCGGGCTTGACGGGCGGGGCGTCGGCGGCGGCCAGCCATTTCAAGGTTGACAGCGCCCACCCGTCGGCAAGACTGCGCAGCATGCGCGTCACGCTGATCCATGCCCTGAAGCATTCGATTCAACCGATCGAGGCGTCCTTCGCCAGGCTGTGGCCGCAGGCGCGGCTGATGAACCTGCTCGACGATTCGCTCTCGGCGGACCTGGCGCGCGACGGCGGCTTGTCCGATGAGATGACCGAACGTTTCCTCGGGCTCGGCCGCTACGCGAGATCGACCGGATCGGATGCGATCCTGTTCACCTGCTCGGCCTTCGGACCCTGCATCGAGGCGGTGGCGCGCGCGCAGGCGCCGATGCCGGTGCTCAAACCCAATGAGGCGATGATCGAACAGGCCGCCGGGCAGGCCCGCCGCGTCGGCCTGCTCGCGACCTTCGCGCCGACGCTGGCGTCGATGCCGGCCGAATTCCCTGCGTCGGTCGAACTGGTGCCGAAACTTGCGCAAGGGGCGCTGGCGGCGCTCGATCGCGGCGATCGCGCCGAGCACGATCGCCTGGTGGTGCAGGCGGCGAAAGAGTTGCGGGATTGCGACGTGATCGCGCTCGCCCAATACAGCATGGCGCCGGCGGCCGATCTGGTGGCCGCAGCCACCGGCCGGCCGGTGCTCACCACGCCCGACAGCGCGGTGACGAAGCTGAGGAAGCTGCTGGGCTGAGCGCGCCGGCCATCGCCGGCAGGGCCGGCCGCCGGCGCATTTGATGCAAGGCAGCACATCCTCCGGATGGCGGGTTCGCCCAAAACTGACTAAACTTCGCCCGTCGGAGCGCCGGGACGCTCCGGCAGGACGGTCCCCTCTTCGCGTCGCGTCCCGAAGGGAGAAGCAGTCATGCTGCGAAAGACGATCGTTACCATTCTCGCCGTCGCCGTCATCGCCCTGCTGTCGGTGACGGGAGCGCTTGCCAGGCCCGGTGGCGGAGGCTTCCGCGGCGGTGGGTTCGGCGGTTTTCGTGGCGGCGGCATCGGCCGCGGGGTGGGCATCGGCGGTTTCCGCGGCGGTGGCATCGCGCGCGGGATCGGCGGTTTTCGCGGCGGCGGCATCCGCGCTGCGGGCATTGGCTGGCGCGGCGGCGGAGTTCGCGGCATCGGCTGGCGTGGCGGCGGTTGGCGCGGGGCAGGTTGGCGCGGCCGCGGTTGGGGTCGCGGCGTCGGACTGGTCGGGCTCGGCGTCGGGCTCGGCTATGGCCTCGGTTATCCCTATGGCTACAATCCCTATTACTACAGCGGCTACTACGGCGACGATTGCTACTGGGCGTACCGTACCGAAATGACCCCGTGGGGATGGCGCCGCCGTCTGGTCCAGCTCTGCTACTGAAGATGCGCGCTGCAGGTCTGCCGCCGCGCATCGCGGCGTCGGACGTTGATCATGACGGGGCTGCAGCGTATTCGTAGCTGCCTCGGTTCGTCGCGCAGGGCTCGCACGCGTTGAAACAGTCAGCTTCCGTCTCTCCGGCTTCGCCGCAGTCCGTTCGCGCGGTGGTCAGGTCGTTCTCGCTGTTCCGCCAGTCGATCCGGCGCAAGATCGTCGGCATCGCGCTCGGCCTGATCGTGCTGATGGTGGTCACGTCGGCGTTGTCGATGTTCATGTCGGCGCAGGTCGGCCATCTCCTCGACGAACTGACCGCCCATTACGTCCCGGCCTATGGCGATCTCGCGCGCGCCGACGTCCGTTCGCTCGAGCGCGCGCTGGCATTGCGCCAGATGGTGATCGCAAAGACGGCGGTGCCGCCGGACGAGGAGGGCTACAGGGCCAGGCTGAAGCTGTTCCGCGACAAGGACAGCGAGGTCGAGCGCGAGACCAGCGGGGCTCGCAAGCTGATCGATGCGATCATCGCAAATCCCCTGACGCTCTCCGACAAGGCCGCGCTGGCCCGGATCGATGCGCGCATCGAGATCGCCGTCGCCGATCTTCGCCGGGAACTCGGCGATACCAGCGCAAGGCTGATTGACGCGCTCGAAGCCGGCAAGTTCGACGATGCCCGCAGCACGCTCGCGCGGGTGGACGTGCTGCGCGACCAGTTCACCGGCAAGATCGAGGTCATTCGCTCCGACATGCTGGCGCAGGTCCTGGCAAGCACTGCCACCGTGATCGGCAACCAGCGCCAGGCAATCGTCGTCTCTGCTGTCGTGACGGCGCTCGCGGCCGCGGTCGGCTGGATCTTTGCGATACTGGTCGCAGGCGGCATCACCCGTCCCGTCAGCCAGCTGCTGCAGGGAACGCGCGAAGTCGAGGCCGGCCGGCTCGATCGCGCCATCGACGTATCGACGCAGGACGAGATTGGCGAGCTTTCGGCCGCCTTCAACCGCATGGTCGAGCAGCTGCGCCGCAACGAGCGCGTCCGCGAGACCTTCGGCCGCTACATCGACCCGAGGGTCGTCGAGGGCCTGCTGGACCGCCCGGAGGCCGCGGTGACGCAGGGTCAGCGCCGCGTGATGACCATCATGTTCTGCGACATGAAGGGCTTTACCGCGATGAGCGAGGGCATGACCCCGCAAGGCCTCGTCAAGGTCGTCAATTGCTACCTCTCGACCATGTCGGAGCCGATCCGCGGCCATCGCGGCATCATCGACAAGTATATCGGCGACGCCATCATGGCCTACTGGGGTCCGCCCTTCGTCGACGAGGCCGACCAGGCGCGCTTCGCCTGCGCCGCCGCAATCGACATGGCCGAGCGCGTGCCGTCGCTGCGGCGCCAGTTGCCGGAATTGCTCGGCATGCGCTCCATCCCCGTCGAATGCGACGTCCGCATCGGCATTGCCACCGGCGAGGTGCTGACCGGGAGCATCGGCTCGGAGTTCATGATGAGCTTCACCGTGATGGGCGATGCGGTGAACCTCGCCTCGCGCCTGGAGGGCGCCAACAAGACCTACGGGACCCGCGTGCTGATCGCGGAAGGCACCGCGGCGGCACTCGGGCCGACGTTCGAACTGCGCGAGGTCGACCGCGTCACCGTCGTCGGCCAGAGTGCGCCGCAGACGATCCTCGAAGTGATGGCACGCAGCGGCGAACTGACGCCGCAGCAGGTCCAGCTGCGTACCCGCTACGCAGAGGCGCTCGCCGCCTACCGCGGCAGGCGCTGGGACCAGGCCAGGGCCGGCTTCAACGCCGCGCTGGAAATTTCTCCGGGCGACGGACCGTCGCTCGCGCTGCTCGCGCGCATCGACCGCCTCGTCGCCGATCCGCCACCGGCGGATTGGGACGGCGCGTGGCGGATGGAGCACAAGTAGGCGCGCTATCCGATCAGGATCGGCCGCGCCGCCGCGAACCTCCGCGGGTTCCCGAACGACCAAATGAGAATTCAGCTAACGACCTCGATCGCGGCTGGCCGGCGGCCGCATGACGGAGTTGCGCCATGACAGACGTGCTCGGCAACGCGACCGACGTGCAAAGGACCGTCGTCTACACCAGCAGCAAACTGGGCGCGTGGTTTCTCAGGATGGGCCTCGTGGCGCTCGCTGCGGGCGGGTTCCTCGTCTGGCTGCAGCCGAGCGATTTCGGCCCTTTCGACTGGACGATGGTGGTCGCTGCGCTCGCGGTCGGCGGCGCTTCTGCGCTCTACGGTCTCTCGCGCTGGCTCTCGCCCCAGCCGATGCTGACCCTGTCTCCGGCCGGTCTGCGCCTGCACATCGATTTCGTGAAGACCGTGCTAATCCCCTGGCATGCGATCCAGGGCGTCGATTCCATCGACATCAGCGGCCGGGTCGGCCGCCAGGATGTATTCCTGCCTGATGTGACCGTGGTGCTGGTTACGCGCGCCTTCTACGACCGGCACATCCATGTCAGGTCGTGGTTCCTGCGCGGGCCGGGCTGGGATGTGAACTTCGTTCCAAAGGGCGACATGATGCAGGTCGCGCTGCAGCACCAGGCGCTGCCGGCGACGGCGGCGGAATTGCGCGCAGCCGTCGAGGCGCGCTGGAGTGCGTTCCGGCAAACCGGGCCCGCGACCGAGAGCGTGGGCAAGGGATGGGTGCGGCGGCGCGGGTGAGTGGAGGCCTGTTCGACTTCAAGAGCTGGGCTGTTCCGGGCAGCGATGCCGCTCTCTCGCGAATATGGCCCCCTGGCGCACCCGACACGATTCGAACGTGTGACCTTTGCCTTCGGAGGGCAACGCTCTATCCAGCTGAGCTACGGGTGCGTGAGGCTCCATTTAGCCGATTGGCTGGCGGCGGGCAACCGGCCGCGCGAGGCGATTGTCCCGTCCGTCGCAGCCTGTAAACTGGCGGCAGCGATAACCGCGCAGGGCCTGCCTCGCGCGCAAGACCGGGAGAAACGCGCATGCGTCCGCTGGAATTTGGCTGGTATCTGCCGACGCATGGCGACACCACGGCCTATGGATTGCCCGAGGCGCAGATCCCGGGCTCGGTCGAGCTATGCGACCGCGTGGTGGCGGCCGCGGAAGCGGCCGGCTTCGAATACCTGCTGATTCCGGTCGGCTCGGTGTGCTGGGAGGCGTGGATCGCGGGCGCGTTCATGGCGGCGCGCTCGGGCAAGATCAAGCCGCTGATCGCGGCTCGTCCGGGCTACATCAACCCGGTGCTGATGGCCAAGATGATCTCGACCTTCGACCAGATGTCGGGCGGCCGCATCTGCATCAACCTGATCGCCGGGCAGAACGAGAGCGAGGTCGAGGCCGAGGGCGTGCGCTACGCCAAGGAAGAGCGCTATGCCCTGATGGAAGAGGAAGTCTCGATCCTGAAGGCGCTGTGGTCCACCCGCGGCCCGGTGCATTTCGACGGCAAGTTTCACAAGGTCTCCGGCGCCTTCATCCGGCCGCGGCCGCTGCAAGCGCCGCACCCGAAATTCTATCTCGGCGGCGGCTCGCGCCAGGCCTGGGAACTGTCGGCCAAGCATTCCGACGTGCATCTTTTCTGGGGCGACCTGCCGGAGAAGATCGCGGCGAACATCGCGGAAATCCGCGAGATGGCGCGCGCCCATGGCCGCGCCGGCGAGATCGGCTTCGGCATGCGGCTGCAGGTGATCTGCCGCGAGGACGAAAAGGACGCCTGGGGGGCCGCCGACCAGCTGGTGCGCCACGCCACCGAGCGGCAGAAGCAGGAGATGAAGACGCTCTACAACAAGTCGGAAGCCAACCTGCGGGTGCAGCAGCTCGCCCGCGAGCACGGCGATCTGCTGTTGCCTCACCTGTGGACGGGCATCACCAAGGTGCGTCCAGGCGCCGGCATTTGCGTGGTCGGCAACCCCGAGCAGTGCGCGTCGACCCTGCAGCAGTTCATCGACGCCGGCTGCCACTCGTTCTGCCTGTCCGGCTATCTCCATGACGAGGAGGCCGAGCGCTTCGGCCGCCTGATCCGTCCGATCCTGGCGGAGAACAATCGCGGGCGGCTGGCGGCGTAAGGAGGATACGATGGTGAAGCGACGGCTGATGCTTCCACTCGCACTGCTTGTGTCGCTGCCGGCCGGCGTCGCCCGGGCCGACGCCATTGACGGCGACTGGTGCAGCGCTGACGGTCAACGGATGTCGATCCGCGGCGACAACATCACCGTTCCGAGCGGCAAGCGGATTCCCGGCAATTACAGCCGCCACGCTTTCGACTACGTGATTCCATCCGGCGACAGCGGCGCGGGCGACACGGTGAGCATCATCCTGCACAGCGAATATCTGGCGTTTTCGCGCCAGGGCACAAGCGGCGATCGCCAGATCGAATGGCGTCGCTGCAAGGATCTGAACAGCTAACCGCCTTTGCCGGCTTCGACCTGCGCGGCCAGCATTTTCCGCGTAGCTTCCACGTCCACCAGCGGATAGACGTCGAATTCGGCCGGGATGATGTCGGCCCATTCGTTCAGGATGCGGTGCAGCGCCTCGTTGCTCTCGACGTCGAACACCGCCACCGCGCCACGGCCGACGCGGGCGTAGATTTGCCTGCAGATTCCCGCAGTCTCGTAGTTGCCGATCCACGGCCAGAAGCTCTGCCGGCGAGAAGCCATGTCCGACGGCCGCTCCGGCCGCGGGGTCGAGACGACGAGAAACAGCGCCATGGCGTCTTCCCGGTTACGCCGGCACGATCGTCTTGCCGATGGGCCACAGAGCAATGCCGGCCAGTTTGAGATGTGCCCAGGCAAAGGGCAGGCCGATGATCGTGATGGCCCAGATGATCGCCGTGAGGAGATGGCCGAGCGCCAGCCACCAGCCGGCCAGCACGAACCAGATGATGTTGCCGATCAGGCCCAGCGGCCCGGTGCCGGTGTCGGGAATGCCGGTGACTTCCTCGCGGCTCACCGCGCGGGAGCCGAACGGCAGCAGCGTATAGACCGCGATGTTGAACGCCGCGCGCGCCCAGGGCAGCCCAATGATGGTGATCGCCATGATCACGGCCGCCACCAGCCAGCCGAACGCCATCCAGGCACCGCCGACGAGGATCCAGAGAATATTGAGGAGGATGGAGAGCGGGCCCATGGCAAACCCCGTTCAGGTTGCGTCACTGTGCGCAATATAGGCGCGGCGAAAACCGCGCGGTAGGGCTTGCTTTCGCAAATGAATGGACTAGCCGCGCGCCTTGCGCGGCTGACCCTGCGGAGGGTCGCCGGCGGCCGCGCGCGTCAGGCGGGCCTTCGCCAGCTCCAGCAGCATGCTGTCGGTGGAGACCACGCGGTTGCGGCCGAGATGTTTGGCGGCATACAGCGCCTGGTCGGCCTGCCCGATCAGCCAGTCCGGCCCGACCACTTCCTGGCCGGGAACGTAGGTGGCGACGCCGACGCTGAGGGTGACGCAGGCATCGTCCGCCGGCTCGCCGAGCGCGATGCGCATCTCGACGACGGCATGGCGCAGCCGCTCGGCCACCGTGCAGGCGGCCGCCATCTCGGTATCCGGCATGATGATGGCGAATTCCTCGCCGCCGTAGCGGGTGGCAAGATCTGTGGGTCGGATCGCGGTCTTGCCGATCACGGAGGCGATGTCGCGCAGGCACTCGTCGCCGCGCTGATGGCCGTGATTGTCGTTGAACAGCTTGAAGTGGTCGACGTCGGCGAACAGCAGCGCCAGCGGACGGCCCGAACGATCGGCGCGCGACCATTCCATTTCGATCGCCTGGTCGAAGGAGCGGCGGTTGGCAAGCCCGGTCAGCGCGTCCTTGGCGGCGAGCGTCTTCAGCGCCATCTCGGCCCGCTTCTGGTCGGTCATGTCGCGCAGCGTCTCCACCACGGCGATCAGGTTGCCGTCGTCGTCATGGATCGGGCCGGCGTCGATCGCCAGATAGAGGTGATTGCCGAGCCGCGGCATCACGCACCAGTTTTCCGCGCTGGAGCCGATGCTGTCGTCCTTGGTGGCGACGAATTCCGAGTAGAGATCGCCGATAAGGTCCTGGCGGCCGAGCGCCACGAGGTCGGCGAGGCAATAGCGGTTTTGTTCATAGAAGCCCTGCCAGTGATTGCGCGTGCCCAGCACCTCGGTGGCGGAAACACCGGTCAGGCGCTCGCAGGCGCGGTTCCACACCACGACGCGGCGGTCGGCGTCGATCACGAAGGTCGGCACGACCAGGTGCTGCAGCAGCCGCGCGGCATAGTGGTTCGCGGCGTCGCCGGTCTTGCGGTTCCTGGTCGGATCGTTGGCCATCACGCCACCGCCGCCACGCTGTCGGAGGTTGGGACCAGCAGCTTGCGCACCTCCGCGCTCGGCCTGGCGCCGGAGAACAGGAAGCCCTGCATCTGGGTACAGCCGAGCGCGCGCAGCAATTCCTTCTGCTGCGCCGTCTCGACGCCTTCCGCCACCGTCGTCATGTTGCAGGAGGCCGCGATGTTAACCACAGCCTGCACGATCACCGACGAGCCGTCGGCCTCCGCGATGTCGGTTACGAAGCAGCGGTCGATCTTGATCTTGTCGAAGGGGAAGCGCTTCAGGTAGCTCAGCGAGGAATAGCCGGTGCCGAAATCGTCGAGCGCGATGCGCACGCCGAGGGCCTTGAGTTCGTGCAGGATGGCGAGCGCCGTGGCGTCGTCGCCGATCAGCACGGCCTCGGTGATCTCGATCTCCAGCCGGTTTGCCGGCAGGCCCGAGGAGGCGAGCGCGCTTGCGATCCTCAGCGCCAGTGTCGGTTCGCGCAGCTGCACGGGCGAGACGTTGACCGCGAGCCGGACATGCGCCGGCCAGTTCGCCGCCTCGGCGCAGGCCGTGCGCAGCACCCATTCGCCGAGTTCGACGATCATGCCGGTGTCTTCCGCAACCGGGATGAACGCCGCCGGAGAGATCATGCCGCGCTCGGGATGGCGCCAGCGCACCAGCGCTTCGCATCCGGTCACCCGGTCGCTCCTGAGGTCTACCAGGGGCTGGTAGTGGATTTCGAATCCGCCGTTGGTCAGCGCCTGGCGCAGATCCTGTTCCAGCGCCAGCCGCGCCTTGGCGGCGGCGTCCATTTCCGGCTCGAAGAAGCGATAGGTGTGGCGGCCGTCGGCCTTGGCGCCGTACATCGCAAGGTCGGCGTTCTTGATCAGCTGGTCCAGCTCGGTGCCGTCCTGCGGCGCCAGCGCGATGCCGATCGAGGCGTCGGAAGACAGATGATGGCCCAGGCACTGGAACGGCTGGCGCAGCGCCTCGCGAATCCGCGTGACGAAGTCGAGCACGTCGTTGACGCCCTTGATGCTGGTCTGGATGACGGCAAACTCGTCCCCGCCGAGCCGCGCGATCAGGTCGCCCTCGCGGATGCAGCCCCGAATGCGTCCCGCCACCGCCTTCAACAGCTCGTCGCCGACGTGATGGCCGAGCGAGTCGTTGATGCCCTTGAATTCGTCGACGTCGATATACAGCAGTGCGCATTGCTCGCCGCGCGAGACCTTCTGCAGCTCGCGTTCCATCTGCTCGCGGAACAGCACGCGGTTGGGCAGGTCGGTCAGCGGATCGTAATGCGCGAGATGCGCGATCTTCTCGTGGGCGCGGCGTTTCTCGGTGACGTCGTTGACCACGTTGACGATGTAGCGGATCTCACCGCTGCCATCGCGAATGCCGATCCGGGTCGAGGTGATGTAACGCTTGCCGAACGCCTGGCTGTCCCAGAGATGCTCGTCCTTGAACCAGCCCCCGGTCTGCAGCGTCTTCTCGTCATCCGCGACGATGACTTCGACGGAATGCGGCGGGAACAGGTCGGGAGCGGTCTTGCCGACGATCTCCTCGCGCGCCACGCCGAACTGCTCGGCGGCAACCCGGTTGGCGAGCAGATAGCGGCGGTCTTTCGCGTCCTTGACCGTGATCTGCGAGGGGATGTGATCGAGTATCTGGCTGAGGAAGGCGTAGTTGCGGTCGCGCTCCTGCTCGATCCGCTGCCGCTCAGTGACGTCTTCCATGGTGGCGACCCAGCCGCCCTGCGGCAACGGCTGGTTGACGATGTGGAAGGTACGGCCGTCCTTCGACTTGACGGTCGAGGTCGTGACCTCGCCCCTGGCGACACGGCGCTGGATGTCGTCATGAAACGCTACGGGATCGCCGTCGAACGATCCGGTGGCATGGCGGTGCCGCATGATGTCGAGCGAAGGCGTACCGGGTTTGACGAGGTCCGGCGTCAGGCCGAACATGTCCATGAATCGCTGGTTGCACAGCACCAGGCGCTTCGAGCTGTCGTACAGCACGAGCCCCTGCGTCATGTTGTTGAGCGCGGTGTCGAGCTGCTGCTTTTGCGATTCCAGGCGCTGCTGCGTTTCGCGGCTCTGCCGGACGCTCTGCCGGATGATGAGGAACATCGTCAGCCCGATCGCCAGCGTCAGCAGGCACGCACCCGTGATCATGGCGCGGGTCTGGTCGCGCCAGTCGGCGAGCACGCTTGGCAGCGTCCTGGTCGCGACGATCGTGACCGGATAGTCGCGCAGCGGAGCGGCCGCGCCGAGGCGTTCCTGGCCGTCGACCGGGCTCTTGATCCGCATGATCCGGATTCCGCCATGCGTCCGCACGCCATTCACCAAAGGCGCGTTGGCGAACTTCTGTCCGATCATGGAGGCGGCATGCGGATGACGCGCGATCAAGGTGCCATCGGCATGGAACATGGAGATCGCGGCCCCCTTGCCGAGCGCGACGGAGGCGAAGTACTTCTCGAAACTTGCGGGATCGATGTGACGGTCGATCACGCCGAGGAAGACGCCGTCCGGTCCGCTGAGGCGGTGTGCAATCACCGTGGTCCAGCTGCCGGCGACGTCGCGGTCCACGGCCCTCGCGAGCAAGGACATGTAGCGCGGGCCGGCCCGCAGTTCGGAGAAATAGGGCCGGTCGGCGATGTCGATCGCAGGCGGCGGCCACAGGCCGGAGGAGTTGATCAGCCGTCCGTCGACGCCGAAAATGCTGACGTCGCCGATATGGGACAGCATGCTGACCCTGGATTGCAGCATTTCGTGCGCATCGATACCCGACAGCTTTTGCCGGAGTTCGTCCGGCGAGGTCATCTGGGTAATTCCCATCTGGGCGATGACGCTTCGCGCGATGGTGCTGGAGTCCTCGAACTGCTGGTCGAAATGCCGGGTCAGCAGCTGGATGGTGTTTTCGAGTTCACGCTCGCCGTTCGCCAGCGCACGCTCGCGGAACTGGCCGATCATCACGGCTGTGCCGAGCAGGATAGTGGCCGACAGGACGATGCCGCACACCAGCAGCCACGCCACGGGGCCGCGACGAGTCCCGGCAGCGCGCGCCCCGTCGCTCGCCGCACTTGCGCCCGTCATCCCTGCAAGCAATCCGCGCATCACCCTGGCCCCATGGAACCCATGGGTACGATGGGAGAAATGGCAATCGGGTTAGGAAATCCGGTTACCCCGGTCTTAATCCATGCTGCAGTTGCGCAGGGAGCCTTTCCGTCATGGTTTACGCAAGGTAAAGGCGACGTCGCGACGCTCTAGCGGCGGTAGCCGGAAGCGCGCGAATAGCCGGTGCGGTTCTCCTGCACCGGACGGCTGTCGAAGCTCGCGCGGGCCTCGCTCGCCCGCGGCGTCGTCAGCTTCAGATCCTCGAGGAAAATAGGCTTGGAGAAGTAGTACCCCTGCGCATAGCGGATTCGTGTCGCGGCCTGCAGGTAGGCCAGCTCCTCGTGGCTTTCCAGCCCTTCCGCGATCACGGTCATGCCGAGCGCCTCCGACAGCGACTCGATGGCGCGTAGAATGCCCTGGCTGCGCGGCCGCTTGTGGATGTCGGTGATGAAGGAGCGGTCGATCTTGATCTCGTCCGCGGTGATGTCGGCCAGCGCCGACAGCGACGAATAGCCGGTGCCGAAATCGTCGATCGAGATGCCGACGCCGATCCGGCGCAGGATCGGCAGGATCTCGTCCTGGAACAGCGTCTTGGTGACGAAGGCGTCTTCGGTCACCTCGACCATGAAACGCCGGGGAAACCCGGTTTGCTCGAGCGCCTCGGCGAACGGACGCATGAACTCGGCGTTGCCGGCCTGTTTCGCCGCAACGTTGATGCTGATCGTGGTGTCGTGACCGAAGGTATCGTTGATCAGGTCGATCGACTTGACGATTTCGGCCAGCACCAGATGGGTCAGCTCGTCAATCAGGCCGAGCTCGGTGGCGAGGTTGATGAATGTGCCGGGCGCCTGGATCACGCCGGCGTCGTCGCGCAGCCGCACCAGCGCCTCGATGCCCATGACGTCGCGGGTGCGGATGTCGACCTTGGGCTGGAAGGCGCAGCAGAAGCGTTTCTCCAGGATCGCCAGCCGCAGCGACTGCTCGACCTTCATGCGCTCCTGCGCTTCGCGTTCCATGCTGTCGTCGAAGAACGCGGCTGCGCCCTTGCCGGCGTTCTTGACCCGGTACATCGCGATGTCGGCGTTGTGCCGCAGCGCGTCGTAGCTCCTGCCGTGCTCGGGATACAGGCTGACGCCGATCGAGATGGAGACGAAGACTTCCGAGCCGTCGATGAAGAAAGGCGCCTTGACCCGTTCCAGCATGAAGCGGATGAATTCGGCGACCTCTTCCTGCCCCTGGACGGGATGCAGCAGCAGCACGAACTCGTCGCCGCTGATTCGCGACAGCATGTCGGAGCTGCGCAGGTTCAGGCCGATCCGGCGCGCCATCTCGACCAGCAGGGCGTCTCCGACGGCATGGCCGTAATAGTCGTTGATGTGCTTGAAATTGTCGACGTCGAGGAAGGCGAGGGCAAAGCCCGGCGTGTCGTCGCTGGCGAGCAGCTTGTTGACACGGTGTTCGATCACCCTCCGGTTCGGCAGGTCCGTCAGTTCGTCGTAATAGGCCGAACGGAACAGCTGATCCTCGAACGCCTTCTGCTCGGTGATGTCCGCGGAGCTCGACAACAGAAGATTGCGTTCGGCGATTCGTACCGGCTGGTGGCTGGTGAGGTAGACTTGCCTGCCGCCGTCCCGGACGAAGCTTTCCTCGACCACGATGGCCTGGCCGGCGTCGAGAGCCAGCCGTGCGGCTTCGCGGCGATCCTCGCGTTGCGGAATGCCGTCCGCGCCGATCTGCAATTGCGCGGCCGCGGCTTCGTTGGCCATCAGCACGCGGCCGTGCTCGTCCTGCACCGTCACGCCATTCGGCAGCATCCTGAGAACATCGCGCAGGATGCTCAGTTCGGAAGCGGGTTCGTCCTCGTTTCCGGACGTTGTGCCGGACGGCGGGGCGTCGTTGCGGGAGCCGTGCATGAACCCGACAGTGAAGAAATCCGTTATAGTTTTAATTAATGGAACCCACAAAGCAGGGATCACGGCCTTGCTCGCCGCAAATCGGCCGGCGCTCCCGGCAGACGTCATTAACAGAACGTCAACGCATCCCTGCCGGGCTGATCGTTTGACGTGCAGAACGGCCGCGTTCAACTCGCCGGGATGCGACACTGCATGGTGCAGTGAATGCCGCTCTTGAGAAAGCTTATCTCGGTCTTGCCGTCGAACGGCCGCAGCGCCGAATTCAGCAGCTTGGTGCCGAAGCCGGGTTCGCCGATAGTCTCGACTGCAGGGCCTTCGGTCTCGTCCCAGGTGATGCTGAGTCGATCGTCCGTGACCGTCCACGAGACCTGCAGGAAACCTCGCGCGGAAGCAAACGCGCCGTACTTGCTGGCGTTGGTGGCGAGCTCGTGAAACATCAGGGCGAGACTGACCGCGAGCCGTGCCGGAAGGAACAGCGCATCGCCGTTCAGGTTGAAGCGGACGTGGCCGTATGGCCCGAGTTCGGAGCGCAGGAGGTCGCGGATGTCGCAGCCCGTGCCGTCCACCCGCGCGATCAGGTCGTCGGTCGCCGACAGCGCGCGGATGCGCCGGTCGATCGCGTTCCAGACCTGCGGCTGGTCGGCGAGGACCTGATGCAACACCGCATGCACCGTCGCGATCTTGTTCTTCAACCGGTGCTGCAGCTCGTCGACCAGCAGCTTGCGGTATTCTTCCTCCTCGGTCAGACGGCGCGAGATCGCGCGCTGATGGGCGGCAATGGCGCGGTAATGCTCGACGCCCCATATCGCCACGCCGCACACCGCCCAGTAAATCGCCAGCAAGACGATGCGGGCCGAATCCGCCCTTGCCTCGCTGAAATTGACGGTTATGCCGAATGCCCCGGCGGCGATGGCCGTCAGGATGCCGATCCGGTAGCCGCCGAACATGGTCGCCAGCACCACGGCCGGAAAATACGGCGTGAAGAACACGTCGGGCCGGATCTGCGCCAGTCCCCACCGCACAAGGGTCGCAAGCGCCAGGCACAGGACGGCAAAGCCTATGACGAGCGGCAGCGCGGGCTGGCCATCCCCTCGCCAGCCTCGCCGGAAATCGTCGATCAATTTTGCCATTGATTTGTCATTTCACGTGATCGGCCGCGCCGAATTATGGCGAGCATAAACCAAAACCGGCGCTTTCCGGAGCTGCGTCTGTCGCCCCGTCGCGTCCGGCGGCTTGCGTCGGTTCCCTGCTGCAGGGATAGTGCTCCAAACGAAACTTTGCTTTTTGACAAGGGGAGATGCAATGGGACGGTTGGACGGCAAGGTTGCGGTCATCACGGGCGCAACGAGCGGCATCGGCTTGCGCACCGCGGAAATGTTCGTTGCCGAAGGCGCGAAGATCGTCATTGCGGGCCGCCGCATTCCCGAGGGCGAGGCGCTGGCGAGGCAGCTCGGAGCCAACTGCGTTTTCCGCCAGACCGACGTCACCCGGGAAGACCAGATGCGCGCGCTCATCGCGCTGGCGGTCGACAAATTCGGCAGGATCGATTGCCTGTTCAACAATGCCGGCGGGCCGGCGCAAACCGGCGGCATCGAGGGTCTCGAGGTCGACCGCTTCGACGCTGCGATGGCAACTCTGGTGCGCAGCGTCATGCTCGGCATGAAGCACGCCGCGCCCCACATGAAGCAGCAGGGATCGGGCAGCATCATCAACAACGGCAGCATCGCCGGGCGCCTTGCCGGCTTCTCCTCTTCGGTCGTTTACGGCGCGGCCAAGGCGGCGGTGATCCATCTCACGCGATGCGTTGCAATGGAGCTCGGCGAGTCCAACATCCGCGTCAATTCGATCTCGCCGGGCGCGATCGCGACCGGCATCTTCGGCAAGGCGCTGGGCCTTTCCACCGAGGCTGCGGAGAAGACGCCGGCGGTGATGCGCGAGGTCTACAAGGCGGCGCAACCGATCCCGCGCGCGGGCCTGCCCGAGGATATCGCCCAAGCCGCGGTGTTCCTGGCCAGCGACGAATCCTCCTTCGTCAACGGCCACGACCTCGTCGTCGACGGCGCCATCACCGGCGGCCGCAACTGGACGCAGCAGCAGCAAGGCTACGTCGCGTTGCGCAAGACGTTCGATCAGGGGGCGTGAAGCCTTCGCAAGGCGCCGCCCACCGTCATTGCGAACGAAACCAAGCATCCATCTTCCTCCAATCGGCCTTGGATTGCTTCCTCGCTTCGTTCCTCGCAATGACGGTTGAGACAATCTCTTGGGAGTGACCAGAAAATGCTTGCCGCCACCGCCTTCAAGCAATCGGAAGTCCGCCCCTTTCATCTCGCCGTCGTCGCGGGGCTCGCCTGCGCGTTTCTGATCGCGAAAGCCGCGCCGCTGACGCGCGATGTCGTTGCCGCTGTGATCGAGCCGCTCTGCATGACCTCCGCAACGTCCCAGGACGTGGTCGAGCCGATCTCCTCGCACGCGCTGCCGAACGTGCCGGGCAAGCGCGTCACCGTGGTGCGCGTGTTCTACGGCCCCGGCGGCTTCACCCCGCCGCACTATCATTCCGGCTCTGTCACCGCCTACGTCACCAAGGGCGAGATCCGCTCGCAGCTCGGCGGCGGACCGGTGGAGACCTTCAAGGTCGGACAGTCCTTCTTCGAGCCGCCAGGCTCGACGCATCTGGTCTCGGCCAATGCCAGCTCCACCGAACCCGCGGAATTGATCGCGATTTTCGTGGCCGACGAAGGCGCTCAGCTGACGACGCTGCTGAAGCAGTGAGGGGCACGGGATTGCAGGAATCGCAAGGTGGGCAAAGGCCGCTTGCGCCGTGCCCACCTTCGCTTGCGACGTTGCCAGAAGGGTGGGCACGCTCCGCTTTGCCCGCCCTACAAGATCACACCGGCTTGATCTTCACCTTCAGCCCGTCGCGCGGTTTCGGGATCGGCCAGATCTGCCATTCCGGCTTGTAGCCGGGCTCCAGCGACACTTCGAGGTTCTGCAGGAAATGCCGGGCGAAGGTCTTCGCCTGCATGTAGGCGAAGTGCAGGCCGAGGCACATATGCGCGCCGCCGCCGAACGGCACCCAGGCGAAACGATGCCGGTTGCGCTGCGCCTCGTCGGTGAAACGCAGGGGATCGAACTTGTCCGGCTCCGGAAAGATCTCGGGCATGTGATGCGTGTACAGCGGGTTGATGCCGACCGCGGTGCCGGCAGGAATGTCGTAGCCGCGGAACGAGAAGTCGCGCACCGCGCGGCGCGGCATCGAGGGCACCGGCGGCTTCAGCCGCAGTGCCTCCTTGAATGCCATTTCCGACAGCGGCATCTTCTCCAGATTGTCGATGCTGGATGGATCGTTGGCCTCGATGCCGAGGCCCTTCACTTCGTCGCGCAGCTGCGCCTGCCACTCGGGATTGGCGGCGAGCTCGCCGACAAAGGTTGTCAGCGAGGAGGTCAGCGTGTCGTGCGCGGCCATCATCAGGAAGCTCATGTGGTCGATGATGTCCTGGGTCGACAATAGCGCGCCGTCCTCGTGGGTGGCCTGGCACAGCTGCGAGAACAGGTCCTCGCCGCCCCGCGCCCGGCGGATCGGGATCTGTTCGGAGAAATAGGCGACGATGCGCTTGCGCCCCGCGACGCCGCGGCCCATCTGCGTGAACGGCAGAGGCGTGCGGATCGGGGCCACCGCGGCCGCCACCATGTCGACGAAGGCGCGGGTGACCTGATCGACCTCAGGTCCGATATCGGCGCCGAGGAAGGAGGTGGCCGCCAGATCCAGCGTCAGCTGCTTCATGGCGGGATAGACCTGCATCTCGCCCGGTTGCGCCTTCCATTGCCTGACGCGCGCGGCAATGCCGCGGTCGAGATCGACCAGATAGGACTTCATCGGTCCCGACTTGAACGCCACCGACAACGCGCGGCGGTGCAGGCGGTGCTCCTCGAAATCCAGCAGCATCAGGCCGCGCGGAAACAGCCGGCCCAGGATCGGCCCCCAGCCATGGGTGGAGGAGAACAGCCGCCCCTGGTCGAACAGCACGAGCTCGTTGGCGTCGGGCCCGAGCAGGGTGATGCTGGTCTCGCCGAACAGGTTGGTGCGGTAGATCGGGCCGTATTTGACGGCCGATTTCTCGATCTGTCCCTTGGGATCGGCCAGCACCTTCAGCGTGTTGCCGATGAGCGGCCAGCCCTCGTCACCGGGAATGTGCCGCAGCGCCTTCGGGTTCGGCGGCACCGGGACATTGGCGGGCGAAACCACACTCTGCATCGACATGCCGGTCACTCCGATTGGGCGGGCTGAAACTAGCCGGTTGTGGGCGTACCGGAAAGCCTCAAATGGCGCGACAGTCGTGGGTGTGGGTTAGCCGAAGGCGTAACCCACCATCTTTTCCGCGAAGGACGGTGGGTTATGCTTTCGCTAACCCGCCTCACGATTCCCGACTACGCCTTGCGCTTGGCCGCTTCCTTCTGCAGGTCGGGCGCGTTCGCCGTGGTGAACGGAACGCGGCCGGGGCCGGTTTCCGCGAGCGCCGCGGCAGCCTTGTCGTTGCCGAGGATCTTGGCCATCACGGCTTCGCCGGCCCGCTCGAACACGGCGCGGTTCTCGATCACGAATTTCTGCGACTTGCGCAGGCTGTCGATGTAGCCGTTGATCTCGGGCACCACGTAGCGGGCCACCAGGTCCCAGCTCCGGCGCGTGGCTTCGATGTTGGCCCAGTCATGCGCGAAGCCGATGATGCTGCCGACGCCGCCCGACAGTTTCATCACGTTCTTGATCAGGTTGACGAGGTCGTCGGGCGTTCCGATGGCGGAAGCCGCGCCGTCGACGAATGCGGTCTGGTCGACGGCCTCGTCGGGCGACTTGAACGCGGTAACGCCCGGCCGCATCAACGTGCCGACATTATATTCGTTGTGCCAGCGCATCAGCCCCTCGCGGGCCTCGCGCCGCGCCTGTTCGCGGGTCTCGGCAATGTGCCAGGACAGCAGAACGCGCCAATTGGCTCGGCTCACCGTCGTGCCGGCTTTCTTCGCCGCATCCTCGGCGAACTCCCATTGCTGCGCCAGCGACATCAGCCCCTTGGTCGACATCGAGCCGAGCGAGATGATGCCGATGCCGTATTTGCCGGCGAGCGTCATGCCGGACGGCGAGATCATGGACGCCACCACGCACGGCAACTCCTCCTGCATCGGCAGGATCTGCAGCGCGGCGTCGTTCATCGTGAACCAGTCGCTCTTGGCGGTGACGCGCTCGCCGGCGAACAGGCGGCGGATGACGCCGATCGCCTCGTCCTGGCGGTCGCGCTGCGTCATCGGGTCGATGCCGAGCGTGTGCGCGTCGGAAGCGAGCGCGCCGGGACCGGAGCCGAAGATGGCGCGTCCCCCGGTCATGTGGTCGAGTTGCACCATGCGCTGCGCCACGTTGAAGGGGTGGTGATAGGGCAGCGAGATCACGCCGGTGCCGAGCCTGATGCGCTTGGTGCGCTCGCCGGCCGCAGCCAGGAACATTTCCGGCGAGGCGATGGTTTCCCAGCCCGAGGAATGGTGCTCGCCGCACCAGAACTCGTCATAGCCGAGCGCGTCGAGCTGGTCGACGAAATCGAGGTCGCGGCGGAATTGCAGCATCGGATGCTCGCCGATCGGGTGGTGCGGGGCGAGGAAGGCTCCGAACTTCAGGCGCGCCATGGGGTTCTCTCCGGATGATGTTCTTGTTGTGCTTTTCGCGGGTCAAACTAGGGGTTAGGCCAACCCATGGCAATCGCGCAAAGGACGCGTCGGGCGCATGGTTGTCGTGCGGGGATGCGGCATGCCGCGGCCCGGAATTGCCCGTCAGCGTCTCGACGCAAATCCGCTGGCCATGCAAGCCGCCCCGCGTCGCCTGCGTTCGGTTCGGCCGGCGGTCTGATCTTCGAGGTCTCCTTTGCCGACGACTGCGTGATGAGCGTTTCAGTCCCCTCGATGCCATCGACCGACTTGATCGTATCGGTGAGGAATCGTTCGAGATCGCGTGGTCGAAACGCGTACCTACAGGCGATAATTCCAGGCGCCGGTGATGCGGTCGGCGTCGTCAAGTTGGCCATGGTCTCGAAATCGGACATGTGAGCCGACCCTTGCATTCTCCCACCTTCTCGACTTTGCGTCAGTGCTTCAGCGGAAGTTGCCGAAGTTTTTTCGGAATACTGACCTTGTTTTCGTGCAACAGACGGAAATCATCGTCATAAAAACGTACTATGAGGTCAAAGTCCGCTTCATCAATGGTTACGTCTGTACTATTCCTCGCCCGGAAATTTGGAGTTGGAAATGCCGAACAAGTCAAACACGGACCGCGCGAGATACCGAATTGTTGTCCTTATGACGCTCTTGTTCTGGGGCGCCTCCGCAGGCGGTGCTGTTGCCGCGGGTCTCGCATTCAAGGCCGTTCCGCCATCGCCGGCGTTCGATTGGACGGGCTTCTATGCCGGCGTGCATGCCGGATACGGCACTGGCGACGGCAACAGCGCGATGGCAAATCCCGCCGCCCTGCTGGCGTTGTTCCCGGGTGTCAACAACCTGACCTCAACCGCCTCTCCACCGTTTTCGCTCGGTATCGGCCAGTCCGGCTGGCTTGGCGGAGTGCAGGCTGGCTACAACTGGCAATCCGGCCGCATGGTGGCCGGCGTCGAGGTCGACATAAGTGCCGCCGGAATTCGCGGACAGGCGACCGGCAGCTACGCGCTGCGGCCCGTCTTTCTCGTCGGCGACTTCGACGACTACGTGGGTACGGTGAGGGTGAGCCAGGAGATCGATTATCTCGGCACCCTGCGCGGCCGTCTCGGCTACAGCGGCAATGGCTGGTTGCTCTATGCAACCGGCGGTTTGGCCTGGGCGCATGTCAAGGCGAGTCTCGACAGCAGCCATGTGCGCCTGACGAACAATCTGCTGATTGCCGGATTTCCGGCGGCCCTGGACGGCCACGCGGCAACGGACGGGTTCAACATCGGATACGCGGCCGGTGCGGGCGGCGAGTGGGCGTTCGCGCCGCAATGGTCGTTCAAGGGAGAGTATCTCTATCTCAATCTCGGCCACCGGCTGTCGCTCTCGATCCCCGGTACGAGCTTGGCAGGCGGCGACGTCGAGCTTCACACCTTCAGGATCGGATTGAATCGGCGATTTGCGCCATGATCCTCACGGCAGCGCAAGTGCATCTGACGATCCCATGCTCGACGCGCTTGCCCAGCGCTTTGCCTGTCCTGCCCGGGCACCATGGCCGGCGTAGCCGCTTGACGTGACCGTCGCGCGGCGCGCGGCGCCCTCTTGCCGGTCAATTCGGCGTCAATCGTTGCTCTCGCAATCGTTACCTCTGCCGCATTTCCGTCATGGAAGCGCCGCGTGATGCCGAATTAACACTTCACCGGGATTTCAGGGGATCGGTCGGTATGCGGTCTTTTTAATCCGCGCTGCAGCAACTATCTCTGGAAGCCAATCCGGCAATCGTCACCGCTCCAGGGGCCGCTTTTTGCGCTCGCTCGCCGCCAACATCGATTTCCTGCGCCGCCTGCCGAAGCTGACCGGACTCAACGGCTTCGTGCCGTATGGCCGCCCCCGCATGGCCGGCGTGCGCAGCCCGCTCGTCGAGGTCTCGGATTTCGGCGCCAACCCCGGCGCCTTGCGGATGTTCACCTATCTGCCGCCGGATCTGCCAAAGCGGCCTGCGCTGGTCGTGGTGCTGCATGGCTGCGGCCAGGACGCAGCCGGCTACGATCACGGCGCCGGCTGGTCCACACTCGCCAAGCGTTATGGCTTTGCGCTGCTGATGCCGCAGCAGCAGCAGGTCAACAACGCCAACACCTGCTTCAACTGGTTCAATCCGGAAGACGTCGCCCGCGACCAGGGCGAGGCCGCCTCGATCCGCCGCATGATCGACAAGATGGTCTACGACCACAAGATCAACCGCCGCCGCATCTACATCACCGGCCTTTCCGCCGGCGGGGCGATGACGGCGGCGATGCTCGCGATCCATCCGGAAGTGTTCGCGGCTGGAGCGGTCATCGCAGGGCTCCCCTTCGGCATTGCCGGCAATGTGCGCGAGGCACTCAGCGGCATGATGACCTCGCCCGCGCGCCCTGCGCGCGAGCTCGGCGATCTCGTGCGCAGCGCCTCCGGTCATCGAGGCCCATGGCCGCGCCTCTCGGTGTGGCATGGCAGCGAGGACCGCACCGTGCATCCCGGCAATGCCGACGAGATCGTCAAGCAGTGGCTCGACCTGCATGGGCTGCCGGAAGCGCCGATGTCGGAGTCGACGGTGGACGGCTATCCCCACCAGGTGTGGTGGAATTCGGAAGGCAAGACCGTGGTGGAGTCCTATACCATTTCGGGCATGGCGCATGGCACGCCGATCGGGCTCGCCGACAATGACGAGCGTTACGGCTTCGAGGGCGCGTTCCTGATCGAGGCCGGCATCTCCTCGTCCTGGCACATCGCAAAATTCTTCGGCCTGACCCGCCGTCTGCGCCAGAGCAAGGCGCAAGCCGAGGCCGCCGCGATTTCCGTGCTGAGCGCCGCCGCAAGGGAACGCGCCAGGCCGTTTCCGGCCGTGGCACCCGTCACGCTGCAGAACCCCGATCTCCCCGAGACGGTGTGGCCGCGCACCACGCCGACGGGGCGTGCGGAGCCGGCCAAGCGTCGCCGCAGCTTCGACGTCAGCGGCATCATCACCCGCGCGCTGACCGCCGCCGGATTGAAGAAGTAGCGCCGGAAGCCCTGACCGGCCTGAGCGGGCCGTCAGCCCCGGATGAAGCTTTCGTAGACCCAGATTCCGATTTCGATCGCGATCAGCAACACGATCAGCAGCTCCACGCGATTCTCGCGCTGGGCATTGATCAACTCGGCAAGGCCGCTCGTCATCACCTCGATGACGTCCAGCTTGCGCGATACCGACTTCGCCCGCTTCTTCAAATGGTAGGCCTCGGCAAGGCGCTCGCATAGACGGCCCGCCTCGCCGTCCTCCGGCGAAAACTCTGGTCTCTCTTTCACTTCCACGCGCTCGATGAGACGGCGATGAGTCCGGAACGCATGCCCGACGGTGCGCAGCATCCGTCGCCTGTTCATGGGCAGCCGGCCGGTGTCGGCCAGATCTCCCGTGAAGGGCTCGAGCGCTAGCAGCAATTTCCTCACCTCCTCTTCCTCGAAGGCCAGCGCGACGTTCTTGGCGAGCGCATCGGCAATGGCGACGAGGCAAGACGGCGACTTGTCCTTGATGGTGATGCGATCGCCCGCGATCCCGGTGTTCGGTCCGAGCTCGATCTCCGATGTGACGACGGCCGCCGTGTCGAGCCGGTCCTCGATGCAGCCTTCGATCTGCTTCAGGACGGCTTCCTGTTCGGCCGCCGAGGCGCCTATGAAGACGACCGTGCCGTAGGAGAACAGCGCGGCGACACCGCCGCTCTCCAGCCGCAGCATCGGCGGCGATCTGGACGACGCCTCCGGCTGGGCGAGACCGGCAATGTCGAGACCGGTCAGGTTGAGCCGGCCGCCGAGCCGGAGTGCGCGCGCGGACAGGCGTTGCTGCGATACCGTGCGCGCCGGCTTGGTCAGGTTGTCGGCCATTTCATCTTGAGCGGCTCATTTTCCGTGTGCAGTTTCCCGCACAGCGCAGGAACTGCCTTGAGCTGCGTCAATCTTTCACGCCGGCCGCCGCTTGTCGGTCAGCCTTCGATCTCGCCGGTCAGGAACGGGTTGGTCATCCGCTCCTGCCCGAAGCTCGAGCCCGCGCCGTGGCCGCAGACAAAACCGATGTCGTCGCCGAGCGGCAGCAGCTTTTTGGTGATCGAGTCGATCAGCGTGGCGTGGCTGCCGCCGGGCAGGTCGGTGCGGCCGACCGAGCCCGCGAACAGCACGTCGCCGACATGGGCAAAGCGCAGCTCGTTCGAGAAGAACACGATCGAGCCCGGCGAATGGCCGGGGCAATGCAGGATGTCGAAGCTGAGGTTGCCGACCTGAACCTGTTCACCCTCGTCGAGCCAGCGATCGGGACCGAAATTGCGCACGCCCGTCATGCCGAAGCGCGCGCCGGACGAGACGACGTTGTCAAGCAGGTATTTGTCGGCGATGTGCGGTCCTTCGATCTTGACGCCGAGCGCGTCGCGCAGTTCTGCGGCGCCGCCGACATGGTCGATATGGCCGTGCGTGATCCAGATCTTCTCGACCGCGACGCCGGTTTGCCTGATCGCTTCCTGGATTTTCGGCACGTCGCCGCCGGGATCGATCACCACCGCCTTCTTGGTGGCCTCGCACCAGATGATGGTGCAGTTCTGCTCGAACAGCGTCACCGGCACGATGATCGCGCCGGCCTTCGCCTTGGTCTGGGTTGCCTGGGTGCTTTCCTGTGTCATCGGCACAGATTGCCGATTTTTGCCGCCCCGCCAAGCGAAAGATGGGCGCCAATCGGGCGGATCAGCCCTGTCGGTCGGGGACCCTCTCCCCGCGAGAGGCGGGGAGAGGGAGCGCTCGTTACCGCTTGATCTGCGCTTTCAGCGTGTCCTCGACCACGCGGTCGAACGAGGATGCCTTCGGCGGCGCCTTGGCGCGTATCTCGGCGATGTGCTTGTCGCGCCTCGCCACCAGCGCGGCGAGCCTCTCGTTCAGCGCCTTGCGCTGGGTCATCTGCCTGTTGACTTCGGCCGCGCGTTCGTCCGGCTTCATCGCGCGCAGTTTCGCCGGCAGGTCGTCATCCCTGATGTCGGAAAAGCTGGTGCGGCCGGCGTTGAGGTCGGCGACGAGGTCGCCGTCACCGGTCACGGCCTCGGAATTCACCTTGGCGCGCTTGTTGAGATAGCTCGCCATCTCCGAGGCCTGCGCGGGAGCGGCTGCGGCGACCTGCGACAGTTGCTTGGTCTTTTCCTCGGTGCGGCGCTGCAGCGCGCGCGGGCCGTAGGGAATCACGGTGCCGTTGATCTCGCGCTGCAGGATGATGATCTCCTCGTCATAGGGCGTCTCGATGACGACGACCTGGCCGCCGTCCTGCGGGATCGGGATGAAGCGGCCGTCGCCGTTCTGGGCGATGTCGCGCCAGACCCGCTCGGTGTCACGCGCGTTGCCGGCCAGCACCGCGTTGACGATGATGTCCTTCTGCCTGGCGACCTTCAGCGTCACCGGATATTTGGTGTCCTGTTCGTAGTCCATGTGCGGCGGGGCGTCGCCGACCAGGAAGACGATACGGCGAACGTCGCCGCCGCCGGTCCATTTCATCTTGTTGACGGCGGCATCGAGCGCCTCGTTGACGCTTTCCGGCCAGTCCCCGCCGCCGCGGGCCTTCAATTCCAGCAGGTTGGCGTAGAGGTCCTGGATGTCGGCTGTGAGCTCGAATTTTTTGGTGACGTATTCGTCGCCGATGTCGCGATAGGCGACCAGCCCCATGCGGATGTCGGCGTCGGGATTGGAATCGACGATCGCGGTGGCGATCGACCAGATCTTGCGCTTGGCGCCCTCGAGCAGGCCGCCCATCGAGCCCGTGGTATCGAGCACGAAGGCGACCTCGACGGCGGGCTTTGCGAGGGCGGCCGACGGGGCGGCAAAGGGCAAGGCGGCCAGGGCTGCGGCGTAGACAAGCGTGCGGGTGACGATGCGCGGCATCGTTGTTCTCCTCCAGTGCGTTCGTCCCCTGAAGCAGAGGTTCCACGGGCTTCGCGGTTCCCTGAAGTCGAAATCGTGGCGGGCTGCGTACCAATTTGCGGCCGGTCCGGCCCATTGATGAACGCCTTGAGTCCGATGTGCGACGGCGCGGAATCGGCTAGGCTCGGCCGGCATGGAATCGCCCGCCCGCCAGATTCAGCTCGCGCCGCCGCCGGACCGTCGCCAGTCGGAGACGGCGCTGGCGGTTGCCCGCGGCACCGCGCGGCTCTTGCGCTCGCTCGGTTTTGCCTGCGTCGGCGAGTTGCCGCTGCCCTCCGGTCGCCGCGCCGATCTCGTGGCGCTCAACGAGCGCGGCGAGATCTGGATCGTCGAGATCAAGTCGTCGCTGGAGGATCTGCGTGCCGACCAGAAATGGCCGGACTACCGCGCCCATTGCGACCGTCTGTTCTTCGCCTTCACGGCCGATTTGCCTTGCGAAATATTTCCGGCCGGCACCGGCCTGATCGTGGCGGACGCCTATGGCGCTCACCTGTATAGCGAGGCGCCCGAACATCGCCTGCCCGCCGCGACGCGCAAGTCGATGACCGTGCGCTTCGCCATGGCCGCCGCCCAGCGCATCAACCGCTTGGTCGACCCGCAGGGCCACGAGGAAATCTAGCGGCGGGAATGCTGCCTGCTCCTCATCCTGAGGAGCAGGCGAAGCCTGCGTCTCGAAGGATGCAGGCCCGCCTGGGGCCTCATGGTTCGAGACGGCGCTTCGCGCCTCCTCACCATGGGGGGAGGGAGCGGGAAATTTAGCGCGGCGCGCGCTTGGCGAGGATCCGCTGCAGGGTGCGGCGGTGCATGTTGAGGCGGCGCGCGGTCTCCGAGACGTTGCGGTTGCACATCTCGTAGATGCGCTGGATGTGCTCCCAGCGCACGCGATCCGCCGACATCGGGTTGGAAGGCAGTTCCGACTTCTCGGTGCCGGTGGCCAGCAACGCGGCGACGACGTCGTCGGCGTCCGCAGGCTTGGAGAGATAGTCCACCGCGCCCATCTTCACCGCGGTCACGGCGGTGGCGATGTTGCCGTAGCCGGTCAGTACGATGGCGCGCGCGTCCGGGCGCTTGCGCTTCAGGGCCGAGACGACGTCGAGGCCGTTGCCGTCGCCGAGCCGCAAGTCCACCACCGCAAAGGCAGGCGCCGCGCGGCCGATCTGCGCCAGGCCGTCCGACACCGTGTCGCAGGAAGTGACGGTGAAGCCGCGGGTTTCCATCGCGCGCGACAGGCGCTCGAGGAACGGCTTGTCGTCCTCCACGATCAGGAGCGAACGGTCGGCGTGGTCGGCGAGTTCGGTGCTGGCAGCGGTCAAGTCGGGCGTCCCCAATGTGAACGGTCCAAAACATATGGCGCGTCGGTCCGGCGCTGCCAAGGCCGTAATAGGTCTGATCCTGCGCGGCGAAATACCGCTGTGGAATGGTTAACTCGTTGACTCCCCTGCAGGTTCCTCCGCTTCGAAGCGGCTGCGCGGCCACACGATCTGCACCACGGCGCCGTGATCGGGGAAGGTGCGGTTGGAAAACGATACCTTGGCTCCGGTGCGCTCCAGCAGCGTGCGGGCGATGAATATGCCAAGGCCCATGCCGCGTCGGACGCCCTCGTCGGCGCTCGGCCGGCGCGACACATAGGGCTCGCCGATCCGCTTCAGCATGTCGGGAGCGATCCCCGGCCCGTCGTCGGAGATCACGATTTCGACGCTGTCGCTGTTCCACCACGCGTTCACCTCGACCGTGCTGCGGGCGAAGTCGACGGCGTTCTCAAGGATGTTGCCGATGCCGTAGAGGATCGCCGGATTGCGCGCCCCGACCGGTTCGCTCGAGGGCGCGACCGCGATCCGCACCTTGATGTCGACGCCGAAATCGCGGTGCGGCGCCACCACCTCCTCGATCAGCAGCGACAGCTCCATGCGGTCGAACGGGGCGCCGGCGGCGGAGAGCTGCGCGATCTTCGCCAGGATATCGCGGCAGCGCGTCGCCTGTTCGCGCAGCGTCCTCAGGTCGGCGGAGAGCGGCCCCTCCGGCACGTTCTTTTCCAGTTCGCGCGAGATCAGGAAGATGGTGGACAGCGGCGTGCCGAGTTCGTGCGCCGCGGCGGCGGCAAGGCCGTCGAGCTGGGTCAGATGCTGCTCGCGCGTCAGCACCAGCTCGGTGGCGGCCAGCGCGTCGGAAAGCTTTCGCGATTCCTCGGTGACCTGGAACGCATAGAGGCTGGTGACGCCGATGGCGAGCACGATGGAGAGCCAGACGCCGAACAGGTAGATCGGCGGCAGCACCAGCGGGTCGTCGGAATCCCAGGGCAGGGGATAGTGGTAGAAGACGAGGTTGGACGCACAGGCCACCGCGACGAAACCCAGCGCCATCGTCATCCGCACCGGCAGCGCGGTGGCCGAGATCAGGACCGGCGCGAGGAAAAGGAACGAGAACGGATTCTGCAGGCCGCCGGTGAGGAACAGCAGTCCCGCGAGCTCGACGATGTTGAGCGCCAGCAGCGCGGCCGCGTAGATCGGCTCCAGCCGCTGCATCGGGTTGAAGATGGTCTGTACCGCGAGGTTGATCAGCGCCGACAGACCGATGATCACGAGGCAGGGAATCACCGCGAAAACGAAGTTCAGTCCCTGCGAGACGATGAAGACGGCAGCGAGCTGGCCCAGCACCGCCAGCCAGCGCAGCCGCAGGATGGTGTCGAGACGAACGTGGCGGCTCGGATGGCGGAATTCGGAAGGCGCTACGTCGGTCATCCCGTCAGTCTAGCCGCCGATCCCCGCGATCACAAATTGGCCAGACGGCGGCAAAGCCTTGCACTCGTGCGTCCGATGGCCCAATGAACGGCCTATGACTGACGTCGCCGATGCGCCCGCGGACGCGCCCGCCGCCGACCCGAAATCGGCGGCGATCGATGTCGAGCATCTCGTCAAGGTCTACAAGACCACCCGCGCCGTCGACGACATCAGCTTCCGCATCGCGCGCGGCAGCATCACCGGCCTGCTCGGCGGCAACGGCGCCGGCAAGACCACCACCATCGCCATGATCATGGGGCTGGTGCTGCCGACCTCGGGCCGCATCCATGTGCTCGGCCATCCGATGCCCGGGGAGAGCGACGCCGTGCGGGGGCGGATGAATTTCGAGAGCCCCTATGTCGACATGCCGATGCGGCTGACGGTGCGGCAGAACCTCGCCATCTTCGGCAGGCTCTACGCGGTGCCGGACTTGCGGGCGCGGATCGCGCAGCTCGCCTCCGACCTCGACCTCGACGATTTCCTCGACCGCGCCAACGGCAAGCTCTCGGCCGGACAGAAGACCCGCGTGGCGCTGGCCAAGGCGCTGATCAACGAGCCGGAGCTGCTGTTGCTGGACGAGCCGACCGCTTCGCTCGATCCGGACACGGCCGACTGGGTGCGGCGGCACCTGGAGAATTATCGCAAGCGCCGCAACGCCACCATCCTGCTGGCCTCGCACAACATGCTCGAGGTCGAGCGGCTGTGCGACCGCGTCGTCATCATGAAGCGCGGCCGCATCGAGGACGACGGCGCCCCGCAGCAGATCATGGCGCGTTACGGCCGCGACACGCTGGAGGAGGTCTTCCTCGACGTCGCCCGCGGCCGCGACCGGGAGGCGCTGCGATGAGCGAGATTGCCGCGGGCGAGGGGCGGGGCATCGCGCTGCATCGCGTCGGTGCGATGGTGCTGCGCTACTGGTATCTCCTGCTGTCGTCCTGGCCGCGTCTGCTGGAGCTGATCTACTGGCCGGCGTTGCAGATCATCACCTGGGGTTTTCTGCAAAGCTATATCGCGCAGAACGACTCGTTCTTCGCCCGCGCCGGCGGCACGCTGATCGGCGCCGTGATCCTGTGGGACATCCTGTTCCGCGGCCAGCTCGGCTTCTCGATCTCGTTCCTCGAGGAAATGTGGGCGCGCAACCTCGGCAACCTCATGATGAGCCCGCTGAAGCCGATCGAGTTCCTGATCGCGCTGATGGTCATGAGCCTCATTCGCCTCGCCATCGGCGTGATCCCGATGACGCTGCTGGCGTACTTCTTCTTCGACTTCAATTTCTATTCGATCGGCCTGCCGCTGATCGCGTTCTTCTGCAACCTGATCTTCTTCAGCTGGTCGATCGGCATCTTCGTGTCGGGCCTCGTGCTGCGCAACGGCCTCGGCGCCGAGAGCATCGTCTGGACGCTGATGTTCGGCGTGATGCCGCTCGCCTGCATCTATTACCCCGTCAGCGTGCTGCCCTCCTGGCTGCAATATGTCGCCTGGACCCTGCCGCCGACCTATGTGTTCGAGGGGATGCGGGCGCTCCTGATCGAGCGCAGCTTCCGCGCCGACCTGATGCTTGATTCGCTCGCCCTCAACGCGGTGCTGCTGGTTGCCTCGTTTGCGATCTTTCTTGCCCTTTTGCGCAGCGCCAAACGGCTGGGTTCGCTGCTCGGGGGTGGCGAATAAGTCACATTTCCCCGTGAAATTGCGGAGCTTTTCCCATTTCCGCCCCCAACCATTAACTAACCGGTACATTGACGCTTTCTTACGCTTCTTGCAGTATGCTGCGGCGCAAAAACAGGGTTTGAGGGACACATGCCGATTGGTGAGTTTGGCGGCGCACCGCCACTGGTAAGCGAAGGGAGTCCGGTACTCACGACGCCGATGTACTGGATGTACGAGATGGCCCACGCCTCTCTCAATCCGGCCCGCGCCGTCACCGATGCCACCAAGATCCTGTTTCAGAATCCCCTCAACCCCTGGACCCATACCGAGTTCGGCAAATCGGTCGCCGCCGCCTGCGAGCTGTTCGAGCGCACCACCCGCCGCTACGGCAAGCCGGACTGGGGCCTCAACGAAACCCAGGTCAACGGCGTCCGCGTCCCCGTCGAGGTCCGCTCGGTGTCAGAGAAGCCGTTCTGCCGGCTGCTGCACTTCGACCGCAAGCTGACCCGTCCGCTGCAAACGCCGCAGCCGCGTGTGCTGATCGTGGCCCCGATGTCCGGCCACTACGCCACGCTGCTGCGCGGCACGGTCGAGGCCTTCCTGCCGACGCATGAGGTCTACATCACCGACTGGTCGGATGCGCGCATGGTGCCGGTCACCGAAGGCCGCTTCGATCTCGAGGACTATGTCGACTATTTGATCGAGATGCTGCACGAGCTCGGCGGCAACATGCATGTAATCGCCGTGTGCCAGCCCTCGGTGCCGGTGGTGGCGGCGGTCTCCGTCATGGAGGCCAACAACGATCCCTTTGTGCCGATCTCGATGACGCTGATGGGCGGACCGATCGACACCCGCCGCAATCCGACGTCGGTGAACGCGCTGGCCGAAGACCGCGGCATCGAGTGGTTTCGCAACCACGTCATCACCAAGGTGCCGTTCCCGCATCCCGGCGTGATGCGCGACGTCTATCCGGGCTTCCTGCAGCTCAACGGCTTCATCACCATGAACCTCGACCGGCACATGGATGCCCACAAGGCGCTGTTTGCCAATCTGGTGAAGGGCGACGGCGACCTCGTCGACAAGCACCGCGAATTCTACGACGAATACCTCGCGGTCATGGACCTGCCTGCCGAATATTACCTGCAGACCGTGGACCTCGTGTTCGTCAAGCACGCGCTGCCCAAGGGCGAGATGACCCACCGCGGCCGCCCGGTCGATCCCGGCAAGATCCGCCGCGTGGCGCTGATGACGGTGGAAGGCGAGAACGACGACATCTCCGGTCTCGGCCAGACCGAGGCGACGCATGCGCTGTGCCCGCTGATTCCCGCCCATCGCCGCGTGCACTACGTGCAGAAAGGCGTCGGCCATTACGGCGTGTTCAACGGCTCGCGCTTCCGCTCGGAGATCGTGCCGCGCATCAACGATTTCATGATCTCGGCCGCGACCAACAAGAAGCCGTCGCTCAAGGTCGCGCATTCGGCGGCCGAGTAACGGAATCCCGAACGCGAATCCGCAAGGGGTTAACTCCCTGAATCCACACACGGAATCGGGATTCGCCCGCCGTTGAACGAATGAGTTGGGACTCAGTTTTTGAGCCCCTCATTTGGACCGGAATCGACCTAAATTTTTTGGTTCCAGCCCCTGCCGGTAGGGGTGGGAGGCCGCCCGACCCCTGTATATTGGGCAAATGATTTGTTTTTGCGCCGACCGATTTCCATGGCGTCGGATATGGCAGATTCCGGGCGAACTACTCCTCCCCGGACTTCCAGACATGGCTACTCGCGCGCTCCTCTACCGGCGGCCCGCCGAACCCTCGACTCTCGTGGTCAGGCACGGCTCGCAATTCTTCTCCGTCAAGCTCCGCCGGCACCGGCGCGCGCGCCGCTACACCTTGCGCATCCACCCGACCGACCGCGAGGCGATCCTGACCGTGCCGCCGCGCGGCACCATCGCTGAGGCGCGTGAGTTCGCCAACATGCATGGCGGCTGGATCGCCGCGCGTCTCGGCCGCCTGCCGAAGGCGGCGCCGTTCCAGCCCGGCACGGTGCTTCCGCTGCGCGGCGTGCCGCACCGGATCGTGCACCGCGCCGGCGAGCGCGGCACGGTGTGGACGGAGACGCGCGAGTCCGGCGAGAAAATCCTCTGCGTCGCCGGCGGCGTCGAGTTCACCGACCGCCGCGTGCACGATTTCCTCAAGCGCGAGGCGCGCAAGGAACTGCACAAGGCTTCGCTCGCCTATGCCGAGGCGCTCGGTGTCCGGGTCAAGCGGGTGTCGATCCGCGACCAGTCAAGCCGCTGGGGTTCCTGCACCTCGGCGGGCTCGCTGTCCTATTCCTGGCGGCTGATCCTCGCGCCGTCCTTCGTGCTGGAATATCTCGCCGCGCATGAGGTCGCTCATCTGGTCGAGATGAACCACTCGCCACGGTTCTGGCGCGTGGTCGGCCGCGTCTGCGTTCATGTCGAGCGCGCCAAGGTCTGGCTCGATACCCACGGCAACGATCTGCACCGCTACGGGATCGAGGATTGACGGTCTCGTGCCCCGGATGCTGCGCAGCACGAAGTGATGCGCTGCTGGCCTGGGGCCCATGTCGCCACGGGTGGGTCCCGGCTCTGCGGCGCACCGTTGCACGCTGCGCCGCGTCCGGGACACGAGAGTTGTCCTAACGTCCTCCGAACAGCCGATCCACCAGCCAGCCGTCGAGACCGGCGGCGGGTTCCGGACGCGCGTTCGGATTGGGCGGCGCGGAGGCGCGGGTCGGCGGCGGGCGATAGCCGCCGCCATCGGAGGGGATCGGACGAGGCGGCATGGCTGACTGCGTGGGCGGCGGCGCGACGCTCGACTGCGCCGTGTTCTGGAACAGGTTCGACAGGAATCCGCCGACGCCGCCGCGGGAATTCGGCAGCGCCGCGACCGGCACGCCCTGGTGAGCGATCCGCATGAAGCGCGTCCAGACTTCCACCGGCAGGCCGCCGCCGGTGGCTTTCTTGGTCGGCGAGTTGTCGTCATTGCCGAGCCAGACGCCGGTGACGAGGTTGGCCGTGTAGCCCACGAACCAGGCGTCGCGGAAATCCTGGCTGGTGCCGGTCTTGCCGGCCGCGCTCCAGCCGGGAATGTCGGCCTTGCGCGCGGTGCCGGTGGCGATGGTCTCCCGCATCATGGTGTTCATCATCGCGACATGGCGCGGGTCGATCACCTGGTTGGCCGGGTCCGCCTGGCGGGTATAGAGCGTCTTGTTGCCCTCCACGGTGCGGATCCGCGTCACCACATGCGGCGAGACGCTCTGGCCGCCATTGGCAAAGGCGGCGTAGGCGCCGACCAGTTCGGTGACCGAGACTTCCGAGGTGCCGAGCGCGATCGACGGGTTGGCCTCGAGCTTCGAGGAAATGCCGAGCCGGTGTGCCGTGCGCACCACGTTCTTCGGCCCGACCTCGATGCCGAGCCGCACGGCGACCGTGTTCAGCGACATCGCCAGCGCCTGGGTCAGCGTCACCGCGCCGAAATATTCGTGGGTGTAGTTCTCCGGCCGCCAGCCCTTGAGGTCCAGCGGCGCGTCCTGCCGGATGGACTCCGGCGTCAGCCCCGCTTCCAGGGCGGTGAGATAGACGAACGGCTTGAACGCCGAGCCGGGCTGGCGCCTGGCGGTCACCGCGCGGTTGAACTGGCTGTCCGCGTAATTGCGGCCGCCGACCATGGCGCGCACCGCGCCGTCGGGCGACATCGCCACCAGGGCGCCTTGCGAGACATTGAACTTCACGCTCTTCGCGGCGAGTTCGTCGATGATGGCGGCTTCCGCCACGCCCTGCAGCTTCGGATCGATGGTGGTCTCCACGACGATGCTCTGGTCGATCTGGCCGACGAGGTCGTCGAGCACTTCGCCGATCCAGTCGGCAACATAGTTGACCGTGCCGGCGCCGGCCGGCTTCACGTTGTAGGAGGGATGGCCGATCGAGGCCTGCGCCTGCGCGTCCGTGATGAACCTGGCGTCCGCCATGGCGCCCAGTACCACCTGCGCACGCTGCTCGGCGCCCTCCGGATTGCGGTTCGGCGCCAGGCGCGACGGCGACTTGACGAGGCCGGCGAGCATGGCAGCTTCGGCCAGTGTGACCGATTTCGCCGACTTGCCGAAGTATTTTTGCGCCGCCGCCTCGACGCCGTAGGCGCCGGAGCCGAAATAGACGCGATTGAGGTACAGTTCGAGGATTTCGTTCTTGGAATGCTTGCGCTCCAGCCACAGCGCGAGCTCCACCTCCTGCAGCTTGCGCTTGAAGGTGCGTTCCTGGGTGAGAAACAGGTTCTTGGCCAGCTGCTGCGTCAATGTCGAACCGCCCTGCGAGACGCCGCGATGCAGGACGTTGGCGACGGCGGCACGCGCGATGCCGACGGGATCGATGCCCCAATGCGAATAGAAGCGGCGGTCCTCGATGGCGATGAACGCCTTCGGCAGATAGGGCGGCAGATCCTTCAGCGCGACGTTGGAGCCGGCCATTTCGCCGCGGGTGGCCAGTACGCTGCCGTCGAGGCCTGTGATCTGGATGGTCGGCGGGCGCTTGGGGATCTCCAGCGACTGGATCGCCGGCAGTTGCGCGCCGGCGTAGATCACGAGGCCGACCACCATGATGACCGCCCAGATCGACAGCACGGCGCCCCAGTAGAACAGCCTGCCGAGGCGGAAGCGCCGCGGCGATTTCGCGCGTCGTTTGGCGCCGCTCTTGCTCACGCGGGACTTGCGCTCCGAAGGCGGAGATGGGGCATCGTCGTCATCCGCCTTTCGTTTGGCGGACTTCTTCGGCTTTTCTTCGGCAGCGGCAATCCGGTCCTTCGGATCGAGGCGCAAATCGGCCATCGCGGCCGCGAGGCCAAACCGCGGCTCCTTGCGTCCGCTGCCCTTTTTCCGTCCCCACGCCATACGCCACGCCGTTCAAACCGGGTCCCGGCCGCACGCTACGGTGCGGACTTTAAGGGCCGGTTAGCAAGAGGTTAATGCGCCATTAGGAGCTGCGGCGGCGTGTGCTAGAAAGCCGCGCAATTCATGGAGAACGGCATGGGCCATATCGATCCCACCAAAGAAGTCTTCGCGCAGTTCCGCGACAACGATCGGCCCGGCCCGATCCACATGCTCAATCTGGTTCGCCTGCGCGCGGAGGCTGCCTATCCCGACGGACGCAAGGCGAGCGGCGCGGAGGCCTATGCGGCGTACGGGCGGGAGAGCGGGCCGGTGTTCGAGCGGCTCGGCGGGCGGATCGTCTGGCAGGGCAGGTTCGAGCTGATGCTGATCGGCCCCGAGGCCGAGCGCTGGGACCACTGCTTCATCGCGGAATATCCGTCGGTCGCCGCCTTCGTCGAGATGATCCGCGACCCCGTCTATCGCGAGGCGGTGAAGCACCGCCAGGCCGCGGTGGAGGATTCCCGCCTGATCCGCCACGCCGTGCTGCCGGTCGGCAAGACGTTCGGAGAGGTGCCGAAGTAGGAGCAGCTTCACCCTCTCCCCGCCCTTGCGGGGAGAGGGCAGGGTGAGGGGCTGCCTCCGCGATCAAAGTGATAGTCGGACTCGCGGAGAGCCCCCTCACCCGATTTGCTTCGCAAATCGACCTCTCCCCGCAAGCGGGGCGAGGTGACTTTCCAGGCCAAAAGACAAATCGGCGGCCTCGAAGGACCGCCGATCGCTTCCCTCGGTCGTGCCGAGGCTAGCCCGCCGGGCCGGCATCCTCCATGATCGGGCCGAACAGCTCCCAGCGCTCGCCGTTGAACCGCATCATCTGCAGCTGCTTGTTGACGCGGTAGTCGTTGGGGCCGGTGTTGATCTTCATGCCGGGCAGGCCGAGATCGAGCACAACGTCCTTCAAGGAGGCAGCCTGCTTCATCACGTTCTCGCGCGTCAGGTTGTCGCCGCACTGCTTGAGCACCTGCACCAGCAGCTGCGCGGTCGAATAGCCATAGGTGTTGATCGTGTTCATCTTGTCGCCTTCGGGGTAATACTTGTCCATGAAGGCGAGGTACTTCTTCAGGCCGGCATCGTCCTTCCAGGTCGGATCGGCCGGGTCCTTGCCGTAGTTGACGCTGATCACGCCCTTGGAGGCTTCGAGGCCCGCAGGCTTCAGCGTGGCGCTGACCGGGCTCGCGTTGATGTCGAGGATGTGCACCGGCTTCCAGTTGAGCTCGTGGATCTTGCGGATCGCCTGCGCCGCCTGCTTCGGGGTCGAGGCGCTGTAGAACAGGTCCGCGCCGGCGTCCTTGATCTTCAGCACCTGCGAATCGATGGTGGGGTCGGAGACCTCGTAGGAAGCCTCCGCCACGATCATCTTGGCCGCCTTGTCGCCGAGGCCGGCCTTCAGCCCGTTGACGTAGTCCTTGCCGAGATCGTCGTTCTGCCAGAGGATGCCGATCTTGGCGTTCGGGTGCTCCTTCAGAATGAACTGGCCGTAGATCTTGCCCTCGACGAAGTAGTTCGGGTTGTAGCCCATCGTCCACGGGAAGTTCTTGGGGTCGGTGAATTTCGAGGCGCCGGTGGCCGCGAACAACTGCGGCACCTTCTTGCTGTTGAGATATTTCTGCACGGCGGCGTTGGCCGCGGTGCCGATGATCTGGAAGGTGAGCAGGACCTCGTCGCCTTCGACGAGCTTGCGGACCTGCTCCACCGTCTTCGGCGGCGAGTAGGCGTCGTCATACTGGATCAGGTTGATCTTGCGGCCGTTGATGCCGCCCTGTTCGTTGATCATCTTCACGTAGGCGGCCTGCGTCTTGCCGATGCCGGCATAGACGGAATAGGGGCCCGAGAACGGCATGGTCTGACCGATCTTGATCTCGGTGTCGGTCGCGCCGGTGTCGTATTTCTTCTGTGCCTGCGCCGGCGAAGCCGACAGTGCGGCTGCGACCGTTGCCGCTGCGGCCAGTTGAAAAGTCCTGTTCCTCGTCATGCGGGTTTCCTCGTTGTTATTTCAGTTGAACCGATCGTCGCAGCCGCAACCGGCAAGCGGCGACCTTCGCCTGGCCGGGAGTGTGGCGGAAGCGATGGTGCAACGCAAGGCGAGCGCAGGAAGCGGCTTCAGACAAGCCAGAGCAGGATCAGGGCGAGGGCGGCCGGTGCGGCCTGCACGAACAGTATTCTCCGGCTGACGGAGTAGGCGCCGTAGGCGCCGGCGATGACGACGCAGAGCAGAAAGAACACCTTGATCTGGAAGGCGAAGGCCGGGACTGGCTGGAACAGGCCCCAGAACAGGCCGGCGGCGAGGAAGCCGTTATAGAGGCCCTGGTTGGCGGCGAGCACCGCCATGGCGTTGGCGCGCTCCTGGCTGTTGCCGAAGGTCTTCAACCCCACCGGCTTGGTCCAGAGGAACATCTCGAGGATCAGGAAATAGACGTGCAGCACGGCGACCAGCCCCACCAGCACATTGGCGATCACGATCATGTTTTCCCCCTCCGGATTTCGGGTGGACGCTAGCACGGCCGGTGTCGAGAGTGCGAGAATCCTCTTGCTGGGAAACGCTTCGGTGCAAGCCATGCCGGAAGACCTTCGCCTCGACCGCCTGGAAACGCCGATCGGCGTCGCGCTGCTCGTGACCGACAATGACGGCGTGCTGCGTGCGCTGGACTGGGAAGACTACCAGGCGCGGATGCGGCAGCTGCTTCGGCTGCAATGCGGCGACGTCGTGCTGAAGGAAGCGAAGGCGCCCGCCGCGGTGAAGCGGGCGCTGTCGGCCTATTTCAAGGGTGACCTCGCCCGGCTCGGCGAGATCGCGTGGCGCGTCGCGGGCACGCCGTTCCAGCGCAAGGTGTGGAGCGCATTGCCTAGGATTCCGGCAGGCTCGACGCTGAGCTACGGTGCGCTCGCAGCCAAGCTTGGCGCGCCGCGGGCGACGCGGGCCGTCGGCCACGCCAACGGCGCCAACCCGATTTCCGTGGTGGTGCCCTGTCACCGCCTGATCGGCGCCGACGGCTCGCTGGTGAAATACGGCGGCGGGCTCGCGCGCAAGCGCTGGCTGCTTCGGCACGAGGGGGTGGAGGTTTAGCTCTTCTCCCTCTCCCCGCAGGCGGGGCGAGGTAAGCAAGCGAACGCTATGAATTAAGCCGCCGGCTGGGCGGCCTTTTCGTCCTGCGCGAGCAGATGCAGCAGCACGCTCTTGATCGCGGCCTGCCGGGTCGGCGCGTTGATCTGCGCGCCGAGCAGGTCGGTGACGTAGAACACGTCGCGGGCGCGCTCACCGAACGTGGCGACATGGGCGGAGGCGATGTTGAGATTGAGCTTCGAGATTGCCGTGGTCAGCTCGTAGAGCAGGCCGGGCCGGTCGAGGCCGGAGACCTCGATCACGGTGTAGCGGTCCGACCATTGGTTGTTGATGGTGACCTCGGGCTCGACCACGAAGGCGCGGGCCTTGCCGTTGCCCTTGGCGGTGCGGCGCGCCACCACTTCGGGCAGGCGCAGCTTGCCTTCGAGCACCTGCTCGATCATCTCGCCGATCCGCGTTGCTCGTCGGCCCTCGTCCTCGTCGCGGTCGTACTCCCTGGAGATCGCGATGGTGTCGAGCGCCAGGCCGTCGGTGGTGGTGTAGATCTGCGCGTCGACGATGTTGGCGCCGGCGGAGGCGCAGGCGCCGGCGATGATCGACAGCAGCCAGGGATGGTCGGTCGCCAGCAGCATCAGCTCGGTGACGCCGCGCGCCTCGTCGAACCCGACATTGATCGCGAGCTTGTGGCCGGCCTGCTCGCTGGCGCGGATGAAGCGCGCCTGGCGGACCTTGCGCGGCAGCTCGACCTTGAGCCAGTAGGCGGGATAGTGCCGGCCGATATAGGCGTTGAGTTCGGTTTCCGGCCACTCGTTGAAGGCGGCGCGGAATTCCGCCTGCGCCACCGCAATGCGCTGGGCGCGGTTCACTTCCGAGAAGCCGCCGGTGAGCACCGGCTCGGTCTCGTAATACAGCGTGCGCAGCAGCTGCGCTTTCCAGCCGTTCCACACGCCGGGGCCGACCCCGCGGATGTCGGCGGTGGTCAGGATGGTCAAGAGCTTCATCTGCTCGACCGACTGCACCACGGCGGCGAAGTTCTCGATGGTCTTGCGGTCGGAGAGGTCCCGCGACTGCGCGACCGTCGACATCGTCAGATGCTCCTCGATCAGCCAGGCCACGAGCTCGGTGTCGGCCGCGGAGAAGCCGAGGCGCGGGCACAGCCGCCGCGCCACCTTGGCCCCCGCGACGGAGTGATCCTCCGGCCGGCCCTTGGCGATGTCGTGCAGCAGCGTGGTGATGTAGATCACCGCGCGATGCTCGGGCTGGATCTTGCGGAACAGGTCGCTCGCCAGCACGAATTCGTCGTTGCTGCCGCGCTCGATCTCCTGCAGCCAGCCGACGCAGCGCAGCAGGTGCTCGTCCACCGTGTAGTGATGATACATGTTGAACTGCATCATCGACACGATCTTGCCGAAGGCGCGGATGAAATGCCCGAGCACACCGGTCTCGTTCATCCGCCGCAGCACGACCTCGGCGTTGTTGGAGGTGAGGATCTCCATGAACAGCCGGTTGGCTTCAGGGTTTTCCCGCAGCTGCGTGTTGATCAGCTTCAGCGAGCGCGTCACCGTACGCATCGCGTCGGGATGGAAGGCGAGGTCGTTCTTCTGCGCCAGGCGGAAGATGCGGATCAGATTGACGGGGTCGTGCTTGAAGACGTCGGGCGCGGCGAGGTTGATGCGGTTGTTGTCGATGATGAAGTCGTCAGAGTCGGGCACGCGCCGCCGCTTCGTGCTGGGCCGGAACTTCGCCACCATCCGCGAGAGCACCGGCGCCGGCTTGGCGTTCTCCTCCTCGAGCTTGGCGCACAGGATCGCGGTGAGGTCGCCGACGTCCTTGGCCACCAGGAAGTAGTGCTTCATGAAGCGCTCGACGTCCTGCATGCCGGGATGGCTGGTGTAGCCGAGCCGGATCGCGATCTCGCGCTGCATGTCGAAGGACAGCCGCTCCTCGGCGCGGCCAGCGTGGAAATGCAAATTGCAGCGCACCGACCAGAGGAAGTCGGCGCAGCGGCGGAAGGTGCGGTATTCCTGCGCGTCGAACACGCCGCGCTCCAGCAGCTCGTCGGTATCGCGCACGCGGTAGACGTATTTGGCGATCCAGAACAGCGTGTGCAGGTCGCGCAGGCCCCCCTTGCCGTCTTTGACGTTGGGCTCGACCAGGTAGCGCGACTGCCCGCCGCGGCGATGCCGCTCCTCGCGCTCGGCAAGCTTGGCGGTGACGAAATCGGCGGCCGTGCCCTGCACGACTTCCTTGTCGAAGCGCGCCACCAGTTCGTCATAGAGCGGCTGGTCGCCGGTGAGGAAGCGCGTCTCCAGCACCGCGGTGCGGATGGTCATGTCGCCGCGCGCCTGGCGAATCGATTCGTCGACCGAGCGCGTGGCGTGGCCGACCTTCAGCCCCATGTCCCACAGGCAATAGAGAATGGCTTCCGCCACCTGTTCGCCCCAGGCGGTCTGCTTGTACGGCAGGATGAACAACAGGTCGATGTCGGACTCCGGCGCCATCAGCCCGCGGCCGTAGCCGCCGGTAGCGACCACCGCCATGCGCTCTTCGCCCGAGCGGAGGTGCGAGCGATAGAGGTGGCGGGTGGCGGCGTCGTAGAGGATGCGGATGATTTCGTCCTGCATGAAACACAGCCGCTCGGCGCAGCGCCTGCCGTGGCGGTCCGTCAGCAGGATCGCCTGCGCCCTGGCGCGCGCGGCCAGCATTTCGCCCTTCAGAAGCTGGGCCAGCGAGGAGCGGAACACGTCCTCGCGGCCGGCATATTTCTCGGCGAGCGCGTCGACCGCGGCGGTGATCCGCGCGGTCTCGAAACGGTCGTCCGCTTCGCTGCGGCCCTCTGTCACGATCTTGTCCATGCTGCCATCGGAAATAACGGACCGCGCTCGCGCTGTCACGGGCCATTGTTGCGACCCCGGATGCGCACGGGCCACCGGTTCGCAGCGGCGGCGCGGCGCCACTTCCGATTTGGTAATAACTCTCTGAAATATGGTCGCTTTCCGGATTGCCTGGCGAAGAAGCGGAGCGACCGTGGTGACAGCGCCCATCCCGGGAGATACATCTGACGCCGGCTGACACCGATTTTCGGAGAACAACAACAATGGATGCCGCCGAACTGCGCGCCCTGCAGGCCCCGATCAAGGAACGCTACAAGTCCGATCCCTCCGCCGCCGTCATCACGCTGAAGGCCAAGGGATCGATCGACAGTGACGGCATCGCCTGCAAGGTCGAGACCGGCCGGGCGCTGGCGATGGCCGGCCTCCACCCCGCCACCGGCGGCTCCGGGCTCGAACTGTGCTCCGGCGACATGTTGCTGGAAGCGCTGGTCGCCTGCGCCGGGGTGACGTTGAAATCGGTCGCGACCGCCGTCGAGGTGCCGCTGAAGGCGGGCCACGTCATCGCCGAAGGCGATCTCGATTTCCGCGGCACGCTCGGCGTCGACAAGGAAGCCCCGGTCGGTTTCGAGGAGATCCGTTTGCGCTTCGAGGTCGACACGTCAGCGCCGCAGGACAAGCTCGACCTGCTGCTGAAACTGACCGAGCGCTATTGCGTGGTCTATCAGACCATCCGGAACGGCCCGAAGGTATCGGTGTCGATGAAGCGGGTGTGAGGTCGCCCCTGCGAACGCAGGGGCCCATAACCACAGGCGGTTGTGTGGCGCGAGAGCCGTCGAACAGCACGGATCAGATCGATAGGCCGCGGCGTATGGGTCCCTGCGTTCGCAGGGACGACTAGCAATGTCCCCCGAGTTCTCCTTCCTCCTCATCCTGCTCTTCCGCATGGCCATCACCGCGGCGTTCGTGGTGTCGGCCTCCGTCATCACCGAGCGCTCCGGTCCCGTGATCGGCGCGCTGGTGGCGACGCTGCCGATCTCGGCCGGTCCCGCCTACGTCTTCCTCGCGCTCGACCATGACGCGGCCTTCGTCGCCGAGGGCGCGCTGGCGAGCCTGCCGATCAACGCGGCGACGATTTTCCTCGCGCTGACCTATTCGGTGCTGGCGCAGCGCTTCAGCCTCTGGATCAGCGCGGGTGCGGCGATGGCGGTCTGGCTGGTGCTGGCGACGGTCATCCGCCAGTTCCAGTGGACGCTGCTGGCGGGTGTCATCGTCAACGTCGTCACCTTTGCGATCGCGGTGCCGCTGATGCGGCCCTACATGCATGTGAAGAAGATGCCGCTGATCGTGCGGCGCTGGTACGACATTCCCTTGCGCGCGGGCCTCGTGGCGTTGCTGGTCGCCACCGTGGTCACGACGTCGGGCTGGGTCGGCCCAAAAATCTCCGGCATCATGGCGCTGTTCCCGATCGTCTTCACCAGCCTGATGCTGGTGCTGCATCCGCGGATCGGCGGCGTGCCGACCGCCGCGGCAATCTCCAACGGCGCCTGGGGCCTGATGGGATTTGGCCTTGCCATCGCGGTGATGCATGTCGCCGTGTTGCAGTTCGGCTCGGCGATCGGCCTCAGCCTGGCGCTGGCCACCTGTATCGGCTGGAACCTGGCGCTGTGGTGGAACGGCCGGCGCAAGGCGCTACGCTCCTGATCCGTTCCGGCCTGCGTCAGGATGGTGGTTACCGGCGCGGCGCCGACCCGCTAGATTGCCGGTGGGGCTGGATCGGGGTTGCGCGGTGGAGGGTTGTACAAGGTCGAATACGACATCGACGGCGGCACCGGCCGCAGCGTGCTCTACGCGCATGCCGGGAAAATGCTGGGTGGCAACACGGCATTCGCGCACTTCGGCACCTACGAGACGGTAGACGGTGAAATCGTCGCCAAGCTCAGGACGAGGCGCCACAGCCGCTCGCCGCAGCACCGGTCGCTGGTCAGTTCCGACTCCGTCAGCATCCACATCCGCGGCCGGCCGCAAGGCGACATTTGGCGCTTCGAGGGAAATGTGGTGGAGGATGCCTCGCGGTTCCGCGCCGTGATGACGCCGCTCGGCGACGACGACGTTCCGCCGCCCGGCGCGGTCGGGGAGGGCGGCATCGTCAGCGGACTTTATTCGATCGACATCCGGATGCTGGACGGCATTGCCGGCGGCCATACCGGCGTGATGCTGCTGCACGACGGCCGCATCCTCGGCGGCGACGCCTTCTTCTACTATCTCGGCGCCTATTCGTCGGCGAACGGCCGCTGGAAGGGTGAGTTCGTCAACCAGGAACACACGCCGGCCAAGAGCGAGCATCCGCTGTTCGGCGGCTACGAGGTCGGCATCGGCTTCTCCGGCCGCTGCAATCCCGATGGCGCCGAAGTGGAAGCCACCGCGCTCGCCGGCAAGCGCAGCATCCGCCTCGCCGCCACGCTGAAGCTGATCGAGCCGTTTGACAGGACGGGCGGTGATGGATCGGGAGCGTAGAGCGTAGGGCGGATTAGCCGGAGGCGTAATCCGCCGTGCTTCGAAAGACCCGCCAGCGGCGGATTACGCTTCGCTAATCCGCCCTACGATTCCAGCGCATTGAGAGTCTAAGCCTTCGGCAGCTTCGCCTTCAGCGCGTAAAGCGCCTCCAGCGCCTCGCGCGGCGACATCTCGTCGGGGTGCAGCGCCTTCACCGCTTGCATCAGCTGCTCGGCTTCGCTTGGCGGCGCGTTGTCGGCCGCCGCGCGGGAGGGTACGGCGAACAGCGGCAGGTCGTCCACCAGCGCCCGCGCGGTCTGGCCGCGGTCCTGGGCTTCGAGTTTCGCCAGCACCGATTTGGCGCGGGCGATGACCGCGGGCGGCAGGCCGGCGAGTTTCGCGACCTGGATGCCGTAGGAGCGGTCGGCCGAGCCGGGCAGCACCTCGTGCAGGAACACGACGTCGCCTTGCCATTCCTTCACCCGAACCGTCGCGTTGAACATCCGCGGCAACTTCGCCGAGAGCGCGGTGAGCTCGTGGTAGTGCGTGGCAAACAGCGTGCGGCAGCGGTTGGCTTCGTGCAAATGCTCGATCGCGGCCCAGGCGATGGAGAGGCCGTCGAAGGTCGCGGTGCCGCGGCCGATTTCGTCGAGGATGACGAGCGAGCGCTCGCTGGCCTGGTTGAGGATCACGGCGGTCTCGACCATCTCCACCATGAAGGTGGAGCGGCCGCGGGCGAGATCGTCGGCCGCGCCAACACGCGAGAACAGGCGGTCGACGATGCCGATGCGGGCGCGGCTCGCCGGCACGAAGGAGCCGATCTGCGCCAAGAGCGCAATCAGCGCGTTCTGGCGCAGGAAGGTGGATTTGCCGGCCATGTTGGGGCCGGTGATCAGCCAGAGCTGGCCGTTGTTCTGGGCCGGCCCCGGCGACAGGTCGCACGAGTTCGCAATGAACGGCTGGCCGTCGCGCTTCAGCGCCTGCTCGACCACGGGATGGCGGCCGCCTTCCACGGCAAAGGAGAGGGACGCATCGACGTCGGGGCGTACGTAGTTGTCGTCCACCGCAAGCCTGGCCAGCGCCGTTGCGACGTCGAGCATGGCAAAGGCATGCGCCGCGGCGCGCAGATCGTCGCTGGCGGCAAGCGCCATCGCGCAGAGCCGGTCGAAGATCTCCAGTTCGAGCCCCAGCGCGCGGTCGCCGGCATTGGCGATCTTGGCCTCGATCTCGCCGAGTTCGGCGGTGGTGAAGCGCACCTGTCCCGCCAGGGTCTGGCGGTGGATGAAGGTCGCGTTCAGCGGCGGCGACATCAGCTTGTCGCCATGCTGGGCGGTGACCTCGACGAAATAGCCGAGCACGTTGTTGTGCCGGATCTTCAGGCCCTTGATCCCGGCGTCGTCGGCGTAGCGCGCCTGCATCGCCGCCACCACGAGCCGCGAGGCGTCGCGCAGGCTGCGCGTCTCATCGAGCGCGCTTTCGTAGCCCTCGCGGACGAAACCGCCGTCGCGCTTGATCAGGGGCAGCTGGTCGGCGAGCGCGCGCGCAAATTCCTGCGCCAGATCGCGCGAGGGGCGGCGCAGCGCGTCCATCACCGCCCTGATTTCCGCGGGGGAATCGTCGAGCCATTCCAGCCGGCTCAACGCCTGGTCGGCGGCGAGGATGCCGTCGCGCAGGCCGGCGAGGTCGCGCGGGCCGCCGCGCCCGACCGAAAGCCGTGCCATCGCGCGCGACATGTCCGGCACTTTGCGCAGGGAGTCACGAAGATCCTCACGGGCCGCGCCGTCCTCGACGAAGGCAGAGACGGCGTCGAGCCGCCGGGCAATGGCCGCGCTGTCGGTCAGCGGCGCCGCGAGACGTTGCGCCAGTAGCCGCGATCCGGCAGGGGTCACCGTGCAATCGATGGCATCGAGCAGCGAGCCGCGGCGCTCGCCGGAGAGCGTGCGTGTCAGTTCGAGATTGGCGCGGGTGGCTGGATCGATCGCCATAGTGGTGCCGGCCGCCTCGCGCGCGGGCGGCGACAGCGGCGGGCGCTTCCCCACCTGGGTGCGGTCGATATAGGTGACGGCGGCGGCAGCGGCCGTCGCCTCCAGCCGCGACATGGCAGCGAGGCCGTCCATGGTGGCAACAGCAAAATAGTCGCACAGCCGCCGCTCGGCGGTGGCGCCGTCGAAGACGTCGCGGGTCAGCGGCGTCACCGCGGGGAGTTCGCGCAGCGTCGGCGCCAGTTCGTTGTCGGAATAGAGCGCATCGGCAACGATCGCTTCGTTCGGATTGATGCGCGCCAGCGTCGCGGCGAGTTCGCTGCCGGCGCACTCCGTCACCATGAACTCGGAAGTCGAGATGTCGATCCAGGCGAGGCCGAAACGATCGCCGCCGGAAGAAGCGCGGGCCCGCGCAAGCGCGAGCAGGTAGTTGTTGGTGCGGGCGTCGAGCAGCGTGTCTTCGGTCAGCGTTCCCGGCGTCACCAGCCGCACCACGTCGCGGCGGACCACGCTCTTGTTGCCGCGCGCTTTCGCAGCCGCCGGGTCTTCCATCTGCTCGCAGACCGCGACGCGAAAGCCCTGCGCGATCAGGCGGTGCAAATAGTCCTCGGCGCGCTCCACCGGCACGCCGCACATCGGGATGTCCTGGCCCTGGTGCTTGCCGCGCTTGGTCAGCATGATGCCGAGCGCCTTGGAGGCAATCTCGGCGTCCTCGAAGAACAGCTCGTAGAAGTCGCCCATCCGGTAGAACAGCAACAAACCGGGATTGGCGGCCTTGATCTCCAGGAACTGTTCCATCATCGGCGTCACGCGCGCGGCCACTTCCGGCGTGGCGGCGGGCTCTGACGGCGCGGGGGCTGGGATGGACTTCTGGAGGGTCATCGGTCGCGGAAATTACAGAATTTCGCACCGCGGTCCCACCGCTTTGCCCGGCGAGGCGGTGTTTTCCACCTGATCCACGCTATAGCGCATGGCGGCCATCGCGCGGATGCGCCCGCAGGAAGCATCGGGTTCGATTGACCTGCTGCGGGGCCGCTCCTACAACTCGCCTCAACCGGTCCTTCAGGCGCCAAAAAGCGGCATTCAGGGAGAAAATCGATGCGTGATGTCTTTATTTGCGATGCCGTGCGCACGCCCATCGGCCGTTTCGGCGGCTCGCTCGCCAAGGTGCGCGCCGACGACCTGGCGGCTGCCCCGATCAAGGCGCTGATGGCCAAACATCCCAAGCTCGACTGGTCGCAGGTGGACGAAGTCTTTTTCGGCTGCGCCAACCAGGCCGGCGAGGACAACCGCAACGTCGCGCGCATGGCGCTCCTGCTCGCTGGCATGCCGGAGACGGTTCCGGGACAGACGCTGAACCGCCTCTGCGCCTCCGGCCTCGACGCGGTGGGCGCCGCCGGCCGCGCCATCCGCGCCGGCGAGATCGATTTCGCCATTGCCGGCGGCGTCGAATCGATGACGCGGGCGCCGTTCGTGATGGGCAAGGCGCCGGAAGCCTTTGCGCGCTCCGCCGAGATATACGACACCACCATCGGCTGGCGCTTCATCAACCCCCTGCTGAAGGCGCAGTACGGCGTCGACGCCATGCCGGAGACCGGCGAGAACGTCGCCGAGGAATTCCAGGTCTCGCGCGCGGATCAGGATGCGATGGCGATCCGCTCGCAGCAGCGCGCCGGCGCGGCGATCGCATCCGGTTACTTTGCCGAGGAGATCACGCCGATCTCGGTGCCCGGCGGCAAGGCCGGTCCCGTGATCGTCGACAAGGACGAGCATCCGCGCCCCGAGACCACGCTGGAAGGCCTTTCCAAACTGAAGCCGATCGTGCGCAATCCCGGCACGGTCACCGCCGGAAACGCCTCGGGCGTCAACGACGGCGCTGCCGCGATGATCCTCGCCTCCGAGGCTGCCGTGAAGAAGCACGGCCTGACGCCGCGGGCGCGTATCCTCGGGCTAGCCTCGGCCGCGGTGCCGCCGCGCATCATGGGTATCGGCCCGGTGCCGGCGACGAAGAAGCTGGTGGAGCGGCTCGGCATCAAGGTCAGCGATTTCGACCTGATCGAGCTGAACGAGGCTTTCGCTTCGCAAGGGATCGCGGTTCTCAGGCAACTCGGCGTCAAGGACGATGCCGATTTCGTCAACCCGCATGGCGGCGCGATCGCGCTCGGCCATCCCCTCGGCATGAGCGGCGCACGGCTCGCCATGACCGCGGTGCATGGCATGGAGAAGCGCGGCGGCAGGCTCGCCCTCGCCACCATGTGCGTCGGCGTCGGCCAGGGCGTGGCCGTGGCGATCGAGAAGGTGAACTGACGGCGGCAAGCAAGGGAAGCGCCGCATGATCATCGAGCGCGAGCAGGATGTGACGGCGGCGGCGCTGGCGGCGATGGCGCGTACCGCCGATCCGCGCCTGCGCGAGATCATGGTCGGGCTGGTCAAGCACCTGCACGGCTTCGTCCGCGAAACGCGGCTGACGGAAGCCGAGTTCCGCGAGGCCACCGCCATCCTCGCCGAGATGGGCCGGCTCACGTCAGACACCCACAACGAGTTCGTGCTGATGGCGGGCTCGCTCGGCGTCTCCTCGCTGGTGTGCCTGCTCAACAACGGCGATGACGGCAACACCGAGACCGACCAGTCGCTGCTCGGCCCGTTCTGGCGGCTGAATTCGCCGCGCGTCGAGAACGGCGGATCGATCGTGCGCTCCGACACGCCGGGCGCGCCGCTGTTCGTCAGCGGCCGCGTGATCGACAGGGACGGCCGGCCCGTCGCGGGCGCCGAGGTCGATGTCTGGCACGCCTCCCCCGTCGGCCTCTACGAGAACCAGGATCCCGAGCAGGCCGACATGAACCTGCGCGGCAAGTTTACGACCGACGCCGAGGGCCGCTTCTCCTTCCGCTCGGTGATGTTCGTCGGCTATCCGATTCCGACCGACGGCGTGGTCGGCCGCCTGTTGAAGGCGCAGAGCCGCCACCCCTACCGGCCGGCGCATCTGCATGCGCTGATCTTCAAGCCCGGCTTCAAGGTGCTGATCTCGCAAGTCTACGACCCCGGCGATCCCAATATCGACAGCGACACCCAGTTCGGCGTGACGCGCGCGCTGATCGGCAAGTTCGTTCGCCACGACGCGCCGCACCCGGCGGCGGCCGATGTCGCGGCGCCCTGGTACTCGCTCGATCACACTTATCGGCTGGAAGCAGGCGAAGCCGTGCTGCCGCGCGCCCCGATCAAGTGATGGACAGGGTCATCGACATCGTCGCCTCGCAGCGGAGTGGTCGCCGATGATGACGCTGCGGCAGGTCGAGGTGATCCGGGCCGTGATGGTGGCCGGGACGATCGGCGGCGCGGCCAAGCTCCTCAACGTCTCGGCGCCCGGCATCAGCCGGCTGGTCAAGTACACCGAGAAATCGCTCGGCGTGCGCTTCTTCCAGCGCCAGAACGGTCGGTATTTTCCGACGCCGGAAGCGCGCAGCATCTTCGAGCAGATCAACAACGTCTACGAGAAGGTGGACGATCTCACCGAAATCATCTCCAACATCGGCCGTGGCGCGTTGTCGGAGCTGCGCATCGGCTCGGTGCCCAGCATCTCGCAGGTCATGGTGCCGCGCGCGATCGCGCGCGTCCGGCAGCGCTATCCCGCGTTGCGCATCGACGTCAACATCCTGAAGATCGAGGAGGCGGTCGACTATCTCCTGCTGGACCGCGGCGATTGCGTCGCCATGAGCTACCGGCTGGAGCATCCGAGCCTCGACTTCCTGCCGCTGGCGTCGGGAGAATTGTTCTGCATCGTGCCGCCCGGCCATGAGCTGGCCCGGGGCAAGCAGGTCTCAGCCGCCGACATCATCAGATACCCGTTGATCGGCATCGATCCCAACGACCCCTATGGGCGGATCATGGCTGAGATCTTCGCCCGCAATAAACTCGACTACGACATCACCATCCGCGCCCGGTTCGGCACCACGGTGTGCGCACTGGTGAAGGCGGGGCTCGGGATTGCCGTCATCGACCAGTTCACCGTCGCGCACGGCGGATATCCCGGCGTCGAGCTGCTGCGCATCGTCGAGCCGACGCGCTTCGACACCTATGTCGCGATCAAGCGCGGCGCGCCGCTGTCGTTGCACATCGAGCATTTCATCGAATGCCTGCGGGCCGAGATGCGGGCGGTCGAGCCGGGACGCGTGACCGCCGCTAGGGCCAAATCTGCGAGCGGCAAAAAATAACATCATGTTAAGTTCGGTGAATAAATGAATAGTTGTGTTAGGTCGGCGAAGCGCTATCGTCACCGCGCGTTCCGGCATGGCCAGCCATGTTTCCCGGCGCGACGATTTTGGGCATGAACGGGGCATGAGCCGCGACACCAAAGCAATTCTTTCGGCGGACCGCCGCTTCCTGACCGGGCTGATCGGGGCGCCGATCAAGCATTCGGCCTCGCCCGCGATGCACGAGCGGGCGGCCGAAGCGCTCGGCGTGCACTGCCACTATCAGCTGATCGAGGTCGCCGGCGCCGGCACCGAAGAGCTTCGCTTTTTGCTCGAGGGGGTGCGGCGCCTCGGCTTTGCCGGCGTCAACGTCACCTTTCCCTACAAGGAAGCGATCGTCCCGCTGCTGGATGAATTGTCGCCTGGAGCGGCTGCCATCGGCGCCGTCAATGCCGTGGTGGTGCGCCGCGGCCGGCTGATCGGCCACAACACCGACACGACCGGATTTGCGCTCGCCGTCGCCGATCTCGTTGCGCGATCCAGCGCGGGCGAGGGCGCGGTCGCGGTGCTGGGCGCCGGCGGGGTCGGCAAGGCGATCGCGTTCGCATTGAGCGGGCTTGGCGTCGCCGAGCTCAACATCTTCGACACCGACCGCGCCAAGGTCGAGGCATTGGCGGCACAGCTGCCGGGCGAACAGAAGGTGCGGATCGCGGATCGCGTCGAGGCGGCGCTGCAGGGCGCCGTGGGTCTCGTCAATGCAACGCCGGTCGGCATGCTGCCTTCCCGCGCGAGCCCGGTGCCGGAAGGGCTGCTGCATCGCGGGCTCTGGGTGGTCGATGCCGTCTATTCGCCGCTGTGGACGCCGCTCTTGCTTGCGGCCAAGGCAAAGGGCGCGACGGTCATGACCGGTCGCGACCTGGCGGTCCATCAGGCCGCCGACGCCTTCGAGCTGTTCACGGGGCTGCGGCCCTCGACGAAAGAAATGGGAGTTGCCTTCGATGCGGTGACGGCGCCAGGCAGCGCCGTCGGCGATGCAGCCTGAGAACGCGGCCAGCAAGAAGGCCGCTTGAAACGAAAGAAAATGGAGGGACGGAAATGAAGTACGGATTTTTGGCCGGCATCCTGCTGGCGGCGCTTTCGAGCGGTGCGGCTTTCGGACAGGCGATCAAGATATCGAACGTCGCCGAGCTTTCGGGCGGCGGAGCCACCGTCGGCAACAACTGGAAGAACGGCATCGACCTCGCGGTCGAGGAGGTCAACGCCAAGGGCGGTATCCTCGGGCGCAAGATCGAGGTGACGCACGCCGATTCCCAGTCCAACCCGGGCGTGGCCCGCGCGCAGGTGCAGAAGGCGCTCGACGCCGAGCCCTATGTGCTGCTCGGCCCCGGCTATTCCGGTTCGGTCAAGGTGACGGCGCCGCTGGCGGCCGAAGCCGGCATCACCCAGATCGTGGGCGGTGAGGCCGCGGAGCTGACGCAAGCCGGCAACAAGTTTCTGTTCCGCACCTCCTTCGGCCAGCAATCCTCGATGCCGAAGGTCGCCAAGTATATCAACGACGAGCTGAAGGCGAAGTCGGTCGCCATCGTCTGGGTCAACAACGATTTCGGCCGTGGCGGCCGCGATATGATCAGCAAGGAATTCGCCAAATACGGCATCAAGGTCGCCGCCGACCTGTCGACCGAAGCCGGGCAAGCCGATTTCGCCGCCGACGTCAGCAAGATCAAGGCGGCCGCTCCCGACGCCGTGTTCGTCTACCTCAATGAGGAAGAGAGCGCGCGCATCCTGAAAGAGCTGAAGCGCCAGTCGGTGACGGTGCCGCTGGTCGGAGAAACCACGCTGATCGGCCAGAAGGTGGTTGAGCTCGCCGGCGATGCCGCCAACGGCGCGCGCGGCCATGTCGGCCTCACCACCGACGCGCCGGTCGATCTGGTCAAGGCGTTCCGCGAGAAGTTCGTCAAGAAGTACAATTACGTTCCCGACCACAACGGCCTGAAGGGATATCTTTCGATCTACATGGTCAAGGCGGCCACCCAGAAGATGGGCAAGGTCGATCCCAAAGGGGTCGCCAATGCGCTGCACGGCCTCACCATCAAGGCCGCCGAAGAGCCCGGCATCCTGATGGACGTGACCTTCGACCAGAACGGCGACATCGACCGTCAGGGATTCCTGGTCGAGATCGTCGAGGGCAAGCAGGTGGTCAAGAAGGTGCTGCCGAAGCTGAACTGATTTAGGCGGGCTGACCGCGCGAGGCACGTATCGGCCGCGCTGGATCGGCCGTGGAGCCGGCCGCGCGCCTGGATGAGGGGTAACATGTCCAACCTGCTCGACCTCGTCATAGCGGGACTGGCGACGGGGGCGATCTACGCCATCGTCGCCGTCGGGTTCACGCTGCTGTGGCAGACGTCGCAGACGATCAACTTCGCGCAAGGCGAGTTCGTCATGCTGCCGGCGTTCCTGATGCTGGCCGCGATGCACACAGGTGCGCCGTTCTGGCTGGCGATCGTCATCGGCATCCTGCTGTCGATGCTGCTGCTCGGCCTCGGCTTCAAGCTGCTGCTGGTCGATCCCATGCTTCGTCACGGCGTGCTGCCGCTCGCCATCGCCACCATGGCGCTGGCGCTCGGCCTCAAGGAGGCGGTGAAGCAGTTCTTCAGCGCCGAGGCTTCGCCGTTTCCTTCGATCGTGCCGGCCGGCGACATATCGGTGTTCGACCGGCCGGTGTCATTGCAGAGCCTCGGCATCCTGGCGCTCGCCATCGCGGCGGTCGTGGCATTGACGGCGCTCTTGAACCGCACCTCGATCGGCCATCAGATGCAGGCGACCGCGCAGAACCCGACCGTGGCGCGCATCATCGGCGTGCCGGTCGAGCGCATGATCCTGCTGACCTTCCTGATCAACGCCTTGCTGGTGGCGCTGGCCTCGCTGCTGATCACGCCGATCTATCTCGCAAAATTCTCCAGCGGCGAGGTGCTGGGGCAGGCGGCCTTCATCGCGGCCATCGTCGGCGGCTTCAACCAGGTGCGCGGCGCCATCGCCGGCGGGCTTCTGATCGGCGTCGTCGACAACCTCGCGGCGGCCTACGTCTCGACCCAGTACCGCGCCGCGGTACCGATGCTGCTCCTGATCGGCATCATCCTGTTCCGGCCGCAGGGACTGCTCGGCCGTCCCGAGGAGCGGACGGTATGAGCGCCGCAGGCAACAAATACCTGCGCATCGCGATCGGCGTTGCGGTGATCGCCGCGCTGATTATCGTCCCGATGAATTTCAACCGCTATGGCCTCTACATTCTCAGCCAGTGGGCGGTGATGACCATCGCGGCGATGGGACTCAATCTCACGCTGGGCTATGCCGGACAGGTCTCGCTGGCCCAGGGCGCCTTTGTCGGTATCGGCGCCTACACGGCCGCGCTGATGACGACCCAAGCCGCCCTGCCGCTGGCGGCCGCTCTCGTCGTCGCCTTCGTGCTGTGCTTTGCGGTCGGATGGCTGCTCGGCTATCCGGCGCTGCGCGTGCAGCATCACTATCTCGCCTTCGTCACGCTCGCCTTCTCCACGCTCGCCTTCCTGGTGTTCCGCAACGAGAGCTGGATCACCAATGGCATCTACGGCATCAGCGACATCCCGCGTCCGGTCATCTTCGGCTTTCCGACCCGCCGGCCGCTGCCGTTCTACTACGTCTGCCTCGGCGCGCTCTGCCTGATGTCGCTGGCGATGTGGTGGCTGATCCGCTCGCCGTGGGGCCGTGCCTTCATAGCGCTCCGCGAAAACCCGGTCCGGGCGCTGTCGCTCGGCATCGACACGCGACGCTACACGCTGATGGCGTTCGCGATCGGCTCGGCGTTCGGCGGCGTCGCCGGCGCGCTCTACGCGCCGCTGACGCAATATATCGATCCGATCCCGTTCAATCTCTCGCTCTCGCTCGACCTGCTGATGATGGTCATCGTCGGCGGCTCCGGCTTCTTCTTCGGGCCGTTCCTCGGCGCGCTAATCGCCGTGCTGCTGCCGGAATGGCTGCGCTTCACGGAAGGGTATTACCTGATGCTCTACGCCGTCGCGGTGATCCTGCTCTTGATCTACTCGCCGACCGGCATCCTCGGCATCGCCGACCGCATCCTGACCGAGCGCCGCACCAAGGCGGCCTCGGCGCAGCGCGCCGCCGCGAAATCCGGGCTGGAGGCGGCGTCATGACTGCGGTCCTCGAGGTCAGCAACATCCGCAAGAATTTCGGTGGCATCACCGCGGTTGACGGCGTCAGCTTCGACGTTCGCGAGGGTGAAATTCTCGGCCTGATCGGTCCGAACGGCTGTGGCAAGTCCACGCTGTTCAACTGCATCCTCGGCCAGCTCTCCCCGAGCGGGGGCGAGGTCAAGGTCGACGGCAGGGACGTCACGGGCCTGCGTCCTTCCGAGCTCAACCGCCTCGGCGTCAGCCGCACCTTCCAGCTGCTGCAGGTGTTTCCGAAACTGTCGGTGCGGGAGAACCTGATCCTCGCCGGCCAGGAGCACCAGGGCAGCATGATGTCGCGCCTGTTCGGTCCCTCCGACGCCGGGCTGACCGGCGCGGCGGACGAGATGATCGAGCTGTTCAAGCTCGGCCATCTCGCCACCGAGGCGGCCGGCGGCCTGTCCTACGGCCAGCAGAAGCTGCTCGACGCCGCGATGGCGTTCATGGGCGGGCCGCGCCTCGTGCTGCTCGACGAGCCGGCCGGCGGCGTCAACCTCACCATGCTCGGCGACCTCAAGGCGCGGCTCGCCGAGATCAACCGCGAGAAGCGCGCGACCTTCGTCGTCATCGAGCACAACATGGAATTCGTGATGTCGCTGTGCTCGCGCGTCATGGTGATGGCCGAAGGCAAGCTGCTCGCGATGGGCCGTCCCGACGAGGTGCGCGCCAACCCCGCCGTCATCGACGCCTATCTCGGTCATTGAGGGTCAATCCATGAGCGACGCGATCCTGGACGTGCAAGGCCTGGTCGGCGGCTACGGCAAGATGACCATCCTCAACGGCACCACGTTCCAGGTGCCGGCCGGCTCCATCACCACCGTGATCGGCCCGAACGGCGCCGGCAAGTCGACGGTGTTCAAGGCGATCTTCGGCCTCTTGAAGCTGCGCGAAGGCAAGGTGATCTTCAGGGGACGCGACGTCACCGGCCTCAGCCCGCGCGAACTGCTGGCGGCGGGCATCTGCTATGTGCCGCAGGGCCGCAACATCTTTCCCGAGCTGTCGGTGCGCGACAACATCAGCCTCGGTGCGGTGGCGGCGCGCGACATTCCCGATCTGCCCGCGCGCATCGAGGCGGGGCTCGACCGCTTTCCGGCGCTGCGCAAGAGGGCTGCGCAGCAGGCCTCGACGCTGTCCGGCGGCGAGCAGAAGCAGCTCGAGATCGTCAGAGGATTGTTACTCGATCCGCAACTGGTGCTGATCGACGAGCCGTCGATCGGGCTGTCGCCGCTGATGGTGCAGCAGACCTTCAACATCCTGAAGGAGCTGCGCGCCCGCGGCGTCTCGATCCTGATGATCGAGCAGAACGCGCGCTCGGCGCTGGAGATTTCCGACTACGGCATCGTGCTCGAACTCGGCCAGACCCGTCTCGTCGACAGGGCCGAGCGGGTGCTGAACGATCCCCGCATCGGGCAGTTGTTCCTCGGCGGGGCGATGGAGGAAAGCGCGGCATGAACAAGCGCTCGATCGCCACGGTCTCGCTGTCCGGTGCGCTGGACGAGAAGCTGCGGGCGATCGCCTCTGCCGGGTTCGACGCGGTCGAGATCTTCGAGAACGACCTGTTGTCGTTCAACGGCTCACCGCGCGATGTCGGACAAATGTGCCGCGATCTCGGGCTTACCATCTGCGCGTTCCAGCCGTTCCGCGATTTCGAGGGCATGCCGGAGCCGCAGCGCGCGCGAAACTTCGCCCGCGCCGAGCGCAAGTTCGACCTGATGGGAGAATTGCAGACCGACCTGATGCTGGTCTGCAGCAACATCTCGCCGGCCTCGCTCGGCGGCATCGACCGCGCCGCCGCCGATTTCCGCGAGCTCGGCGAGCGCGCAGCAATGCGAGCCTTGCGCGTCGGCTACGAGGCGCTGGCCTGGGGACTGCACGTCAACGACTACCGCGACGCCTGGGAAATCGTGCGGCGCGCCGACCACCGATCGATCGGAATCATCCTCGACAGTTTTCATGCGCTGGCGCCGTCGTTTCCGACCATGGCCATTCAGTCGATACCCGCGGACAGGATCTTCCTGGTGCAGCTCGCTGATGCGCCGAAGCTCGGCCTCGACGTATTGTCCTGGAGCCGCCATTTCCGCTGCTTCCCGGGACAGGGCGATCTGCCGGTAGCCGGCTTCGTGGAAGCCGTGCTCGCAACCGGCTATTCCGGTCCGCTCTCGCTCGAGATATTCAACGACCAGTTCCGCGCCGGCTCCGCCGTCCGCACTGCGACCGACGGGCTGCGCTCGCTAATCCTGCTCGAGGACCAGCTTGGCAAGGCTGCCGCGCAGGTTCCCGCGCTGCAGCCGCGGGCGAGCAGCCGCGGGGTGGGCTTCGTCGAATTCGCCGTCAGCGAAGCCAAGGCGAGCGAGCTCGCCGCGCTGCTTGGCCGGCTCGGCTTTCGCAGGACCGGCACCCATCGCAGCAAGGACGTCGAGCGCTGGTCGCAGGGCCATATCGAGCTCGTCATCAATTGCGAGCCGGACAGCTTTGCGCATTCGCACTATCTCACCCATGGCGCGGGGGTCTGCGCCATTGCGATCGACGTCGACAGCGCCGGCGCGGCGATGACCCGCGCCGAAGCGCTGAAGGCGCACACCTTCCACCAGCCGGTCGGACCTGGCGAGCTGGAAATACCGGCCATTCGCGGCGTCGGCGGCAGCCTGCTGTATTTCCTAGAAGGTGCCGGCAAGAACTGGGATGTCGATTTCGAGCAGCTTGACAGCGATGCGTCCACCGATCGCCTAGACGGCGTCGACCACATCTCCCAGTCGATGCCCTACGACGAAATGCTGTCGTGGCTTTTGTTCTATACCGGCATTCTCGACCTGAAGCGCCTGCCGCAGATGGAGATCGCCGACCCCGTCGGCCTCGTGCAGAGCCAGGCGCTGATCAATGCCGGCGAGAGCCTGCGCGTGGTGCTGAACGGCTCGTCCGCCACCCGTACGCTGTCGGCCCGCTTCATCCACGAATTCTTCGGCTCGGGCGTCCAGCACGTCGCCTTCTCCTGCAACGACATCCTGTCGGCGGTGGCGGCGATGCGGGCGCGGGGCGCGGACTTCCTGAAGATCCCCGACAATTACTATGACGACATCGAAGCCAAATACGGCCTCGACGACGCGACCATGGCGGCGCTGCGGCAGAACCAGATCCTCTACGACCGCGAGGGCGAGGGCGAGTTCTTCCAGATCTATACCCACGCCTTCGACGATCGCTTCTTCTTCGAGATCGTCGAGCGGCGCAACTATCACGGCTTCGGCGCCGCCAACGCCGCGATCCGGCTCGCCGCGCAGACCCGCGAATCGCGGCCGCTGGCGATGCCGCGCAGCTGAACCACGCAACGGTTGAACGGGCGCGCGCGGGCCAGCCCTGCCGCGCGCGGGGTTACATCGGCACGGCGTCTTGTGGCAGGTTGCGTTTCCAGGCAAGGGAATGGACATGCACGACAAAGCGCCGGCGACGGCAAGCCGGGGACGGGAAATGCTGGGCCTCGCCGGCTTTCTCGTGCTGGCGACGGCTCAGGTCTCCAACATGATCCTGGCGCGCGGCGTGGCCGGTTCGGTGCCGCCGTTCTCGATCGCCTTCTTCCGCTGGACGATCGTCGCCGTCGGCCTGTCGCCGTTGATCTTCGCGGCGCTGCGCCGGCATCCGGACCTTCTGCGCAAGGAAGGCTTCGGCATCGCCGCGGCCGGCTTTCTCGGCATGTTCGTGTGCGGCGGGCCGGTATATCTCGCCGGCACCACCACCTCGGCGATCAACCTCGCGCTGATCATGGCGATGGCGCCGCTGATGGTGCTGCTGTTCTCGCTGGCAATGGGGCTGGAAAAGGTCAACCGCTGGCAGGTCATCGGCATGATCGTCGCGCTGTCGGGCGCGCTGCTCGTCATCACGCGCGGCCAGACCTCGGGCGAGCCCGGCCTGACCCAGGGCGATGTCCTGGTGGTGTGTGCGATGATGGCCTGGGCCGGCTACACCCTGATTCAGAACCGCATCGGAGCCGGCGTCGGCTTTCTCGCCCGCATCGGCCTGTTCGCCGCTTTCGGCGCGCTGTTCTCGCTGCCGTTCGCGGCTTACGAGACGTGGTCAGATCCGTCGGCGGTGCTGAGCGTCAAGGCGGCGCAGGTCTATCTCTTCGCCGGTCTCGTGCCCGGCCTGTTTGCCTACTCCGCCTATTCCTGGTTCACCTCGGCGTTCGGCGCGCTCTCGACTTCGCTCAGCATGTATCTGGGACCCGTGGTCGGCGCGGTGCTGTCGATCGTCTTCCTCGGCGAGGCGCCGACCATCGTCCACCTGATCGGCGGGGTGCTGTCGCTCGGCGGCATGTGGCTGGGACTGCGCCGCAAGAGGGGCGACACGCCCGCCGGAAAGCCTGCATGAAGCTGCTTTCCATTCCCGGCAATCCGGTTCCCGACGGCGCTATCGTGTGCAGGGTCAGGACGCCCGATGGCGCCGAGCTGCGCTTTGCGCGCTGGGATTCGACATCGGCCAAGGGAACGGTCTGCGTCTTCGGCGGCCGCGGTGAGTTCATCGAGAAGTATTTCGAGACGATCGGCGAACTGCGCCGGCGCGGCTTTGCCGTGGCTGCCATGGACTGGCGCGGGCAGGGACATTCCTCCCGCCAGCTGCCCGATCCGCGCAAGGGCCACGTCGAAAGCTTTTCGGACTACGAGACCGATCTCGAGACCTTCATGCGCCAGGTGGTGCTGCCGGACTGTCCGCCGCCGCATTATGCTCTCACCCACTCGATGGGTGGCGCGGTGGTGCTGCGGGCCGCGCATGCCGGCAATCGCTGGTTCGAGCGCGCCGTGCTGGTCGCGCCGATGATCGGCTTTCCCCGCGCCTGGATCGCGCACCCCCTGCGCCTTGCGGTCGGGGCGCTGCGCCGCGCCGGTCTCGGCGCAAACTACGTGCCGGGCGGCAATATCGACGGCGGCAGGACGTCGCGCTTTGCCGGCAATCCGCTGACTTCTGACCCAAAGCGCTATGCGCGCAATGCCGCGATCGTCACCCACGATCCGACGCTCGGAATTGGGGGACCGACGGTGGCGTGGCTGGACGCGGCGTTCGACACCATCGCGGCGTTCCAGGCCGCGGGCTATCCGGAGAAGATCGACCAGCCGACGCTGCTGCTGGCGGCGGGTGCCGACAGCATCGTGTCGCCGGCGGCGATCGGGCGGTTTGCCGCGCGGCTTCCCGCAGGATCGCACCGCCTGATCGAGGGCGCCCGACACGAAATCCTGCAGGAGCAGGATTCGGTTCGCGCGCAGCTGTGGGCGGCCTTCGACACCTTTGTGCCGGGCTCGTCGATTTAGGCGAGCGCAAGTCAATAAAGCCCTTGCGGGCGGGCGACGCCTCGATGGTATCCTGATCGGCCAAAGGGGGGCGTCATGGGATCGCAGATTACCCTGCCGCTGTGGGCGGCGATCATCCTGGCGTTGCTGGCGGCCTGGGCCGCGATCGACCGCATCCTGGTGCCGAGCGTGCGCTGGGCGGTGCGGCGGCGCGCCAACCGTGCCATCGAAGAACTCAATACGCGGCTCAAGCTTCGTATCCAGCCGTTCAAGCTGACCAGGCGCCAGGTGCTGATCGACCGCCTGGTGTTCGATCCCGAGGTGCTGCATGCCGCGGACGAGTACGCCAGGGAAAGCGGCGTGCCGCGGGAAGTGGCGATGGAGAAGGTCAAGCGCTACGCCGCCGACATTGTGCCGTCGTTCAGCGCCTACGCCTATTTCCGCATCGGCACCCGCATCGCCCGCGGCATTTCCCAGATGCTCTATCGCGTCCGCATCGGCTACCGCAACGACGAGGCGCTGGCGGCGGTCGATCCGTCGTCGTCCGTCATCTTCGTCATCAACCATCGCTCCAACATGGACTATGTGCTGGTGACCTATGTCGCGGCGACCTCCTCGGCGCTGAGCTACGCCGTCGGCGAATGGGCGCAGGTCTGGGGGCTGCGCGGCCTGATCAAGTCGATGGGCGCCTATTTCATCAACCGCGATTCCCGCGAGGCGCTCTATCGGAAAGTTCTGGCGCGCTATGTCCACATGGCGACGTCGGCCGGCGTGACGCAGGCGATTTTCCCGGAAGGCGGCCTCAGCCGCGACGGCAAACTGCGCCCGCCTAAATTCGGGCTTCTGAGCTACATGGTCGCTGCATTCGATCCGTTCGGGCCGCGCGATGTCGTGTTCGTTCCGGTCGCAGTCAATTACGACCGCGTGCTGGAAGACCGCATGCTCACTTCCGCCGCCAGCGCCGAGCCGGGCAAGAAGCCGGTGTTCGGGTTCAACGCGCTGGTGTTCGCCCGGCACGTCTTCCGTCACATCTGGATGGCGATGCGGGGCGAATGGTATCGCTTCGGCTATACCTGCGTCAGCTTCGGCGAGCCGGTGTCGCTGCGAAAATACGTCACCGAGGCCGGCATCGATTTTCGCCTGCTGGCTCCCGAGGCAAGGCATGCCGAGACGGAAAAGCTCGGCAACACCCTGATGCAGGCCGTCGGCCGCGTCGTGCCGGCGCTGCCGGTCTCGCTGGTCGCGACCGCGATGCTGGAGGCCGGCGACAACCCGCTATCCCTGCTCGATATCAAGCAGCGCGTCTCGAACCTGATCGGCGAACTGGAACATGGCGGCAGCTACGTCCACATTCCCCGCACCGACCGCGACTACGCGATTTCGGTGGGCCTGCGCATGCTGACGCTGCGTCATCTGGTTCTGGAGGAAGACGGCAACTACCGCGCCAACCCGAAGGAATTGATGCTGCTGAAGTACTACGCCAACGCCATTGCGCATTTGTTCGATCATGCGCCGCATCCGGCGCCAACGGGCTGACGGCGAATCGAACTCGCCCCGGCTTTCGGCTACTTTTCGGCTGCCTGCTGCGGTGCAGGGATCCTGCCCTGCAGCGCCACCCGCGTCGAACTGATCATGAGCGCCAACGGCAGCGTGCAGAGGATAAAGACGAGAATCAGCAACTCGTCCCGCGAAAACGAGATGATCTGCGCCTGAAGGTTGACGATCCGCTCCATCATCGCTTTGCCGGCGTCGGTGCTCAGGTCGATCACGCCGCGCACGCCCGGCATCTGCAGGGCGTGATTGAACGGATTGATGTGCTCCACGAGCATCGCATGGGTGCGCCTTGTGCCCTCGGTCAGCTGACCGATGACGATGGCGATGCCGACCGAGCTGGCCACGTTTCGCATCAGCGTCAGCATCGCCGTTCCGTCGGTTCGCAAATGGTTGGGCAGGGTCAGGAACGCGGCGGTGCTGAGCGGCGAGAACACGAGACCGAAGCTGTAGCCCTGGACGATGCTCACCACGGCGATTTCGACCACGCCGGTCTGGTCGGTCCAGCCGCTCATGAACCAGAGCGAGATGCAGGTGATCGAAAGGCCGCTGGCGATCAGCGTGCGGGCCTCGAAGTGCTGCATCAGCCGGCTGACCATCATGAAGGAGATCAGCGTGCCGACGCCGCGGCTCGCCAGCAGGATGCCGGCCGTCACCACGGGATAACCGATGACGTTTTGCAGGAACGGCGATGCCAGCGCCATGGTGGAGAAGAGCACCAGTCCCATCACGGCCATGAATATGCAGCCGGTGATGAAGTTCCTGTCCTTGAACAGGGCAAAGCGGATGAAGGGATGCGACGCCGTCAGGGAATGCGCGAGGAAGTAGTAGAAACCGGCGGCGGCGATGATGAACTCCGCGAGGATCTCGTTGGATTCCAGCCAGCCGAGCTGTTCGCCGCGATCGAGCGCGAGCTGGACGGCGCCGATGGCGATGGCCAGGGCGGCGAACCCGAACCAGTCGAAACGCAGTCCGGTGTCCCTTGGCGTCTCCTCCGTGAAGATCATCAGTCCGAGCACGGTGAAGATGCCGAACGGCAGGTTGACGAAGAACACCCAGTGCCAGGAATAGGCCTCCGTCAGCCAGGCGCCGAGCGAAGGCCCCATGATCGGCCCCATCATCACGCCCGCGCCCCAGAGGGACATCGCCTTGGCCCGCTCATGCAGCGTATAGGCGTCCAGCATCACCGACTGCGACAGCGGGACCAGCGCCGCGCCGAACACGCCCTGCAGCAGTCGCGCAAGGACCATCTGCGTGATGTCCTGTGCGAGGCCGCACAGCACCGAAGCCAGCGTGAAGCCAGCCGCGCAGACGATGAAGATGCGCTTGCGTCCGAACCGGCTCGTGATCCATCCGACCGGCGCGGTCATGATCGCCGCCGCGACGATGTAGGACGTCAGCACCCAGTTGATCTGGTCCTGCGACGCCGACAACGAGCCCTGCATGTAGGGCAGCGCCACATTGGCGATGGTGGTGTCGAGCGCCTGCATGATGGTGGCGGTCATCGAGCAGATCGTCACCATGGCGCGGCGGAGGCCAGGTGGCATGCTCGTCGGCGTGGCGCCCGGGCCGGTCATGGCGGCCTAGTCCCGGTTGGCGGCTGCGGGGCGGGAAGAGAACAGGCCGGCAAGCGTCCGGCGATGTCCGGTGTCGATCGTGGCATAGGCGCTCATCCCCGCCTTCAGCCTGCCGACATGCTTGTCGTTCTGGTCGAGATAGATGCGGACCGGGACGCGCTGCACGACCTTGACGAAATTTCCCATGGCGTTCTGCGGCGGCAGAATTGCGAACTGGGCACCGGTGCCGGGCGACAGCGACCCCACGGTGCCCTTGAAGACATGACCGGGGAAGGCGTCGACCTCGACCGTGACCGGCTGGCCGACGGCGACGAAGGTGAAATCCGATTCCTTCGGATTTGCGTCGACCCAGGGCCTGGAAATGTCGATGATGGAAAACACCGGCGTGCCGGCCGCAACGAAACGGCCGAGCTGGATCTGGTCTACCTGGGTAGCCACGCCCGGCAGCGGGGCGCGCATCACCGTATGGTCGAGATTGCGCTCGGCCTGGTCGAGCGCGGCCTTGGCCAGCGAGTAGGGCGGGAATTGCTCGAGCGGCAGGTCGGCCTTGCCGAGCAATTGCGCCAGCGTCGAGGCGGTCTTCTGGCGCAACTGCTCGACTTGCGAATTGGCGTTGACGAGGCTTGCGGAGGCGTTGTCGAGATCGATCTGGGATCCGAAATTGTTCCTCACCAGCGCCGACTTGCGTTCGACGTCGCGCCGCTTCAGTTCGGCGTTTTGCAGCGCCAGCTCGCTCATCTGGCCGTACACCTGCAGGTCCTTGACGAGGCTGTCATAGGCGACGCGCGCCTGGTCCAAATTGGCTCTCGCCTGTTGCACCGCGAGGCGGAACGGCACGGGGTCGAGCTCGAACAGCACATCGCCGCGACCGACCTGCTGTCCTTCGCGCACGACCACCTTCTCGATCTTCCCGGAAATGTCGGGCGTGATCAGCACTTTCTGCGCGCCCACATAGGCGTTGTCGGTGGTGACGTAACGGCCGCCGTTCAGATAGAGCGTCAGGCCCGCGACCGCCGCGACCAGCGGAAACACGACCAGCAGCAGGAAGCGGCGATAGCGGCGCAGGCCCGCCATCAGGCGGCGGCGCGGGTCGGCGGCGAGCTTCGGGCGCGCCGGCGCCGGCGGATCGCCCTTCTGTTCCGGCGGGAATTTGAGGACGGGATCAGCCATAACGCTGTTCCTTTCCGGGCGCGGCCGCGTTCGGATTCTGGATCGCGTTGCGGACGTTCTCCTTGATGGTCTCCAGCTGCGCCAGCAAGCGGTGGGCCTCGGTGGGGTTGATGCCTTCGAGGGCGGTCGCAGTCAGCTCCGAGCGCAGCCCTGCGAGCTTGCCGAGCAGGGGACGGGCGGCCTTCTTCAGATAGAGGCGGTTGACGCGGCGGTCGTTGGCGTCGCCGCGGCGTTCGATCCAGCCATTGTCGCAGAGCTTGTCGATCAACCGCGTCAGCGTGATCGGCTGCATCTCCATCTGCTCGGCGAGTTCCGACTGCTTCATGCCTTCGTTGCGGTCGAGCTTGGCCAGCACCGCCCATTGCGCGCGGGTGATGCCGTAGCGCGAGGCCTCCCGGTCGGCCCAGGCGCGCACCATGCGCGTCACCTCGCCCAGCGTGAACAGGAAGTTCATATCCACGGAACCGCGCATGCTCAGCCTCTGCCTCGTCTCGATAAGCCCCGATATAATAAGCTAGCTTATGAATTCCGCGCCCCGACTTATCCGTGACCTGCCCTGTGAAAGAGGCATGGCTGGAACGCGGTGACGGCCGGGCTTTGGCATCGCGGGGCGAAATGCTACTAATGGCGCCGATGACCCTGGCAAAACCTGCATTTCCAGCACCCGATCACGATCATGGCCGCTGCGCCGCGGACGCCATTGCGCATGCGGAAGCCGTATGTGCGAAGCGCTCGCAAAAGTTCACCCCGATCCGGCGCCAGGTGCTGCAGGCGCTGCTGTCCAGTCACCGCCCGCTCGGGGCCTATGAGGTGATCGACGAACTCGCCAGATCCATGCCGCGCCCGGCGCCGATCACGGTGTACCGCGCGCTCGACTTCCTGATGGAGAACGGCCTGGTGCACCGCATCGAGAGCCGCAACGCCTGGCTCGCCTGCGCGCACGATCATGACGAGACGGCAATGGTGGCATTTCTGATCTGCGAGCTCTGCGGCTCCGTCGGCGAGATACCGGCGGCACCGGTCGCAAGGAGCGTCAACGCCGCGGCGCGCGCCTCCGGCTTCTCGCCGAAGATGAGCGTGGTCGAAATCGGCGGCACCTGCGCGCATTGCCGGAAATAGCGCCGCACCGAACAAAACGTCCGGCGCCGAAGCCGGCCCAAGGGAAACAATGTCGTCGATTGCCGAAACACCTTCCGTCGGGCGTGCCCTCAGCCCCGGCGCCATCGCCTTGATGCTGATGCTGTGCGTGAGCTGGGGTTTCAACCAGATCGCGGTGAAGCTGGTGCTGCCCGACGTGCCGCCGATGCTGCAGGCGCTGTCGCGCTCGGCCGGCGCGCTGCCGGTGTTGCTGCTGATCGGCTGGTTTCGCGGCGTCAGGTTCTTCGAGCGCGACGGCACGCTGCGGGCAGGCCTCGTCAACGGCACGATCTTCGGCGTCGAGTTCGTGCTGATCTACCAGGGCCTGCTCTATACCTCGGCTTCCCGCGCGGTGGTGTTCCTCTACATCGCGCCGTTCTTCGTCGCGCTCGGCTCCTACGTCTTCCTCGGCGAGCGGCTGCGGCCTGCGCAATGGGCGGGACTCGGCTTGAGCTTTGCCGGGGTTGCGCTCGCCATCGGCGTGCCGCAGCCCAATGTCGATTCGAAGGTGCTGCTCGGCGATCTCCTGATCGTTGCCGGCGGCGCCCTATGGGCGGCGACCACCCTGATCGTGAAGACGACGCCCTTGCTCCGCGCGCCGGCGGAGAAGGGCATGGGCTACCAGGTCGCGGTGTCGATGCCGATCTTCGTCGCGGCCGCCTGGTTTTCCGGCGAGACGATCACGCACATGCCGAGCCCGCTGTCGCTGACGCTGCTGGCCTATCAGGCCTTCTGGGTGGTGGGATTGACCTTCACGCTGTGGTTCGCGCTGGTGAAGGCCTATTCGGCCAGCAAGCTGTCGGCCTTCACCTTCATCACGCCGCTGTTCGGCGTGGTCGCGAGCTACTTCATCCTGCACGACACGCTGACGCTGGCCTTCGGTGCGGCGGCACTGCTGGTGATTGCGGGACTCTATCTGGTGAACAAGCCGGAATCGGCGCGGGCGCAAGTCGCGCCCGATCCGAACGTTTAGGTGATCCGTCATTGCGAGCGAAGCGAAGCAATCCAGCTTCCTTCGCCGCGCGCGGAAAGCTGGATTGCTTCGTCGCTTCGCTCCTCGCAATGACGGAATAATTTGCCGCTACCCCGTCTCGATCGGCAGCGACTCGTCCCTGGCCCATTCGCCCATCGAGCCGTCGTACAGCGTGATGTGGTCGTAGCCCAGGCGATGCAGCTGGAACAGGTCGATGGTGGCGGAGATGCCGCCGCCGCAATAGGCGACGACGCGCTTGTCCCTGGTGATGCCTTGCGCCGCGAATTTCGGCGCGACCTCCTCGGGCGGCAGGAACGTCTTGCTCGCTGCGTCGATCAGCGTCGCCGCCGGCACGTTGACGCTGCCGGGAATGCGGCCGGGCCGGCCGTAGCGGCTCGGCTCCAGGCCTTTGTGGAACTGCGGCCCGAGCGCATTGACCACGACGGTCGAGCGGTTGGTGCTCGCCTTCTGCGTCTCGCGCCTGTCGATAAAGAGGCCCGGCTTCGGCTTCGCGATGAACGTCGCGGGTGGATAGCCCTTCGCCGGTCCCGTCTCGATGGCGCGGCCCTCGGCCTTCCACTTGTCGAGCCCGCCGTCGAGCACGGACGCGTCGAAGCCGAGCGATTGCAGCATCCACCAGAAGCGCGTCGCCCACATCGCCGTGCCGATGGAATAGAGCACGACGCGGCTGTCGTTGCCGACGCCGTGCCTCCCGAACGCCGCTTCGAGCCGCGGCACGCCGGGCATCATGAAGCGCAGCTCGGTATTCTGGTCGGAGAATTCGCCCTGCAGGTCGAGGAAATCGGCGCCCGGAATGTGGCCCTCCTCGAACGTTTGCTTGCCGGGCCGAACGATGTAGGGGACGGGGCTGCCTTCCGGCTGATAATCGAGATAGGTGGTGCAGTCGTAGACACGCAGGTTCGCCTGGCCGATCAGACCGGCGAGTTCCTCGGTCGAGATCAGCCCGCCGCGGTCGGCCATGTTTCGCTCCATTGTCATGATTGGCTACGATGCTAGGCCGTCAAGCGTGTCCGGGGAAAGGGCGGAGCGGCCCTTTAATCTCGGCGCTGCTGGCCCGATATAGGCGTCACGAAATGCCGTGACGAACGCCATTCTGGCGAACTAAGCCACTGAATTTACGAAGTAAATCGTTACTTCGGCCGGCCGGGTTCCGTGTGCCACGCAAACCGCCGTCCGCTGAACCGCCCCCTTGGTGAAGCTGACCAAAACCTGATATTCGAGACCGCATGAACAAGCCCGAAACAGTGAATGCTTCCGACGTCGCCGGCCCCCGGCCGCGGCACCAGACCACGAAAGTGATGGTCGGCCATGTCGCCGTTGGCGGCGGCGCGCCGATCGTCGTGCAGTCGATGACCAACACCGACACCGCCGATGTCGAAGGCACCATCGCGCAGGTGGCGGCGCTGTCGCGCGCCGGCTCGGAGATGGTCCGCATCACCGTGGATCGTGAAGAGGCCGCCGCCGCCGTGCCGCATATCCGCGACGGCCTGCGCAAGCGCGGCATCACCACGCCTCTGATCGGCGACTTCCACTACATCGGCCACAAGCTACTCGCCGAATATCCGGCCTGTGCCGAGGCGCTCGACAAGTACCGCATCAATCCCGGCAATGTCGGCTTCAAGAACAAGCGCGACACCCAGTTCGCCGACATCATCGAGATCGCCAACAAGAACGACAAGCCGGTGCGCATCGGCGCCAATTGGGGCTCGCTCGACCAGGAGCTCCTGACCAGGCTGATGGACGAGAACACGGCTTCGCCCAATCCGCGCGACGCCCGCGCGGTGACGCGCGAGGCGATGGTGCAGTCGGCGCTGCTCTCGGCGGCGCGGGCGCAAGAGCTCGGCATGCCCAAGAACAGGATGATCCTCTCGGCGAAGGTTTCTGCCGTGCAGGATCTGATCGCGGTTTATCAGGAGCTGGCGCGCCGCTCGGATTACGCCATCCATCTCGGCCTCACCGAGGCCGGCATGGGCTCGAAGGGCATCGTCGCATCGAGCGCCGCGCTCGGCATCCTCCTGCAGGACGGCATCGGCGACACCATCCGCATTTCGCTCACCCCCGAGCCCGGCGGCGATCGTACTCTCGAGGTTCAGGTCGCGCAGGAGCTGTTGCAGACCATGGGCTTCCGTACCTTCGTGCCGCTGGTGGCGGCGTGCCCCGGCTGCGGCCGCACCACCTCGACCACGTTCCAGGAACTGGCGCGCTCGATCCAGGATTTCATCCGCGAGGAGATGCCGGCCTGGAAGACGAAGTATCCCGGTGTCGAGCAGCTCAACGTCGCTGTCATGGGCTGCATCGTCAACGGCCCCGGCGAATCCAAGCACGCCAATATCGGCATCTCGCTGCCCGGCACCGGCGAAGCCCCGGCCGCGCCGGTGTTCGTCGACGGCAAGAAGTTCCGCACCTTGCGCGGTGCGACCATTGCCGCGGACTTCAAGGCGCTTGTCATTGACTACATCGACCAGCGCTACGGCGAGGGCAAGAAGCTGCCTGAGACCAGCGCGGCGGAATAATCTTTCTCAAATGGCGAAATCGTCGGGTGGATTAGCGCAAGCGTAATCCGCCCTATTTTTTGCGCGAGCGGCGGCGGATTACCCTTGCGCTAATCCGCCCTACAGATTCACAGCCCCAAAAGAAAAAGCCCCGGACGATGCCGGGGCTTTTGTAGGTCGAAGACTTTTCGACGATCAGTACTTGTCTCAGTACTTGGCGACGACCGGGCCGCCGAACTTGTAGCTGATGCGGCCGACCACCGACTGGATGTCGCGCGGCTTGGCGTCGAAGGTGTAGGTCGCACCGACCTGGGTGGCGTTGAGCTGGTAGCTCTTGGTCTCGAACGCCGAGTAGTTGTACTCGAGGCCGATGATCCAGTTCGCGGTCAGGCCGTACTCCCAGCCGGCGCCAACGGTCCAGCCGTTGTGCCAGATGGTCTGGCCGCCGCTGCCGACGTTGGCGAGCACGATGTCGGAGACGTTGAGACGGTTGTTCACGCCGGCCCAGCCGCCCTTGACGTAGAGCAGGTTGTTGTTGAAGGCGACGCCGGCGCGGCCGACCACGGTGGCCATCCAGTCGGTTCGCCAGTTGAACACGTCGTCGAGGCCGACGCCGAACACGGTGTTGCGCAGGGTGCCTTCGGTGCTCATGCCCGAGAGCGAGCCTTCGAGACCGAACACGAAGTTGCTGGCCTGCCAGTTGTAGCCGACATGGCCGCCGCCGATGAAGCCGGACTCGCGCTGACGGAAGCCCTGGCCCGGGCCGAGATCGCCGAACGCGGTGGTGTTGGCGGTGTTGACCCACTCTTCGTTGGTCCAGGTGCCACCGATGTGACCGCCGACGTAGAAGCCGGTCCAGTTGTAGACGGCGACCATCGGGGGCGGAGCCTTGGTGTAGGTACGGGCGGGCAGGTCGGCCGCGGAAGCCGCACCGGCGAACATCAGGGTCGCCGCAGCGGCAAGAGCGATCTTCTTCATTGCTTCAATTCCTCTTTGTGAACGCGAGTAAATCCCGAAACTTGACCCCTGTGTACACCCGGCCCGACGAGAAGTCCGTCACCCATCCGCAACACTCGGCCAAGAACGAAACCGGCCCTGGACGGTCGTGCGCCGAGGCGGCGGTAATCGGGCACGGAGTCGGCGCGGGCGGCCTGAAATTTACATTTAAAATCAAATAGTGAGAATAAATTGCGGCGCTGCGGCAGATGCGCTGGCGCAGCCCGGCTGTCCCGGTATCGGCGCGCGTTGACGCCTCCGCGACCCTGGGTCAAGCTTTACAGCCCGTAAAAATCACCCGGAGAGTGCCGATGCTCCGTGCCGAAGATAACCGGCTGTTAACCCAAAGCGGTGCGGGGACACCGATGGGCGAGCTGCTGCGGCGGTTCTGGCTCCCGGTCCTGCTGTCAGAGGAGTTGCCCGAGCCGGACGGGGAGCCGAAAAAGATCACGGTCATGGGCGAGGAGCTGCTCGCCTTCCGCGATTCGCGTGGGCAGGTCGGGGTCATCGACCAGTATTGCCCGCACCGCGGCGCCAATCTCTGGCTCGGCCGCAACGAGGAATGCGGCATCCGCTGCGTCTACCACGGCTGGAAGTTCGACACCGACGGGCGCTGCGTCGACATGCCGACCTCCTATCCCGACCTCAACGCCAGGGACCACATTCGCATCAAGTCCTATCCGGTGCGCGAATGGGGCGACATGGTCTGGGCCTATATGGGCCCGGCCGGCGAGGTGCCGGAATTGCCCGATCTGGAAATGGCGCTGCTGCCGCCCTCGCATCGCTACGTCTCCAAGAAATGGCAGGACTGCAACTGGGTGCAGGCGATGGAAGGTTCGATCGACACTGCGCATTTCACCTTCGCGCACCTGTCGTTCGACAAGGAAGAGAACGAGATCCTCGACATCAAGAAGCATTTCGTGAATCCACTAGTGCGTGTGGCGACCGAGCACATGCGCTGGATCGCCGAGGATCCGCGCCCCGTCATCAGGATCAATCCGCACGAGGCGGGGCTGACGATTGCCGGTGGAAGGCTGACCGGGACCGACAACATCTACTGGCGCATCGCGCAGTTCCTCATGCCGGTGCATGCCTACGCGCCATCAGCGATGCCCGGCGAGAACATCTTCGGCCAGAGCTTCGTGCCGTTCACCGACACCAATTGCTGGATCTACACCTATGCCTGGAATCCGGAGCGCCCGATCACGCAGGCCGAGCGCGACGCCTATGACCGCGGCAACGGCGTGATCGCGGAGGTCGACGACAATTACGTGCCGCTGCGCCACAAGGGCAACGACTATTTGATCGACCGCAAGCTGCAGAAGACCAGGAGCTACACCGGCATCAAGGGCGTCTCCGAACAGGATGCCGCCGTGCAGGACAGCCAGGGCCCGATCGCCGACCGCACGAGAGAGCATCTCGGCCCCACCGACCTCGGCATCATGCATTTCCGCAAAGTGATGATGGAGGCGGCGCGCGCGCTGCAGCAGGGCGAAACGCCGTCGCAGCTGAAGCACCAGGACCGCTACGCCGTACGCTCCGGCGCCTGCGTCACCGGCAAGACCAAGGACCTGACGGCGGTTATGATCGAGCGATTCGGCGATCCCGCGGGCTTTGTCGGCCCGCCCAAGGTCGCGGCGGCGGAGTAGGCTCTTGGCGCAACCCTGGCGCAACAGCTTCTTGCAAGGCGCAGGACCGCGCAGCTGGGCGATGATCGCTGCGTTGCTCGCATCCGCGCTCGGCCCGATCGGGGCTGCGCAAGCTGCGTCGAACGAAGTCACGGCCGCCGCGTCGGCGAGCGCATCGGCCGGCTCCAAATGCGATCGCGACCGCTTCCGGATCATCCTTGACGTCGGACACAGCGCCGAATCCTACGGCGCGATGAGCGCCCGCAAGGTCCCCGAGTTCGAATTCAACCTCAATCTCGGCAAGCGCATCGAGGAGAAGCTGAAGGCCGATGGCTTCGCGCAGACCGTGCTTCTGGTCACCGAGGGCAAGGCGCGGCCGAGCCTGATGAAGCGCGTTGCGGTCGCCAACAGGAAGGGCGCCGATCTCTTCCTGTCGATCCACCACGATTCCGTGCCCGGCATCTATGCCGAGAAATGGGAGTTCGAAGGCCGGAAGAGCATCTTCAACGACATGTTCGGCGGCTATTCGGTGTTCGTCTCGAAGCAGAATCCGCACTACCGGGAGAGCCTGCGCTTCGCCCGCATGGTCGGCAACCAGATGGCCTCCAAGGAGCTGCAATTCGCCCGGCAATACGACCAGTGGTTCATGGGCAAGTACCAGCGCGAACTGCTGGACATCGAGGCCGGCGTCTACCGTTACGACCAGCTCGTCGTGCTGCGGATGACGAAAATGCCGGCGGTGCTGCTGGAATCCGGCTCCATCATCAACCGCGACGAAGAGCTGGTGATGGCGTCCGACGAGCACAAGAACAAGGTCGCAGCCGCAGTGTCGTCGGCCGCGGTCGACTTTTGCGAGACGCGTGGCTCGCCGCCGCCGGAGGTGGCGCAGCCGAAGCCGAAGACCGCAAAGCCGGCGAGCCGGGTGGCGCAGCCGCGCGCCGCCCAGCCGAAGAAGCCCGCTGCAAACCGCTCGGCTTCCAGGCGCTGACTCACTGCGGAATTCTCCCATATTCGCGGTTGGCGAGGCCCGCTTCCTCGAGGTCGAGGTCGCGCTCGATGCGACGCCGCGTCTCGTCGGTGATCCTGCCGTTGCGCAGCAGCGTGTGGATGCATCGCCGTTCGATTCCGATCAGCTCCCGTGTCAGCCTGGCGCCCGCGGCGCTGACGTCATGGCCTTCGACGTCGAGCGAGGCCGGCAGCTGGCCGGTGCGCGTCTCGTGCCGGGCGCGCAGCAGCCGCAGCACCGCTTCGGACATTTGCGGGTCGTCGCGCCTTGCCTCCAGCGCCTGCAGCGCGTTCGCCAGCGCGTCGCGGCGGGCCGCGATCTCGGCCTCGTGCTCGGCGGCATGCTCGCTGCGGCCGTCGCCGGCGACGCCGAGCCGGCGCACCAGGCCCGGCAGCGTCAGGCCGGTGCCGACCAGCGTGACCAGGATCAGGCTGAAAGTCACGAACAGGATCAGGTCCCGATGCGGAAACGGATCGCCATTGGCCAGCGCATAGGGCAGCGCCAGCGCGGCCGCCAGCGAGACCGCGCCGCGCACGCCGGTGAACGCGATCACGAACACGGCGCGCCACGACGGATAGGGGTCGCGCTCGCGCAATCGCCGGCTCAGCAGGCGCGGCAGGTAGGTGGCGGGATAAACCCAGGCAAAGCGGGCGACGATCACGATCGCGATGACGAGGCCGGTTGCGAACAGGATGTCCTGCAGCGGAAACGCCTTCGACTTCTCCAGCAGCGAGCGCAGCTGGAAGCCGGTCAGCAGGAACAGCATGCCCTCGATCAGGTAGATCACGAGGTCCCAGAAGAAGACGCCCTGCAGCCGCGTCGCCGCCGAGATCAATAGCGGCCCGTTCCAGCTGACATAGAGGCCGCAGGCGACGGTTGCGATCACGCCGCTGCCGCCGAGATGTTCCGGGATCCAGTAGGCGACATAGGGCGTGAGCAGCGACAGCGTGATCTCGACCTGGGGATCCCTGGCGTAATGGCGCAGGTGCAGGCTCACCCAGCCGACCGCCACGCCGAACGCGATTTCGCTGACGACGATGCCGACGAAGGTGCCGGCGGCCTGCGGCAGCGAGAACATGCCGGTTGCGATCGCCGCCACCGCGAAGCGGTAGAGGATCAGCGCGGTGGCGTCGTTGGCGAGCCCTTCGCCTTCGAGTACGACGAGGATGCGGCGTGGCAATCCCAGCTTGCGCGCGATCGCCAGCGGCGCCACCACGTCGGGCGGCGCGACGATGGCGCCGAGCAGGAAGCCGACGCTCCACGGCAGCCCGATCAGATAGTGGGTGGCGGCCGCGACCATGCAGGCGGTGAAGATCACGCAGCCGACGGCGAGCAGGAAGATCACCCGCAGGTTGAAGCGGAATTCGCGCCAGCTCATGGCAACCGCCGCCGAATAGATCAGCGGCGGCAGCACCAATAGCAGCACCAGCTCCGGCGGCAGTTCCACCGGCGGCATGCCCGGCACGAAAGCCAGCGTGATGCCGGCGACCAGCAGCAGGATCGCGGGGGCGACGTTGATCCGCCGCGCCAGCAGCGCGGTGCCCGCGAGCACCGCAAGCAGGATGAGGAAGATCTGGAATTTGGCTTCCATGGTGCCTCCAGTTCGCCCGGAAGGCGCAGCGACGTCAATGCACGTTGCGCGCCCACGCATGTGCGGCCAACCGGTTTCAGGCCCCGCCTGACATTTTTGTGACCCTTCGATCTGCGGCTGCCGCAAACCGGTTCCGGCTCGCCGCCGTACCAGCGCAAGCAAACGGTGGAGCATCTATCCATGAAGCGGATCGGCGAGCGTGCGGTTGTGATCGGTGGCAGCATGGCGGGGCTGCTCGCCGCGCGGGCGCTCGCGGACTTCTACGGCACGGTGACGGTGCTGGAGCGCGATACGTTTCCGGCCTCGGACATCCCGCGCAAGGGCGTGCCGCAGGGGCGTCATGCCCACGGCCTGCTCGCCCGCGGCC
>CAZDEZ010000002.1:0-154768 GCA_964504705.1 uncultured Bradyrhizobium sp.
ACGCCATGATGGCGCGGCCGCCGTCGCGCGGCAGCTTGCGGCCGACGAGGTCGAGTGCCTGCACGCCGTTGGCGCCCTCGTAGATCATCGAAATGCGGGCATCGCGCACGAATTGCTCCATGCCCTGCTCGGCGATGTAGCCGTGACCGCCATACATCTGCTGCGCCAGCACGGTGTTGGCGAAGCCGGTGCCGGTCATCACGCCCTTCATCACGGGCGTCATCAGGCCCATGTGATCGTCGGCCTGCTGGCGGTCCTTCGGATCGGAAGAGCGATGCGCGACGTCGCTCTTCAGCGCGGTCCACACCACCATGGCGCGCGCAGCTTCATTGAAGGCACGGATGGTGAGCAGCGTGCGGCGGACGTCGGGATGCACGATGATGGGATCGGCCGGCTTGTCCGGCGCCTTGACGCCGGAGATCGAGCGGCCCTGCAGGCGCTCGCGGGCATAGGCGACCGCGTTCTGGTAGGCGACCTCGGACTGCGCGAGGCCCTGCACGGCGACCCCGAGGCGGGCCTCGTTCATCATCACGAACATGCCCTGCATGCCCTTGTTCTCTTCGCCGATCAGCCAGCCGGTGGCGTTGTCGTAGTTCATCACGCAGGTGGAATTGCCGTGGATGCCCATCTTGTGCTCGATCGAGCCGCAGGACACGCCGTTGCGCTCGCCGGGCGAACCGTCCGGCTTGACCAGGAATTTCGGTACCACGAACAGCGAGACGCCCTTGATGCCGGCGGGCGCGCCCTCGATGCGGGCGAGAACCAGATGGATGATGTTGTCGACGAGGTCATGCTCGCCGGCCGAAATGAAGATCTTGGTGCCCGTGATCTTGAAGCTGCCGTCACCCTGGCGCACCGCCTTGGTGCGCATCAAGCCGAGGTCGGTACCGCAATGCGGCTCGGTGAGGTTCATCGTGCCGGTCCACTCGCCCGCCACCATCTTCGGCACGTAGGTCTTCTTCTGCTCGGGGCTGCCGTGCACCAGCAGCGCCGCCGTCGCGCCCATGGTGAGGCCGCCATACATGGTAAAGGCCATGTTGGCGGAGCACTGGAATTCGTTGACGATCTGACTGAGCGTCACCGGCAGGCCCTGCCCGCCATATTCGGTAGGCACGGAAAGGCCGAGCCAGCCGCCTTCGGCGACCTGCTTGAACGCTTCCTTGAACCCCTTCGGCGTGGTGACGCTGCCGTCGTCGTGGCGCTTGCATCCCTCCAGATCGCCCACGCGATTGAGCGGTTGCAGCACCTCTTCGCTGAGCTTGGCCGCCTCGCCGAGGATCGCTTCGCGCACGTCGGCGGACGCGTCGGTGAAGCCGGGAAGGTTGTCGTAGCGGTCGATCTGGAAGACGTCGTTGAGCAGGAAGGTGACATCTTCCACGGGGGCTTTGTAGATCGGCATCGCGTCCTCTCCGCTAGTGGCGGGTTAGGTGGGGAAATTCCTGCGGCTTGTCCGTCGCGACTTCGGGGAGGGTTTTAGCCTGTTCCCGAACGCCGAGACAGCCGCGCCGTATCGTTCGGGCGGGGCTTTTCGCCTCACTGCATCGCCAATTGCTCGCCCATCAACCGGTGCAGCAGATTGATCGCCTTGAGCGGACGCACCATCACCTTGAAGCTGACGATGCGGCCGTCATCGGCGAACTTGATGATGTCGACGCCGTTGATGGTGATGCCGTCGATCTCGGTCGCGAACTCCAGCACCGCGCCCTTGTCGCCGCGCCATTCGCCGAGATACCGGAAGCTTTCGCCGTTGAGCACCTTGATGGCGCTGGCGAGGTATTTGAAAGTGATGTCCGCCCCGCGCTGCGGCGTGTGCACGACGGGGCTTTCGAACGCCACGTCCGGGTGGAGCATGGCCTTCAGCTCCGCAAGGTCATGCGACTTGATGAAACGGTACCAACGGTCGAGGCCGGGCAAGCTCATCGGACGTCCCTCTCGCTGTGAAGCGGTTGGCGCTGGCGGCGGCGACCGGCCGCGCCATATCGAGCATCGGGCCGTCTCGAAGTTCAATTCCGGGTCGTCCCGCTATGCACATTGACGCATATGCACCTTTGTGCATAAGGTGTCAAGGAACAGATGCAGCTTTGTCCGAAAATGGAGGGTCCGCGCATGGCGCTGGGTGACGCGATCCTCGCGTGCCTGACCGAACGGCCGATGACGGGCTACGAGCTCGCCAAGACCTTCGATACCTCCATCGGCTTCTTCTGGAAGGCGGATCATCAGCAGATCTACCGGGAACTGTCGAAACTGCGCGACCGCGGCCATGTCCAGGCCCGCGAGGTGGTGCAGACCGGCAAGCCCAACAAGCTGGTGTACACGCTCACCCCGGAGGGACGGGCGGCCCTGAAACACTGGGCGGCGCGGCCGAGCCGGCCGGCCTCGATCAAGGACGATCTCCTGGTGCGGATGTTCGCCCTCGAGGCGGTCGACATGGACGCGCTGCGCGCCGACATCATGGCGCGCCTGGAACACCATCGCGACCGCCAGGCCCGCTTCGAGCGGATCCTTGCCAAACGTTTTCCCGACGGCACGGCGGCGCATGCCGATCTGGGCAAGCTGCTCAACCTCCGCCTCGGCGTGCGCCACGAACGAGCGGTGGTGGAGTGGTGCGAGGAGGCGCTCGAGGTCCTGGCGACCGGCACGACGGCCTCGAACGTCACGTCGATCGGGGAAGGTCCGCGCGAGAGCAAGGGCTGAGCCCGCCGGAAGCCACCTTTCGAAGGCAATGCAGCCACTTGGCGTAACTTTACGGCCCCGGCGCCGCATTCCTTAACCCGATATTTACCCTAGCGGGAAAAAGTCGATCTCTGAGGCAGACGACCCGCGCCGAATTCGATTGTCTTCCGATCGGGACGCGCGGGGAGGCTGAGGCGCAGGAAGCGCCGGAGTCGGAACCGGACGAGATCATGAATTCGCGCGTATCGTGGAGTGTCGACGGCATCGATCCATCCGTGCGCGAGAGGGCCGAGGCGGCCGCGCGCCGCGCCGGCATGTCGCTGAGCGACTGGCTCAATTCCAACATCGGCGACGCGCCCCCGGAATTCCGCAGCGGCCATGAACCGCGGCAGGCCGCCTACAACCAGCAGCACCGCGCGGTCGACGACATCCATCAGCGGCTCGACTCGATCACCCGCCAGATCGAACAGATCTCCAGGCCCCGCAACGAGGCGCCCCGCGGCAATGGCAACGGCCAAGCGCCGCGCGGCGAGCCGGCGGTGGCGCGGCAGCTCAACGACGCGATCTCGCGCCTCGATGCGCGGCTGTCGCAGATCAGCAATCCGCAAGCCGCCCGCGAAGCGCAGATGCAGGACCGGCAGCGCCAGGCCGAGATGGTCGAGCGCGCCGCCAAGGAGGTCTATCGCAACTCGCCGCCGCTGAGTCCCTCGAGCTTCGATTCCGCCATCGCGGAAATCGCCGCGCGCCAGAACGAACTCGACGAGCCGCCGCGCCAGATGCCGCCGCGCCGTGCGCCACCGACGGCGCCGCAAGCCCCGCAGGCAAACTACGCGCCGCAGCAATATGCCCCGCAGCCGCCATTCGCGGCGCAGCAGCACTTCGCGCCGCCCCCGGCCTATGCGCCGCAGCCCCAGTTCGCCCCGCAGCAGTCCTACGCGCCACAGCAATTTGCGCCGCCGATGGCCCCTGCCCCGCAGGCGGCGCTCCCGCCGGGTCCGGATTTCTCGTCGCTGGAACGGCACCTGCTCAAGATCACCAGCCAGATCGAATCGTTGCAGCGGCCCGACCATGTCGAGCAGTCGATTGCGGCCTTCCGCAGCGAGCTTGCCGAGATCCGTCACGCCATCACCGAAGCGATGCCGCGGCGTGCGATCGAATCGATCGAGAACGAAATCCGTTCGCTGTCGCGCCGGATCGACGAAACCCGCAGCAGCGGCATCGACAGCCACGCGCTGGCCGGCATCGAGCGCGCGCTCGCCGAAATCCGCGAAGTGCTGTTCTCGCTCAAGCCGGCCGAGCAGCTCGCCGGCTATGACGAGGCGATCCGCAACCTGCACGCCAAGCTCGACCTGATCCTGCGCGCCAACGACGATCCGTCGACGGTGCACCAGCTCGAAGGCGCGATCGCGGCACTTCGTTCGATCGTCTCCAACGTCGCCTCCAACGACGCCCTGGCGCGGCTGTCCGACGACGTGCACACGCTGTCGGCCAAGGTCGACCAGCTGGCTCATGCCGCCGGCCATGGCGACGCGCTCGCCATGATCGAGCAGCGCATCGCCGCGCTGACATCGACCATCGAAAGCCGCGAGCCGCCGCGCCCGGCCGAAAGCAACAACAACGAATATCTCGAGAACGCGATCCGCTCGCTGACCGAGCGCATCGACCGCATGCCGGTCGGCAACGACAACGCCTCGGCCTTTGCGCATCTCGAGCAGCGCGTGTCGTACCTGCTGGAGCGGGTCGAGGCCGCCACCGAGCCGCGCGGCAACGACAACAATCTCGGCCGGGTCGAGGACGCGCTGCAGGACATCCTGCGGCATCTCGAAACGCAGCACAGCAATCTCGCCGCGATCGCCGACAGCAGCAACCGGCCGTCGTTCGCGCCGCCGCCGCCACAGATGGACCCCGGCGTCATCGACGCGGTCAAGCGCGAGCTGTCCGACATCCGCTTCAACCAATCGGAAACCGACCGCCGCACCCAGGACACGCTGGAGGCGGTGCATTCCACGCTCGGGCATGTCGTCGATCGCCTCGCGATGATCGAGGGCGATCTGCGCAACGTCCGCGCTGCGCCTATCGCACCCGCCCCCGAACCTCCACCGGCACCGCCGCCCGCCCCCGTCTTCGTTGCACCGGAGCCGGAGGCGCCGCGGATGGCCATGCCGCCGATGGCGCGGCCCGAATTGCCGAATCCGGTGCTCGCCCAGCCGCCATACACGGCGCCTGCGGCCGAACCGCAGGAGCAATTCGTCGCGGCGCCCCGCGAGTTCGGCGCCGCCGAGTTCGAAGCTGCGGTCCCGCCGCCCGTTCCGGCGATACCGGCAACCCCGCGCGCGATCAGCGAAATCCTGGTCCCGCACGCCACGCCGCGCGCGGCGATCGAGCCCGACCTGCCCCCGGACCATCCGCTGGAGCCCGGCACCCGCCCGATGCCGCGCTCGACGCCGTCGGAGCGCATTGCCGCGTCCGAAAGCGTGCTGAGTGAAATTCCCGCCGCCGGACCGAAGGAGCCGGTGAGCACGTCGAGCTTCATCGCCGCCGCGCGCCGCGCAGCCCAGGCTGCCGCGGCCAATGCGCAGAACGACAAGCGCCCGGCGAAATCCGCCAAGGCGGCACCGGCGGCAAAGGAAAAGGTCAAGGACAAGGCCAAGGAGAAGGCCGACCCCGGCACGCCGGGCACCGAAGGATCCAGCATCACCTCCAAGATCCGATCGCTGCTCGTCGGCGCGAGCGTGGTGGTGATCGTGCTCGGCACCTTCAAGATGGCGATGAACCTGCTCGACACCGGCTCGGCCCCGCCGATGCCGGCGCTGGAAGAGCCCGCCTCCTCGCTCTCGCCCGCCGACAAGAACGCCGCGCCGGCTGCAGCGCCTGCCCCCACCGCGCCGTCGATGACCTCGCCGACCCCGCTCGGCCGGCAGTCGAACAACTCTGCCGCGCCGAACACACTGGACGGCTCGCAGATCACGATCACGCAAGGCGCATCTGCACCGGTCGCAGCTCCAGTGCCCGCCAGCGACATCACCGGCTCGATCCCGCCGGCCCCTGCCCCCGCGCTGGCGCCGAAGGGCGGGCGTCTCGGCCAGGTACAGGTGCCGCCGACTGAACAACTGCCGGAAGGAATTGGTGGACCCGTGCTGCGCAACGCCGCGATGAAGGGCGATGCGTCCGCAGCCTACGAGATCGGCATGCGCTTCGCAGAAGGCAAAGGCGTGCCGGTCAACCTCGACGAGGCCGCGAAATGGTATGACCGTGCGGCCAATGCCGGCGTGGTGCCGGCGATCTTCCGGCTCGGCACCTTCTACGAGAAGGGTCATTCGGTGAAAAAGGACGCCGACATTGCGCGGCGCTACTACATGCAGGCCGCCGAACGCGGCAACGCCAAGGCGATGCACAACCTTGCCGTGCTCGACGCCGACGGCGGCGGCAAGGGCGCCAATTACAAGGCGGCATCGCAGTGGTTCCGCAAAGCCGCCGACCGCGGCGTCGCCGACAGCCAGTATAATCTCGGCATCCTCTATGCCCGCGGCATCGGCGTCGAACAGAACCTCGCCGAATCCTTCAAGTGGTTCAGCCTGGCGGCCGCCCAGGGCGACGCCGACGCGGGGCGCAAGCGCGACGACATCGCCAAGCGCCTCGACCCGCAGTCGCTCGCCGCGGCCAAGCTGGCGATCCAGACCTTTACCGCCGAACCGCAGCCGGACGACGCCGTCAACGCGGCAGCCCCTGCCGGCGGCTGGGACAACGCCGCGGCCCAGGCCAGCGCCGCCAAGCCGGCAAAACCTGCGGCCAAGCCCGCTCGGCGCGCCGCGCCGGTAACCGCGTCGCATTAAATTGACGTCACAATGTGGCGCCGGCGGCGCCGCAGGGCTGAACCTCCTTGCCAGAACTCCCTACATAGAGCGGGGCCGGCGCTCTCGCCGGCTCACCCGCGAGAGGTTTTGCGTGAACGACCCCCGGCAGCGAAACAGTGGCCTGCCAGTCCCGCCGGCGCGGCGGCCCTGGGACAAGCCCGCACCCGCGCCAGCCCCCGAATTCGAACAGGACGATGCTTCCCACGGCACAGGTGCCCTTGGCTTTTTCCGCCGCCACCTGATGTCAGTGATCATATTCGTGCTGCTCATTTCAGGCGTGCTCATCCAGGCGTATGGCGACCTGTCGCGGCCCGACGCCTGGGACTACTGGAAGGATCTCTACTCGACCCCGAGCCTGTCCGCCTCGGTGGTCGACAATGTCGAGTTCGACGGCCGCCGCCGGACCGTGCTGTCCCTGCGCGGCAAGATCGGTCCGGCCGCCGCCAGCTGGTTGCGCGGGCGGCTGGACGAGGCAAAGCTCAGGCCCGGAGACGTGGTGCTGCTGTCTTCGCCCGGCGGCAATCTCAACCAGTCCATCATCATGGGCGAAAACATCCGTGCCCGGGGCCTTGCCACCGCCGTCGGCACCATCGATACGGCGGGCCAGATCAGGCCGGGCTCCTGCGCCAGCGCCTGCGTCACCGCCTTTGCGGGCGGGACCGCGCGCTACGGCATCGACGGCTCGCGGCTTGGGGTTCACCGCTTCACGACCCGCGGGGGAGGCAGCGACGATCCGGTCGCCGATACCCAGCGGACGACAGGCATGGTGCTCAGCTATCTGACGCGGATGGGCGTCTCGTCCTCGCTGGTGGAGGCGATGTCGGCGACGGCAGACATCCGCTGGCTGGATCCGCAGGAAGCGACCGCCATGAAGCTTGTGACGGCATCCGCCCGCGGCCCGCGCGGCTAGCCGCTTTTCGCCCCACGGCCATCTCACAATCGCGGCACCCTCGGCCGGGCCGAGGCAAATTATTGCCTATCCTGGGATTCTTTAGTCCCGCCCGCCGCCAAATTCGGTTATGCAGGGGCGCGGCAACGGTCCGTGCACGCTCCCCGCGCGCGTCTTTGACGGATTCTCCTGCCGCGGTGCTCGACCGATAACCTCGTCGCGAGCGGCCCTGGGCCGTCTCCCGCGGCCTCAATCAAGAAGCGACCGCGCGTGCAGCTCTTCCTTCCCATCGCCGACATTCCGGTCAATGTCTTCCTGATCCTGGCGATGGGCGCTGCGGTCGGCTTCGTCTCCGGCATGTTCGGTATCGGCGGTGGCTTCCTGATGACGCCGCTCCTGATCTTTGTCGGCATCTCGCCTGCGGTCGCGGTCGCCTCGGTGTCGAGCCACATCGCGGCCTCCTCGATGTCGGGGGCGATCTCCTACTGGCGGAGGCGCTCCATCGACCCGGCGCTGGCCGCGGTGCTGTTGATGGGGGGCAGTATCGGCACGGCGATGGGGGTGTGGACCTTCACCTGGCTGCGCTCGCTCGGCCAGCTCGACCTGTTGATCGCGCTGTCCTACGTCATCCTGCTCACCACCGTGGGCGGGCTGATGTTCTGGGAAGGCCTGCGCGCGATGCTGCGCGCCCGTGGCGGCAACCCGGTGCCGATGCGCCGCTCCGGCAGCCATAGCTGGGTCCACGGCCTGCCGATGAAGATGCGCTTCAAGCGCTCCAAGATCTATCTCTCGGTGATTCCCGTGGTGGCGATCGGGCTGTTGATCGGCTTCCTCGGCGCCATCATGGGCATCGGCGGCGGCTTCATCCTCGTGCCGCTGATGATCTACCTGTTGCGCGTGCCGACCTCCACGGTGATCGGCACCTCGATGGTGCTCACCCTCGTCACCATGCTGTTCGCCACCATGCTGCACGCGATGACCAATCACCTGGTCGATGCGGTGCTGGCGCTGATCCTGATGGTCGGCGGCGTCACCGGAGCGCAGTTCGGCGCCCGCGCCGGACAGAAGATCCGCGGCGAGCACCTGCGCCTACTGCTCGGCCTGATCGTGCTCTCGGTCGGCGTGCGCTTCGCCTTCGAACTTGGCATCAAGCCGGCCGAGCTGTTCACCGTGCGCGAGACTGCGGCAAGCGGAGGCGCCTCATGAGGGCACGCTCGCTCGCGGTCCCCGGATTGGCGCTGGCGGCACTGCTGGCCGCGCTGCCGGCACGCGCCGAGAAGCTGATCGTGTCGGTATCCAACCATCGTGTCACCGTGACGCCGAACTATTCCGGCGAGGAACTGGTGCTGTTCGGCTCGGTGGAGAAGGACGCCTCGACGCCGGCGAACCGCGCCTACGACCTCGTCGTCACCGTCTCCGGCCCGCGCGCCGACATGGTGACCCGGCGCAAGGAGCGCAAGTTCGGCATCTGGATCAACACCGACTCCCGCCAGTTCCTGCAGGTGCCGGCGTATCTCGCCATCTTCTCCAACCGCCCGCTCGACGCCATCGCCTCGCCTGAAGTGCAGCGGCGCCAGCAGCTCGGCATGAAGAACGTGGTGCTGACCCAGCGCGTCGGCACCGATTACGCCGACGTCGTGCCGGACGATGCGTTCCGCTCCGCCTTCGTGCGGCTGCGCTCGCAGCATGGCCTCTATCGCGAGTCGAGCTCGGCGGTGACCTTTCTGACCCCGACCTTGTTCCGGACCGGCATTCCGCTGCCGGCCGAGGTGCCGATCGGCACCTATGCCGTCGACATCAAGCTGCTTGCCGACGGCCAGCTGGTAACGCGCACCGAGAGTGCGTTCGAGATCGTCAAGGTCGGCTTCGAGCAGTTCGTCGCCAACAGCTCGCGCCAGCACGGCTTTGCCTACGGGCTTGCAACGGTGGCGATGGCGCTGATGACGGGCTGGATGGCGTCGATCGTGTTCCGGAAGGACTAGACGAACCACCCCACCGCCATTGCCGCCACGCCCACTGCCATCGCCACCGTCGAAAGCCAGCCGAGCCAATAGAGCGGCCCGCCGATCGCGAACGTGCCCATCACACCCTTGTGCCGCGCCATCAGCATCAGCACCACCATCACGGGCACGGCGAGGATGCCGTTGATCACGGCGCTCCAGTACAGGGCGGAGATCGGATTGATCGGCGTAAAATTGAGCGCGATCCCGATTCCGCCGGACAACGCCAGTACCGCATAGAAGGCCGCCGCTTCCCTTGGCTTGCGCGCCAGGCCGACCGGCCAGCGCCGGCTCTCGCCGACGGCGTAAGCGGTGGCGCCCGCCAATACGGGAATCGCGAGCAGGCCGGTGCCAACGATGCCGAGAGCGAATATCGCTTCCGCAAGGGGACCGGCGATCGGGCGCAGCGCTTCGGCGGCCTGCGCCGAGCTCTCGATATCGGTGTTGCCCGACGCATGCAGCGTCGCGGCCGCGGTGACGATGATCGACAGCGCGATCAGGTTGGAGAAGGCCATCCCGACGATCGTATCGGCGCGGATGCGGGAGAACTCGCGGCGGGCGCCGTAATGCTTCTCGATCAGCGGCCGTTTCGTTCGGTCGATCCTTTGCTCTTCCGCTTCCTCCGAAGCCTGCCAGAAGAACAAATAGGGTGAAATGGTGGTGCCGAGGATGGCGACGACGGTGGTGAGATAGCCTGCATTCCAGCCGATCTGCGGCAGCAAGGCGCCTGCGAGCGCGTCCGTCCATGACACATGCGCAAAGGCGAGCGCGGCGACATAGGCGAACAGCGACAGCGTCAGCCATTTCAGCACGGCGACGTAGCGCTTGTAGTCGAGAAAGATCTGCGCCGCGACCGAGATCACGCCATAGAACACGACATAGACGATGGCATGTCCGCCGACGAGCAGCTTCGTCGCGTCCGCCATCGCGCCGAGATCGGCGCCGATATTGATGGTGTTGGCGACGAACAGCAGCGTCACCACGAGATTGAGCAGCCAGGCCGGGTAGTGCCGGCCGACATTGCCGGCAATGCCGTGCCCGGTGACGCGGCCGACGCGGGCGGAAATCTCCTGGATAGCCGCCATCAGCGGAAACGTCAGCAGCATGGTCCAGCCGATGCCATAGCCGAGCTGCGCACCGGCCTGGCTGTAGGTGCCGATCCCGGAAGGGTCATCGTCGGACGCGCCGGTGATCAGGCCGGGACCGAGGGATTTGAGGAAGGAGCGGAGGCCGAAGGGCTCGCGAGGCTTGGGCGAAGGCCCGGCATCGCCATGGGCGTGTTTGACGTGCTCGGGTTTCGGATGATGCGCCATGCCTCTGATCCAGCCGCAGCGACAACGAATTGCGGCGAAGCCGGTTCCCGGCAAAGCTTGTTCAGTAGCACCGTGACGCGACGATGGCGTGCAGCCTGTTGTCGCCAAGCACGTGCGCCGTGAAATCGGGCGCGCCGAAGATCTTCGTGAAGGCCCGGTCGCGGATGCTGAGGCCCCCGGCATAGGCGCCGAAGGCGGGCATCACGGCGCGCTCGCCGTCGCTGGCAAAGCAGCGGCGTTCGGTGACGCGGGCGCGGGTGGCGACGCGCGCCTTCGGGTGCAGGTGACCGGCGATCTCGCCGGGCGAGCCCGTCGGCTCGTGGCGGAAGACGATCGGGCCGATACAGACCTCGCTGGCGATGACGCCGCCGAGATCGGAGGGCAACGCCGGATCGTGATTGCCCGATATCCAGATCCAGTCCTTCCCCGCCTGCATCGCGGTGATTGCGTCGCGGTCGGGTGTGGACAGGCGCTCGTGGGCATTCCGGTCATGAAAGCTGTCACCAAGCGCGATCACCATGCGCGGGTCGTGGCGGGCAATGACTGCGGCAAGGCGCGACAGCGTGGCGGCGGTGTCGAAGGGCGGCAGCAGCACGCCGCGGGCGGCGAAGCTCGAGCCTTTCTCCAGATGCAGGTCGGAGACGACGAGCAGGCGCTGCGCGTCCCAATAGAGCGCGCCGGAGAGATCGGCGACGAGCGCGACGCCGGCGACGTCGAAGTCCGTTGCGCGCGTCCCGTCTTCCTTCAATGATTGCGCGCTGGTCACGTTATTCCTGTGGCTCTATTGCATCGCTTCCCGCACGAGTTCGTCGGCGGCTTCGGCCAAAAGTTCGTCGGCCGCTTCGCCGTAGACGGATTCGCGGCCGATTTCCAGCATCACAGGCACCGCGAGCGGCGAGACGCGATCGAGTTCCCGGTGGGTGATTCGTCCCTGGATTCGCGCGAGCATATCACCCAATCGCTTGAGGTCGAGCAGGCCGGTGGCGGCGTCGGCGCGGGCGGCGCGCAGCAGCACGTGGTCGGCCTGGTGCTTGCGCAGGACGTCGTAGACGAGGTCAGTCGAGAACAGCACCTGGCGGCGGCTCTTCTCCTCGCCGGTGAAGCGGCGCGGGATCAGGCCGGAGATCAGCGCGCAATTGCGGAAAGTCCGCTTCATCAGCGCGGATTCGGCAAGCCAGGCCTCGAGATCGTCGCCGAGCATGTCGGGCGCGAACAACTGTTCGAAGTCGATCTTGCCGTTACGGACCAGATGCGAGACGTCGCCGAGACCCCAGATGGCGAGCGCGTATTCGTTGGCGACAAAGCCGAGCGGCCGGGCGCGGGCCCGCTCCAGCCGGCGCGTCAGCAGCATGCCGAGCGTCTGGTGCGCCAGCCGGCCCTCGAAGGGATAGCAGACCATGTAGTGCTTGCCGCCGCGCGGAAAGGTCTCAATCAGGAGTTCGCGCACGGCGGGCACGCGGGAGAAACTCTTCTGCAACGACAGCCAGTCGCGCACCTGCTCGGGCAGCGCGTTCCACTGGCTGTTATCGTCCAGCAGCTTGCGCACGCGCTCGGCGAGATAGGTCGAGAGCGGAAACTTGCCGCCCATGTAGGACGGCACCTTGGCATCCCGGTCGTTGGAGCGGGAGACATAGACATGGTCCTCGACCAGCGCCTCGTAACGCACGATTTCGCCGCCGAATACGAAGGTGTCGCCGGGCACGAGGCCTTCGATGAAATACTCCTCGATCTCGCCGAGGATGCGGCCGCCGCGCAGCAGCGCGCCGGTCGAGCCTGCGCCGGCGCCGCGCGATCGCACCAGCTTCACCTTCAGCATCGCCTCCTCGACGATGGTGCCGACATTGAGACGGTAGCTTTGCCGCACCTTGGGATTGGCGACGCGCCACCGTCCCTGCTTGTCCTGCTTGATGCGGGCGAAGCGCTCGTAGGTCTTCAGCGCATAGCCGCCGGTGGCGACGAAATCGACGATGTCGTCGAAATCGGCGCGGGCAAGACCCGCATACATCGCCGAGGTGATGACCTCCTCATACAGCTCGTCGGCCAGGAACGGCTCGCCGCAGGCGCGGCCGAGCACGTGCTGCGCCAGCACGTCGAGCGCGCCGGTGCGCAGCGGAGGGGTGTCCTGCGCATTCTCGCCGACGGCGTCGATGGCGACTGCGCATTCCAGCACCTCGAAGCGGTTGGCGGGGATCAGCACCGCGCGCGAGGGCTCGTCGAGGCGGTGGTTGGCGCGGCCGATCCGCTGCATCAGGCGCGAGGCGCCCTTGGGCGCGCCGACATTGATGACGAGATCGATGTCGCCCCAGTCGATGCCGAGGTCGAGCGAGGAGGTGCAGACCACGCCGCGAAGCTTTCCCGCAGCCATGGCGTCCTCGACCTTGCGGCGTTGGGCGACGTCGAGCGATCCGTGATGCAGCGCGATGGCGAGGCCATCGTCGTTCATGCGCCAGAAATCCTGGAACAACATCTCGGCCTGGCTTCGGGTGTTGACGAAGACCAGGGTCGTCTTGTTGCGCTTGATCAGCTCGTACATTTCGCCGAGCGCGTGCCGCGCGGTGTGGCCGGCCCAGGGCAATCGCTCTTTCGTATCCAGCATCTCCACGATCGGCGCCGCTGCGCCGCCGGCGACGACGATGTCGGCAGATGCAGGTTTGCCCTCGTGCTGCGGCATCAGGAAGCGCGCGAGTTGCTCGGGCTCCGCGACGGTGGCGGAAAGGCCGATGGCGCGCAGATCGGGCGCAATGCGCCAGAGTCGCGCGAGATCAAGCGAGAGCAGATCGCCGCGCTTGGAAGTGACCAGCGCATGCAGCTCGTCGAGCACGATGCGCCTGAGCGACGAAAAGAGATAGGGCGCGTCGTCGGAGGCGAGCAGCAGCGCCAGCTGCTCCGGCGTGGTCAGCAGGATATCCGGCGGATAGCGGCGCTGCCGCTGCCGGCGCGACACCGGCGTATCGCCGGTGCGGGTCTCGACCTTGATCGGCAGGCCCATCTCGGCGATCGGCGTGTCGAGGTTGCGGGCGATGTCGACCGCGAGCGCCTTCAGCGGCGAAATGTACAGCGTGTGCAGGCCGCCGGTGCGCTTCACCCCGCGGCCGGTCGAGACAAGGCTCTTGCCATCCGCCGCCATCGGCGAGGCAAGCTCGACCAGCGTCGGCAAGAAACCCGCCAGCGTCTTGCCGGCGCCGGTCGGCGCAATCAGCAGCGCCGAGCGGTTTTCGCGCGCCTTGCCGAGCAGCGCCAGCTGATGCTCGCGCGGCGACCAGCCACGTGCGGCGAACCATTTCTGGAAACGGTCCGGCAACAGCGCAGCCGTCACCGGGGGCGCTGGGGGAGACCAGGAGAAGAGGTCGGGCGACGGCACGGAGCAAGAGGTAAGCCGTCGGGGCGGGTTCGTCGAGGGTCGCGGCGGACCGAATCACGATCCCTCATCCTGAGGAGCGCGCCTTGGCGCGCGTCTCGAAGGATGATGGCTCCCGTCTGTGGCCTCATGGTTCGAGACGCCCTGCGGGCTCCTCACCATGAGGGTCTATCACCTACTCCGTCACCGGCTTGTCGGAGATGTCCCAGTCCTTGCCGTTGAAGATCGAGATGTAGAGCGTCTTCATCGGGGTGTAGTCTTCCGGCGTGTAGCTGAAATTGACGCCATCGAGGAAGTACGGCGAGTGGAAGCCGGCGAGCGTGGCCGCCTGTTTCAGCACATTGGCGCGGGTGAGGTCGTCGCCGCATCGGCGCAGGATTTCCGCCATGGTCGCGACCTGGCCGTAGCCGGCAAAGGCGATGGTGTTGTCGGGGTCGACAGTCGGCAAATATTTCTTGCGCAGTTCCTCGAACGCCATCACGTCCGGGTCCTTCTCCCACCGCGGAACACCGACTTCCTTGGCGTAGCGGATGGCGACAATGTCCTTGGCGTTTTCGAAACCGGCGGCCGACAGGATCGAGCGGCCGGTCGAGCCGGCGGAGAGCAGCTGCAGCGGTTTCCAGCCGAGTTCAGCGACCTTGCGGATCGATTGCGAGGAGGCCTTGCCGGTCGAGATGTTGTAGAAGACGTCGGCGCCAGACTTGGAGAGGTTGATGACCTGGGAATCGATCGTCGGCTCGGTGAGATCGTAGGTCTGTTCCATGATCACCTTCGCCGTGCCGCCGGCCTGCTCCAGCACCTTCTTGAAGGGGCCGAGGAAGTCGCGGCCAAAATCGTCGTTCTGGTAGAGGATGCCGACCTTGGCGTTCGGCTTCACCGTCACGACGTGCTTGGCGAGGATGCGCGCTTCGGTGGGATAAAGCGGCAGGCCAGCCATGGTCCATTTGAAGTTCTTCGGATCGTTCCACTTGGAGGCGCCGGTGTTGAGCAGCAGCTGCGGCACGCCCTTGGAGTTGAGATATTTGTGCACGGCCGTCTGCGGCGCCGTGCCGAGTGAACCGAACAGCGCCAGCACTTCCTCCTGCTCCACCAGGCGGCGCGTCGCCTCCACGCATTTCGGCGCGCTGTAGGAATCGTCCAGCGTGAGGAATTTCACCTTGCGCCCGTTGATGCCGCCCTTGTCGTTCAGCATCTGGAAATAGGCCTCGCCGACGCGGCCGAGCACGCCATAGAGCGAGCCGGGGCCGGAATGCGGCACGGTCTGGCCAAGCTTGATTTCGGTATCACTGGCGCCGGAATCATATTTCTTCTCGGCGGCCCGCACATAAGGCGCGGGAAGGACGGAAGCGGCGATGGCGGAAAGCGCGGTTACGCCAAATTCACGGCGGCTCTGCTTGTTCTTCATTGTTGTCTCTCCCTTGGAGAGATGTAGTCGGACATTTAACTGGGTGCAGCAATAGCTGATCTGTCGCAGCAATGCGGCCATTCCCGGCGCGCCTAGCGTGTAGACTCAAGTCCTGTCGCGACCACCACGAGACGGTGATTTCCCTCAGGGCGCGCGAGGTCTTCGGGAGAAACCGCGAATAGCTTTCGCAGTGGAGTTGCGGCGGGCGCAAACGCCCAGTGGCCCGGGATGACCGGAATCATCCCGGGCCATCCGTCATCTACCTGGCTGCTACCAGCGCGAATAGATGCCGGTGCGCGTGCCGTTATTGTTACCCTCCGGGCCGACGTCACCTTGCGTCGACGCCGGTGCCGGGTGGTTGGCGCCGTTCATCGGCCCATACCATCCTGTCGTGCCCTGATAATACGCCACACTCGGCGGAGCAGCGTAGTAGCTGGGGCCCCCAAACTGCGAACCAACCGAGTGTTCGTATCGGACGTAGCCTTGCGCCAACGCCCCTGCGGTAGTTGCGATCAGCGACGCCGCTGCCAGAGACATCATCTTCATGTTCCGTCGCATGAATGCTCTCCATTTCCATTGCTGGTGTCATGGGCCAACCGCTCCCATGGCGACGCGTTCCGGCACGGCCGGTAGCAAATTGTTGTTGCCGCCAGGGCTTGACGGTGGCGCGCCGATTCTACGGGTTCCCGGAATTGGGTTCCTCGGCGACGAACTCACGTTCTTGCCGCAACCACCACCAACCCGGGCACGGGAACATTACCCTCGTCGCGCGGCGAGGCTCCCTCGAGATGTGCCAGTTTCAGGCTTGCTCCAGCAACCGACGCGCGCACATATGAAGCCGCGTGGGCGTAGCGCAGGCCCGCGCCGAGGATGACGCCTTCACCCGGATGGGTTTCGGCGGTGAAGGCGATCAATCCGCCAGGCGCAAGCACGCGCCGCACCTGTTCGAGCACCGGCGCGAAATCGGCGACATAGACCATGGCGTCCGCCGCAAGAATGAAATCGGCGCTGGCGTCCGGCCTGCTTGCAAGTCCGGCCGCCATGTCGGCCACTTCGAGTTCGGCATAAAGGCCGGAGGCGCGCGCCTTCTCGATCATGCCCGGGGAGAGATCGATACCGACGAATCGGTCGACGTTTTTCGCAAAGGCGGCCGCCCCGAGCCCGGTGCCGCAGCCGAGATCGATGCCGCGCTGGAAGAAGGCGGGCTTCTTCGCTGCGTTGCGCACCGCGATCACGGCCTTGAACAGCAGCGAGGGGCCGCGATAGTTGAGATCGTTGAGCAGCGCGTTTTCGAATCGCGGCGCGTATTGGTCGAATAGCGATTGCACATAGCCGGCCGGCATCTCCGCGACCGGCTCGACGCCGAGCTGCATCAGACGCAGAGCGGCGCCGTGGCGATCGGCCGGGTCGGCATCGCGCGCTTTCCGAAAGGCCTCGATCGCCGCGTCGTCCTCGCCGAGCTGCCGGCGGATCTCGCCGAGCGTGAACCAGGCGGAGGCAAATTGCGGGACCAGCTCCACCGCCTGCTGCAGCAAATCGGCCGCCGCCGGCAGGTCGCCGCGCAGTTGCAGGTCGCGCGCGAAATCATAGCGGCGGTCGGCGAGCAGATCACCGGAGGACAGGAACAGGCGTGCGGGCATGAGGGTTGTGGACGGGTGAAAAATCGGTTTCCGGCGCCCTATATAGACGAGATGCGCCCGCAAGACATCCTGTTGCCAACTCCCGCCGGCCTCTGCTGCAGGCCGGGCGGTTTTTACATCGATCCGGTGCGGCCGGTGGAGCGAGCCGTCATCACCCATGGCCATTCCGACCATGCAAGAGCGGGCCATGGAGCGGTGCTGGCGACCCGGGAAACGCTCGACATGATGCGCCTGCGCTATGGCGAGAACTTCGCCGGCAGCACGCAGGCGGTCGCCTACGGCGAGGAAGTCCGGCTTGGCGATGTCAGGATCAAGTTTCATCCCGCGGGCCATGTGCTTGGCTCGGCTCAGATCGCCGTGGCCTGCAAGGACACCTGCATCGTGGCCTCCGGCGACTACAAGGATGCGCGCGATCCGACCTGCGCGGGTTTCGAGCTGGTCCCCTGCGATGTCTTCATAACAGAGGCGACGTTCGGCCTTCCGGTGTTCCGACATGGCGATGCCGCGGACGAAGTGAAGAAACTGCTGGCGTCGGTAAGGCTCTTTCCCGAGCGCGCGCATCTGGTCGGCGCGTACTCGCTGGGGAAGGCGCAGCGCGTGATCGCGCTGCTGCGCGAGGCCGGTTACGACGCGCCGGTCTATCTGCACGGCGCGATGGCGAAGATCACAGAGTACTATCAGAGCCGCGGCATCGATCTCGGCGAGTTGCGGCCGGTGCAAGGGACGAAGAAGGCCGAGCTTGCAGGCACCATCACGCTGGCGCCGCCGACCGCCACGTCCGACATCTGGACGCGACGCTTCCCCGATCCGGTCACGGCCTTCGCCTCGGGCTGGATGCGGGTGCGCGCACGGGCGCGACAACGTGGCATCGAATTGCCGCTGGTCATCTCCGATCACGCCGACTGGGACGGGCTGACCGCCACCATCGCCGCAACCGGCGCCGGCGAGGTCTGGGTCACCCACGGTCAGGAAGACGCGCTGGTGCATTGGTGCAAGAGCCAAGGTCTTGCCGCGCGGCCACTCGATCTGGTCGGCTATGGCGACGAGGACGAGGGTGAAGCCACGCTCGCCGGCGAGGCGGACGCATGAACCGCTTCGCCGAGCTGCTGGATCGCCTCGCCTATGAGCCCGGCCGCAACAACAAGCTGCGGCTGATCGCGGCGTATTTCCGTGAGGCCGGCGATCCCGACCGCGGCTTTGCGCTCGCCGCGCTCACCGGCGCCCTGTCGTTCAAGCATGCCAAGCCCGGTTTGATCCGCGATCTCATCGCCGAGCGCACCGATCCCGTGCTGTTCGGGCTGTCCTATGATTATGTCGGCGATCTCTCGGAGACCGTTGCGCTGATGTGGCCGAAAGCGGCACTGCCGACCGGCCACAACAATCCGCCTCCGCCGACGCTGAGCGAAGTCGTCACCACGCTGCGCACGCTGGGCAAGACCGAGCTGCCGAAACAGCTGTCGCGCTGGCTGGACGAACTCGACGAGACCGGGCGCTGGGCGCTGCTGAAACTCGTCACCGGGGCGATGCGGATCGGCATTTCGGCGCGGCTGGCCAAGACCGCCGCGGCTGCGCTCGGCGACAAGGACCCGCACGAGATCGAGCTGATCTGGCCGGGGCTGTCACCGCCCTATCTCGAACTCTTTGCCTGGCTGGAGGGGCGCGGCGACAAGCCCGTCAACCGCGCCGCCGCGCCGTTCCGCCCCGTCATGCTGGCGCACGCAATCGAGGACGAGGACTTTGGCAACCTCGATCCCGCCGATTTCATTGCGGAATGGAAATGGGACGGCATCCGCGTGCAGGCGGTGAGCGGCCGCGATGCCGACGGCCACATGCAGGCACGGCTCTATTCGCGCAGCGGCGAAGACATCACCAAAAGCTTTCCGGATTTGCTGCCGTCGCTGCATCTGCCGGGCGCGATCGACGGCGAGCTGCTGGTGCTGCGCGAGGGCCGCGTGCAGAGTTTTAATGTGCTGCAGCAGCGGCTGAACCGCAAAGCCGTGTCGCCGAAACTGGTCAGGGAATTCCCGATTCACCTGCGCGCCTACGACCTGCTCGGCGACGACGAGAACGACCTGCGCGAGCTCCCGTTCGCCGAGCGGCGCGAGCGGCTGGAGGCGTTCGTCAGGAAACTCGACGATGTCAGGATCGACCTGTCTCCGACCGTTCCCTTCGATAGCTGGGATGCACTGATTGCGGCGCGCGCCGATCCCGCCAGCGCCGGTGCCGGCGAGGATGCCGATGCAGTCGAAGGCGTAATGCTGAAGCGGCGCGATGCGCCCTATCTGCCCGGCCGGCCCAAGGGACAATGGTGGAAATGGAAGCGCGATCCGCATCTGATCGACGCCGTGCTGATGTACGCGCAGCGCGGCCACGGCAAGCGCTCGTCCTATTATTCCGATTACACCTTTGGTGTGTGGACCACCGGCGCTGGCGGCGACGAGCTTGTCCCCGTCGGCAAGGCCTATTTCGGCTTCACCGACGAAGAGCTGCTGCAGATCGACCGTTTCGTCCGCCGCAACACCACGGAGAAATTCGGCCCCGTGCGCCATGTCGTGCACGAGCCGGACCAGGGCCTGGTGCTGGAAGTCGCCTTCGAGGGTCTCGCCCGCTCTTCCCGGCACAAATCGGGCGTCGCCATGCGCTTTCCCCGGATCAGCCGGCTCCGTTGGGACAAGCCGCCGCGCGAGGCGGACCGGCTGGAAACGCTTGAACGGATGTTAAAGACCGTGACAGGAAATTAAGGTTCCCTCGCCCGCATGGCGGCATTGACGCGGGCGAGCCGGTTCCCCATTTGCCCGGCCGTGCCTATAATGGGCGCGAACGCGAAGGAGATTTCGATGCCGAACGACGTCAGGGACTTGCCGGCCGGCAATGACGGCCTGTACCGCTTTCTCGGCGGCACGCCGCTGGCGGTGGCGTTCCGGCTGATCCTGCTGTCGATCCTGGTCGGCGTGGTGCTCGCCGCGATCGGCTTCGACCCCTGGAATATCCTGCATTCCATCCGCATGTTGTTCCAGCGGCTGTGGGATCTCGGCTTCGACGCCATCAACTGGCTGTGGCGCTACTTCCTGCTCGGCGCCGTGATCGTCATCCCGGTCTGGCTGCTGACGCGCATCTTCGGCTCACCGCGCGGCCGGTAAGGTCCCGTCACGACAGAAGGAGTCGCAGCCGATGCAACTGCAATTCGTCGGCTGCGGCGACGCGTTCGGCTCGGGCGGCCGATACAACACCTGCTTTCATGTCACGGGCGCTGCGGTCAATTTCCTGATTGATTGCGGCGCCACCTCGCTGCCCGCGTTGAAGCGGCTCGGCATCGCGCGCGAGCCGATCGACCTGATCCTGATCACGCACTTCCATGGCGACCATTTCGCCGGCCTGCCGTTCCTGCTGCTCGACGCGCAATTCGACCGTCGCGCGCGGCCGCTGGTCATCGCCGGGCCCGAAGGCATCGAGACCAGGCTGAAGGCCGCAATGGAGGTGATGTTCGAGCATTCCTCGGGGACAAAGCAGCGCTTCGATCTCTCCGTCGTCGCGCTCGAGCCGGAGAAAACCCGGACCTTCGCCGGCGTAACCGTGACACCCTACCCGGTCGTTCACGGCGAGTCCGGCGGGCCGTTCCTCGCCTATCGCATCGAAGCCGAAGGGCGCACGATCTGCTACAGCGCCGACACCGAATGGACGGAGACGTTGATACCGGCGGCGCGCGAGGTCGATCTGTTCGTCGCCGAGGCCTATTATTACGACAGGATCGTGAAGAACCATCTCAGCCTGAAGACACTCGAACTGCATCTCGGTGCAATCGGCGCAAAGCAGCTGGTCCTCACCCATATGAGCGACGACATGCTGGGCAGGCTGGACAGACTGCCCTACTCTGCTGCAAAGGACGGCATGATCGTCGAACTCTAGCAGCCCCTCGTGAATTCCCCCTCCAAGGTCACCACCAGACAAGTCTTCGCCATCGCCGGGCCCGCGATGATCGCGAACCTGACGACGCCGCTGATCGGCATCGTCTCGACCACGGCGATCGGCCGGCTCGGCGATGCCACACTGCTCGGCGGCGTCGCGATGGCGTCCGTCATCTTCGACTGCCTGTTCTGGCTGTTCGCGTTCCTGCGCATGAGCACGGTGGCTTTCACCGCGCAGTCGCTCGGCGCCGGCGAGAGTCGTGAGCTGCACCCCATCCTGGTACGCGGATTGATCGTGGCTGGAATCGTCGGCCTGGTGCTGATCGTGCTGCAGGCGCCGCTGGCTGCGATCCTGCTGGGCGCGATGGGCGGCAGCGAGGGCGTGACGCGCGCTGCCGAGACCTACTTCGTCATCCGCATCTGGTCGGCGCCGCTGGCGCTCGCCAACTACGTCGTGCTGGGCTGGCTGATCGGGCAGGCCCGCGCCACGCTGGCGCTTTCGGTGCAGATCGCAATCAACGTTATCAACATGATCGCGACCATCCTGCTGGTGCTGGTCGCCGACCTCGGCATCGCCGGCGCTGCGATCGCCGCCGTGATCGCGGAAGCCGCGGGCCTCGCCATCGGCGGCGCGATCGCGCAGCGGCTGACTTCGGGTCATCCGCCGCTGTCGCGCGCCCATCTGTTCGAGCGGGCAAAACTGCTGCGGATGCTGACGGTCAATCGCGACATCATGATCCGCACCGCGGCGCTGATTGCGGCGTTCCTGTTCTTCACCGCGCAGGGTGCGCGCTCCGGCGACGTGGTCCTGGCGGCCAATGCCGTGCTCAACAATTTCCTGCTCGTCAGCGCCTTTTTCCTCGACGGGCTCGCCAATGCCGCCCAGCAGCTCTGCGGCCGCGCCTATGGCGCGCGCTCGCGCGAGGATTTTTCCGGTGCGGTCCGGTTGGTCCTCCTGTGGGGCTTCGCCTTTGCGCTGGCGGTCACTGCGGTATTCGCACTATCCGGCCCGGCGCTGATCGACGTCATGACCGCAAGCACGGACGTCCGCGGCGTCGCGCGCGAATTCCTCGTGTTCGTCATCGCCTCGCCGGCGCTCGCCGTGTTCGCCTTTGCCTTCGACGGCGTCTATATCGGCGCAACCTGGGCACGCGACATGCGCAACCTGATGCTGGCTTCGCTGGCGATCTTCCTCGCCGCCTGGCTCGCGCTGCGCGGCTTCGGCAATGCCGGGCTATGGGCCGCGCTGCTGGTGCACTATGCCGCGCGTGGCGGCCTGCAGGCGCTGGCGTATCCGGGGCTGCTGAAGCGGACGTTTGGGTAGAACGGGCGTTGGCCACTCGCGTGTTCCGGACGCGGTGCGGCACGAGTGCCGCCTACTTCACCGGCCATTCCTCCGCCGTCAGGGTTGCCGCGTCGGCGCCGACGATTTCCGACAGCGAGTCGCGGCCCGTACGCAGCAAGGTGGACGCCAGATCGCGCTTGATGTCGTCGACCAGGCCGAGGCCCTTGTAGACCAGCGAGGAATAAAGCTGGATCAGGCTGGCGCCAGCGCGGATCTTGGTCAGCGCGGCGCCGCCGCTATCGATGCCGCCGACGCCGACCAGCGGGAATGCGCCTTCGACGCGCACATAGGTTTCCGCCACCATGCGCGTGGAGAGGCGGAACAGCGGCCGGCCGGAGAGGCCGCCTTGCTCCTTCGCGCGGTTGCCCTCGCGCAAGGTGGCAGGCCGCGCCAGCGTGGTGTTGGCGACGATCATGCCGTCGACGCGGCGCGAGCGGGCGACGTGGACGACGTCGTCGAGCTCGGCGAGGCTGAGGTCCGGCGCGATCTTCAGCAGCACCGGCGAGTCGCCGGCGTTCCTGCGCACGCGCTCGCGGGCGTCGATCACCCGGGCCAGCAGATCGTCGAGCGCGGCCGATTGCTGCAGGTTGCGCAGGCCCGGCGTGTTCGGCGAGGAGACGTTGACGGTGAAGTAGCTCGCCACCGGCGCAAAGGTCTCGATTAGCTTGACGTAGTCGGCGGTGCGATCGTCGGAATCCTTGTTGGCGCCGACATTGACGCCGACGATGCCGGCGTGATTGGCGCGCGCGGCGAGACGCCGCAACACTGTGTCGGCGCCGTCATTGTTGAAGCCCATGCGGTTGATGATGGCTTCGTCGCGCTCGAGGCGGAACAGCCGCGGCCGCGGATTGCCTCCTTGCGGGCGCGGCGTCACCGAGCCGATCTCGACAAAGCCGAAGCCGAGCCGCAGCAGCGCGTCCGGCACCTCGGCGTTCTTGTCGAAGCCGGCGGCCATGCCGACCGGATTGGGAAAGTTCAGCCCGAAGGCGCGCACCGCGAGCTTCGGATCGTCGGCCTTGGGCCGGATCGGCGGCAGCAGGCGCAACCCCTGGATCGCCAGGCGATGCGCGTCCTCCGGATCGAGCCAGCGCAGCAGCGGCAGCGAGAAGGTATCGAAAGCGCGGATCACGAAACGAGCTCCGGAACGTCGTGGGAGCCGTCGGCCCGCGAACGCAGGTCATGGATCGCCCGCACCGCGCCAAGATCGAGTTCGCCATAGAGATGCGGGAACAGCTCGTTGTGGCGCGAGGGCTCCCAGCGCAGCCGTTCGCCGAGCGCTTCGGCATCGACCGCGACCAGCAACAGGCCGTCCTGCCCGTGGAAATGCTTGCGCGCGGTTCCAGCGACCTGGGCGGCGGTGGAGAAATGGATGTAGCCGTCCCGGACATCGTCGGCGCTGCCGCGATAGACGCCCTGCCGCTCCGCCTCGCGCCAGGCCGATGCCGGGCAGATTTTGTAGATCATGCGCAACGGAACGATTCCTGCTTGTCCTTGAGTCCTTTGGGATTTTTCCGGAAATCCCGGCAGCCGGAGGCGACCGTATCGGCGGGCGGAGGCGACTTCAAGCACCAGCGCGCACCCATTCGTTGCAGAATTGCCGGAAGCCGCCGATTGCGCCAATAATTCCCGATCGAAGGTGCCGGGTTGTGCCCATGGCCAAGCAGCCGAAAGCGCTGAAGATGCTGACCCACGGCCAGGTGTGGGCTGCGCTCGACCGGCTTGCCGCGCGTGCGGGGCTGTCGCCTTCGGGACTGGCGCGGCGCGCCGGGCTCGATCCCACCACCTTCAACAAGTCCAAGCGCATCACGGCCGACGGCCGCGAGCGCTGGCCTTCCACCGAATCGCTGGCGAAGGCGCTGGCCGCGACCGGCAGCTCGATGGACACCTACGTGCAGCTGATCGGCGATCACGCCCGCGAGGTGCAATCGGTGCCGCTGCCACCGGGCACGCCGATCCGACGCGGGGACCGCGTCGTCGTCAAGACGGTGGCAGGCGAAGTGTTGATCCGCGAACTGCGGCGGCGCACCGCCAAAGCGCTGGAGCTGGCACCGTTCGAGGCCGGCGAAGCCGACCGCACGCTCGACCCCGCAGAAATCGAATGGATCGCGCGCATCGTATGGACGCGGCACTAGAGAATGTTTGCACAACAAATGCAGCATCGTAGGATGGGTTGAGCGTAGCGAAACCCATCGCCCCTGTCGGAAAGATGATGGGTTTCGCTACGCTCAACCCATCCTTGTATTAGCGCGATCGCTCCTGGGAGAAACATGAACCGTCGCGACGCGCTGAAGGCCTTTGCCGGCCTTGCCCTTTGTCCGCTGTGCCGGCCCGTCCATGCCGCCGAGGGCGCCCATTGGAGCTATGAGGGTGCGACCGGCCCTGCGAAATGGGGCGATCTCGATGCAGCCAGCAAGGTTTGCGCGATCGGCCAGCAGCAATCGCCGATCGACATTATCGCGCCGCTGAAGGCGCAGCTGCCGCCGCTCAGGCCCAACTGGGCGAAGAGCGCCGACACCATCGTCAACAACGGCCACACCATCCAGCTCAATTTCGCCGACGGCAGCTCGCTCGCGCTGGGGGACAGAAAGTTCAAGTTGCTGCAGGTCCACTTCCACCGGCCGAGCGAGCACATGGTCGCGGGCAGGAGTTTTCCAATGGAGGCGCATTTCGTGCATCGCGCCGAGTCCGGCGCGCTCGCCGTGGTCGGCGTGCTGATGTCGACCGGCAAGCCGAATGCCGCCTTTTCCAGGGTGGTTGCGACGATGCCGGCCAAGGAACGTCCGCCGGTGAAGGCCGACCCCGACTTCAACCCGAACGACATGCTGCCGAAGAAGCTGACTTACTACCGCTATCCGGGCTCGCTGACGACGCCGCCTTGCGCGGAGACCGTGGAGTGGCTCGTGCTGACCAACCCGACCATGGTGGCGCAGACGGATGTGGCGGCGTTCGCCAGGCTCTATCCGATGAACGCGCGTCCCGTGCAACGGGACAACCGGCGATACGTGCTGGTGTCGGGCTGAGATGCCGTGACGACCTACGTCGCGTAGTCCGGCTCCTTACGGTCGAGGATGCGCTTGAGCGCAGCGAAGTGACGCTGCGCCGGCGTCGGACCCTGGTAGAGATGGTCGTCCATGTAGTCGCGCCTGGTCTTCTCGACCACCGGCGTCGGCAACTGCTTCAGTCGCTGCCCGGTCCACATCGCGTAGATCTGCACCTGCGCAGCGCGCTCGACGTAATAGAGCTTGTCGTAGGCCTCGGCGACGCTGGCGCCTGTCGTGGTGATGCCGTGATTGGCCATGAACAGCACGCTCTTGTTGCCGATCACGCGGGCGAGCCGCGCGCCTTCCGCCGGGTCCATCGCGGGACCGGCATATTCGTCGTCATAGGCGATGGCTTCGGACAGGCCCACTTCGGTCTGGCCGATCTCCTTGATGCGCGGGTCCTCGAGCCGGGTCAGCGCGCTGGCATAGGGCATGTGGGTGTGGAACACGGCTTTGGCCTGCGGCAGCGCCTTGTGGATCGGTGCGTGGATGCAATAGCAGGAGCGCTCGACATCGCCCTCGCCGCTCTTCACCTCGCTGTCGTCGATACCGACTTCCATGAAGGTGGAAGCCGTGACTTCCGACCAGTGGGTGCCGAAGGGTATCTGGTAGTAGCGGTCGCTCCGGCCGGGAACCACCAGCGTCAGGTGATTGAAGATGCCTTCCGAGAAGCCGTGCATGTAGGCAAGACGATGCGCGGCCGCGAGATCGACCCGCGCCTGCCACTGCTCGTCGGACACGTCGTCGCGAACCGATTTCGGCGAAACCATGTACTGCATGCGCGGGCTCCCCTGAGGCTTGTTGTTATCGAGGAAGTATAGAGGATTTTGCGCGTGGCGGCGGCGGGAATTGTCGCGGGGGTGGTATCCGGAAAGCGCGGCACAATCGGTGTCGTCCCGGCCAAGCGAAGCGCGAGCCGGGACCCATAACCACCGAACTCAGCGGTTGGGACACGCTGGAGCTTCAGCTCACTTCAACAACGAACGGCTGTGGTTATGGGCCCCGGCTTGCCGCCTTCGCTAAAGCTTCGGCGCCCCTCGGTGCAAGCCCCGGCGAAGCCTTGGCGGAGACGGGTCGCCGGGGCGACAGTCAGGCCGACCTCGCCAATGCACCGTCGATCATCGCGATCGCATTCGCCACGCCGTAGACCGCGACGAAGGAGCCGAAGCGCGGGCCCTTCTCCTGGCCGAGCAGCACCTGGTAGAGCATGTTGAACCAGTCGAGCGAGACGCCTGGGCGGCCGTCCTTGCCTTTCTTTATCGCGTCGAGGAACGGCTCGCGGCGGCCGATCTCGTAGACCACGTTCTGGATGTCCTCGGCCGAGGCGCCCGCTTCCATGTTGGAGAGCGCATCGCGCAGATCCTGCAACGCGGCGCGCTCGCCCTCGGTCGGCTCGCGGAACTTCTTCGTCGGCGCGACGAAGTCGCGATAATAGTTGATGGCGTAGTTCACCATTGCATCCAGTTTCGGATGCGTCTGCGGCGTCACGCCGGGACGATAGCGGCCGATGAAGCCCCACAGCGTCTCGGCGTTCTCCGCATTCGACGAGGACACCAGCGTCAGCAGCATCTGGAAGGTCACCGGCATGTCCGCCATCGGTGGATTGCCTGAGTGGATGTGCCACACCGGATTGGCCAGGCGCTGCTTGATTTCCTGCCTGGGATAACCCTCGATGAACTGCTGGTAGTCGTCGACGTTGCGCGGGATGACGTCGAAGTAGAGCCGCTTGGCGGCCTTCGGCTCGCGGTACATGAACAGTGACAGCGATTCCGGCGAGGCGTAGCGCAGCCATTCGTCGATGGTCAGGCCGTTGCCCTTCGACTTGGAAATCTTCTGGCCCTTCTCGTCGAGAAAGAGCTCATAGTTGAAGCCTTCCGGCGGCGCGCCGCCGAGCGCCGCACAGATCTTGCCCGACAGCTTGACGGAGTCGATCAGGTCCTTGCCGGCCATTTCGTAGTCGACGGAAAGCGCATACCAGCGCATCGCCCAGTCGGGCTTCCACTGCAGCTTGCAATGCCCGCCGGTGACGGGAAGCGTGACACGCTCCCTGGTGTCGGGATCGTCGTAAGAGACCGTACCGGCCCTTGCGTCGTGATCGACGATCGGCACATACAGCACCTGTCCGGTGCGCGGGCAGATCGGCAGGAACGGCGAATAGCTCGCCGCGCGCTCCTCACGGAGCGACGGCAGCATGATCTTCATGACGGCGTCGAGCCGCTCCAGCATGCGCAACAGCGCCGCGTCGAATTTGCCCGAGGCGTAATAGTCGGTGGAGCTGGCGAATTCGTAGTCGAAGCCGAAGGTGTCGAGGAAGGCGCGCAGCCGCGCATTGTTGTGCGCGCCGAAGCTGTCATGGGTGCCGAACGGATCGGGCACCCGGGTCAGCGGCTTGCCGAGGTTCTTCTCCAGCAGTTCCTTGTTCGGCACGTTGTCCGGCACCTTGCGCAGGCCGTCCATGTCGTCGGAAAAGGCCAGCAGGCGCGTCCTGATCTTGTCGTCGGTGAGCACGCGGAAGGCGTGGCGCACCATGGTGGTGCGCGCCACCTCGCCGAAGGTGCCGATATGCGGCAGGCCGGACGGGCCGTAGCCGGTCTCGAACAGCACCTCGTCCTTCGGTTTCTTCTTCAGCCGCGCGACAATCGCCCTGGCCTGCTCGAACGGCCAGGCGTTGGATTGTTCGGCGAGCGAACGAAGATCGTTGGGGGTGGCGAGTTCGGCGGTGGACATCTAGTCGGGCTTTCTCCGGCAAAACGGGCCGTCTTGTTAGCACAGTCTCCACAGGGCGTGGAGCGTCAGAACGGGCTGATCGAGAAATAGCGCAGCCACAGGTCGGTGTAGCGGCCTTTTTCCCAGACCCGGAACATCGCCCAGTTCAATGCCTGGCGCAGCAGGTCGTTGCCCTTGCGCACGCCGATGCCGACGCCTTCGCCGAAATAGCGGCTCTCGACGAACGGACCTCCCGAGAAGGCGCAGCATTCGGCCGAGTCCGTGCCGTTGATCCAGAACGCGAGCGCGATCGCGTCGCCAAAGATCATGTCGACCTCGCCGCGGCGCAGCGCGATGCGCAGCGCGTCGTCACCGGCGAAGGACTTGATTTCCGCATCGGTGAACATTGCCTTCAGATACGCCTCGTGCGAGGTGCCGGCGATGACGCCGATCTTCTTGCCTTCCAGATATTCCGGGCGCACCTCGCTCATCACCGCCTCGCGGCGCGAGACGAAGCGCGCGGGCGCGCGATAATAGGGGTCGGTGAAATCCAGGCGGGTACGCAACTGCGGCGTCACGGAGAGCGAGGCGATGATGGCATCGCCCCGGTTGGAGGAGATGGCGTCGACCAGCGTCTCGAAGCGGCGCATCTGGATCGTGCACGTGATCTTGATCTCGTCGCACAGCGCGCGCGCCAGATCGACGTTGAAACCGGCCGGGTTGCCGTCGGGGCCGGTGAAATTGAACGGCGGATAGTCGGTCTCGGTAAGGAAGCGGATCACGGTGATGCGCGACAGGTCCGGCCGGTCCGGCCGGCGCCGCGGATCCCAGAAGCCCGGCACTGCCTGCGGCGCAGCCTCGACCTTCGGCGCGGCCTGCTGGGCGCGCGCCGGATCGGCAGATCCTGCCGCCAGCGCAGCCGCGAGCAATGCCCCTGCGAACGCGGCACGGGTCGGGCGGAAGCAAGACAGCGAGGCAGTCACGGCGGGCATTATCAGGCAGGTTGTCCGGGATTTCCGGCCTTATAGACCATCCCGGCGGCGAAGCGAGGGCCGGATGGGTTAAAAATCGGACCTAGAGGTAACGTTTGAGCTCGGCCGCCGCGTCTTCGGGCTTCCGCTTCATGTTGAAGGGCGCCACGAAATTCCCGTCGCGATCCATCAGGTAGACCAGCGCGGTGTGATCCATGGTGTAGTCGCCGTCCTTCAGCGGCACCTTCTTGGCGTAGACCCGATAGGCGGTGAGCACCTTGGCAACCTGCTCTGCATTGCCGGTCAGCCCCTTCAAATGCGGGTCGAAGCTCGAAAGATAATCCTTCATCGCCGCTTGCGTGTCGCGCTCGGGATCGACGGAGACGAAGAAGGCGTTGACCTTGTCGGCGTCCTTGCCCATCGCGCGCAGCACTTCCGAGATCTCGAACAGCGAGGTCGGGCAGACGTCGGGACAATGGGTGAAGCCGAAGAAGATCAGGGTCGGACGACCCTTCAGATCTTTCTCGGTGACGACCTTGCCGGACTGGTCGGCGAGCTGGAACGGACCGCCGATCGCGGCGGGCGCGGCGACCTTGCGTAAATCGCCCATCAGCCAGGTCATCAGCAGGAGCCCGACGGCGAGACTGACCGCGAAGGCCGCGATGATGACGAGGGGGCGGCGCAGCTGGTCCATCGAAAACTTACCTTTTCAGAAGCAGGCCGCGATGCCGGCAGAGATCATCTCGAAAAACACCGTCGTGCCATAGTACATCCACAGGGCCGCCGCAGCGATCACGGCGAGCGCGCCAAGCACCGCCGCACTCCAGACGATCACCGACGCCGCCCGCGCCTTCGGCGGGGGCGTACTCACCATGTGATCCGGAGCTGAAACCGGGCGGGCCATGGCCCTCAGATAGGCCGAGTTCCACGCACGGGCAAGCGGCGCCGAGGCGCCGCCGATCACGTCGTCCTGAAGGGGATTTAGCGCTGGGAAGCCGTGGCCGGCCGGTTGGCGGAGGCCTGGGCGTCGAGATAGCAGGGCTTGTACATCGCCTGCAGCGCCTTGCCCCGGAGGAAGATCATCTTCGGGGTCAGCCCACCGCGCGCCGCGATCCAGCGCTTGATCGGCGCGGGATACATTGAATAGAGCATCTGGGTGGCTTCGCTGTTGGTCACCGCGCGACCATTGGCGCCGAAATCCCAGGCGGCATGGAAGCCGAGATTGGCAGCCGAGGTGACGCAGATGCGGTCATGCGGCACCGCGCCGAGCACGATGGTGCAGGCCGAGGCGCAGAGCCCGTCGATGATCACGGTCTCTCCCGAAGAGCGCAGGCCCTGGTACTTGTCGACATAGGTGCCGATGCGGCCGCCGCGATCGTCCGCAATCCGCACCACCGCGTGACTGGCGCTGATCCCTGCCAGAAGCAGAACCGCCGCAAGCAAACCAGTCACGAACTTCATGTCGCAGCCCCCAGCCCAGTCGAAACCGAATCTGAACGTCTTTTGTGATGCAGACAGTCGTAGCGTGTTGCCGAACGGCATTTTTGTCGAGGGGGCCAAGCTCGGTCGAAACAAATTCAGATGCAGTGTTGCCGGGGCGCTGCACCGGCGGCGGCAAAAGGTCCCAAACTGGAACAGTTAACAAATCGTTTCGTGGCGTGGCTGCCACAGGCAAGCGGCTTTTGCCGTTGACCGCGACCAAAGCGGCGGGCTTCATGCCCTGAAGATGCGGGGGAGGATACGATGGCTGCTGATGCTGACGTGATCGTGGTCGGCGGCGGCCTGGCCGGGCTGGTGGCGGCCACCGAGATTGCCGATGCCGGCAAACAGGTGATCCTGCTGGACCAGGAAGGCGAACAGAGCCTCGGCGGCCAGGCCTTCTGGTCGTTCGGCGGACTTTTCCTGGTCGATTCGCCGGAACAGCGCCGGCTCGGCATCAAAGACTCCTACGACCTCGCCTTGCAGGACTGGATGGGTACCGCGGGCTTCGACCGCGAGGAAGATCTGTGGCCGCGGAAATGGGCCGAGGCCTATGTCGCGTTTGCCGCCGGCGAGAAGCGCGACTGGCTGCGCGCAATGGGCCATCGCATCTTCCCGGTGGTCGGCTGGGCCGAGCGCGGCGGCTATGACGCGATGGGGCATGGCAATTCGGTGCCGCGGTTTCACGTCACCTGGGGCACGGGGCCGGGCATCGTCGAGCCGTTCGAGCGCCGCGCCCGCGAGGCGGCGAAGAACGGCAGGCTGATCTTCAAATTCCGCCATCGCGTCGATGCGCTCAGCATGACCAATGGCGCCGTCGACGGCGTCAGCGGCGCGATCCTGGAGCCCGACAATGTCGAGCGCGGCAAGAGCTCGTCACGCAAGGCGGTCGGCGAATTCTCGTTGCGCGCGCAAGCGGTGGTGATCGCCTCCGGCGGCATTGGCGGCAATCACGAGCTGGTGCGGCAGAACTGGCCGACGCGTCTCGGCGCGCCGCCGAAGTTCATGATCTCCGGCGTGCCCGAGCACGTCGACGGCCGCATGATCGGCATCACGGAAGCGGCCGGCGCGCGGCTGATCAACCGCGACCGCATGTGGCATTACGTCGAGGGCATCCAGAACTGGGCGCCGATCTGGCCGCGCCACGGCATCCGCATCCTGCCCGGCCCGTCCTCGATGTGGTTCGACGCCACGGGCAAGCGGCTGCCCGCCCCGCTGTTTCCCGGCTCCGACACGCTCGGGCAGCTGCAATACATCATGAGCACCGGCTACGATTATTCCTGGTTCATCCTGACGCAGAGCATCATCAAGAAGGAATTCGCGCTTTCGGGCTCGGAGCAGAACCCTGATCTCACGGGGAAGAGCTGGCGAATGACGCTCAAGCGCGCCACCAACAAGGGGGCGCCCGCGCCGGTGGAGGCCTTCAAGCAAAAGGGCGTCGATTTCATCGTGCGCGACAATCTCCAGGATCTCGTCGCCGCCATGAACAAGCTCGCCGGCAGCGATCTCCTCGAGCTCGACCGCATCAGGGCGCAGATCGAGGCGCGCGACCGCGAGATCGACAACCCCTATGTCAAGGATTCGCAGGTGATGAACCTGCACAATGCGCGCCGCTATATCGGCGACAGACTTATCCGCACCGCGAAACCCCATCGCATCCTCGATCCCGGGCACGGACCGCTGATCGCGGTGAAGCTCAACATCCTCACCCGCAAGACGCTGGGCGGCTTCGAGACCGACCTCGATTCGCGCGTGTTCGGCCAGGACGGCAAGGTCGTTGCTGGCCTCTATGCGGCCGGCGAAGCCGCGGGCTTCGGCGGCGGCGGCATGCACGGCTATCGCTCGCTGGAAGGCACCTTCCTCGGCGGCTGCCTGTTCTCCGGCCGCAATGCCGGGCGCGCGGCGGCGAGGGCGGTGGGTTGAGCCGCGGCGGATCGGTTGATCCGCCGGTCTCTCCGTGCTGCAATGGCAAGGTGCCGTTGGCCCGCGAGCCCTGCATGATCCGCTTCCTCGCCTTGCTGCTTGTCCTGACCTGCGCCGAGACAGCGGTGGCGGACACGATCGCCATCGGCAAGGTGACGCGCCACTACGCGGTGCGCTTGCCCGACGCCAGACCCGCGCCGCTGGTTATCGTGCTCCACGGCAACACCCAGACCGGCGCCGACATGATTACGCGCACGGGCTGGCCGGCGGTCGCCAAGCGCGAAGGCTTTGCGGTCGCGTTTCCGGACGGGCTCAACCATGCCTGGGCCGACCTGCGCCCCACCCATCTGCGCGCCGGCCGCATTCCGCCGCACCGCACCGACGACGTCGCCTTCATCGCAGGGCTGGTGGAAAAGCTGGTCGCGGACGGCATCGCCGATCCCAGGCGCGTCTATGTCACCGGCATTTCCAACGGCGGCGCCATGACAATGACGCTGGTCTGCAAGCGCGCCGATCTGTTTGCCGCCGCCGCAAGCGTCGCGATGAGCCTCACCGACCAGTCCGCCAACCCCTGCCGGCCCGCACGGTCGGTGCCGATGCTGATGATGAACGGCACGGCCGATCCGCTGGTTCCGTTCAAGGGCGGCCGCGGCACCAGCCGCTTTGCGGTGGACCGCTTCTGGCCCGCCGAGAAGACGCTCGGCTTCTGGCGCCGGAACAATGGCTGCGATGCCGGGGACGGCGCCGTCACGGAACTCGACGATGCCGATCGCAGCGATCGCTCGACGGTGACGCGGATCGAGTCGAAATGCCCGCCCGGCCGCGACGTCGTGCTCTACCGCGTCAACGACGGCGGCCATCGCGTGCCCGGCAGCCCCGACGCCCGTTTCCCTCGGCTTGCGAATGCCTTCCTCGGTCCGCAGAACCGCGACGTCGACGGCGCCGAGACGATCTGGGCGTTCTTCAGGAAGTTTCCGTGAGACCAGCGCTGCGATTTGCGCAGTGGCGCGCCGCCGCGCGCTGCGCTAACAGGAGCCGCCTTCCCAGGGAGAAAAGAAAAAATGAGCATTCAGCGTTTCGAGACCGGCCCGCGCATGAGCCAGGTCGTGGTGCACGGCAATACCGTCTATCTCGCGGGCGTCGTCGCTAACAAGACCGCCGGCGGCAGCGTCGCCGACCAGACCAAGGAAATCCTTTCCATCATCGACGGCCATCTGGCCAGGGCCGGCAGCGACAAGACCAAGCTGCTCTCGGCCAACATCTACATCACCGACATGAAGACCTTTGCCGAGATGAACGCGGTGTGGGACGCCTGGGTGTCGCAGGGCAACACGCCGGCCCGCGCCACGGTCGAGGCGCAACTCGCCGCGCCGCAGTACAAGGTCGAGATCATGGTGGTCGCGGCGAAGTAACGCCTGCCACCTCGTTTACTCTCGTTATGGCCGGGCTTGCCCCGGCCATAATTTTTCTGCGATTTTCGGGAACCTTTGTCGTCCCCTCGCATCCAATGGCCAGCCAACCCATGTGACAGCGAAGCCATCATGCGCCAGGTCCCCATCACTCAAATCGTCACCACCGGCCCGGATGACGCCGAACTGGTCCGCCGCGCGCTCGCCCGCGACGAGGCGGCGGTGCGCACGATCATGCAGGCGAACAACCGCAGGCTCTATCGTCTCGCGCGCGGCATCCTGCGCAACGATGCCGAGGCGGAAGACGTGGTGCAGGAAACCTATGTGCGCGCCTTCACCCATCTCGAGCAATTCCGGGGCGATTCCAGCCTTTCCACCTGGCTGTCGCGGATTGCGATGAACGAGGCGCTGGGGCGCCTGCGCCGGCAACGGCCCGGCGTGGAGTGGTCGGCGCTGGAGGCGCGCACGCCGCAGGCGCAAATCATTCCTTTCCCTCTCGCCTCGTCGGACGATCCGGAAAAATCCATGGCCCAACGCGAAATTCAGCATGTCGTCGAGCACGCGATCGACGAGTTGCCCGAGCCGTTCCGCCTGGTCTTCATCACCCGGGTGATCGAGGGCATGAATGTCGAGGAGACGGCCGACATTCTCGGCCTGAAGCCGGAAACGGTGAAAACCCGCCTGCATCGCGCGCGCAACCTGTTGCGCGACAATGTGGAACGGAAGATCGGCCCGGTGGTGATGGAGGCGTTTCCGTTCGCCGGCAAACGCTGCGAACGGCTGACGGACGCCGTGCTGACGCGGCTTGGCTATCCCCGGTGAAAATCCGGGAACCTCGGCGCCGCTACACCATCCAACCCCTGTGAAGCAAATAACCCGCCGTCGCCTTGCGACCGGCGTCACAGGAGAGTCCAGCATGTTCATTCGATTGAGCGCGGCAATTGCCGCGTTGAGCCTCGCGAGCGGCGCCGCCATGGCGCAGGCAGCGAAACCGACCGATCCGCAGATCGCCCACGTCGCCTACACCGCAGGCGTGCTCGACATCAACGCCGCCAAGCAGGCACTGAGCAAAGCCAGCAACAAGGAAGTGAAGGCATTCGCTCAGGACATGGTGCGTGACCATGAAGCCGTGAACAAGCAGGCGCTCGACCTCGTCAAGAAGCTGAAGGTCACGCCTGAAGACAACGACACCAGCAAGGCGCTGTCGAAGCAGGCCGCCGACAAGCTTGCCGAACTCGCCAAGCTGAAGGGCGCCGACTACGACAAGGCCTATGTCGCCAACGAGGTCGCCTATCACAAGGCCGTCAACGGCGCGCTGGAGACGCAGCTGATCCCCTCGGCCACCAATCCCGAGTTGAAGAGCCTGCTGCAGACCGGCCTGAAGATATTCCAGGGGCATCAGCAGCACGCCGAGCACGTAGCCGCCAGCCTGAAGTGAGGAGCGATCCATGTTGTCGGGACGGCACGTCATGCTTGCGTTCGCGTTCGGGCTGGCCGCCGTCCCGGCGCGTGCGGAAACGATTCAGATCGCGATTCAGGACATGGCGTTCGTGCCACCGGAGGTGTCGGCGAAAGTCGGCGACACCATCGAATGGGTGAACAAGGACGTGCTGGTCCACACTGCAACCGCGCGCAACGGCGATTTCGACGTCAACCAGCCGCCGAAGAAGACGGTCGCGTCCGTGCTGAAGCGGGCGGGCACCGTGGAGTACTACTGCCGCTACCATCCCAACATGAAGGCGGTGCTGAAGATTTCGCCGTAGCGTGCGCCATGACGTCGGAGGTAATCGATTGGCCGTCGCTCCCGTCGGATAGTCCGATCAGCCGAACGATCCGGCTTTCGAAAGGAGATCAAGCAATGACCGACGTCCGACAGGTTGCCCACCGCTATATCGAACTCTGGAACGAGCGAACCGCGAACCGCCGCCGCGAGATGCTGGCGGCGAACTGGACCGACGACGCCAGCTATGTCGACCCGCTGATGTCCGGCAGCGGCCATGACGGCGTCGATGCGCTGATCTCGGGCGTGCAGCAGAAGTTTCCGGAGTTCAGGTTCAGCCTTATCGGCGAACCCAACGGCTTTGGCGACCACGTCCGCTTCTCCTGGGGCCTCGGCCCCGACGGCGCCGACAGCCCGATCAAGGGCACTGATTTCGCCGTGCTCAGCGGGGACGGCCGAATCCGGAGCATCACCGGCTTCCTCGACCAGGTTCCGCAGTCTGCGTGAAGCAAGGAAGCCGCGGCCGCCTGCCCATGCGCGGGCGGCCGCTGCGTTCCGGCCGCTTCCGTTGCCGTCGCCGCGCTGATACTCTCCCGGAAACATCGGGGGAGGAAGAACATGAAGGCCGGTGCCTTCAGGGATCAGGCCATCCGCGACATCACGCCGGCGTTGCTGGCGATCGGGCGCCCCGCGTTTCCGCACACGCTGCTCGGCGCGCTGCGGCGCATTGCCGATGTCGGCCATTGCATGGTGTTCTCGTTCGCCGGCGAGCGCTCGTCGGCCTGCCTGCTCGACGCCGGCAACATCCCGACCGGCGGCGACCTCGGCGTCGCCTATTCCGGGCATTTCTTCCTGTCCGATCCCAACCGCGATGCGATCCTCGCCGGCCACGGCGACGCCGTCCCGGTGCTGCTGCCGACCTTCGCGCGACGGATGTACAGCGACAGCTACCGCAAGATGTTCTTCGAGGATTCCGACATCGTCGACAAATGCGCGACCGCGATCTGGGTGGAGGGAAGCTGCTTCTACGTCAACTTCTACCGCATCACCTCGCAGGGCCAGTTCACGCGCGAGGAGGTGCGGCGGCTGATGGCGGTTGCGCCGGCGGTGAGCGCCGCGGTGGCGCGGCATTTCCAGCAGGATGCGGCGACCGACGGCGGCGATCCGCTGCTGCGGCTGAAGGCATTGTTCGCCGAGGCCGCGCCGTTCGCGGCGCTGACCGGGCGCGAGAAGGAGGTCTGCCTGCGCATCCTCACCGGCTTCTCTTCCGAGGCGATCGCATCCGAACTCGGCATCAGCCTGCATTCGGCGCTGACCTACCGCAAGCGCGCCTATGAAAAGCTCGGCATCTCCTCGCAGAACGAGCTGTTTGCGATCGTGCTGCGCGTGATGACCGCGCACCGCCTGAACTGAACCCCGTCCCCATCCGTGGGGACAGACGAGGCGGGCCGCGCCGGCTATGCTTGCGGCAAACATCCGAGGACAGCCTTGAGCACCGCCCCCCGCATCGAGATCGACCCCGCCGCGTTCTGGCAGGACCCCTACCCCACGCTGGCCCGCTTCCGGAAGGAGGCGCCGATCGTCGCCGTGCCACAGCTCGGCAGCACGCTCTTGTGCAGCCGCGACGACATCTTCGTCTCGGAGAAGCAGATCGACGTGTTCTCGTCGCACCAGCCGCAGGGGCTGATGAACAAGCTGATGGGCCACAACATGATGCGCAAGGACGGCGATGCGCATCTGGCCGAGCGCAAGGCGATCTTTCCGGCGATCTCGCCCAAGACGGTGAAGTCGCACTGGACCGCGCAGTTCAGGGCCCATGCCGACCGCATCATCGATGCGCTCGAAGCAAAGCCATCGGTCGATTTCGTGCAGGCTTTCGCGCTGCCGTTCTCGGCCGAATGCCTGAAGACCATCACCGGCCTCACCAACATGCGCTTTCAGGACATGAACGCGTGGTCACAGGGCATGATCGACGGCATCGCCAATTACACGGGCGATCCCGCTGTGGAAGCGCGCTGCCATGCCGCGACCTCGGGCATCGACGCCGCGATCGACGACATGGTGCCGGCGCTGTCGAACAAGCCGGACCTCAGCCTGCTCGGCGTGATGCTGCAAGCCGGCCTGCCGATGGAGAGCGTGCGCGCCAACATCAAGCTGGCGATCTCCGGCGGCCAGAACGAGCCGCGCGACGCCATAGCCGGCACGGTCTGGGCGCTGCTCAACCATCCCGACCAGCTCGCCCTCGTGCAGAGCGGCGCGATCCCCTGGCTGCAGGCGTTCGAGGAGTATGCGCGCTGGATCTCGCCGATTGGCATGTCGCCGCGGCGGATCGCAAAGCCCTGGCGCATCCGCGATGTCGAATTCGAGCCCGAGGAGCGCGTGTTCCTGATGTTCGGCTCCGCCAACCGCGACGAGAGGCATTTTGAGAACGGCGAGGCCTTCGACATCCGCCGCGATGCGAGCAAGAGCATCGCCTTCGGCGCCGGTCCGCACTTCTGCGCCGGCGCCTTCGCCTCGCGTGCCATGATCGCCGACGTCGCGCTGCCCGCGATCTTCGCCCGGCTGAAGGGCCTGCGGCTGGTCGAGCCGCCGCGGATCGGCGGCTGGGCGTTCAGGGGACTGCTCGATCTGCCGCTGACCTGGGACGGCTAGGGACGCCGGCGGCGGGGGGGCCGGAAACAAAAAGCGAAAACAACCCCATGCACAGTAGGAAATGACCCTTGCGGCAACGCCTTCCTTGGCATATGTCTATGGCATATGCCAAGAGGGATTCATGACAGAACTCCGCCACGTCAGACTGTTCCGCAACGGCCGCAACCAGGCGGTGCGCATTCCCGTCGAGTTCGAGTTGCCGGGGAACGAAGCCGTCATGCATCGCGACGGCGACCGGCTGGTGATCGAACCGGTCCGCAAGCGCGGCCTGCTGGCGTTGCTCGGGACGATGCAACCGATTGAAGATTTTCCGGAGATCGACGATCCCATACCGTCGCCGGAGCGCGCACTTTGACCCGCTATATGCTGGACACGAACATCGTCTCCGATCTGATCAGAAACCCGCAAGGCAAAGCATCGAAGCGGATCGCCGAAGTCGGCGAGGACAAGATATGCACCAGCATCGTCGTGGCGGCGGAGTTGCGATACGGCTGCGCGAAGAGCGGATCGAAGAGACTCCTCAGCGCAGTCGAGGGCCTGCTTGCCGAAATCGACGTGCTCCCTTTCGATACTCCTGCCGACACGGAATACGGCGAAATCCGCGCAGGGCTAGAAGCGGTCGGACGATCAATCGGAGGAAACGATCTGCTGATCGCCGCGCACGCGCTCGCGACCGAGGCAATCATCGTGACCGCCAATGCCGACGAATTCAAACGCGTTTGCGGATTGAAGGTCGAAAATTGGTTGGCCTGAGCGCTACGGCGGCAACGCCATCGCCGGCGTACAGGGCTTTGCGCTGCCGTTCTCCGGAATGCCTGAAGACCATCACTGTCCTCATCGGCTCGCGCTCGTAACGTTAGCACAGGCCCGAGCCGGGCGCGCAGTGCAACCGATCAAAGCGGCTTCACATCGGTTGCAGCCTTCTCGATCACGGCAACAATTTTCTTTTCGGGATCCGACTTCACATAGAAATTCAGAGGAGCATTCTTGAATTCGTATCTGGTAGTTGGAGGAATAGTGTCGATCAAGGCTTCGACGATAGCGGGTCTTTCGCTGATGAGTTCTCCCAGAAGAGGAGATTTCAGCACAAAGAAATAAGTGTTGCGATTTACCGCTGGGAAGCTCGATTCGCTGGACAGCGGCACGATGGTGCCGGCGTGATCTTGAGCCGGGTCCAACGTAATGGTCATGTCCCCCAGGGTAGGGTGTGAGCAGGACAAGGTAGTGTCTTTCCAGACCAAGGCACGGGGACCCGCGTGGGCACCGATCGCCATCGAATCTCCCGTACCGGTGAACACAAGATCAAAGCGCTGATTCAAGGAAGGAACGAAAACGGTTGGCTGGCAGGTATGCTGGTTGCCCGCACACGCGACCGGCGCAATGTCCGACAGTGAACTGAGCTGACTTGCCGATTGCTTGTGGAGTTCAAGGGTACTCGCATGTCTTTCCTGCGCAAGGAGCAGTCGGATTTCCTCAAGACTTCCAGTTGCCCGCAACTCCCATTTCAGCGGATCGGCCATTTGTTCCCCCTGTCGCTATCTCGCGCCTCAACCTATCCGGAAAGGAATGTCAGGGCCGGGTAACGCTCAAATCACGTGAGCATCCGGGGAAAATCACCGCAAAATCCCGAGGCGTCGCAACAGGCCCTTCCGCAGCGCCAACATCCATCAGCGCCGCAGCACCGTCGACAGCCGCAGCGCGACGGCGGCCTGCCAGACCGGATAGAGGAACGAGGTGCGGTCAAGGCCGAGCGCGGTGTCGAGCGCGAGCAGGCTGCCGGCGACGGCGCCGGTGACCAGCATCGGCATCCAGGCCGCGGCGTTCCGCGGGCTTGCCGGCAGCCGCGCGATCCCGAGCGCCATCAGGCCGGCGCCGACCAGGCCGCCGGTGAGGCCGGCGAACAGGCTGCGCATCGCTTTCGCCGCGCCCGCCATCTGGCCGTCGATGAAGATGGCGGCATTCACCGCGCCGACAAAGGCGGCCATCGTGACGATCGCAGCCACCAGCGCTGCCCACACCGGATTGGCGCTGCGCCATCGCACCACGAAGAACACCACCACCGCGAACGGCAGCGCCAATAGCGCCAGCCGCAACATGCGGGGCGCGACGGTCAGCATGTCGATCGCGTCCGGCAGCAGCGGCGTCAGCAGGCCGCTGACGAGGCCGCCGATGGCGATCTTCAGCAGGTCGTTGCGGGAAGCGTTAGCGGTGATCGCGTCGGTCAAGGGTGCCTCGATCGATCTCTTCTATCCTTGCAGCACTCATAGAAGCTCCGTGAACTCCTCCACGGTGAGGCCGGTCTGTCGAATGATCGAGCGCAGAGTGCCGGGTTTCAAGTCTCGCCCGGCATGAACCGGGATGGTCACTGTTCGTGTCGGGTCTCCGGGATAGACAAGAACGTGGTGGCTCCCGACAATCCGATTGACGACAAAACCCGCTCTCGTCAGCGCCTGTACAACACGCTTACCGCTGACGGCAGGCAGCCGTCCACCGCCCATGTCAGGCGGCCACCGTTACGTGGCGAATCTCGGGATGAGCATCGGATGGAGGCGCCATTCCCTGCTCCCGTCGATATTCCAGAATTGCGCGGATTGCCTCCTCGGCATTGGCGAGCGCTTCCTGTTCGGTGTCGCCCTCCGTCACGACCTCGGGCAGCGCCGGGACAAGCACGGTAAAGCCACCGCCTTCCTGGGGCTCGAGAATGACGGAATAGCTGTAGCTTGCCGCCATGATGTGGCTCCTGTTGCCCATCGAAATTGAAACGGAAACAACGCCGTTCATCGTATCAAATCAACTTCGCCGGTCAAACCAGCGAGCGCGGAGACGCGCCTTGGTTCAGAAGCGAGCTGGAGCGGGCGAAGGGAATCGAACCCTCGTATGCAGCTTGGGAAGCTGCCGTTCTACCATTGAACTACGCCCGCGAAAGGCTCGTGGCCCGAGCATGGACTGGCCGGAACCGCCTCGCAGCCTCGCCGGACCGTGCTCGCCATCTGATTAGCCGACCCGGCGCGCGCCGCCAAGCCGGTTCCTCGACGCATCCCGCCGCGACCCTTAACCGAACCGCAAGATTCCGGATGCGGACTTTTATGACGGTGTTATGATCCTCGCCGGTGGGTGGCGTAGGTCATGTCGGGGCACGGGTTCACAATCTTCGACAGTGCAGTCGGCCGGTGCGGCATCGCATGGGGCCATCTCGGCATTCTCGGCGTGCAGCTGCCGGAAGCCCGGGAGCTGGAAACCCGGCGTCGGATGTACCGGATCTATCCGGAGGCGCGCGAGCAGCGTCCGCCACCCAACACCGAAATCGCCATCGAGGGCATCGTCGCGCTGCTGCGCGGCGGCGATGCCGATATGGCCGACGTCGCGCTGGATTTCTCGGGCATGCCGCACTTCAACCAGCGCGTCTACCAGCACGTCCGCAGCATCCCGCGCGGCGAGACCCGCACCTATGAAGACGTCGCCAACGGGCTGCGCGTCCACGGCGCGGTCTATTCGGTGGCGCAGGCGATCGGCCGCAATCCCTTCACGGTCATCGTGCCCTGCCATCGCGTGCTGGAGGCCGGCAACTATGCCGACAAGATGGCGCCGAACGGCGGGGTGATCTCCAAGCGCCGGCTGCTGACCATCGAGGGCGCTCACCCGACCGTGAGCAAGACGCTGTTCGAGGTGTTGCTGCCGCCGGTTGCCCCGACGCGTCCGCATAACTAAATTTAGCGGATGAACCGCAGGACGCTGTTCGACAGCAATCGCATTTCCGTGACCGAATTCCGCTGCACCGCGGGACCGGGCGACAAGCCGTTTGCAGAAGAATTCCCCGCCCACTCGATCTCCTATGTGCGCAAGGGCAGTTTCGGCTGCCAGTGCCGCGGCCGCTTCCACGAGCTGGTGGCGGGATCGATGCTGGTCGGCTTCCCCGGCGACGAATATGTCTGCAGCCACGACCACGTGGTCGGCGACGAATGCCTGTCGTTCTTCCTGGCGCCTGACCTCGTGGACGCAATCGGGGACGAGCGGCTGTGGCAGGTCGGATCGGTGCCGCCGCTGCCCGAACTGATGGTGTGGGGCGAACTCGCCCAAACGGCGGCAGATGGCAGCAGCGACGTCGGGCTCGACGAGATCGGCCACCTGCTGGCCGCGCGCTTCGTCGAGGCCGTCTCCGGACGCAAGGCCAGGAAGCTCAACGCCACCTTGCGCGACCGCCGCCGCGCCGTGGAGAGCGCGCTGTGGATCGACGCCAATTCGCACAAGGCCATCGCGCTCGACGATGCCGCCGGCCAGGCCGGCATCAGCCCGTTCCACTTCCTGCGGCTGTTCTCCGAGGTGCTGGGCGTGACCCCGCACCAGTATCTGGTGCGCTCGCGGCTGCGCCATGCCGCGCGAAGGCTCGCCGACGACGACAGCCCGGTCACCGACATCGCCTATGACGTCGGCTTCGGCGATCTCTCCAACTTCGTGCGCACGTTCCATCGCGCGGCCGGCGCCTCCCCGATGCGGTTCCGTCAGGCCTCGAAAGGCGACCGCAAGATTCTCCAAGATCGGCTGGCGCTGAACTGAGAGGGTAGCTCCACGGCGCGCGGCATTTCGCGCGCGATCCGCTGGAGAAACCCATGTACGACCATATCGGCCTGCGCGTCGGCAACCTCGAAACCGCCGTGCGCTTCTATACCGCAGCACTCGCCCCGCTCGGCTTCGTGCTGTGCTCGCAAGGCGAGGGCTATGCCGGCTTCGGCCCGAAGGACGCGCCGGCGCTGTGGCTGCATCTGCACAAGGGCGGGAAGGCGACCGGCGCGCATGTCGCGTTCAGCGCGAAAGACCATGACGCGGTGAAGAAATTCCACGCCGAGGGGCTGAAGGCCGGTGGCAGCGACAATGGCGGCGCCGGCCCGCGCAAGGATTACAGCCCGACCTATTACGCCGCGTTCCTGATCGACCCCGACGGCAACAACGTCGAGGCGGTCTGCGCCTGATGCGCTGAACCGTAGGGTGGGTTAGCGAAGCGTAACCCACCGTCTTTCCCTCAACCCGGCGGGTTACGCCTTCTTCCGCGCTCGTTGAACCACCGAGCCCGGGGCTCGGCTAACCCGCCCTACGAATCCAACGCAAGGAAAATTCCATGGCTTCCATCCACAAGGAGATCGTCATCGACGCGCGCCCCGAAGACGTCTGGGACGCATTGCGCGATTTCGGTGCGCTGCATACGCGGCTGGTGCCGGGCTTCGTCACCGACACGAAACTCGACGGCGATGCGCGCATCGTCACCTTCGCCAACGGCACGGTGGCGCGCGAAGTGTTCGTCGCGAGCGACGACGAACGCCGGCGGCTGGTCTACGCGATCAAGAACGAGCGCCTGACGCAGCACTCGGCCTCCGCGCAGGTGTTCGCCGAAGGCGAGGCCCGCACCAGGTTCGTGTGGATCGCCGACGTGTTGCCGCACGAGTTCGCCCCCTACATGGAGGGGCAGATGGAACTCGGGCTTGCCGCGATGCAGAAGGCGCTCGGGCGTCGCAAGGCGGCCTGAGCGTAAGGTTGTTGTTTGAGCATGATCTTTCGGAGAAGCGATTCAAACTTTTCCGGATCATGCTCTCGGCGCGGGCGGCCCCTCTGCCCGCGCCGGCTATCCACAACGCTGTGTGATATTTCTCACAGATCGGCCGCCTGCCCGCTCCTAGCCTCGCCCCGTGCGTCGGACTGCGCCGCCTCCACTGGCGGCACGGCGCATGAGGAGTTTTGCCATGACTGGAGCTGACAAGGTGGTGTGCCAGGCGGCCGCCCTCCTGCTGCTGTTCACGCTGACGACGATGCCGGCGAAGGCCCAGTTCGCCGGCTTCGGCGGCGGAGGCGGCGGCGAGGACATGATGACGACGATGGCGCCGATGCTGGAGATGATGAAGGCGAAGATGGGCAAGCGCCGCTTCGCGATGATGATGCAGACCATGGGCCCGATGATGAGCCGCATGATGGAAGGCGGCGGCGGCATGGGCGGCATGATGGGCGGCTTCGGCGGCATGGGCGGCGGCATGATGACCACGGGCTATGGCGGCGGCTATGGCGAAGGCTACGCCATGAACCCGGGTGGCTATGGCGGCATGATCCCCGGCGGCATCGGCGGTCTTGGCGGCATGGGCGGCTATGGCGGCGGCGACATCATGGGCATGATGGGCGGCATAGGCGGCGGCGAGATGATGAGTATGGTCCCGCAGCTGATGCGCATGGTGAACCTCGGCGGCGGCCGGGGCATCCGGCGGGTGAAGCGGAGATAAGACTCCCTCCCCCTCATTGCGAGCGAAGAAGGCGTAGGCGTAGGGCGGATTAGCCGCAGGCGTAATCCGCCGTCCTGCACGCCTGCGGCGGATTACGCTTCGCTAATCCGCCCTACGCACTTTCCCTCGACGAGGCCTCACGACACCGCCGCGCGCACCCTCGGCACCGCCGGCTTCGGGCCCCAGCGCGTCAGCACGACGCTCAGGCTGGAGAGCACGCCGAGCATCACCATCGAGCTTGCCGCCAGCACGAAGAAGCTGCCGGCGGTGGCGTCATGCGTGGACAGCCACCAGCCGCCGACGGCGATGAAGACCAGCCGCGCGGTCTGCGCCAGCACCGGTCCCAGCACCTTCGCCGCGCCCTGCGAGGAAAAATACATCGACAATGACAGCCCAATGAAGGCGTACATCGGCGCCGCCGTCGCCAGATATTGCCGGCTCGCGGCGCGCACGCCCGGATCATCGGTGAAGATGTTGACCCAGAGATCCGGAAAGACCGCGATGAAGGTCGCGATCGAACCGACCGAGATGAAAGTAATTGCGCCGGCGATCCAGGCGATGCGGCGGGCGCGGGTGACCCTGCCGGCGCCGATCGCCATGCCGACCATCGGCACCGAGGCGATGCCCACGGCAAAAGCGATCGAGGTCAGCAGGAACTCGAGCCGCGCGCCGATGCCGAAGCCGGCCAGCACCTCGGTGCCGAAATTCGCCAGCAGATGGGTGAAGATCGAGACGCTCAGCACGCCCTGCAGCGGCGAGAAGCAGGCAATCGCGCCGACCTTCAATATGTCGAAGAACATCGCGCCCTGGATGCGAAGCCCGCGCAGCTTCGGCACGACGCGGGCGCGGCCGGAGAACATGTACCAGCTCATCACGGCGATGCTGACGGAGAAGGCGATCAGCGCGCCGGCGGCGACGCCGCGCATGCCGAAGGACGGGATCGGGCCGATGCCGAGCGCGAGCGAGCCGCCGATCACGATCTGCAGCGCGGCCGATGACAGCATCAACGCCGAGGGCAGCTTCATGTTGCCAGTGCCGCGCAGGATGCCGGCCATGCTGTTCATCAGCCACGGAATGACCGCGCCGCCAAAGAAGATCTGCGTGAACGCCACCGCCTGCGCCAGCACGTTGCCGCGGCCGCCTAGCAGCTCGAGCAGCTTCGGGCCGAAGATCAGCATGCCCAGCATGAAGACGACGCCGAAGCATATGCCGATCAGCAGCGCATGCGCGGCCAGCGTCGAGGCGCGCTCGCGATCGCCGGCGCCGATCGCCCGCGCAATCGACGAGGCCACCGCGCCGCCCATAGCACCGCCCGACATGGTCATGGTGAGGATCACGCAAGGGAATACCAGCGCCATCGCCGCCAGCGGCTCGACGCCGAGCCTGCCGATATAGGAGGTCTCCGCAATGACGACGCAGGTACCGGCGGTGAGCGCCATCACGTTGGGCCAGGCGAGCCACAGCAGCGTGCGCAGGATCGGACCGTCCAGCAGCGCGTTCCTGACCGGCGGCTCAGGCGGCGGCAGCGGGCGCTCCTTCTCGTCGACAGGAATTTCGGCAACGCCGATATCGGACATTTCTGCTCCCGCGCGGCAGTCTCAAGTGCTGCACGCCCGAGTGTCCTAGCACGGCAGGCCACGATTCCCCCCGCGCAAACCGCATTGGGGGCCTGCGCGATTGCGGCCTGCTGTCCAGGGCAGTCTCGTCATGCCCGGGCTTGTCCCGGGCATCCACGTTCTTCGTGCCACGAGAAGGTCGTGGATGGCCGGGACAAGCCCGGCCATGACGATGTGGAAACGCCTATGCGAAAGCGAACCAGCGGCTACCCGACCACCCAGACGAACGGCGGCTTGCCGTCCTTCGACGGCTTCAGATGCACGGGAATGTGACGGCCGCAGCCGGCAGCGAGGCCTTCGAACAGGCCTTCCAGCACCTTCGTGCAGGCGGGGCTGTCATCGCCAACGCCCTCCATCAGCTTCCACGTCTGCTGCTGCACCTCGAAACTGCCTGAGGACTCGCTGACCTCGATTGCATCGTCCTGCGAGTCCATCAGCACGCGAAGAAAGCTCACGAACTCTTTCGGCCCGCCACGATCGACCTGGAATGCCCGCGCGATCTCGTCGAAATATTGCATGCCGATCAGCTTGCCGGTGAGATGCAGCAGATATCCGGCATCCTCCGGGCCGAACACCTGCACCATCACGGGGGCTGCGGTCTTCACATATTCCATCGCGTAGTTGCGATAGGCCTTCTCCAGTCGCGGCCGCGGCCAGCTGTCCACCGGCAGCGCGGGAGCCTTGGCGGGATCGAACAGCGGCGCGTCGAGATGGCGCGCGAACACCAGGCGCTGATCGAGCTCGAGCGGATGGTCGTACTGGCAATAATAGCCTTCGAGCCCGTCCTGGCCGTCGACGCTCTGCTTGGTGCAGACGAAGCCGAGCCTGAGATCGCCGAGCGCCGCGCCGTTATTGGCGTGCCAGCCGCGCAGCATCGCGCGCGAGACTTCGCCGGGCACGCCGCAGATCGCCGTGCCCCGCCAGATCCAGCGCGGCGGCGGATAGCGGATCCAGGCCTTGGCGTCGTTCTCATACATGTACTCGACATGCACGCCGCCGATCCAGTTGGAGAGGTAGTGATACTGCGCGGCAGCGACGGCCGGCGGCAGATGATCGAGACCGAGCTTCTTCAGGCCGGGCAGGAAACGCTCCTGCTGCTGGCGGCGGAACACGCGGAATACGAACTCGGCGGCATCCGCCGTGCCGCGCCGCGTCACCACGGTCAGGATCAGGCCGGTGAAGAAGGCATGATAGAGGTCGGCAACGCTGCGCCATTTCAGCCATTGCGCCTCGCGCGTATCCTGCCCCGCGGTCATTTTGGTTTCCTCTCCTGCTTGTGTTCGTACCTTGTCACCGCGAACGCTGCGAAGCAATGCGCGTGGCGAATGCAGCATTGCCTCATTGCCAATGCTGCGTGTTGACTCGCTGCCTCGCGAAACTATGGTCGAATCTCACGCGAGGAATCGACGACATGACTTTGCCGATGAGCTGGGACGAATGGGCGCGGCACGACGGCGTGGCGCTGGCGGAGCGCGTCCGCAAGGGCGAGCTGAAGCCTGCCGAACTGGCGCAGCAGGCGGCGGCGGGTGTCGCCAGAGTCGATTCCCGCCTGTCCGGGGTGGTCGAGCTGTTCGACGACGCCATCGCTGCGCCCCGCGATAACGGCACCAATCTCGATGGACCGTTCGCCGGCCTGCCCTTCCTGATGAAGGATCTCGGCCCGACCATGAGGGGTCGGCTGCAGGAGATGGGCTCGCTGCTGATGCGCGGCAATCGCGCGGCGGCCGATACCTTTCTGACAAGCAAGCTGCGCCAGGCGGGACTCAATCTGATCGGACGCACGACGACGCCGGAGTTCGGCGTGTGCAGCTCGGCCGACAATCCCGCGGTCTATGTCACCCGCAATCCCTGGAATACCGACTACACCACCTGCGGCTCGTCGGCCGGCAGCGCCGCGATGGTCGCGGCCGGCGTGGTGCCGATCGCGCACGCCACCGACGGCGGCGGCTCGATCCGGATTCCCGCCGGCGTCAACGGCAATATCGGGCTGAAAGTGTCGCGCGGCGTGTTCTCGCTCGCGCCGCATATGTCCGACCTGACGGGACTTGTTTCGATCCAGGGCTGCCAGTCGCGCTCGGTGCGCGACACGGCCGCTTTCGTCGATGCCGTTCGCGGGCCCGCGCCCGGCGAGTTCATGCCGTTCTGGACGCCGGACGAGCCTTACATGGAAACGATCAAGCGCGATCCGCCCCGCCTGCGCATCGCGCTCTCGCATCAATGGGGCGACTATCGCGCCACGCCTGCGATCGCGGCCGAGCTCGCGCGGGTCGGCAAGTTCCTCGAGGGCTTCGGCCATCACGTGGACTACGCGCTGCCTGACATCGACTACAAAACCGCCTTCGAGGCGCAGACGTATTGCTACATCAGCAATTTCGCGGTCGTGATCGGCAACATGCTCGGCGCGCGCGGCCTGGAACGACCACCGGCCAATCTGATCGAGCCCATGAACATCCGCATCTGGGAGCACGGAAGGCATGCCAGCTTCGCCGAGCGCGCGAAGATGCAGGCGGTGTTCAACACGACCTCGCGCGGTTTCGGTGCGTTCTTCGAGAATTGGGACGTCATCCTGACGCCGGTCACCGCGCTGCCGACGCCGAGGGTGGGCACCACGGAATTCCTCACCATCAGCGACAATCCCGACGTGCTGGACTGGTTCGCCAATCTCTGGCGCAACTTCGCCTTCACGCCGCTCGCCAATCTCTGCGGTATCCCCGCGATCTCGCTGCCGCTGGCGACCCACGAGCACGGCCTGCCGCTCGGCATCCAGGCGATCGCCGGGCAAGCGAAGGACGGCTTGCTGCTGCAGCTCTCAGCACAGATCGAGCGCGCGATCGGGGGAAAGTGGAATGGCGGCAAGAAGCCGGGCGTGCATGTGACGAGCTGAATTGACGGTGTCGTGCCCCGGATGCAGCGCAGCGTTCTTCACGGTGCGCTGCTGAGCCGGGGCCCACGGTGACGCCGGCATGGAGCAGCGTTTCACGCTGCACCGCGTCCGGGACACGAGAGAGTGTCACACCCGGAAATGCTTGCTCAGCTTCAGGCCCTGCGCCTGGTAGTTGGAGCCGATGCGCTGGCCGTACATGGAAGACGGCCGTGACAGCATCTTTTCGTAGACGAGGCGGCCGACGATCTGGCCGTGCTCGAGGATGAACGGCACTTCGCGCGAGCGCACCTCCAGCACGGCGCGCGCGCCCTGCCCGGCGGCGCCGGCATAGCCGAAGCCGGGATCGAAGAAGCCGGCATAATGCACTCGGAATTCGCCGACCAAGGGATCGAACGGCACCATCTCCGCGGCGTAGTCCGGCGGCACCTGCACCGCTTCCTTGGAGGCGAGGATGTAGAACTCGCCGGGATCGAGAATGAGACTGCCGTCGGCGCGCGCCGCAATCGGCTCCCAGAATTCGTCGACGGCATAGCCGCCGCGGCGGTCGACATCGACCACGCCGGTGTGGCGCTTGGCGCGGTAGCCGACGAAGCCGTTCGAATTCTCGCCGGAGAGATCGACCGACAGCGCGACGCCGCCGGCAAGATCGGCCTTGTCGGCATCGACCAGCCGCTCGGCCGCGTGCAGCGCGTTGAGCGCATCGGCCGAGAGCACCGCATCGCCGGTCCGGAAGCGCACCTGCGACAGCCGCGAGCCCTCGCGCAACAGAACCGGAAACGTCTTCGGGCTGATTTCGGCATAGAGCGGGCCGTGATAGCCGGCGCCGATCATGTCGAAGCGGCGCGTGCCGTCGGCGATGACGCGGGTGAAGACGTCGAGCCGGCCGGTCGAGCTCTTCGGATTGGCCGCGGCGACGATCTCCTTCGGCAGGTTGAGGCTCTCCAGCAGCGGCACGATGTAGACGCAGTTGGTCTCCAGCACCGCGCCGTCGGCAAGGCCGATCTCGTGCAGCTTCAGTTCGTCGATGCGCTCCGCCACCGTCGAACCCGGCCCCGGCAGGAAGCTGGCGCGCACGCGATAGGCGATGTCGCCGAGCCGAAGATCGAGGCTCGCCGGCTGGATCTGGCTCTCGACGAAGGGATAGGCCGGCAGGATCAGGCCGGAATCCGCCATCGCCGCAATCATGCGGTCGGGCAGGATGCCGTTGGCGTGGACTGGAAGCGAAAACGACACGTTCTGGTCCTTGGGCGGTAGCCCCGATATCATCCAAACCCCTGAAATTAGGCTATTTACGGCCTTATCCGATGGCCGGCTTGACGGAAAGGGCGCGAGCGAATATCAGGACGACTTATCCCGTGGTGATTTGAGCCGGCCGGCTTGCAGCCACGTTAAACAAGTCGCTAAACAGGCCGGGGACAGTGTGATCCCGGCTTGTGGAAATTTTTCCAGGCCGGTTTTTTTGTGCCCGCTTTAACCAGCGGTCACGCAGGAGGTCACATGTCTGAGGTCAAGTCCGCCCCCCGCTATCGTCCCGAGACCCGGCTGGTGCATTCCGGCACGCTGCGCTCGCAATTCGGCGAGACGTCGGAAGCGCTGTTTCTGACCCAGGGCTTCGTCTACGACAGCGCCGAGCAATGCGAGGCGCGCTTCAAGGGCGAAGACCCCGGCTATCTCTATTCGCGCTTTTCTAACCCCACCGTCGGCATGTTCGAGCGCCGCATGATCGAGCTCGAAGGCGCGGAAGCCGCGCGCGCCACCGCCACCGGCATGGCCGCGGTGACCACCGCCGTGCTGGCGCCGCTAAAGGCCGGCGACCATGTGGTGGCGGCGAAGGCGCTGTTCGGCTCCTGCCGCTATGTGGTGGAGGATTTGCTGCCGCGCTACGGTATCACCTCCACGCTGGTCGACGGCCTCGATCTCGACCAGTGGAAGAAGGCGATGCGCCCGAACACCAAATCGTGCTTCCTGGAGAGCCCGACCAATCCGACGCTGGACGTGCTCGACATTTCGGCGATTGCCGAGATCGCGCACGCCGGCGGCGCGCGGCTGATCGTGGACAACGTGTTCGCCACGCCGATCTGGCAGAGCCCGCTATCGCTCGGCGCCGACGTCGTCGTCTATTCCGCGACCAAGCACATCGACGGCCAGGGCCGCTGTCTCGGCGGCGTGATCCTGTCGTCGGAAGCGTTCATCGCCGAGCACATCCACAATTTCATGCGCCAGACCGGCCCGTCGATGTCGCCGTTCAATGCCTGGGTGCTGCTGAAGGGGCTGGAGACGCTCGGCGTGCGCGTGCGCGCGCAGACCGAGACCGCGGGCAAGCTCGCCGACGTGCTGGCCAAACACCCGAAGATCACCCGGCTGGTCTATCCCGGGCGCGCCGACCATCCGCAGGCGGCCGTCGTGAAGAAGCAGATGGGCGCGGGCTCGACGCTGATCGGCTTCGAGGTGAAGGGCGGCAAGGCCGGCGCGTTTCGCTGCCTCAACGCATTGAAGCTGTCGCGCATCTCCAACAATCTCGGCGATGCCAAGAGCCTGGTCACGCACCCCGCCACCACCACGCATCAGCGGCTGACGCCGGAGGCACGCGCCGAACTCGGCATCAGCGAAGGCTTCATCCGCTACTCGGCCGGCCTCGAGCATGTCGACGACCTGATCGAGGATTTCGCGCATGCGCTGGATGAGGTGTGAGAGGCGAAGGGTGAGCTTTGTAGGGTGGGCAAAGCGAAGCGTGCCCACCTATCTTGCACCGGCCGAGTGAAGGTGGGCACGGCGCAGGCGCGCCTTTGCCCACCCTACGCGCCGTCTCACATCGGCCGATACGCCCGCACGTCGGACGGCACGGCGACGCCGAGCTTGATCTGGCCGACCGACTTGATGATGTCGTCGCCCAGCAACTGCGCGAAGCAGGCGTAGCCCCAGTCGCTCATGTGCAGGCCGTCGGAGATGATGAACTCCTCGACCGGGATCGCCTGCTTCTCGTGCCAGTCGCGCATCACCTCGAAGCGCGGGAAGACGCCGATCTTGCGCAGCTCGGCGACCCTGCCGAGCAGCTTCATCATCCTGCTGTTGCCTTCGGACCTGGCGTTGACGGCCGGTGAATACTGCGAATCGACCAGCACGACGTCGCTGCCCGCGGCCTGGATGCGCGCGATGCCTTCGTCGACCAGCCTTGCCGTTTCCGCCTGGTCGAGGTTACGCAGCACCGCGTTGGTGCCGACCTGCCAGATCACCAGATCCGGCTTCATGTCGATCACCTCGGTCTGCAGCCGCCGCATCATTTCCGGCGCATCCTCGCCGCCCTTGCCGCGGTTGAGCACGGTGATGTCGGCGGTCGGATAGTGGCGCCTCAGCTGCGCGGCCAGACGATTGGGATAGTTGTACTCCGGTGCGCTCGCGCCATAGCCCTGCGTCGAGGACGAGCCGAAGGCGATGATCGTGACCGGCTGCCCGGCGATCAGCCTGTTAGCGACATGCGGCAGCGAGCCCATCGACTTGCCGGCGCCCTTCGGCGGCAGGCATGGCACGCGGGCGAAGATGTCCCTGACCTTGTCCACGGCGCGCGCCGCGATGTTCTTCTGCGCGGGATTGTTCGGGACTGCAGCGGCGTCGGGTCTCGGCGGATCCGCCCTCGCCTCGCCCAGTGCGGCGCTCGCTCCCTGCGCGCGTGCCGGGGCGGGCGCCAGCAGGGCAGCCGCGGCAAGCGCGACCGCCGCCAGCACGGCACATGCGCGAAAAGGGTAGCAAGAACTCATCGACGGCGGCCCCTAATTCTGCTGCGCCGGGTCGAGGTGGGCAGCGTCGACCACCAGTTTCGACAGGGCGCGGCCGAGGCAACCGTGGACGCGCTTGGCAAGATCGGCGCCGCGCGTTGTGCTGAACAAATCGAAATCTCCCGTATCGTTCCAGTGACGCATGATGGCAAAGCGATCGAACAGCGGGATGTCGTGCTGCTGTGCAACGACACGCATGTTGTCGAGATAAGGCGGCACGGAGGTCATCGTCTCCGTGCGCGGACTATACTGCAAGTTCACCAAAATCACATCGACGCCCGCATTTTGCAGTGCGCTGACCCCTTCGTCGACGGCGTGGCGGAAGTCGTCGGGGTCGATGCCCTTGATGGCGTCGTAGGTGCCGGTCTGCCAGATCACCAGCGTGGGGTTCTTGGTTTCCACCAGCTTGACGAGGCTGCCGGCCATGTCCTCGGCGGTCTTGCCGCTCTGTATTTCTACGGAGAGATTGACGGGCGCGCCGCCCAGCCTCTCCTTGAGCGCGGCCTGCAGCATCGCCGGATAGGCGCTGCCATCCTGCGCCGGAATGGTGGAAGAACGCGTGCCGAGCACGAGGACGTTGAGAGGCTTGCCGCCTTTGACCGCCGCCGCCACGTGGGTCAGCTTGCTGTCGCCGGAGAGCAGATAGGCCGGCACCTCGCAGGCGGGCGGGGTCTCCTCGGCACGAACGGCCGGCCCGGCGAGGCCGCCTGCCAGCAGGATCAGGCCAAGGATCAGGCCGGGGACGGCGGCCCTCATAGGCTTCCTCCCGCCATGTCGGCGTTGCCGATCGCGCCTTTTTTCGCACCCTTGTCGGCCGCACGCTTGTACCACGAGATCACCCACGCCATGCCGGACATGATCAGGATGCCCGCCAGGCTGACCACGAAGTGCATCACCACGCCCCCCGCGACTTCGGCAAAGACGATGTGTCCGGCGAAGGCGAGGAACACGCCGAGGCAGAATATCTCAAGCGAATGCTGGCCACAGAGGATCAATGGTCGCAGCCAGACCGACCGCAGCGGCGGCCAGCTCTTCGGCAGGAAGCGGACCGTGATCGCCGCCAGCGCCAGGAAATGCGCGAAGCGCAGGACGTCGAGATCCGCCTTGCTGATCGGGTACATCCACTTCTCGATCCATTTCGGCATCAGGAAGCCGAGCTGAGGAAAGTGCCAGGTCAGCGTGACGAAGAAGGCAAAGGCGAGATAGGCGATGCAGATCCACAGCGTGACGTTCGAGGAAAGGATGCGCGACATCCGTCGCGCGCCGCCGAGCGCACACCAGGCGCCGAACACGAACAGCAGCTGCCAGGCAAAGGGATTGAAGGCCCATACGCCGTTCGGATAGGCGGTGAGATAGAGGTCGAAGTACCAGGTCAGCGCGTAGAGCGTAGCCGACAGCACCAGCGTGACGTCGGCCCGCCATTTCATCAGCCACAGGATCAACGGCAGGAACAGCATCAGCACGATATAGAGCGGCAGCACGTCCATGTTGACGGGGCGGAAGCGCAGGATCAGCGCCTGGATGATGGTGACATCCGGCTGCTTGAGGAAGTCCATGATGCCCATTTCTTCGGAATAAAGCGGGTTCTCGAAGCGGGTGGCGACGTAGGAGATTTGCGCCAGGAAGATCGTGAACAGGAAAACATGGGCGACGTAGATCTGCCAGACCCGGCGCATGATGCGGGCGCTCGAGACGACGAAGCCGGACTCCAGCATCGCGCGGCCATAGACGAAGGCCGCGGTATAGCCGGAGATGAAAATGAAGATCTCGGTGGCGTCGGAGAAGCCGTAATTGCGGATGGTGAGCCAGGCCAGGATGTTGTTCGGCAGATGATCGAGGAAGATCAGCCACAGCGCGAGCCCGCGAAACAGGTCGAGGCGCAGTTCGCGCTCGCCGACCGCGGGCAGCGTGATCGCGGGGGCGGCAGCGGCAGCGCGCGGGCTGCCAGCCATGGTATCGGCAATGGACGACATCGGGCACCGTCTCCAACGGCGAAGTCAACACGATCGCGCGGCGCGGCGGATAATAGCGGCCCTGCCGTGGCAGGCAAATGCGCATGCAATCGGCGTAGCCCTGCGCTGCGCGGGAACCTTGTCCAGACCGCGGCCGGCCCTGCGGCTGACGGAATTATTACCGCCCGGCCGGCGTTGTCCGGCCCGTGCATTGAGATAAGATGACTGCACGGATTTGAAAGACCGCCTGAAATGTACCGTGCCGTCACCCGCCAGATCGAGGTCACCGTGGAGCCCGCGTTCATGCCGGAGCGCTCGGTTCCCGACAAGGGGCAGTTCTTCTGGGCCTACACCATCGCGATCACCAACACCGGCGGCGAGACCGTGCAGCTCAAGACCCGCCACTGGATCATCACCGACGCGACGGGCAAGCGGCAGGAAGTGAAGGGCGCCGGCGTGGTCGGCGAGCAGCCGGTGCTCGCCCCGGGCGAGCGCTTCGAATACACCAGCGGCGTGCCGCTGCCGACTTCCTCCGGCTTCATGACCGGGCGCTACCAGATGGTCAGCGAAAGCGGCGAGCAGTTCGAGATCGACGTTCCGACGTTCTCGCTCGACAGCCCGAGCGAGAAGCGGGTGTTGAACTGACGAGGTGGAATCGGGATCGCGCTGATGAACAGAACGATCCTTGCCGCGATCACCCTTCTCCTTGCTGCAATCGTTTGCGCCGAGCGCGCCGATGCGCTGGTGGGCGCCGACGTCGCCGACCGCACCATCCAGCGTTACACGATCGCCATCGGCAGCCCGAAGGGGCGGTGTACCGGTGTGGTGCTGGCGCAGAACATCGTGCTGACGGCGGCGCACTGCATCGTGCCGGGCGACAAGCTGTGGGTCGGCGACCATGCCGGCGGCGGATCGCCAACCATCCCGTCGCGGCTCAGCGCGGTCGTCGAGACCGTTTCGCACCCGCTGTGGAGCCGCAAGGATGCCGGTTCGCCCGATCTGGCCATCCTCAGGCTGGCCACGCCGCTTCCCGACCGGTTCATTCCGGTGACGCTGAGCTCGCGGCATCTTGCCGAGGGCGATAACCTGATCGCGGCCGGTTACGGCAAGGGTGCGGCCGAGGAAACCAGGTCGCCTCTGGTGCTGCGCATGGTGCTGCTGCGGGTGACCAGGGCTTTCCGGGGCTGGGCGATCCTGGCCAGCGTCGGCGAGGATCGCGCGGGAGGAGCGCCCGGCGATTCCGGCGGGCCGCTGTTTTCCTATCGTGGCATGCATTCGCTGATGGGGCTGATCGTCAGCATCTCCGACAGGCAAACGAGAGCCGTCGCGCTCGCCGCGCATTACGGCTGGATCAAGGAGACGCAGGCGAAACTGAGCGGGCGGTAGCTTGCGGGATGGCAAGAGCGCATTTGCGCCGTGTCCACCTTCACGAGTCTTCGTGTCAAGGCAGGCATGCTTCGCCTTGTCATCCTGCCGTCGTCTTCAAGTCTCCTCCTCCACGCCCGCCTCGTGCGGCGTGAACTCGTAGACCGAGCTGCAGAATTCGCAGGTGACGACGACCTTGTCGTCCTTGACCACGTCGGCGCGGTCTTTCGGCGCAAAACTCTTCAGCATCGCGGCAACGGCGTCGCGCGAGCAGGAGCACTTTGCCTGCAGCGGCAAGGATGCGAAGACGCGGACGCCGCGCTCGTGGAACAGGCGATAGAGCAGCCGCTCGCCGGAGAGACCGGGGTCGATCAGCTCGACGTCCTCGACGGTAGAGATCAGCGACTGGCCCTCGACCCAGGCATCGTCTTCCTCGACGATGTGATGCACCGTGCCTTCCGGCGCGTCGCCGGGATGCAGGTCGGCCTGGCGCGCGCGCTCGGGCGCCTTGGGCAGGAATTGCAGCAGCATGCCGCCGGCGCGCCAGCGGTGCTTGCCGGCCTCGCCGCCGCGCCATTCCTCGCCGACGGCGAGGCGCACCCGCGTCGGGATCTGCTCGGAGCGCAGAAAATATTCGTGCGCGGCGTCCTCGAGACTGCCGCCGTCGAGCGCGACCAGCCCCTGGTATCGGCTCATGTCCGCGCCCTGGTCGATGGTCATGGCGAGATGGCCCTTGCCGAGCAGTTCGCCGGAGGTCTGGCCCTCCTTGAGGCGCCTGGCGTCATAGCGCGCATAGGCGCGCAGCCGATCGGGCGACTTGAAGTCGACGACCAGAAACGAGACAGGGCCGTCGGTCCGGGTCTGCAGGATGAAGCGGCCCTCGAATTTGAGGGACGTGCCGAGCAAGGTCGTCAGCACGATCGCCTCGCCGAGCAGCTTGCCGACCGGTGCGGGATAATCGTGCTTGGTGAGGATGTCGTCGAGCGCGGGGCCGAGCCGGGTCAGGCGTCCGCGCAGATCCAGCGCGTTGACCTCGAAGGGCAACACGGTGTCGTCGACGGGAACGGCCGACGGCGCGCGGACCGGCGCCTCGGGCGCGTTCTTCGTTTCGGGGGATTGGGAGACCATGGCGCTCTATCTGGGGTCTGAAGTCGCGAAGCGAAAGGGGTTGTTCGATGTCGTCCCTGCGGACGCAGGGGCCCATAACCACAGGCCCGAATTGCGTACCCGAGTGTCTACCACGTCATTCATACGGATAGATCACGCGGTATGGGTCCCTGCGTTCGCAGGGACGACAGCTGCCTACGCCACGGCGTCGAAGCACCACGCCAAAATGCCCTTCTGCGCGTGCAGGCGGTTCTCGGCTTCGTCGAACACCACGGATTGCGGGCCGTCGATCACTTCGTCGGTGACCTCCTCGCCGCGATGGGCGGGCAGGCAGTGCATGAAGATGGCGTCGGGCTTGGCGAGCGACATCAGCTTGGCATTGACCTGATAGGGTTTCAGCACGTTGTGACGATGCTCGCCCTCCTTGTCGCCCATCGACACCCAGGTGTCGGTGACGACGCAATCGGCGCCGCGCACGGCCGCCTCGGGATCGCTGCCCAGCACGATCGGCGCGGAGGTTGCCTTGATCCAGTCGCGCATCGCCTTCTTCGGCGAAAGCTCCGGCGGGGTTGCGACATTGAGCTGGAACTTGAAGCGCTCGGCGGCATGGGCCCAGGACGCCAGCACGTTGTTGTCGTCGCCGGTCCAGGCCACCGTCTTGCCCTCGATGGAGCCGCGATGCTCCTCGAAGGTCATGAGGTCGGCCATCACCTGGCAGGGATGCGAACGGCGGGTCAGGCCGTTGATGACGGGCACGGTTGCGTATTGCGCGAGCTCCAGCAACGCCTCGTGATTGAGGATGCGGATCATGATGGCGTCGACATAACGCGACAGCACGCGCGCGGTGTCGGCGATGGTCTCGCCGCGGCCGAGCTGCATCTCGGTGCCGGTCAGCATGATGGACTCGCCGCCGAGCTGGCGCATGCCGACGTCGAAGGAGACGCGGGTGCGGGTCGAGGGCTTGTCGAAGATCATCGCGAGCGTCTTGCCTTCGAGCGGCTTCTTGCCCTTCTCGTGCGCCTTGAGTTTTGCCTTCATGGCGCGGCTGGCGTCCATGATGTTGCGCAATTCCCCGAGCGGCATTTCGCCGATGTCGAGAAAGTGTCTTGGCGACTTGCTCATTATCCCGCCGCCTTCTTCTTTTCGGTCGCCGACAGCGCTGCGCAGGCGCGCTCCAGCGAAGCAATCGACGCGTCGATCTCGGCCTCATTGACGATCAGGGGCGCGAGGAAACGCACGACGTTGTCGCCGGCGCCGACGGTGAGCAGCTTCTCCTCGCGCAGCGCGTTGACGAGGTCGCCAGAGGGCACCACGGCCTTGACGCCGACCAAAAGCCCCTCGCCGCGCACTTCCGACAGCACGGACGGATAGCGGTCGACGACGGAAGCGAGCTTCTGCTTGAGCAGCAGCGACATCTTCTGCACGCGGTCGAAGAAGCCGGGTTGCAGCATGACGTCGAGCACGGCATTGGCGGCGGCGATCGCCAGCGGATTGCCGCCGAAGGTCGAGCCGTGCGAGCCCGGCGTCATGCCGGACGCCGCTTCCGCGGTCGCAAGGCACGCGCCGATCGGGAAACCGCCGCCGAGGGCTTTCGCCAACGACATCACGTCCGGCTTCACGCCTAGGCGCTTGTAGGCGAAGAGATCGCCGGTGCGGCCCATTCCGGTCTGGACCTCGTCGAAGGCGAGCAGGAGGCCGTGCTGGTCGCACAGCTCGCGCAGCGCCTTGAAGAACGACACCGGCGCGGTGCGCACGCCGCCCTCACCCTGCACGGGCTCGATGAGAATGCCGGCGGTCTGCGGGCCGATCGCCTTCTTCACGGCATCAAGGTCGCCATGCGGCACCTGGTCGAAACCGTCAAGCGGCGGACCAAAGCCTTCGAGATATTTCGCCGAGCCGGTGGCCGCGAGTGTCCCCAGCGTACGGCCATGGAAGGCGCCCTCGAAGGTGATCATGCGATAGCGCTCGGGACGGCCCTTCGACGCATGATAGCGGCGCACCACCTTGATCACGCATTCCATGGCTTCCGCGCCGGAATTGCAGAAAAACACGAAGTCGGCAAAGCTCAGCTCGCAAAGCCGCGCGGCGAGCTTGTCGCCGTCCGGGCTCTTGAACAGGTTCGACATGTGCCAGAGCTTCGTCGCCTGCTCCTGCAGCGCCTTGACGAGGTGCGGATGGCAATGGCCGAGCGCGTTCACCGCCACGCCCGAGGTGAAATCGAGATAGCGCTCGCCATTGGTGGCGACGAGCCAGGCCCCCTCGCCGCGCTCGAAGCCGAGATCGACCCTGGCGAAGACGGGGAGCAGATGCGACGTGGCGCTATTGGTCATGGCTGTCTACTTCAGAGGTGTTAAAGCCGGCCGCGCGCTGCGTTGCATTGGCGCGGATCGCATCGGCGAGGCCGGCGGAAAACGAAACGTGCCGCCTTTTACAGGCGGCACGCGCGAACTATCTTAGGGACGGGGCAGGTGCTGTCAACACGCCAAAAGGCCTTGCGTGCACTGCAAAAAGCCCCGCACCCGTACGATTCCGGTCATCGCCGCCATCAAGACGGAACATGTGGAAGCGCGCCCGCCGACTCTTGCACCGGAGTCACTGCATACTGTAGCGTTTCCTCCGTCGGGTACGACATCTCGTGCGGCAACTCTGATCCCTAGTACTTTTTGCAGCGTAAGCGTTCGGACGCGGTTCACACCTGTCCGGCGAGGGCTAGGGGATTCTGCCCGCAGGGAAATTAACGGATTTGGCATCGCCCGTGCCGCCCGGTTCGGCCGGAGCGAGGCGAAAGGAAGAACACGATGACCGTATTGACCTGGTCCGATGAGCGCGTCGAGCAGCTGAAGAAGCTCTGGGAATCCGGGCTTTCAGCCAGCCAGATCGCTGCCGAACTCGGCAACGTGACCCGCAATGCCGTGATCGGCAAGGTGCATCGGCTCGGTCTCTCCGGCCGCGCCAAGGCGCCCTCCACCGCCGCGCCCCGGCCGCGCAAGGCGCGCCCCACCCAGATGGTCCGGGTGTCGCGCCCGATGTCGCGCGGCAACACCGCGCTGGCGCAGGCCTTCGAAATCGAGGTGGAAGCCGACCCCATCGCCTACGACAATGTCGTGCCGATGAGCCAGCGGCTGACGCTGCTGGAGCTCAACGAGGCCACCTGCCACTGGCCGGTCGGCGATCCCTCGAGCCCCGAATTCTTCTTCTGCGGCGGCAAGGCGCTCACCGGCCTGCCCTACTGCGCGCATCACTCGCGCGTCGCCTACCAGCCCGCCGCCGACCGCCGCCGCCAGCCGCCGAAGCCGCCGGGAAGGTAGTTCTCTTCCGTCATTGCGAGCGAAGCGAAGCAATCCATCTCTCCCCGCGGGGATAGATGGATTGCTTCGTCGCTTTCGCTCCTCGCAATGACAGGAAACATGCATGCTCATTCTCACGGCGTGAATTCGCCTGAGCTTTGCAACCCGCGCCAACGAGTCGTAAACGATCATTATCCGTCCCCTCATGCAGCGCGAGCTGGGGCGAATACATAATCGTCAAGCGCCAATTCGGCAAAATCGCATCCGGGAGAGCGCCGCAATTTCTTGCTTCAGCGCCAGGTGCTTATTCTTCCCCACCCTTCCAGCTGCTACCGCGGCGGCACCGCTTCCGACTGATAAAAATTGCATGGTGTCGGACATGCCTTGCGGTACCACTCAGCCGCCTGCTTCTCGTCCCGCGTTACGCCGAGGCCGCGGCGGAGCATGAAGCTGAGGTTGTATTGGGCAATCTGGTTTCCCTTCTCGGCGGCCTTGCTGAGCCATTCAAACGCTTGCTTGTAGTCCTGCTGGACTCCCCGACCGTGCAGATGCGCGGTGCCGAGCGCGGTCTGCGCATCGACACTGCCTTGCCGTGCAGCCTTGTCGTACAACTCGGCGGCACGCCGGTACAAATCAGCCGCCTTCTGTTCATTCTTCTGAACGCCGCGACCGGCCGAATACATATCCCCCAGCAAGGAAAAGGCTCTACCCGAGCCTTGAGCGACGGCCTTCTGAAACCACTCCACCGCCTGTGCATCATCCCGCGCGATTCCCCGGCCCATCGCGTACATGATGCCAAGGAACGCCTGGCTTTCGGCGTCGCCCTGGTGGGCGGCCAAGCGATACCATTCGACGGCCTGGCTGGGGTCCTGCGGAACGCCCAGCCCATGTTCGTTTATCATGCCGACAAGCCGTTGCGCCTTCGGATCTCCCGCCTTCGCCAATGGCAACCAGGATTCAAGTGCGGCCGCATACTGCCCGGCATTGTACGCGCGATAGCCCCGATCGAGAGGATCGTAGGTCCATCGATGCAGGATCGGGACGGCAAGCACGAACAACACCACCAGTACGGCAGCGGCGAGCAATAACCTCAGAAGCCATTTCATGTGTCGGCCGGAATTGCGTTGGGCTGGAAGCGCACGGGAAAGCTAACGCAATTTTGCCGTGTGTCACAAGCTGCCATGGCCGGGGCGCGGCGCAAAGTCCGGGGGAAGGGGCGGCAAGGTTCTAAACGCCGCCACAGGTGTCGTCACCCGCGCATGCGGGTGATCCAGTACGCCGCGGCCTCCCGGTCAAATTACAAGCGTCTCTGGAATACTGGATCGCCCGGTCAAGCCGGGCGACGACAGCAGAGTGCAGACCTACGCGACGACACTACGTCTGCGGCTCCGCCTTCGCGAACCGGTCGTCCAGCGCGTAGCCGGCACCGCGGACAGTGCGGATCGGATCCTGCTCGCGGCCGGGGTTGAGCAGCTTGCGCAGGCGGCCGATGTGGACGTCGACGGTGCGCTCGTCGATGTAGATGTCGCGGCCCCAGACGCTGTCGAGAAGCTGCTCGCGGCTGAAGACGCGGCCGGGATGCTCGAGGAAGAATTCGAGGAGGCGGTATTCGGTCGGGCCGAGATCGATCGGCCGGCCCGAGCGCGCCACGCGGCGCTTCTCGCGGTCGAGTTCGATGTCGCCATAGGTCAGCACGGTGGCGAGGCGCTCGGGGCTGGCGCGGCGCAGCAGGCCCTTCACCCGCGCCAGCAGCTCCGGCACCGAGAAGGGCTTTACGATGTAGTCGTCGGCGCCGGTGGCGAGGCCCCGCACCCGCTCGCTCTCCTCGCCGCGCGCCGTCAGCATGATGATCGGCAGTTGCCTGGTCTCGGGGCGCGCGCGCAGGCGCCGGCACAATTCGATGCCGGAAAGGCCCGGCAGCATCCAGTCGAGCACCACGAGATCGGGCACCCGTTCCTTCAGCCGCGTGTCGGCCTCGTCGCCGCGGGCGACGGTCTCGACATCATAACCTTCGGCGTCGAGGTTGTAACGCAGAAGCGTGGTCAGCGCTTCCTCGTCCTCCACCACCAGAATGCGTGCGCTCATGAGTCCATTATATCCTGTTTCGTTCCCGATACGCGGTTAATCAGGCACTGTCGCGGCAAACGTGGTCATGTCGCCCTTGGGGCGTTTTTCGGCCATCTGCTGGCCCTCGATCATGTAGAACACGGTTTCGGCGATGTTGGTCGCATGGTCGCCGATCCGCTCGATGTTTTTGGCGCAGAACATCAGATGGATGCAGAACGAGATGTTGCGCGGGTCCTCCATCATGTAGGTGAGCAGTTCGCGGAACAGCGAGGTGCAGATCGCATCCACCTCCTCATCGCCCTTCCAGACCGCCATCGCTGCCGGCAGATCATGCGCGGCATAGGCATCGAGCACTGACTTGACCTGGGACTGCACGAGGTCGGTCATGTGCTCCAGGCCGCGGATCAGCTGCAGCGGCTGGAAATCGCTCTCGATCGCGGTGACGCGCTTGCCGATGTTCTTGGCGAGGTCGCCGATCCGCTCGAGATCGATGGCGACCCGCATGGCGCTGACGATCTCGCGCAGGTCCACCGCCATCGGCTGGCGACGGGCGATGGTCAGCACCGCGCGCTCCTCGATGACATGCTGCAGCTTGTCGATCTCGAGGTCGGCGGCGACGACGCGCTGCGACAGCGGGACGTCGCGGCGCACCAGCGCATCGACGGAATCGGTGATCATGCGTTCGGCGAGCCCACCCATCTCGGCGACCAGCCGGGTCAGTTCCTGCAGGTCGCTGTCGAACGCCTTTGCGGTGTGTTCAGAAGCCATCGTAATTCTCCTCAGCCGTGGCCTAGCCGAACCGGCCGGTGATGTAGTCCTGGGTGCGCCGGTCGCCGGGCGAGGTGAAGATCTTGTTGGTGTCGTCGAACTCGATCAGCTCACCCAGATACATGAAGGCGGTCTTGTCGGAAACGCGCGCGGCCTGCTGCATGTTGTGGGTGACGATGGCGATGGTGTAGTCCTCGGCCAGTTCCTGGATCAGCTCCTCGACCTTGGCGGTCGAGATCGGGTCGAGCGCCGAGCAGGGCTCGTCGAACAGGATCACTTCGGGACGCACCGCGACGGTGCGGGCGATGCAGAGCCGCTGCTGCTGGCCGCCGGAGAGGCTGAGGCCGCTGGCGTTCAGCTTGTCCTTGACCTCGTTCCACAGCGCGCCGCCGCGCAGCGCCTTCTCGACCCGGCCGTCCATCTCGGATTTCGATATCTTTTCGTAGAGGCGGATGCCGAAGGCGATGTTCTCGTAGATTGTCATCGGAAACGGCGTCGGCTTCTGGAACACCATGCCGACCCGGGCGCGCAGCAGATTGAGGTCGAGCTTGGGGTCAAGCACGTTGGTGTTGTCCAGCATCAGCTGCCCGGTGGCGCGCTGGCCGGGATAGAGGTCGTACATCCGGTTGAAGATGCGTAGCAGCGTGGACTTGCCGCAGCCGGACGGGCCGATGAAGGCGGTGACGCGGTTGGTGCCGAGCTTCAGGTTAATGTCCTTCAGCGCATGGTGCTCGCCGTAATAGAAGTTGAGGTTGCGTGCGGTAACCTTGGCCGGGGCCTCGGGCAGGTTGACGTCCGGCGGCAGGGAAGCGGCTGAACTCAGGGATACGGAAAGATCGTTCATTTTGCGGTCCTTTCGGCGCCGAGGATGCGGGCGCCAATGTTCAGGGCAAGCACGGTGAGCGTGATCAGCAGCGCGCCGCTCCAGGCGAGCTCTTTCCAGTAGGCATACGGGCTCTGCACGAAATTGTTGATGGTCACCGGCAGGTTCGCCATCGTCCGGGTCAGGTCGAGGCTGAAGAACTGGTTGGAGAGTGCGGTGAACAGCAGCGGCGCGGTCTCGCCGGCGACGCGGGCCGTCGCCAGCAGCACGCCGGTGATGAGGCCGCTGCGCGCGGCGCGGTAGGCGATCCGCTTGATCACCAGCGAGCGCGGCAGGCCCAGCGCGGAGGCCGCCTCGCGCAACGGATTGGGCACCAGCAGCAGCATGTCCTCGGTGGTGCGCAGCACCACCGGGATTACGATCACGGCGAGTGCGAGCGCGCCGGCAATCGCCGAAAAGCTGCGCATCGGCACGACGACCGCGCCGTAGATGAACAGGCCGATGATGATCGAGGGCGCACTGAGCAGGATGTCGTTGATGAAGCGGATCACCGAGGTAAGCCTGTCGTGCCTGCCGTATTCGGCGAGATAGGTGCCGGCGAACAGGCCAAGCGGTGCGCCGATGCCCACCCCGATCGCGGTCATGATGGCGGAGCCGACGATCGCGTTGAGCAGTCCGCCGTCGGTCGAACCGGGCGGCGGGGTGTTCTGGGTGAATATCTGCAGGCTTATGCCGGCGAGGCCGTTGTAGAACAGCGTGACCAGGATCAGCGCCAGCCAGGTGACGCCGAAGGCGGCGGCGGCCAGGCACAGCAGGCGGATGACGATGTCGTTGCGGCGGCGGCGCGCATAGATCGGATTCATGGCCTACTTCCCTGCCTTGATCTCGAGCCGCCGCAGCATCAGCCGCGCGCAGGCCAGCACGATGAAGGTCAGCAGAAACAGCAGCAGGCCGAGCAGGATCAGGCCGGACTGGTGCAAGCCGTCGCTCTCGGCGAATTCGGAGGCGATTGCCGCGGAAATCGTCGTGCCCGGAGAGAAGATCGATCCCGTGATCTTGAAGGCGTTGCCGATGATGAAGGTGACCGCCATGGTCTCGCCGAGCGCACGGCCCAGCGCCAGCATGATGCCGCCGATCACGCCGACGCGCGTATAGGGGATCACCACGCTGCGGACCACTTCCCAGGTGGTGCAGCCGATGCCGTAGGCGGCTTCCTTGAGCACTGGCGGCACGGTCTTGAACACGTCCACCGAAATCGCGGTGATGAACGGCAGCACCATGATGGCGAGGATCAGCGATGCATTGAACAGGCTGAGATAGGACGGCGGGCCGGCGAAGATGTCGCCCAGCACCGGCACGCCCTCGAAGACGCGGATCATGAAGGGCTGGAAGGTGTTGGCCAGGAACGGGCCGAGCACGAAGAAGCCCCACATGCCGTAGATGATCGAGGGGATGCCGGCGAGCAGTTCCACCGCGATGCCAATCGGTCGGCGCGCCCATTGCGGGCACAGCTCGGTGAGGAAGATCGCGATGCCGATGCCGACGGGAATCGCAATCAGCATGGCGATGAAGGAGGTGACGAGCGTGCCGTAAATCGGGCCGAGCGCGCCCAGCACCGGAGGATCGGCCGACGGCGCCCAGCGCTGCGTCCACAGGAAAGCAAGACCGTATTCCCTGATCGCCGGCCAAGCGCCGATGATCAACGAGACGATGATGCCGCCGAGGATGAACAGGACCGAAATCGCGCTGGCGCGCGTGATCCAGTAGAAGGTCGTATCGCCGAGCTTGAAGGCGCTGAGGGCCTTGGCGCGATCGTACGGGCCCGAAGCATCCATCACGTCGCTCTGAACCGCCATTTCTGCCACGCCTGTCCCCCACACTTCCCACTTGCTCAGTCGCGAGCCCCGGATGCAGCGCAGCGCGCTAGCGGTGCGCTGCTGAGCCGGGGCCCATTGTTGTTGTGACGTGGGTCCCGGCTCTGCGGAGCACCGCTTGCGCGCTGCACCGCGTCCGGGACACGAGACTCTGAAGTCAGCTCTTGATCTCGGCCGACCAGGTCTTCTCGATCTGCTTGACGACGGAGTCGGGCATCGGGATGTAGTCGAGTTCCTCGGCCATCTTGTCGCCCTTCTCGAAAGCCCATTTGAAGAACTTGATGGCTTCCTGCGAGGCCTTCTTGTCGGTGGCATCCTTGTGCATCAGGATGAAGGTGGCGCCGGTGATCGGCCAGGACGCTTCGCCCGGCTGGTCGGTCAGAATCACGTAGTAGTTCTTGGCACCGGCCCAGTCAGCGTTGGCAGCCGCGGCCTGGAACGACGTAATGGTCGGCTGTACGGTCTTGCCAGCCTTGTTGATCAGCGCGCCATAGGTGAGTTTGTTCTGTTTGGCATAGGCGTATTCGACATAGCCGATCGAGTTCCTGGTCTGGCTGACGTTGCCGGCCACGCCTTCGTTGCCCTTGGCGCCGACGCCGGTCGGCCACTCGACCGCGGTGCCCGAACCCGCCTTCGCCTTCCATTCGGCATTGGTCTTGGAGAGGAAATCGGTCCAGATGAAGGTGGTGCCGGAGCCGTCCGAACGGCGCACGACGGTGATGGCATCGCCGGGCAGCTTCAGCTTCGGATTGAGCTTGGCGATCGCCGGATCGTCCCACTTCTTGATCTTGCCGAGGTAGATGTCGCCGAGCAATTCGCCGGTGAACACCAGCTCGCCGGGCTTGATGCCTTCGAGATTGACGACCGGCACCAGCGCGCCCATCGCCTGCGGCCACTGGATCATGCCGTCCTTTTCGAGTTGCTCCGGCTTGAGCGGCATGTCGCTGGCGCCGAAGGTGACGGTCTTGGCCACGATCTGCTTGATGCCGGCACCCGAGCCGATCGACTGGTAGTTTAGGCCGTTGCCGGTCTCCTTCTTGTAGGCGTCGGCCCATTTCGAATAGAGCGGGAACGGGAAAGTCGCCCCAGCGCCTGTGATGTCGGCCGCGAGGGCCGAGGTCGACGCCGCCACCAGGCCGGCCGCGACGAGGGTTTTGACGAAATTCATGGGGTGGTCTCCATCTGGGGAGCGAAGCGCCGATGCGCCCGAGTGCGCTCTCCCGCCGCCCCTTTAGGAGCGGTCGATAGAGCTTTTACGAAGGTTTGGTGACAGTCGGATGACAGAGGCAAGCGATTGAAATCGCTTTGATTTACTCGACCGTCGGCGGCCTGAGCTGGGGAAAACAGGCGGTGAAGGTCGCCCCGGATTTCGGCACGCTCTCGATCAGCAGCCGGCCGCGATGGCGGGCCAGGATGTGCTTGACCAGCGACAACCCAAGGCCGGTGCCGCCTTGGGCGCGGCTGTCGCCGACATCGACCCGGTAAAACCGCTCGGTGAGGCGCGGCAGGTGCTCCGGCGCGATGCCGGGGCCGAAATCGCGCACCATGACCCGGTATTCCGGCGCGCCGTCGATGCCGTTGGCACTCGTGAGCAGGACGACGATCCTGCCGCCGGAGGCGCCGTATTTCAGCGCGTTCTCGATCAGGTTCTCGAACAGCCGCAACAACTCCTCGCGGTCGCCGGCGACGGTGACCGGCGGCTCCGGCAGGTCGACCTCGATCTCGACCTGGCGCTCGCGCGCCAGCGGCTCGAGCCCGTCGACGACCTGGCGGATGATCGGCACCAGATCGACCAGCGTGTCGGGCCGCACATGCGCCGACAATTCGACCCGCGACAGCGACAACAGGTCGTCGATCAGCCGGGCCATGCGCCTGGCCTGCGCCTGCATGATGCCGAGAAAACGCTCGCGCGCCCTGGCATCGTCCCGGGCCGGGCCCTGCAGCGTGTCGATGAAGCCGGACAGCGCCGCCAGCGGCGTGCGCAGTTCATGGCTCGCATTGGCGACGAAATCGGCGCGCATTTCCTCGACCCGGCGCAGCGGCGTCAGGTCGTGGAAGGTCATCAGCATGCATTTGTCGGCGCCGCCAAATCGTGTGGGCACCGGCACCGGCGTGATGACGAGCTCCATCCAGCGGTCCACCGGCACCTGGTCGAGATAGGTGGCGCGGCGCGGCTGCGTCGTGGCGATGGCCTCGCGCAGCGCGGTGATGATCTCGGGCGAGCGGAGCGCGAATTGCGCCAGCTCGTTCTTGCGCAGCGCCGGCGCGAGCTGGCTTGCCGCGGCATTGAGATGGATGACGCGGCCGGCGCGGTTGAGCAGCACGGCAGGATCCGGCATGCCGGCGACTATGGCGTTGACGGCGGCGGCCTCGACCGGATCCTCGGTGCGAACATCGTCGCGCGAGGCGGCGTGATCGTGCAGCTGCCACGGGACCAGCGCGGCGGCGCCGATCAGGAGAAACACGGCAGCGGCATACAGCAGGGGCAGATGGCCAAGCGTCACCAATGCGATCAGCCCGAGGCCGGCGGCCAGCAGGATGATGGCCGAGTGGCGCAACCGGTCCGGCCAGGGCGCGAAGATGGAAGCAGGGGTCTCGTCTATCGCCATCGCCGCTTCACCGAGAAAAATTCTCCGTCCTCACGTCACGCGGCGCCGTCTCCGCGCTCGCGCACATAGACGGCCTCGCGCCTCGGTTCGACCCGCGTCTTCTCCTCGGCCATGGCGGCCAGGCGTTGCAGCCGCTTCGACCGCGCGCCGACGATAACCTCGCGAAGCGTCAGCAAGATTACAGAAAGAACGAACGGAGTAATGTAGTAGAGCATGCGAAACAGCAGCATGCCGGCAAGCAACTCCTCGCGGTCCATCAGCGAGAGCCCGACCAGCATGGCGGCATCGAACACGCCGAGCCCGCCCGGCGAATGGCTGGCAAAGCCGAGCAACGTCGCGGAGACGAAGATCACGGCGACGGTGACGAAGCCGGGATTGGCCTCTTCCGGCGTCAGCATGTACATGGCGAGCGCGCAGAATCCGAGATCGACGATGCCGATGCAGATTTGCAGCAGCGTCAGCGGCCCGCCCGGCAGGGTCACCGTCCAGGGACCGCGGCCGACCACGCGCGGCTTGGTCCAGACCCAGATCACATAGCCGATGAGCACGACGATGGTGATCACGGCGGCGGCGCGGTTGAGCCAGACCGGAAGCTGGTCGACGCTGGCGGCGGCTTCCGGATGCCAGGCAATGCCGATGCCGAGCACAGCGGCATTGCCGAGCCAGAAGGTGAGACCGGCGAGGAAGCAGACCTTGGCGACGTCGATCGCGTTCAGCCCCCAGGCGGAGTAGATGCGATAGCGCACCGCGCCGCCGGTGAAGACGCTGGCGCCGACATTGTGCCCGATCGAGTAGGAGGTGAAGCCGGCCATCGCGTTGACGCGATAGGGAACGTCGGTGCGCCCGATCGCCCGGACCGCGAACCAGTCGTAGAAGGTCAGCGTGAAATAGCCGGCCGCGACGAACAGCGCGGCAAGCGCGATCTGGGTCGGTTCGGTTTCCTTGATGGCGTCGATCACCTCGGCGACGTCGATGCCGCGAAGCATGTGGTAAAGCACGTAGCAAGCAGTGCCGATAACGGCGATGCTGATCACCACACCCATCTTGTGCAGGATTTGCTTGTGGCGCAGGAACGCGACGAACCTGCGGATGGCTTCCAGCATCTAGACCTCGAATTACGATGCGACGGCGGTGATCGCCAGCGAACCTCCGCCGCCGTCCTCACCCGCGCTTGCTCCCACGAGGGCCTCTGGTAGCGCGTTTTGCGACGGAACGGAATTCACCAGACGGAGAATAACACGCGATCCTTCAACATATTAGAGGCGTCCCATAACAGCGGATGGACAGGATTTGCGGCATTCTGACCCGTTGGTTCGAAATTAGTAAAGGTCTTGACGGCGACGCCGCCCGGCCGGCAGCGCCGGCGCTTCCCGGATCATGCCGGCGGGGCGCTGCGCGCGACAACCCAGGCGCGCAAGCACGAACCCGCCGTGCAGCCCACAAGGTAAAGGCCGAACATGACAAGCCCGAGATCGAGCCAGTAGCCGAAGCGGCCGGGGACGATCCGGGTCAGCGCGAGCACGAGGAGGACGGCGACCAGCGTCCACAGTGCGCGGCCCCAGGCGCCCGTGACGCCGCCGCGCTGGACCACGGAGATCCAGCCCATGGCAAGGCCGAGCAGCAGCGATGCGAGCAGCCAGCCCCAGAAGAATTGCGAGACATGAGCCATGTTCACTTCACCACGAAATCGATGCGGCGGTTCTGCGCCTTGCCCTCGTCGGTATCGTTGCCGGCCATCGGCTGGCTGGAGCCATAGCCGACGGCGGTGAAGCGGCTGGCCGGCAGGCCGCCGCGCACCAGATAGTCGGCCACGGCCTGCGCGCGCCTTTCGGACAGCGCCTGATTGGTCGTGGCGTCGCCGTCGGCGTCGGTATGGCCGGCGATCTCGATATTGGCGGTGGGGCAGCGCAACGCCGTTTCGGTCAGGCGGTCGAGCAGACCGAGCGAATCCGGCGACAACTCGGCCTTGCCCGATTCGAAGCGGATGCGCGCCTTGTTCAGGAGGTCGGCGAACAGCTGCTGACAGACGGTATTGTCGACCGGCGCGGAAGGTGGCTTGACGGTGATTTCGGGCTTGTATTGCCAGTTCGGCGGGAAATCCCTGGCAAGGCCGGCGCGGATCTGCGCCGCCGCCGCCTCATAGAGCGCATCGCCCGAGAGTTTGACCTCGCGGTCCGTCACCACGAGCGTCCCCGTGGAAAGCCGCGACAGCGCGCCCAGCGCCGGCACGACGACGGCGGAAAAGTTCGCGGGCGCCCCGATGCTCTCCTTGAGATTGTCCACCACCTTTTCGTTGACGAACCGGCGCCCCGCGATGCCAATCAGGGCGGCGTGCACGCTCTTGTCGGGCACATTGCCCGAGAGCGTCACGGTGTGCGCGACCGGATCCTTGTAGGCCTGGAAGACGTAAGGCGGCGCCTTGATGTTGTTGCTGGCGACCGAAAAGCCCTCGGGCAGATTCCTGAGCGCCGCGGCGATCGCCTCGCGGCCACCGAGTTCGCGCGCCATGCCCGACAGCGACACCTTGTCGTCCGATATCGTGAGCTTGCCGTCCTTGAGCTTGCCGATCTGCTCGAGCAGCAACAGCGCCGCGGCGTCGAAGCGCGGCGGCGCGCCGCGCGCCAGCCCCATCCGGTCGGCGACCTCGACATTGCCGACGCCGGCCTTGGCGACCTCCACCAGCCTGCCCTTGACCTGCGGCAGGGGCGCGCTGCCGGACAAGGTGAGGCGGACCACGTCGCGCTCGGCCGACCAGACGAATGGCTTTGCCTCGGGAACGAGGCGGGCTTCATCATTGACGATGCGGATGCCCGGCACGGCCTCCACGGCCTCCAGGGCAGCAAGACGCCCGCTGTTGGAGAACGCCTCGGCGGCGAAGGTCACGTCGCGGCCGGCGACCGTGATACGCTTTTTGTCCAGCACGGCGTCCTTGACTGCGGCATTAGCGCGCGCCGCAAGATGGCCTTCCACCGGCTCGGTGCTCGTCCAGGCCGCGAAACCCCAAAAGACGACCAGCAAAATCGCGCCCGGCCACCATTTGCTGCTCCACTTGAAAAGTCCGTGCATCCGAGTTCCCGCGCCCTAGGCGAATGCAGAGAAAACAAACCCTTACCGGGCTGTCAAACCCCAAATGACGGGTGCCGGCGAAGGCCAAAAAGCCCGCCCGGATAAGGGTTTGTTCAGCCCTCAAGGGCTAACTTCGGCTCGAATCCAACCGGGTACAGCCAGCCCTGATGAAGCAGCTCCGCAGCACCGTGATCCGCGCCGGCCTGGAAGCGCTGTATTTATCCGGCGCGCACCTTCTGCTGCGGCCGATTTTCTCGGGCGTAGGCGCCATCTTCATGTTGCATCACGTCCGCCCGGGCGACGCGCGGGCCTTCCAGCCCAACCATCACCTGGAGATCGAGCCGGCGTTCCTGCGCGCGGTGCTGTCGCATCTGCGCGCCTGCGAAATCGACATCGTCACCATGGACGAGGTGTATCGCCGGCTTGCCGAAAAGGATTTTTCGCGCCGCTTCGCGGCTTTCACCCTGGACGACGGCTATCGCGACAACCGCGACCATGCGCTGGCCGTGTTTCGCGAGTTCGACGCGCCGCATACCGTCTACGTGACGAGCGATTTCGCCGCCGGCACGGGGCGGTTGTGGTGGGTCGCGCTGGAGCGCGTGATCGCCAATGCGGAAGTCATCGAGGCGGAGATCGGCGGCCGCATGACGCGCATGGAGGCGAGGACGCCGGTGCAGAAGCAGGCGGTCTTCGACCGGCTGCACCGTTGGCTGCGCGCGCTGCCGGGCGAGCACGATTTATCGCGCGAGGTCTCGCGCCTGTGCGCGCGCCACGGCGTCGACGAGAACGCGATCAGTCGCGAGCTCTGCATGTCCTTCGAGGAACTCAAGGCGTTTGCCACCGATCCGCTGGTGACGATCGGTGCGCACACGATCACCCATCCCAACCTCGCCAGGCAGCGCGAAGAGGCGGCGTTGAACGAATTGCGCGCCGGCCGCGAACGGATCGAGGCGGCACTTGCCCGGCCCGTGCTGCATCTGGCCTACCCCTATGGCGACAAGTGCGCGGCCGGTCCGCGCGAATTTGCGCTGGCGAAAGCGGCCGGCTTCAAGACCGCGGTGACGACGCGGCCCGGCATGCTATTTGCCGAAAGCGCCGATCATTTGACGGCGCTGCAGCGGGTCTCGCTCAACGGCAACTACCAGGACGAACGAATCCTGCCGGTGCTGACCTCGGGCGCGGCGACCGCGATGTGGAACGGCTTTCGCCGGATCGACGCGGCGTAGGCGTCACCTTCCTTGACTCCTCCCCCTCCCGCGCCCAAAACCTCCGTCAAATCGGACGGAGGAAAGTCATGTTCAAGGACCTGTTCTCACTGAAGGGCCGCGTCGCGCTGGTGACCGGCGGATCGCGCGGCATCGGCAAGATGATCGCGGCGGGGTTTCTCGCCCAGGGCGCGGCCCGCGTCTACATCACCGCCCGCAAGGCAGGTCCCTGCGAGGCGACGGCGAAGGAGCTCACCGCGCAATATGACGGCGAGTGCATTGCGCTCGGAATCGACATATCCACGGTGGAGGGCTGCGACAAGCTCGCCGCCGAGATCATCAAGCGCGAGCCGAAACTCGACATCCTCGTCAACAATGCTGGCGCGGCCTGGGGCGCCGACTTCGACGAATTTCCCGAGAGCGGCTGGGACAAGGTGATGGACCTCAACGTCAAGTCGCTGTTCTTCCTGACCAAGGCGCTGGCGAAACCCTTGCGCGCCGCCGCCTCGCATGAGCGGCCGGCCAAGGTGATCAACATCGCCTCCGTCGACGGCATCTTCGTCAACCCGCAGGAGACCTATTCCTACGCCGCCAGCAAGGCCGCGGTGATCCACCTGACCCGGCGCATGGCGACCAAGCTGATCAAGGACTCCGTCGTCGTCACCGCGATCGCACCCGGCGCGTTCAGCTCGGACATGAACAAGGCGGCGCGGGATCACGGCGACGAAGTCGCAAAGCGCATTCCGGCACGGCGCATCGGCACCGACGAGGACATGGCGGGGGTTGCGATCTATCTTGCCTCGCGCGCGGGAGATTATGTCGTCGGCAACACCATCGCGGTCGATGGCGGCGTGGTTTACGCCAACGCGGGGTTGCCGGTGGCGGGATAGTTCAGTGGACGGCCGGGAAGGGCTGGGCCCGTTCGAACGGATCGCCCGGGGGCAGTGACAGCGCGGGTTTCCAGTTCGTCAGCTTCTGGAGAAGGTAAGTTTCGTACGTGACGCCGCGCCACGCGCGATCGACTTCCGCGACGACCTGCAACGTTGCGCCCGTCCTGGCCAGGATCGTGACGTCGGGATCGCCTCTGGCCGCGACGTGGAGCCCGACCGCCCCCTCAAGCGCCGGCTCGGCAAAGCCGATATATCTCCGTCGTTCGTTGACCTGAACGATCGTCACCGCGGCGTCTCTCAAATGCCATCGCAGATAGGAATACGTGCGGTAGTCCGTCGTCGCCAACCACCTGGCGCCAACCGCGGTCCGCGACGCATCGGCGGCTGCAGCGAGACCGGCAAATCCGACTTCCATGCCAACCGGATCCTTGCTCTTCAGATAGTTGGCCGTTCCGAAGGCGTAGTAGAGATGAGCGGTTGCCACCAACGCGACGCGCGCTACCACGGAGACGACTATCAGGATCAGTCCCGTCCACCCCAACCGTGAACCGGGCGATCGCTGCAGAACGACGCTCAGATTGATCGCGCCGCAGGCGAACGCGATCGGCCAGATGAACAGCGCCCAGCTGTCGCCGATGCGCGTGGTGAGGCCGTGCCAGAGCCAGAACCCCAGCGGGAAGATGACGGCGGTCGCGAGCAGGATTGGAATCGGAGCCCGCTCGCGATAACCGCGCACCGCGAGCATCGCAGTACCGACGAGCACGACCGGCAGCAGGAAGATGCCGACGCGGCCGGATTCCAGCCCGGCGAAATCCAGCAGGAACCTCGTCGTTCCGCCGGGTATCTGGGCCGGGCGATCGAGCTGAAATCTGAAGGACGCCCAGTCGTGCGCGGCGTTCCACCAGAGCACGGGAGAAAAGACCAGAACCGCCACGCCCAGTCCCAGCCACAGATAGACGCTCGACATCTGCTGCTTTCGCCAGGACGGGATCAGCACGAACGCGGCTATCGCTGGCGCAAACAGGACTGCCGTATACTTCGCGAGCAGCGCAAGTCCGCCGAACAGCCCGGCAACGAGCCACCATCGATGGTCATTCGACTGCGCCAGGCGAACAAGCGACCAGAGCATTGCCAGCCCACAGGGGATAAGAGCGACATCCGGAGTCACCTTCGTCATCCCGACCCCATACGCAAGCGAGGCTTCCGTCATCAGGACGACCGCGGCGACGTATCGGAGATCGCGCAGAACGCGCCACACGATGGCACCGAGCAGCAATTGCATGAGCGACATTGCGAGCAGGCCGGGAAAACGGACGCCAAAATTGGTGTCGCCGAAGGCCAATGTGCCGAGCCGAATGAGCCACGCAATCATCGGCGGGTGATCGAGATAGGAGGCAACGTTCTCCTTCGACCAGGTCCAGTAGTAGGCTTCGTCGACCCGCAATTCCACGGTCGAAATGAAGATGCAACGGAGTATCGTGAGCGCGACGACTGCCGCCACGCAAACCCCGAGCAGGATGCTGGCGGAATTCAGGCGCTGCAGTTCGAACAGTCGTTGTTCGCCTGTGACGATGCGGCCCGGGCCCGACACCCGCGGCGGGCCGGCGCCTCGCGATGGCTGATGGTGCTTTCGCCGTGCGTGGCCATCGTCTGGTGGGCGATCTGCCGCATGCCCGCGCTGGAAATCGCGGCCCTGCTCATCCGCGAGGGCATCCGGGTTCGGTTCGTCAACGGCCATCGAAGCACGCCGTGCGCGCGACAGCCGCGCGACCGCACCTGGTGCGGTCGAACGAGGCTATTTCACTGGCTGTGCCCAGATGCCGGACGCAACGCAGGAAATCGACTTCGCCTTGCAATCCATTCATGCGCCAGCCCCCACCGGCAAAATATGAACTCTTGTCCCATCAAAATTGAAAACAAATCAAACGCCAGGAAGCGAACTGTCAAACCGGCTCCCTTTCGGAAATATCTTTCCTTCCGCCGAGATCCGACATGGGGTCAAGACCTGCGGGATACGGTATTCAAGCGCAGGCGCCGCGCTCAATACGTCTCGACGTGATAGCGGCCGTCCTCGCGCATCGCGGCTTTCAGCGGCGCCCAGTCGATGGCGGCGCCGCGGCAGACGTCGGCGAAGGCTTCGTCGACACCGCTCTCCATGCCTTTCAGGCCGCAAATGTAGACGTGGGTCCGCGGGTCTTTCATCAGCGCGGCGACGGTCGATGCCTCGCTGCGGATGCGGTCCTGCACGTAGATGCGGGGCTGGCCAGGCACGCGTGAATAGCAGAAATACTTGCCGAGCAGCTTTTCCGGCACCTTCTGCAGCGGGCCGAAATAGGGAAGCTCTTCCGGCCGGCGGGCGCCGAAGAACAGCAGCATGCGCCCGGGCGCGTCCGGCATGGCGCGGCGGCGGCGCTCGGTGAAGGCGCGGAACGGCGCAGATCCCGTGCCGGTGCAGATCATGATGATGTTGGCGGCGGGATCGTTCGGATGCAGGAAGGTCGCGCCAAACGGGCCGGTGATCTCCACCTTGGCGCCGCGCGGCAGGTCGCAGAGATAATTCGAGCAGAGGCCATCAGGCTCACGCTTAACGGTCAGTGAAAGATTGTGGGCATTCGGCTTCTCGCCGTCGCGCGAGCTCGCCACCGAATAAAGCCGCACGTTATGCGGCTTGCCGTCGGCGGTGGTGCCGGGCACGACGATTCCGATGCTCTGGCCTTCCAGCACCGGAAACGGCTGGTCGGCGAAGTCGAGGATGATGTGGCGCACGTCGGCATCCGCGTCGGCGTGGGTGAGGCGGAAGTTGCCGGTCACCGTCGCCGAGAGCGGCTTGTTGCGGTTGTAGAGATTGACGGTCGGCTTGCTCGCCGAATGCGGCGCCACCGGCTTGCCGCCGAGGCCCTTGCGGGCCTCTTCCAGCAGGCTGTCGATCTCGTTCTCGATCGCCTCGACCGCGCCGGACTCCGCCGCAGCGATCTCCTGCTGCGCCGGCAACTCGCTCCAGGAATACTGCTCCTCGAGCGTATAGGGCTTGGCCACGACGCGCCAATTGTCGATCGAGCCGGTCGGGCACGGCGAAATGCAATCCATGCAATGATTGCAGATCGACGCGTCGACCACGTAGTTGTTGCCGTCATGAGTCACCGCGTCGACCGGACATGTCTCTTCGCAGGTGTTGCAGCGAATGCATATCTCGGGATCGATCAGGTGCTGCTTCAGCAACTCTCCAACCAGCGCGTTCATGGCTCTTGCCCTAACGAGGTTCAGGCGTTCTCGATCTTCACATATTCGAAGTCGCCGGGCTTGTTGTCGATGCCGACGCGCGGCGGCGCGATCCAGCTCGCGTACTTGCCCGCCTCCATTTGCGGCTGCATCAGCGAATTGATGAAGTCGCCGTCGGACCTGGACGGCAGATAATTGTCGCGCTGCTTGCTCCATTCGGCGTCGCTGACGATGACGCCCTTCGGCGTCGCCTCGATATCCCTGAACTCGCCGATCTGGCGGTGGAAGGCGGTGTGCGGCAGCTCGAGGCGGAAATTGACGCCGGTCTTCTCGATCACCTTGTTCCAGCGCTCGACGCCCTTGGCGCAGTCCTCGGTATAGTCATCGCGCAGGCGCATGTTGAGCGCGGTCAGCGCCGGCTCGTCCACCATGGTGATCTTGCCGTTGACCAGCTTCGCCACCGGATAGGTGGCGTTGGTCAGGCGGTGATCATCGTCGATCTTGGTCTCCATGAAGCGGCCCTTGAGGCCCGCATTGTAGAAGTTGGCGGCGTTGGTCGAGACCTCGGAGCCGAACAGATCGAGCGACAGCGAATAATGCAGGTTCATCTTCTTCTGGATGGTCGGCAGGTCGACCACGCCGAGCGCGCGCACCTTGTCGATCGCGTAGGGATCCTCGATGCCGGCCGCCTTCATCGCTTCGCAGGTCCGCTGCAACACGCGGCCGACGCCGGTCTCGCCGACGAACATGTGGTGCGCTTCCTCGGTCAGCATGAAGCGGCAGGTGCGCGACAGTGGATCGAAGCCGGATTGCGCCAGACTCTCCAGCTGCATCTTGCCGTCACGGTCGGTGAAGTAGGTGAACATGAAGAAGGACAGCCAGTCCGGCGTCTTCTCGTTGAAGGCGCCGAGCATGCGCGGTGAATCCGCATCGCCCGAGCGGCGGCGCAGCAACTCGTCGGCCTCCTCGCGGCCGTCGCGGCCGAAATACTTTTGCAGCAGATACACCATCGCCCAGAGATGGCGGCCTTCCTCGACATTGACCTGGAACAGGTTGCGCATGTCGTAGAGCGAGGGCGCGGTCTTGCCGAGATGGCGCTGCTGCTCCACGGAAGCCGGCTCGGTGTCGCCCTGGATCACGACCAGGCGGCGCAGCATGGCGCGGTATTCGCCGGGCACTTCCTGCCAGGCTTTTTCGCCGAGGTGCTGGCCGAAATTGACCTTGCGGTCCGGGTCCTGTGGCGCAAGGAGAACGCCCCAGCGATATTCGGGCATCTTGACATAGTCGAACTTGGCCCAACCCTTGGGATCAACGCTGACGGCGGTGCGGAGATAAACCAGCGATTCCTGGAAACCTTCGGGGCCCATGTCGTTCCACCAATCGAGATAGCCGGGATGCCATCCCTCCAGGGCCTTCAGCACCTGGCGGTCCTCGGTGAGACCAACGTTGTTGGGAATCTTGGTGCTGTAGTCGACGTTCATGATGTTCATCGTCGTTCTCCTGTCGGGCTCATGTCCCGGATGCGGTGCAGCGTGCAACGCTGCGCCGCAGAGCCGGGACCCATTAAAATGCGGGTCCAGCGAGTGGGTCCCGGTTCTGCAGCGCGTCACTTCGTGCCGCGCAGCGCCCGGGATGCGAAAGTCACACCCTCGTCATGTCGTACTGCGCCTTCACGCCGGTGCCGTAGCGACGCAGCGCGCCCTCCTCGCCGACTGCGTTGGGACGCTGGAAGATCCAGTTCTGCCAGGCGGTGAGGCGGGCGAAGATTTTCGACTCCATGGTCTCGGGACCGACGAAGCGGAGGTTCGCCTCCATGCCGGTGAGGCCGTCGGGCGAGAAGGAGGTGCGCTCCTCGAAAAAGACGCGCACCTCGTCGTCCCAGTCGATGTCGTCGAGGGCGAAGGTGACGAGGCCGAGTTCTTCGGCTTCCTCGGCGTCGAGGGCTTCGCCGATCCTGGCCTTGGCGCGATCGATATCGGCGGGATCGGCCTGGAAGCGCGATTCGAGGCGCGTCAGGCCATGGCTCATCGGATAGGGACCGAAATTCATCGCCGACAGCGTGATCTGCGGCGCGGGACGGTTGTCGCCCTGGCGCGAGCCGATCAGCATGTAGGAGCGGTCGGCGGCGAACACGAGTTCGGCCAGCGTGCCGACAAAGCAGGAGCCGGGCTCGACCAGCGTCACCAGCGTGCGCGAGGTGACGTCGATGCGCTTGAGCACGCGCTTCCAGTAATGCCTGATTTCGTTGACCAGCCAGTGCGACTTGTTGGCCTCGAGAAGCGCATCACAGGCCAGCACATTGGCGGGCTCGCCATGCGACTTGAAGACCAGCATGGCGATGCCGAGCTCGTTGATGCGCAAGTGCAGGATGGCGTCGTCGAGCTCGCGCGCGACCTGCAGCGGCCAGAACGACGCGCCCTGCGCGATCATGCCGTCGACGCCGGCAGGCGGGGCTGCATCGGGCGCCGTGATGGTGATGGTGGCGATCCGCTGCTCGCGGTTGATGTCGACGCTGACGAACCCGTAACGCAGCCCGTTGGCATCGACGGTGCGCTTCAGCGGCGTAAGCTGGATGCCCTTGCCGTTGCCATTGCGCGACGACTTGGCGGCGAATTCCTTTGCGCGGTCCGCAATCCTGGCTTCCAGCTTGCTGTTGGGCGCGATCTCGTCGACCAGGCGCCATTGTACGGCGCGCTTGCCCTTGATGCCTTCCTCGATGGTGCAGAAGAAATCGGCGTGGTCGCGGCGCACCTTGCGCTTGTCGACGACCCGCGTGAGGCCCCCGGTGCCGGGCAGCACCGCGAGCAGCGGCACTTCGGGCAGCGACACGGCCGCGGAACCGTCGTCGGCGAGGATGATGTGATCGGTGGCGAGCGCCAGTTCATAGCCGCCGCCGGCCGCCGTGCCGTTCACCACCGTGATGAAACGCTGGCCGGAATTCTCCGAGGAGTCCTCGAGGCCATTACGGGTCTCGTTGGTGAACTTGCAGAAGTTGACCTTGTGGGCGTGGGTGGAGCCCGCGAGCATGCGGATGTTGGCGCCGGCGCAGAACACGCGGTTCTTGCCGGAGCGCATCACCACCACCTTCACCTCGGGATGCTCGAAGCGCAGCCGCTGCACCGCGTCGGCGAGTTCGATGTCGACGCCAAGATCATAGGAATTGAGTTTCAGCTGGTAGCCCTCGAACAGGCCGCCGTTCTCGTCGACGTCCATGGTGAGGGTTGCGACATCACCCGCCACATCAAGCTTCCAGTGCTTGTAGTGCGACGGATCGGTCTGAAAATCGATGAACTTCGCGCCGCCTGCGAGCACGCGGTCTTCGCCGGCCATGGGCCTCACCCCTAGTTCTTTGTGTTAATGGTTTGATGCACAATAGTGCATGTTTTTGGCCGCGTCTAGTCAAAAACCAAAAAAATATGCACTTTTGTTCAGGTTCGGCCAATGGCGGAAAAGGCCACCCAATCGGCCTTGGTGAGCTCGGATTTGGCCGTTTTCGCCTTCAGAAGGGCGGCCAACTCGGCGGTCGGAAAGCCGTCGGCAAAGCCGTCTCCTGTGCCCGCCGCCTTGCGCGCGGACAGGGTATGCAACTCGCCCATGGCCTCGCTGAACAGGCGGCTTGCCGCGTGCGGCTTCTGCATGCGCAGCCGCAAATTCGCATTCGCGATCTGGATGCAGGCGCGCAGAAGGATGCGTTCGCGTCCGCCTTGCGGAGCCGCCGCCCACACCGCTTCCAGCACTTCCTGCGATTCCCAGAAATAGCCGCGGTCGTTCAGCGTCATGCCGTAGCGCAGCGCCGGATGGCGCGCCGGCACGTAATCGCCGAAACGCGAGGGCACCAGCGATTTCGCCTTCCACAGCGTATCGTGATCGGCATCGTCCTCGGTCATCTCGCCGGGAACGTAGGCCCATTGCGGCAGCGGCAGGTTGGCGGAGGAAGTTGGCTGCGTGCTCATCGGCGCGGCCTTGCGGAAAATGCTTCAGGCGGCTCGTCCGTGCGAGCCTTCGTCGCGCAACACGGCGCTTGCGAACTCCCTGATCGCATCAAGTGTAACCCCCGGCGCCTCCCGATGCGGCGAATGGCCCGCCCCCGGGACTTCGGTCACATCGACCGGACAATAGCACTCTTCGCGGGCGATCTCGACCTGCCGCATGGTGCCGTACTGGTCTCGCTCGCCCTGGATCACCGCCACGGGAACGCGGATATAAGGGAGGTATTCGGAAATATCCCAGTCGCGGAATTTCGGGTCGAGCCAGGCGCCGTTCCAGCCGTAAAAGGCGTTGTTCACATCCCTGTGCCAGCGCGCGAGCCGTGCCTTCAGATCAGTGGTCTCATAAGCGGTCTTGATCTCGGCGATTGATTTCACCGAGATGTCCTCGACGATGAAATGCGGGGCGATCAGCACGAGGCCCTGCACGCGATGATCCTGCCGCGAGCCGGCATAGATCGCCGCGATCGAGGCACCGTCGGAATGGCCCAGCAATAGGCCCTGGCGGAATCCGATCGTCTCGAGCAATTTCGGCAGCACGTCAGTCGCTTCGATATGCATGTAACCGAGCGGCCGCGGCAGCGTGACCGGACTGGAGTTGCCATAGCCCGCGCGGGACCAGGCGAACACGCCGCAGCCGGTGGCCGCCTGCAGCTTTTCCGGGAAATCGCCCCACAGCCCGACCGAGCCGAGGCCTTCATGCAGCATGACGATGGTCGGCGCCGCATCGGGCGCCGGGCCGATGAAGCGATATTCGAGATCGGATGAACCGATGCGCAGGAAGCCGGAGGGAGCGAGAGTCATGTTGGGTTGTTCTTGCCTCTTCGTCATGCCCGGGCTTGTCCCGGGCATCCACGTCTTCAGGGCCCGCGGAAAGTCGAGACGTGGATGCCCGGGACAAGCCCGGCCATGACGGCCTACTGCGAAGCCCCCTCGCGCAGCTTGTAGCGCTGGATCTTTCCGGTCGCAGTCTTTGGCAACGTGTCGACCACGTCGATCCAGCGCGGATATTTCCACGGGCCGATTTTCTGCTTCACGTGCTCCTTCAGCACATCATACAAATCATCGGTCTTGCTGCCGTCGCGCAGCACCACGAAGGCCTTCGGCTTCAGCAGCCCCTCCGGATCGGCCTCCGGCACGACCGCCGCTTCCAACACGGCGGGGTGCGTGATCAGCGCGCTCTCGACCTCGAAGGGCGAGACCCAGATGCCGGACACCTTGAACATGTCGTCGGCGCGGCCGCAGAAGGTGTAGCGGCCGTCGGCATCGCGGACATATTTGTCGCCGGTGCGGGTCCAGTTGCCCTGAAAGGTGTGCCGGCTCTTGGCGCGCTGGTTCCAGTAGCCTTCGCCGGCCGACGGCGCCTCCACCAGCAGTTCGCCGATCTCGCCGTCAGGCACGTCGGCGCCGTCGTCACTGACGAGGCGGACATTGTAGCCGGGAACGGCGCGGCCTGACGTGCCGTATTTGATGTCGCCGGGCGAGTTCGACATGAAGATGTGCAGCAGCTCGGTCGAGCCGATGCCGTCGAGGATGTCGACGCCAAAGCGCGCCTTCCAGGAAAGACCGACGGATTCCGGCAACGCTTCGCCGGCCGAGGTGCAGATGCGGAGCTTCGCCCCTGCGCGCACGTTCTTCGAGGCCTCGTCGTTCAGCATCGCAGCGAACAACGTCGGTGCACCGTAGAAGATGGTCGGATTGTATTTGTTGAGCAGCGCGAACATCAGCGCCGGGGTCGGCCGCTCGGAATTCAGCACCGTGGTGGCGCCGACCGACATCGGAAACGTCAGCGCATTGCCGAGACCGTAGGCAAAGAACAGCTTCGCCGCGGACAGGCAGACGTCGCCCTCGCGGATACCGAGCACCTGCCTGGCGTAGGTGTCCGCGGTTGCCTGCAGATTGGAGTGGATGTGCCGCACGCCCTTGGGCATGCCGGTCGAGCCGGAGGAGTAGAGCCAGAACGCCGGCTCCTCGGCATGGGTCTCGACGGTGGCGAAGGAATCGCTCTCTTTCGCAAGCTCCTCGGAGAGCAGCTTGTGGCCGGACGCGTTCTTGCCGGACACCACGACGCATTCAAGATCCGGCAAGTGGCCAATGATGTCCTTCACGACGGGATACAGCGCCTCGGAGACGAACAGCACGCGGGCGCGGCTGTCCGAGAGCACATAGGCATATTGGTCCGACGTCAGCAGCGTATTCAGCGGCACCGGCACGATGCCGGCGCGGATCGCGCCGAGGAACACGATCGGGAAATCGACCGTGTCGAGCATGATCATGGCGACCCGCTCCTCGCGGCGCACACCGAGCCGGCGCAGCATGTTGGCGGCGCGGCAGCTCTGCCGCTGCAATTCGCCATAGCTGAGTTCGTTGACGGTGTCGGTGAAGGCGAGCTTGTTGCCGCGGCCTTCCTCGATGTTGCGGTCGAGTAGCCACGTCACTGCGTTGTATGTGCTCATGCCGCGCTCCCGATGACCACGCGTGCCATGGCGCTTCTCCCCATTTGCTTGGAATTATAATGCATTTAAAGTCCACAGGGTCGCTTGCTGTCAACCATTTTCGGCATTATGTTGCCTAAACATGACCGAAAAACCCGATCCCGAAACCGGATTCTTAGAGCAACTCGGTCAGCGGGTCCGCACTACGCGGGCGCTGCGCGGCATGTCGCGCAAGGTACTTGCCAAGGTCAGCGGTATTTCCGAGCGCTACATCGCCCAGCTCGAGAGCGGCAAGGGCAATGTCTCGATCGTGCTGTTGCGCCGCGTCTCGCAGGCGATGGGCGCGCATATCGAAGACCTCATTCCCGACGGCGAGACCGCGCCGGACTGGGCGGTCATTCGCGATCTCATGCGGAAAGCGACACCATCGCAGATCGCGCAAGCCAAGGACGTTCTCGCCGGCCATGGCGCCAGCGCACATCGCGCGCCGGCATTTGCCGGCATCGCGCTGATCGGCCTGCGCGGCGCCGGCAAGACCACGCTCGGCAGAATCCTCGCCAAGAAGCTCGGCTGGAGCTTTGTCGAGCTCAATAAGGAAATCGAGACGCAGAACGGGCTTTCGGTCGCCGAGATCATCGCGCTTTACGGCCAGGAAGGTTTCCGCCGCATGGAGCAGGCGGCGCTCAAGCAGCTGCTGGCGCGGAAAGAACTGATGGTGCTCGCCACCGGCGGCGGCATCGTTTCCGAACCGCTCACCTTCGACCTGATCCTGTCATCCTTCTACACCATCTGGATCAAGGCCGATCCGGAAGAGCACATGATGCGCGTGCGCAAGCAGGGCGACCTGCGGCCGATGGCCGACGACCGCTCGGCGATGGCGGAACTGCGCAACATTCTGGTCAGCCGCGAGCCACTCTATTCACGCGCCGCGGCGGTGGTGGACACGGCGGGGCTTTCGGTGGACGCGGCGGCGGCGCGGCTGGTCGATTCGATCCGGCCGGTGCTGCAGAACGAGGCGCGCTCGTTCGGGCTGCGCACGGTGGCCGTCTGACGGACCGTCCCCGCGCGCGATCTTTTCCGGAACATCAATCGCTGATTTACTGCAGCCATGAAGCTGATCTTCATCCATGGGTCGCCTGCGGTCGGCAAACTGACCGTCGCGAAAGCGCTGTTGCGACTGGTGCCGGCGCGGCTGATGGACAATCATTCCAACGTCGATCTGGCGCGCACCATCTTCGATTTCGGCGTGCCCGGTTTTTGGGAGCTCGTGCATTCCTCGCGCTGCGTCGCGCTGCATGCCGCGGCAAAGCACGGCGTGCCGTTGTTGGTGACCACCTACTGCTATGTCGAGCCGGACGACCGGGCAGCGGTCGACGAATTCGAAGCAATCGTCGGGCAGTACGGCGGCGAGATGTATCCGGTCTTCCTGCACTGCTCGCGTGAGGAGGCGGCGCGGCGCGTCGGCAATCCCGATCGGGTTGAGCGAGGCAAGGTGACCTCGGCCGAGGGATTGAGCAACTTTCTCGACGGCCGCAACTTCACGTCGGTGCGCCGGGACAACTGTGTCGAGTTCGATACGGAAACGACGGCCCCCGATGCAGTCGCTCGGGGTATCGTCAGCCGGTTCGGGCTTGGACGCTAGTGCTGCCGTCTACAGCAGCTTGTCCCTCACACTCTCCGCGCCCTCCCGCAGCAGCGGCAGGAAGCGGTCGGTCAGTTCACGCAGCGGCACGCGGTCGACATGGGCGCCCATGTTGATGGCGGCGACGATGGCGCCGTCGTAGCGGCGGACCGGAACGGCGATTGAGCGGAAATGCGGCTCGGCTTCGCGGTCGACGAGGGAGTAGCCTTTCGTGCGATCGGCCAGGATCGTCTTCAGCAGTTGCTTCGGATCGGTGACCGTTTGCGGTGTCAGCGCCTCGCGGCGCATCGCCTTCAGCCGCTTCGCCAGTTCGCCGTCATCGAGGCGGCCGAGCAGCGCCCGGCCGACCGAGGTGCAGAACGCCGGCAGGCGATAGCCGATCTCGAGGCCGGTGGAGAAGACGCGCGCCGGGCTGCCGCGCGCGATGAAAACGACCTCGTCGCCGTCGAGCAATGCGAGCGAGGAGATCTCCTGCGCGGCGCTGGCGATGCGGTCGAGCACCGGCTGCAGCACGGCGACGACCTGGTTGGAGCGCAGGAAGGAGCCGGCCAGCGTCAACACATGCGGCGTCAGCGTGAACAATTTGCCGTCGCTGGCGACGAAGCCGCCGTGCTCCAGCGTGAACAGGATGCGGCGCGCCGTGGCCCGCGGCAGACCGGCGGCGCGGGCGACGTCGCTCAGCGTCAAGGGACCGGTCGTGTTGCCGAACGCCTTCAGGAGTCGCAGCCCCCGGTCGAGGCTCTCGACGAAATCGGTTGCGCGCGTCTCGTCGCCTTCGCGTTTCAGCTTTGGCATCCTGGTCCGTCGCCCCCGTGTCAGCGTCGTATAAGCGGAAATATTATGCTTGCCGCCCTGCGGAGGCATGTCATAATTCGCCCAATTGTTCAATAGACGAACAACACCATCGCTCGAGGGGACCGCCGCCATGATGAGCCAGGAACAGAATGACCTGATCACACGTACCGGAGCAAAGGATCCGTGCGGAAGGCTGATGCGGATGTACTGGCAACCGGCGGCGCTGGTCGACGAACTCGACGGAGCACGGCCGGTGCGGCCCGTGAAACTGCTCGGCGAGAGCCTCGTGCTGTTTCGCGACAAGGAGGGCCGCTACGGCCTGATCGATCGTCACTGCGCGCATCGCGGCGCCGACCTCGCCTTCGGCCGGCTGGAGCAAGGCGGCCTGCGCTGTTCGTTTCATGGCTGGCTGTTCGACGCGTCCGGCCAGTGCATCGAGACGCCGGCGGAGCCGGTCGGCTCGCAACTCTGCAAGGGCATCAAGCAGCGCTCCTATCCCGTGGTCGAGAAGGCCGGCATCCTCTGGGCGTATCTCGGCGAAGGCGCCCCGCCTGCCTTTCCGGAGATCGACGCTTTCGTCGCACCCGACAGCCACACCTTTGCGTTCAAGGGCTACTGGGGCTGCAACTGGCTGCAGGCGCTGGAAGTCGGCATCGATCCCTCGCACGCTTCCTATCTGCACCGTTTTTTCGAGGACGAGGACACGTCGACCGCCTACGGCAAGCAGTTCCGCGGCGCCTCCGCGGGCAGCGACCTGCCGATGACGAAGATCCTGCGGGAATACGACCGACCGATCATCAATGTCGAGCACACCGAATACGGGCTGCGGCTGATCACGTTGCGCCAGCTCGACGAAGAGCACACCCATGTGCGCGTCACCAACCAGGTGTTTCCGCACGGCTTCGTCATTCCCATGAGCACGGAGATGACGATCACGCAGTGGCACGTGCCGGTCGATGACGAGAACTGCTACTGGTATGCCATCTTCACCAGCTACACCGCGCCGGTCGACAAGAAGAAGATGCGCGAGCAACGGCTCGAGCTCTACGAGCTGCCCGACTACACCTCGCGCAAGAACAAGGCCAACGAATACGGCTTCGATCCGCACGAGCAGGCGACCTCGACCTATACCGGCATGGGCGCCGACATCAACGTGCACGACCAGTGGGCGGTGGAATCGATGGGCGCAATCCAGGACCGCACGAAAGAGCATCTCGGCCAGAGCGACAAGGCGATCGTGCAGTATCGCCGGCTGCTGCGGCAGGAGATCGAGAAGGTGGCCGGCGGCGAGACACCGATGCTGCATCTCGACGAGGCACATGCGCGATCGATCCAGGGCCCGGCGACGATGGACGGCATCGGGCCGACGCAGGGCTGGGAAATCTACTGGATGGAAGTGGACGTGAAGCGGCGGCGCGGCGCGCCGTGGGCGGCGCCGGTGCCGCGAGAGATCGCGGGCAAGGTCAAGCATCTTACGGCTGCGGAGTAACGCGGCCTCCCCGTCATTGCGGGCGAAGCGAAGCAATCCATCGTGCGATACAAAAGCTGGATCGCTTCGTCGCTTCGCTCCTCGCAATGACGGTGGAAACGGTCGCGCTCTTCAGTTAACCCTTCAACAAAAGCACTCTGGGGGAATACCGCGTTGAGTTTCGTCGAGCGCCACGGCCTGTGGTCGGCCGAGCAGAAGGAGGCGGCGCGCCGCCTTGCCCGCATTGTCGAGGAGCGCGAGCTGGAGGTGATCCGCCTCGCCTTCCCGGACCAGCACGGCATTTTGCGCGGAAAAACCCTGGTGGCTGCGGAAGCGCTGGCGACGCTGGAAAGCGGCTGCTCCATCACCACCACGATGCTGGCCAAGGACACCTCGCACCGTACGGTGTTTCCGGTGTTCACGTCGGGCGGCGGCTTCGGCATGAAGGAGATGGAGGGCGCGGCGGACGTTCTGATGGTCGCCGATCCCTTGACGTTCCGCGTGCTGCCATGGGCGCCGACCACGGGCTGGCTGATGTGCGACCTCCATTTCAGCGACGGCCGGCCGGTGCCGTTCGCGACGCGCAATCTCTATCGCGGCGTCATCGAAAAGCTGGCTGCGCGCGGCTACGACTTCGTCGCCGGTCTCGAGGTCGAATTTCATCTCTTCAAGCTCGACGACGACCGGATGGCGCCGGAGGATGCCGGCCAGCCGGGCACGCCTCCGTCCGTCAGCTTGCTCTCGCACGGCTATCAGTATCTGACCGAGCAGCGCTACGACCAGATGGAGCCGGCGCTGGAGATCATCCGCCGCGACGTGCTCGCGCTCGGGCTGCCCTTGCGATCGGTCGAGGTCGAGTTCGGCCCGAGCCAGTGCGAATTCACCTTCCAGCCGACACGCGGGCTTGCACCCCCCGACACCATGGTGCTGTTCCGCTCGGCGGTGAAGCAGATCGCGCGGCGACACGGCTATCACGCCACCTTCATGTGCCGGCCGAAATTGCCGAACGTCTTCGCCAGCGGCTGGCACCTGCACCAGTCGCTGGTGTCGCGCGCTACGAACGAGAACGCGTTCATGGCGAAGGACCAGGGCGAGGTGCTGAGCCCCTTCGGCAAGCACTATCTCGCGGGCCTGCTCGCGCATGCGCGCGCATCGACCGTGTTCACCACGCCGACCATCAACGGCTATAAGCGCTACCGCTCCTATTCACTGGCGCCGGACCGCGCGATCTGGGGTCGCGACAACCGCGGCGTCATGATCCGCGTGCTCGGCGGCGCGGGCGATGCCGCCACACGGCTGGAGAACCGGATCGGCGAGCCGGCGGCGAACCCCTATCTCTACATGGCCTCGCAGATCCTCTCGGGGCTCGACGGCGTCGACCGCAAGCTCGATCCCGGCCCGTCGGCCGACACGCCCTACGAGACCAAGGCGACGCTGCTGCCGAAGAGCCTGCGCGAGGCGGTGTTTGCGCTGAGCGACGATCCCTTCTTCCGCGAGACGCTCGGCGCTGAATTCGTCGACTATTACGTCCACATCAAGAACGCAGAGATCGAGCGTTTCCAGGCCGAGGTGTCGGACTGGGAGCACCGCGAATATTTCGAGATGTTTTGACGCGTGTCGCCCCGGCAGGGAGCGTGACGACAGCGGAAGCTGCGACGACAGCGCGAAGAGCCCACCCTCACCCTTCGTCGCGGCGCTGAATGACGTCGGACAAAAGTCGGCTCGTGAGAGATGGCGCGGCCGGCTCGCCCGCGCGTTTGTCATCGTCTTCGACCAGCGCGCTGAGGCCGCCACCGGGAATCGCGAGAATTTCCTCGACAAGCCCCACGGCGCTGGTCAGGGACTCTGACTTGGGTTTCACAAGAGGCGTCGGCGGACGCGGCTTCTTCTCGTAGCGGCTGGCGAGGTCAAGCAGCCGCCGCCTGGTATGCGGGTCGGCCCGTTCGGCGAGGTCGCGGACCGCCTTCGCACGGTCGTGAAAGAATTGCTCGTTCATATCCGGAGCTCTGAAAACCCCATTATAGCAGAGCTGCGTTCTGGACGCTGGTGTCGAGTTCCGTATGGTTAAGCGCGAGATGCCGGGGTTATCCACCCGACTCGCGCCGTTGCTGGCTAAATCCCCAGATACCGGTGCTGCAGTTCCGGCTCCGCCAGCAGTTGCTCCGATGTGCCGCTCCAGACGGTGCGGCCGCGCTCGATCATGTAATGGCGGTCGGCGATCTTCGCGAGGTTGCCGACGTTCTTGTCGATGACCAGCACCGACTGGCCCTGCTTCTTGAGCATCGACAGGCAGTTCCATATTTCCTCGCGGATCAGGGGCGCGAGGCCCTCGGTGGCCTCATCGAGGATCAGCAGCATCGGGTTCGTCATCAGCGCGCGGCCGATGGCCAGCATCTGCTGCTCGCCGCCCGACAGCGTGACACCCATGTGGTACGAGCGCTCGGCCAGGCGCGGGAACAGCGCGTGGATTTTTTCCAGCGTCCAGGGATCCTTCGCGCTCATGCGGTTACCCGACGCCGCGACGAGGTTTTCGCGCACGGTGAGGTTAGGGAAGATCTGCCGCCCCTCGGGCACGAGGCCGATGCCCTGCTGGGCAATCCTGTAGGAGGCCTGCCTGCGCACATCCTCGCCGGCGAAGCGGATCGCGCCCGATCGCGCCGGTGTCAGGCCCATGATGGAGCGAATGGTGGTGGTCTTGCCCATGCCGTTGCGGCCCATCAGCGCGACCACCTCGCCGGACTTGACGGACAGCGACAGGCCGAACAGCACCTGACTCAGGCCGTAGCAGGTCTCGATACCTTCGATTTCGAGAAGAGTGTCAGCCATTGAAGTTCACCCTTGGCTCGTCACCGCATGCTGGTCGCCGAGATAGGCGCGTTTGACTTCCTCATTGCCGCGGATCTCGTCCGGCTTGCCGCTGGCGATGACGCGGCCGTACACCAGCACGGTAATGCGGTCGGCCAGCGCGAACACCGCTTCCATGTCGTGCTCGACCAGCACGATGGTGACTTCCTTGCGCAGTTCCTTGAGGAGCGCCACCATGCGCTGGGACTCGGTGATGCCGAGGCCGGCCATCGGCTCGTCCAGCAGCAGCAGTTTCGGCTTTGTCGCCAGCGCGACCGCAAGCTCCAGCTCGCGCTGCTCGCCATGGCTCAGTTCGGAAACCAGCACGTCGGCGCGCCTTTCGAGACCGACCCGTGCCAGCGCAGCGCGCGCCGCCTCGCGCAGCGGCTGTTCCTTGCGAGCGTCGGCCCAGAAGCGGTAGGAGTGGCCGGAATGGGCTTGGGCGGCGAGCGCTACATTGTCGGCAGCGGTGAAATCGCGCAGCAGCGAGGTGACCTGGAAGGAGCGTGCGAGCCCGAGCCTGCTGCGCTCATAGGGCGGCAGGCCGGTGATGTCCCGGCCGGCGAAATGGATGGCGCCGGAATCCGGCACCAATTGTCCCGTCAACTGGCTGATCAGCGTGGTCTTGCCGGCGCCGTTGGGACCGATGATGGCGTGCAGCTCGCCGGGCACGACCTCCATGGAAAGCTTGTCGGTGGCGACGAGGCCGCCGAAGCGCTTGATCAGGTTTTCGACGCGCAGCAAGGGCTCAGCCACGGGAGAACCTCCCCAGCAGGCCCATGATACCGCCGCGCGCGAACAGCACGATCAGCAGCAGCAGCGGCCCCATGATCATCGCCCAGTATTCGGTGACCTGCGACAGCAGCTCTTCCAGCAGCAGGAACACGATGGCGCCGATCACGGGACCGAACAACGAGCCCATGCCGCCGAGGACCACCATCACCATGAGTTCGCCGGAGCGCGTCCAGTACATCACGGCAGGGCTGACGAAATCGGTGTTGTTGGCGAGCAGCGCGCCGGCGAGGCCGCAGATGGTGCCGGAGATGACGAAGCAGACCAGGCGATAGCGGTTGGAATGGAACCCGATCGCCTGCATGCGCTGCTCGTTCGAGCGCACGCCCTGCACCACGAGGCCGAAGCGGGAATTGACGATCCGCCAGATCAGGTAGAGACCGCCGAGCAGGCAGGCCAGGCACACGTAGTAGAACTGTGTCCGGCTCGAAAGGTCGACGATGCCCGCGAAGTCGCTGCGCTTGTAGATGGTCAGGCCGTCGTCGGCGCCATAGCGCGACAGGGCGGAGGCGACGTAATAGGCCATCTGCGCAAAGGCGAGCGTGATCATGATGAAATAGACGCCGCGGGTACGCAAGGACAGCGCGCCGATCACGAGCGCGAACAGCGCCGAGGCAATCAGCGCCACCGGCCACTGGATGAAGCCGGAGCCGACGCCTTCGAAGGCGAGGATACCGACGGCATAGCCGCCGATGCCGAGATAGGCGGCCTGGCCGAAGCTCATCATGCCGCCATAGCCCATGATGAGATTGAGCGACGCTGCGGCGAGCGCCAGAATGACGATGCGAGTGAACATCGTCAGGATGAACACCTTGCCGGTCAAAGCCGAATAGACCGGCAGCAGTAGCAGGCCGGCGATGACGAGCGCGACGACGACGTTGCGCAGATTGAGCACGGACTTCATCGCTTGGCGGCCGGGAACAGCCCCTCCGGCCTCACCACCAGCACGATGGCCATCAGGAGGTAAATCAGCATCGAGGACATCGCGGGCGCCGCGGTGGAGGCGGCGGTGGAGCTCAGCACCTTGCGCAACAGGTCAGGCAAGAACGCGCGGCCGAGCGTGTCGATCATGCCGACGAAGATCGCGGCCATGAAGGCGCCGCGGATCGAGCCGATGCCCCCGATCACGATGATGACGAAGGCGAGGATGAGGATGTTCTCGCCCATGCCGATCTGCACGGTGAGGATCGGCGCCTGCATCAGCCCGGCGAGCCCGGCGAGCGCGGCGCCGAGGCCGAACACCAGCGTGAACAGCAGCTTGATGTTGATGCCGAGCGCGCCGATCATCTCGCGGTTGGAAGCGCCGGCGCGGATCAGCATGCCGATTCGGGTGCGCATCACCACGACATAGAGCAGGGCCGCGACCAGAAGCGCGACCGCGATGATCGAGAGACGGTAGGCCGGATAATAGACGCCCGGCAGGATCTGCACCGGCACCGTCAGCCAGGCCGGCAGCGGCAGCGCCAGGCCCGCCGGGCCCCAGATCAGCCGCACCGCGTCGTTGAAGAACAGGATCAGGCCGAAAGTCGCCAGCACGTGGTCGAGATGGTCTCGCCCGTAGAGATGCCGCAGCGCCACGAACTCCATGAGGATGCCGAGCAGCAGCGTCGCGCCGAGCGCCATGATCGCGCCGAGGATGAAATTGTTGGTCCAGGCCACGAAGGTCGCCGCGAAATAGGCGCCCATCATGTAGAGCGAGCCGTGGGCGAGATTGACGAAGTCCATGATGCCGAAGACCAGCGTCAGGCCGGCCGCCAGCAGGAACAGCAGCAGGCCGAACTGCAGTCCGTTGAGAGATTGTTCGACGAGGACGAGCATGGACCCCAATGCCTGAGTAAGCAGCCCAATTATTCGAGCATGATCTCCGCGCAAACGCTACGCGTTTGTCGCGAGGGAAAACCGCTTCACGCTTTTCCGGATCGCGCTCTAAAAAAGCAGCGGCAGCGCAAGGGCACTGCCGCTCATTGTTGTTGGGCGCATCATCTCACGCAAGACGTTACGAAGCCGCGGAAGACCATGCGCCAGCAGACCCGACCCTACTTCATCGGGCACTTGGCATGGAAGCGGTCCTGGTCGTCCTTGACGATGGTAGCCACCATCTTCAGAGCGAGCTGGCCCTCGGCATCCTTGACCACGTCCTGCAGGTAGAAGTTCTGGATCGGAATGTGGTTGTTGCCGTACTTATAGGGGCCGCGGACCGACTTGAAGTTGGCCTTTTCCATTTCGGCCTTCATCTCGTCCTTCTTCGAAGTATCGCCGTTGACCTTGACCACCGCGCTGTTGATCAGATTGGCGGCGTCGTAGGTCTGCGCACCATAGAAGGTCGGACGCAGGCCCGTGTACTTCTTGCGATAGTCGGCGACGTATTTCTTGTTCGCCTCGTTGGGAAGGTCGTTGACCCATTGCTGGGCGCCGGGCACGCCGAGCGCGTTGTCCTTCTGCAGGGGCAGCGTGATTTCGTCGATGGTAAAGGCGGTGTAGAGCGGCATCTGCGCCTTGAGGCCGGCCTGGGCGTACTGGTTGAGGAACTGCACGCCGGCCGCGCCCGGATAGAACACGAAGATGGCTTCGGCGCCGGAGTTCTTTGCCTTGGTCAGCTCGGCGGAGAAGTCGAGCTGGCTCGGCCAGACCGTGTATTCCTCGCCCTTGACCTCACCCTTGAAAGTGCTCTTGACGCCGGCCAGCATGTCCTTGCCGGCGGCGTAGTTCGGGCCGATCAGGAACACCGACTTGACGCCCTTCTGGGTCATGTAGGTGCCCATGGCTTGCGGGGTCTGGTCGTTCTGCCAGGAGGTCGAGAACACGTAGGGCGAACAGAGTTCGCCGGCGAGCTGCGACGGACCGGCATTGGAGCTGATCAGGAAGGTCTTCGAATCGACCGCCGTCTTCAGCGACGCCAGCAGCACGTTCGACCAGATATAGCCGACGATGAAGTCGACCTTGTCGGACTGGATCAGCTTCTCGGTCTTCTGCTTGCCGACATCGGGCTTCTGCCCGTCGTCTTCGTAGATCACCTCGACCGGCTTGCCGCCCATCTTGCGGCCGAGATGGTCGAGCGCGAGCTCGAAGGAGTTGCGCATGTCGTTACCGATCGCAGCCGTCGGGCCGCTGAAGGTGGAGACGAACCCGATCTTGATCGTGTCTCCTGCGCTAGCGGGCTGTGCCAGCGCCAGAGCGGCAATACCTGCCAGCCAGAATGCCTTTTTCATATTGGTTTCCCCTCCTGTTACCGATTCAAACTTGTTGTCCCGCCGGGACCGGCGGCGCCGAGTGCTCAGGCCTTTATAAAGAGACGTTTTTTTGTGCGCAAAGGCGCCGGCCCGCAGCTAGCACGAACCGAAGGCCCGCAGTCGAACCTTAAGCCCACGCCCAGCAATCTGCACCATAATTCAGGGCCGCCGGAAAAATCAAGAATTATAGTGCCGATTTTCCGGCGCGGGATTGTCGCAGCGCCGCTCATGGTGCCTCTTCCCGGGCCTTGGCCCTCGGGGCGCCATTACGTTGCCATTCCGCCCAGGTCGGCCGATCCATCTGAAAGAGGTCCGTGCAACGGGCGTACCAGCCGCTGCCATGCATGCGCCCGATCAGGCGGAGGCCCTGGGTGTCGATGTAGCAACGCTCCTTGTCCTGCACGAAGGCGTCGCCAACATGGGCGCAGACGATGCGGCCGATGACGATGGTCTGGCGCGGCCCCGTCACCATCGACGTCAATACGCGGCATTCGAAGGAGACCGGGGATTCCGCGATGCGCGGCGGCCGCACCGCATGCGAACGCGCTTGCGTCAGGCCGGCAAGCTCGAGCTCGTCGATCTCGGGCGGCGCATCGATGCAGGTGACGTTCATCGCCTCGGCATTCGCTTCGGAGACGAGGTTCACCACGAATTCGCCGGTTGCCAGAATATTGGTCGCGGTGTCCTTGAAACGGCCTTTGCCGGCGAGCAGCCCGAGCGCCAGCGTCGGCGGCTCGTGCCCGAGCGCGTTGAAGAAACTGTAGGGCGCCGCGTTGACCACGCCGTCTTCGGAGAGCGTCGTCACCCACGCGATCGGGCGCGGCGTCACGGTGGACGCGAGGATCTTGTAGCGGTCCTGCGCCTCGAGCTTTTCCATATCGAACAGCATCGCAGACCTCAAACCGCCACCACGGGATGGCGCAGCCGGCCGATGCCCACCACTTCGGCCTCGACGACGTCGCCCGGCCACAGCCATTCCTGGGGGTTGCGCCCGGCGCCGACCCCATCGGGGGTGCCGGTGGCGATGATGTCGCCCGGCTCGAGCGTGATCGCGGCGGAAATGTCCGAAATCAACAGCGGCACCTTGAACAGCATGTGCCGCGTGTTGGACCGCTGCTTCTCGACGCCGTTCACGGTGAGCCAGAGATCGAGCGCGTGCGGATCGGTTATCTCGTCCGCGGTGACGATGCACGGCCCGAACGGCGCGTAGGTGTCCTGCCCCTTGGAATAGATCCATTGGCCGGCGCGGCGATTGTCGCGGGCGCTGACGTCGATCATCACGCTGTAGCCGAACACATGGTTCAGCGCCTCGGCCTCCGGCACGCGCCGCGCGGTGCGGCCGATGACGACGGCGAGCTCGACCTCCCAGTCGAGCTGCTGCGTAATCGCCTTGTTGTGCTCGATCGCCCCGTCGGGGCCGATCACGCTGGTCGGCGGCTTGGAGAAGATCACCGGCTGCGTCGGCAATTCCTTCGCGGTGTCGAGCGCACGGGAGGATTCGGCGACGTGCTCGACATAGTTGAGGCCGATGCCGAAGATGTTCTTGCGCGGGCGCGGAATCGGCGCGAGCAGCTTCACGTTCGCAAGGGGCAGCACGGCGCCGACCGGCCAATCGTCATTGCGGCCAGCCAGTATCTTCTTCAGCGCAGCCGATGCGGCCGGGCCGAGATCGATGAAAGCGAGCATCGATGCGGGCAGCGACACGCCCGCATCCGCGCCGATCCGCTCGACGTCGACGACGAGGTCGCCGACGACGGCACCCAGGCGCGCGGCGGCTTCGATGGAGTCGCGGTAGGTCACGAGACGCATAATTTTTTCCTAGGATAGCGGCTGCCGGCCTTCGTTGTCGCCGAAGGCTTCCTCGCGGTAGAGGCCGAGCGCGTGCATGACCGGCAGGTCGTTGAAGGCGAACAGGCAGGCGTCGTCGCTGGCCGAGGCATTGGCATGCTCATGCCAGGCCCAGGACGGAACGCAGAAGATGTCGCGCTCCTTCCAGTCGAAGCGCTTGCCGTCGATGATGGAATGGCCGCTGCCCTTGGCGACCTGATAGAGGAAGCTGCCGGTGTGGCGATGCGCGCGCGTCGCCTCTCCCGGCCGCAGCATCTGCATGGAGGCGCCGATGGTCTGCATGACCGGCCCGCCGGTCACCGGATTCACATAGTTCATCAGCAGCCCGTCATAGGGCGAGCCGGCCGAGGCCTTGGCGTAGCGCTGCAGGGCTTCATAGGTCGGGCCCCATTGGTATTTCAGCAGCGGCGAATACCCCTTGCTCCACTCGGCGCCTGCGGGGCGCAGGCCCGGCGCGCCCCAGGCATGGGACATGTCGTCGACGGGATGGCCGACATTCTGCTGTAGTTTCGGGTGCACCGCATAGAAGTTGGCTTCGAGGCAGTTGACCAGGGGGATGTCGAGGCCGTCCTGCCAGATGCAGGCGGTGCCGTCACTGGCAACGCCGTGCTCGTGCCAGGTACCGTTCGGCGTCAGCACGAAATCGTTGGCCCCCAACGTAAGCTTATGCCCGTCGACGATGGTGTAGGCGCCCTGACCTTCCATGATGAAGCGCAGCGCCGAGGCCGAATGGGCGTGCGCCGACGCCACCTCGCCGGGATGCATGACCTGCAGCCCGGAATAGAGCCAGCCGACAGCGGCGGCATGCTCACGGCGTCCGGGATTGTTCAGGTAGATCACGCGGCGACCGGCCTTTTCCGGCGACACCAGTTCGACCGAGCGCAGCACATGCGCGCGCAGATCCGCATAGCGCCACAGCACCGGGACGGACGAGGATTTCGGCTGCCACGGCTCGATCTTGTTGGCGACCGTCCACAGCGCGCCGGCATCGAGCCCTTCGAGTTCGTCGTAGTAGGCCAGCAGCTCCGGCGTGTCCTCGACATTGGCCCTGCCGGCAACGTTCTCCCGATGGTTTTCGCGGCGTGCTGTTGCCATTTCGCTCTCCCCGGATGTAGGATCATATAAAATCAATTCAGTTTTAGACGCAAGGAAGAATTTTCGAAAATATGTCAGATCATCGAAAGCCATCCCGGGAGGTTCGGCAACAGGCAGCCGCGGCGGTCGAGCGCCGGGCCGCCGGCGAAGGCGGCAGCGAACCGGCGACGCTGGGCGAAGCGGCCTACCAACGCCTGCGCGCCGACATCGTCGTGGGGGCTTTCAAGGCGGGCGAGCCGCTGCGGCTGGAAGCGTTGCGGCAGCGCTACGGGCTGAGCTTCTCGCCGCTGCGGGAAGCGCTGATGCGGCTGCAATCCGAGCGGCTGGTGCTTTCGACGGCGCTGCGCGGCTTCTCCGTCGCGCCGCTCTCGCGCGATGAGATCGAGGACGCGACGGAAACCCGCATCCTGATCGAAAGCGAAGCCCTCCGCCGGTCCATGCGTTACGGCAACGACGATTGGGAAGCGGGCATCGTCGCCGCCTTCCACGCGCTCAGCCTGCAGGTGGAGCGGCAGGCGAAACCATCGGCCAAGGTGGAAACCGCCGACCTGTTCGCGATGGAGGAACGCCATCATCAATTCCATCGCGCGCTGATTTCGCATTGCCGGTCGCCGCGGCTGCTGGAACTGGCGGACCGGCTTTACGTCGAGACGCAGCGCTACCGGCTGCCGAACTATTTCGGCGGCGTGCTGGGGAAGCGGCGGCGCGACGCGGCGGCCGAACACCGCGAGATCATGGACGCAACACTGCGCCGAAGCGAGGACGCGGTCCGCCTGCTGGCCGCGCACTACCGCAAGACGGCTGACATCATCGAGGCGTCGATCGAGTGGCCTTCGCCTCGCGGCGGCAATTGAGGCGGTGCCGGGCAGTGCCGGTCGATAGCGCATCGCTATCGGACGATAGGCGGATGTGTCTTGGAACCGGTCGCCGGATGCGGGCATAATCGGCCCGCGACCGGAGGCAGGCAGCATGAACGAAACGCCGTCAAAACCCCATCACGTGGTCATCGTCGGCGCCGGCTTTGGTGGGCTGGAGACCGCGTTCCGGCTAGCCGGCGCGCCGGTGGCGATCACCATGATCGACCGCCGCAACCATCACCTGTTCCAGCCCCTGCTCTACCAGGTCGCGACCGCCTCGCTGGCGACCTCCGAAATTGCCTGGCCGATCCGCTATCTGCTGCGCGACCGGCCCGAGGTGACCACGCTGTTCGCCAACGTCAACGGCGTCGATGCCGGCGGCAAGCGCGTGCTGCTCGAGGACGGCGGCGCGATCTCTTACGACACGCTGGTGCTGGCCACCGGGGCGCGCCACGCCTATTTCGGCCATGACGAATGGGAGCCGTTCGCACCCGGGCTGAAGACGCTGGAAGACGCCACGACCTTGCGGCGCCGCATCCTCGTCGCCTTCGAGCGCGCCGAGCGCGAGAGCGATCCCGACAAGCGCGCGGCGCTGCTCACCTTCGTCATCGTCGGCGCGGGACCTACCGGCGTCGAGATGGCCGGCACCATCGCCGACATGGCGCGCGACACGCTGCCCCGCGATTTCCGCAACATCGACACGCGGAGCGCCCGCGTCGTGCTGATCGAAGCCGGCCCGCGCGTGCTGGCCGGATTTCCCGAGGACCTCTCCGCCTATGCGCAGCGTTCGCTGCAAAAACTCGGCGTCGAGGTGATGCTGGGCGAAGCCGTCACCGAATGCTCGGCGGAGGGCGTGGTCTATGGCGGCAAGCGGCTGGCGGCGCGCACGCTGATCTGGGCGGCGGGCGTGCGCGCTTCGCGCGCCGCCGAATGGCTGCAGGCGCCGCATGATCGCGCCTTTCGATTGCAGGTCGAGCCCGACCTGACCGTGCCCGGCCACGCCGACATCTTTGCGGTCGGCGACACCACGACCATCAAGGCTCCGGACGGCAATCCGGTGCCCGGCATCGCGCCGGCCGCAAAACAGCAAGGACGCTATGTTGCATCGCTGATCAAGGCCCGCCTCGCCGGCAATACATTGCCGCCGTTCCGCTACAAGCACGCCGGCAGCCTCGCGCAGATCGGCAAGCGGCTTGCGGTGATCGATTTCGGCAGGTTCAAGCTGCGCGGCACCATCGCGTGGTGGATCTGGGGCATCGCCCACATCTACTTCCTGATCGGCCTGCGCCACCGGCTCGGCGTCGCGCTGAGCTGGTTGTGGATCTACCTGCGCGACCAGCGTCCCGCCCGGCTGATTACCCAAGGCAGCAGCAAGGTGACGAGCTAGTCACTTGACCTCTGCATGGCTCCTGCGATGCTGATGGGACCGCTAGACAAATACGCGGATCAGCAATGGCCGGGGAGGAACCGATGCTAGGCTTGTCGATCTGTGCACGCGGGACGGCGCTCGTGACTTTGCTTGCGACGGTGTCATTGGCATCGCCGGCGGCGGCCGTCAAAATGAAGGGAGACCCGGCGGCGATCTGCAGTGGACTCGCGGGGCTCGCTGAGAACGCGATCCGGATCGACTCCGCTGCGATGCAGGCACCATCCCCGATGGCAGTCGCCGAGAGGGGCCCGACGCCGGCGGCGCGCGTCACGCCTGCCCTGCCCGAATTCTGCAAGGTCATCGGCCGCATCGAGCCATCCGATCCGAAGGCGCCGCCGATCCGGTTCCAGGTCAACCTGCCGGTGGAATGGAACGGCCGCTCGCTGCAATATGGCGGGGGCGGCTTCAACGGCGTGCTGATATCAGGCCTTGCGCTGCCGCCGGCCTCTCCGTTCGGCGCAGCGTCGCCGCTGGCGCGCGGCTTCGTCACCTATGGCACGGATTCCGGCCACGAGACCAAGCCGGGCGAACCACCTCCTCTCTTTGCGTTGAATGACGAGGCGTTCGAGAACTTCGCGCACAAATCCTACAAGAAGGTGCGCGATACTGCCGTGGCGCTGATGATGCGCGCCTACGGCAACCCGCCGGCCAAGCTGTACTTCATGGGATCGTCGGAAGGCGGCCGCGAAGGGCTGACCATGGCGCAGCGCTACCCCGACGACTTCGACGGCATTTTCGCGCGCGTGCCCGTGATCAACTGGGTCGGCTTGCAGCATGCCGGGACCAAGGCAGGATTGGCAACGATGGGCGACGGCTGGATACGCCCTGCGCAGATCGAGCTCGTGGCCAAGGCCGTGCTGTCGGCTTGCGACAAGGCCGACGGCTCGGAAGACGGGCTGGTGCAGGATGCCGTCGGCTGCAAGGCGAAATTCCGTGTCGATGCCCTGCGTTGTACCGCCGGCCAGAGCGGCGACCAATGCCTGAGCGAAGCACAGATTGCAGCGATCAACACGCTTCACTCGACCTACAAGTTTCCATTCCCGCTCGCCAACGGGCTCGATGACTATCCGGGCTGGGGCGTGTCGGGCGAGAACATCGCTTCCTTCGGCCCGACCGGGGGCTGGAAGGCGTGGTGGCTCGGCTCGGTGCCGCCCGCGCAACCGCCGGTGCCCGGCAACGGCATTGCCTGGATCTACGGCGCCGGCGGCATGGCCTATGTGTTCGCGCGCGATCCGAAGCTAGACGTCACGAAATACAAGCCGGAAGACCACAAGCAGCGTGTGCTCGAGGTGTCGCAACTGATGGATTCGACCAATCCCGACCTCAGCCGCTTCGGCGCGCGCGGCGGCAAGCTGGTCATTCTCGAATACATGGCCGATTACGCCCAGAGCCCCTATGCCGGCATCCGCTATTTCGAGAATGTGCAGAAGACCCTCGGTAAGGAGAAGACGGCGGAGTTCGTGCGTCTCTACACCGCGCCCGGTGTCGATCACGTCGGCTCCGGCGCTCCAGCCAATGTCGACATGCTGAACGTGCTGACCGACTGGGTCGAGAACGGCAAGGCCCCCGGCGATCTCGAGGTGATCGAGCAGAAGGTCGAAGCTCCCGCCTTCGCAACCGTGCGCGCGCTGCCGCTCTGCCAATGGCCGGCCTGGCCGCAATACAAGGCGGGGCCGGCCGATCAGGCCGCAAGTTTCACTTGCGCGTCATCGACGCGATAGCCGGCGCACCGCTCGCATTGAGAAATCGTGGCGGCGCTTCCGCGCCCGGAGCGAAAGCTATTTCGGCTTGCGCGGCTCCTGGATCGACCGCATGTAGCTCAGCACTTCCTCGGCGTCCTCCCTGCTGAAGCGGAAGGTCGGCATGAAGGGATGGATACTGGTAAGGCCGGTCAGCAGCCGCTGCTTGAAGTCGCTGTCGTAGAGCTTGGTTTCGCTGAAGCTGCGAAAGGGCGGCGCCAGCTTGTTGGGGCTCGCGCCGGTCCTGCCGATGGCGTGACACTCGGCGCAAAGCTGTTGCAACATCGCCTTGCCTTGCCGCGGCCCCTCGGTGCGCGCATTGGCGAAGCTGCTCGACAACAGGGCTGCTGCCGACAGTACCAGCAGGGATCGCTTCATCGCAGTCATTCATCAACAGGAGGTTGGCTTGGCAAATCGGCTTGCCGCAGTCGTGCACGATGCCACGAGCAGCGAAAGCCGATTTGACGCAGCTCAAGAGATGAGTCCGGCTGGCACGCGCTGCAAGATCCCCGCTTCGCTTCGCCGAGCGACCCCTCTCCGGGGAACGGATCGCAGGAAGGACTACTTCACCAGCGAGCAGCCGCCGTCGGCGATCGGCCGGAACGCCTGCTCGGCGGGAATGGTCGAGATCGGCCTGTAATAGTCGTAGGGATATTTCGACTCCTCCGGCTTCTTCACCTCGAACAGGTACATCGGGTGGATGACGCGGCCGTCCTGGCGGATAGTGACGTCGCCGAACAGCTTGTCCTTGCCCCGAAACTTCTTCATTTGCGGCACGACGGCCTTGGCATCGTCGCTGCCGGTGGCGGCAACCGCATTGAGATAAGCGAGCGTCGAGGCGTAGACGCCGGCCTGGTTGGCGCTCGGCATCTTGCCGTTCATGCCCGGCCGCGCCGCAAAGCGCTTGGCGAAGGCGCGGGTGTCGTCGTCCGCGTCCCAGTAGAACGCTTCGAGGATCTGCAGGCCCTGGCCGACCTTCAACCCCAGGCCATGAATGTCGTTGATGAAGAGCAGGAACGCCACCATGGTCTGGCCGCCCTGCTGGATGCCGAATTCGGCGGCCTGCTTCACCGCATTGACGGTGTCGCCGCCGGCATTGGCAAGGCCGATCACCTTGGCCTTGGAGTTCTGCGCCTGCAGCAGCAGCGAGGCGAAGTCGGAGGTGTTGAGCGGATGTTTCGCCGAGCCCAGCACCTTGCCGCCGTGCCTGGTAATGTAGTTGGTGGCTTCCGCCTCGATGCCCTGGCCGAGCGCGAAGTTCACGGTTACGAAGAACCATTCCTTGCCGCCGCGCGCCATCAAGCGCAAGCGATCTGTGCGGGACAAGCGCGCCGTGGAGCTCTCGCTCAGCGCGGCCGGCCGCAAGCGAGCCGAAGAGGCGAGCCGGCTCGGCGCCAGCTTCAACGCGCAGACCCTCGCTCCGCTGGACAAGCAGGAGCGCGCCGCCTTCCTCGAGATGCTGGCGCGTCTTGTCGAGGGCTACAGGAGCGCCGCGACCTGATACCCAGCCGTTACGCGCAGCCGATCCAGGCGCGCGAGGCATCGTCGTTGAGAACCGCGACTGCCGCAGCCCGCCGCGTCAGCACCGCGCGCTGGTTGATATAGCCCTTGTCGGTGATCTCGCCGCCGTCGACGGACGCGGGCTCGGCCAGCAGCAGCGCGCGCGTCGCGTGGCCGGAAGAGTTCGGCGCCTGCGCCTTCAGCCTGGCAAGGCCCTGCCCGATCGCGGCGCGGACCTTGTCGTGGCCGAGCACATCGTCTGCGCTCGCGGAGTCCGGCAACCCCGCATGGCTGCGGCAGGCAGCGATGTTCGGAAAAACGAGGAAGCGCACCTCGTCGCCGTTATGGCCGGTGACGACGATGTCCTGCGCCAGTGGCGCGAGCGCGGCGATGCCGGCAACGCGCAGCGTGCCGACGCTGACCCAGGTGCCGGAATTGAGCTTGAAATCCTCCGCGACGCGGCCGTCGAAGAACAGCCCGAGCTCGGGATGCGCGGTATCGGCGAACTTTACGGCATCGCCGATCAGGTAGAACCCCTCCTCGTCGAAGGCCTGCGCCGTCAGTTCCGGCGCCTTCCAGTAGCCCGGCGTGACGTTCGGCCCGCGCACCCGCACCTCCAGCTTGTCGCCGGAAGGCACCAGCTTCAATTCGGTGCCGGGAATCGGCACGCCGATGTTACCTGAACGCTTCGCAAGGAAATGGCAGTCGGTGGCCAGCGGCGAGGTCTCGGTCGAGCCCCAGGCCGACACCATCGGCAGCTTGCGGCCGACGGTCTGCAGCGAAAGCTCTTCCAGAGCATCCCACAGATTCTGCGGCAGCGCCGCGCCGGCATAGAAGGCAAACCTGACGCCCCCGAAGAACTTCCTGCGCAGTTCCTCGTCGCCGCGAAGCGCCGCGATCAGCATGTCGAAGCCGCGCGGCACGTTGAAATAGACCGTCGGTACCACGCTGCGCAGGTTGGCGAGCGACGTGTTGAACAGCCCCGGCGCCGGCTTGCCGCCGTCGATATAGAGCGTGCCGCCGTTGCGCAGCACGAGATTGAAATTATGGTTGGCGCCGAAGGTGTGGCTCCATGGCAGCCAGTCGAGAATGACCAGGTCCTCGCCTGCGCCTTCGAGGAAGGTCCAGGTCTGCGCCTTCGCCTGCTGGCTCGAGGTCAGCATGCGCTGGGTGTTGACGACCGCCTTCGGCGTGCCGGTCGAACCCGAGGTAAAGAGAAACTTGGCGATGGTGTCCGGCGTCACCGCCGCGAATGCCCTGGCCACGTCCGGCGTCTCCGGGGTCGAAGCGACCGACCGGAACGGGATGGCCTCGCCATCGGCGGCGCCGCTGATGATCCGGGCCTGATGCAGCGGCGCGATCGCCGCAAGCGCCGCGGCAAACGGCTTCGTTGAGGAGACATAGATCGCTCCGGGCTGAAGCAGCGCGATCATGCTCTTGAGCTTGTCGAAATCCCCGGACATCAGCGAATAGGCAGGCGAGATCGCCGCCACCGGCACGCCGGCATGCATCGCGCCGAGCGCAAGCAACGCATGATCGACGCTGTTGTCCGACAGCACCGCCAGCGGGCGTTCCGCGCTCAGTCCCTGCGCCAGCGCCCAGGCGGAGATGGCGCGCACCTGCCGGAGCGCTTCGCGATAGGTCACCGTCGTCCACGGGGTATCGCGCGTGCGCTCGCCGAGAAAGATGCGATCTGGCGCCGCGCGAGCCCAATGCTCCAGCCAGTCGCCGACGCAGCGCGCCGCGGGCCTCAAGGGCATGGTCGACCTGACGAGGGTGGCGCCGTCGGCACGGCGCTCGGCGACGATGGCGGGTGTCGCAAACAGGCTGTCGGGATCGTCACGGCGGATGGCGTCCATCGACATGGTTTCCTCTCCTTGAACCCGGACGCGGGCCTGCAGCCTCGTGCGGACCGCTTCTCGCCGATAATGTTGGTCATAACAATTGTTGTCGTCAACAACAATCTTTCCTCCCGTGCACCGGCGCGCTACAAGGAAGCAACGCTGGAGGAACCATTTGCCTCGCCATGCCGTCCACCCGGGAACGGGAATTGCCGCCCGCAAAGGGCGATCTGCCAAGGGAAAGCCGCCTGCTGCCGACGCGGACGACGCGGTCGGCCTCGATGCGCTGGTCGGACACGCCGGCTATGCCGTGCGGCGCTTCCAGCTCTGGATTTTCCAGGATTTCATCAGGACACTCGCCGCGGTCGATATCAAGCCGACGCAGTATTCGGTGATGACCGTGATCGGCGCCAACCCGGGGCTGACGCAGGCGGCGGTTGCCAAGCGGCTCGGCATCGAGCGCGCGCGGCTCGTCCACCTGCTCGACAGCCTGGAGCAACGCAAGCTGGTCAAGCGCGTGCCGTCGGCGACCGACCGCCGCTCGCACGCGCTGCACCTCACCGCTCAGGGCGAAGAGCAGCTGCGCCGCTTCAAGCGGCTCGCAGCCGAACACGAGCGGCACGTCGCCGAGAAGATCGGCAAGGAGAATCGCGAGCGTCTGCTGCAGATCCTTTCCTGCTTCACTTGACGGCGCGATCAGGCCGGCAGGATATCGCCGATCATGGCGCGGCCCTTTTGCACGGCGTTCGCAAGGCGTTCCTTCAGCGATTGCGCCGGGCGCAGGTCGCCCGAGGCCAGCACATGCGTCAGTTGTCCGACGTTGGTGCGGCTGGCCTCCACCTCGGCGTCGAGCGCCGCCGCCACCGCCGCCATCTGCTCGCCCAGCCGTTTGCCCCAATCGGAATTGCCAAGCTCGATCTGCGTCTTCAATGCGCCCTCGATCGCGTAGATTCCCTGCAGAATACCCTTGGCGACGGTAACGCGATTGCTCTTCAAAGCAACGGCCAGCAGCAGGCGCTTCTCGTCGATCTGGTCGAGCACCATCGAAACCACAAGCGCATAGGGGGTCGCCGCGATCGCGGTTGGTGCCTTGCTGTCGACCGCCTTGGTCGCAAGATGCAGCAAGTGCCAGGGCGTTGCCAGCCTTCTTGCAACGATGGTCAGGGCGAACGGCACCGCGTCGGCATTCGCCGCCTTCAACGCCTTCAGCTGGTCGAGAACCTTGGTGAGCGCCGCCGCTTCCAGCTTCACGATCTTCGGCGGAAGGCTTTGGCCGAACCTGGTCAGCGCCTCGCTGGCGCGAAACACCGTGAACATCTTCGCGAGATCGTCGAAGACCGCCGATGAACTCGTGTACATGCCAAGCGCGGAACGCACGGTGTGGCTGCCCTCGCTGGAGCGCATGGTGCCGTCCAGGTAGCCCAGCGCCTTCTTCTGGAAGCTGGCCGCCAGCTTTTCCGCTTCCTTGGGATTGGCATGAGCCTTGCCGACGTTGGCGATATAGTCCCGTGCCATCGTGGTCAGCAGCTCGGTTCGCAGCAGATCCCAGATCGGCACGAGCGAGCCCCGCGCGATCTGCCCGCTGTTGGCGCGTTCCGGCGCGCCGTCTACCAGCACCGGCTCCAGTGGCTGGAAGAACAGGCGCGCCGCTTCGTTGCGGCGTTCGTTGCCGTTGGGGAATTCGGCGCGCAGCGATGCGATCAGTTCTTCGGTGCGAGGAATGGGTTCGCCGAGTTCGAGCAGCCGTTCGAGTTCGGCAAGCAGCCGTCCGCGCACCTGCGGCGATAGCTGCGCCAGGTAATCCTTGAGCTGCTCACTTGCCCGATCCGGTTGAGCCATCGAAACAAAGCACCTTTTCCGTGCGCGCGTGCTGCGCCAGCCGAACGGAATGTCGGTTAAGTGGTACCGGGGAAAGGTGAATTTCCGCCAAAGATGCAACCGGCAGTTTGAAGCACCGTGAATGCTCCAACCGGACTTCCATCTGCCTATTTCGTAGGCAGCGGCGTCTTCGGCGGTTCGGCAAATGATCGGCCGTTACCCACACAAGTAATTGATTGTCATATGATATTTCTGTGCACGCTTCGAGCGGCGAGATGTACACAATGGCACATCGCTTGCTAGGACAGGCAGGACCAGCAAACGGCCCCCTCAGGGGAAAGGAGACCTGTCGTGCCCGAGACGGTAGCTGCGATCGTGGCTGCACATCGCAACGGAGCGGCTTCGCCGGCGGATACCGTGGCGCGCAGCTTCCGGCGGATCCGCGAGCACAACGATGGCGCCATCTTCATCGCGCTGCGCGACGAAGCGGAGGCGATTGCGGAGGCTGCGCGCCTTTCGCATCGGGATGCCGCCCGTCTTCCGCTGCTCGGCGTGCCGGTCGCGGTGAAGGACAACATCGACGCCGCTGGCCTGCCGACCACCGCCGCCTGCCCGGCGTTTTCCTATCAGCCCGGGCAGGACTCGACTGCCGTGGCGAGGCTCCGCGCGGCGGGCGCCATCGTCATCGGCAAGACCAATCTCGACCAGTTCGCGACCGGCCTCGTCGGCGTGCGCTCGCCCTATGGCATTCCCGTCAACCCGATCCGCAGCGACCTGGTGCCCGGCGGATCGAGCTCGGGATCGGCGGTCGCCGTCGCCGCGGGCCTCGTGCCGCTGGCGCTCGGTACCGATACCGCAGGCAGTGGACGGGTACCGGCGATGCTCAACAACATCGTCGGCCTCAAGCCGAGCCTCGGCCTTGTCTCGACGTCGGGCGTGGTGCCGGCATGCCGGACGCTCGACTGCGTCTCGGTGTTTGCGCTCACCGTCGACGACGCGATGACGGCGCTGCAGGCGATGGCCGGGCCGGACGCTACCGATCCCTTCTCTCGCAACCGGCCGCTTGCCGGCATGACGGCCTTGCCGGGCAAGCTCCGGCTCGGCGTTCCCCGCAAGGGACAGTTGATCTTCTTCGGCGACAGGCATTCGGAGCAGGCCTATGGCGAAGCCTTGCAGCGCTGGACCGCGCTGGGCGCCGAAATCGTCGAGTTCGATCTCGAGCCGTTCTACGAGACCGCGCGCCTGCTCTATGAGGGGCCGTGGATCGCCGAGCGCTATCTCGTCATCCGCAATCTGCTGGCGTCTTCGCCGGAGGCCATCCATCCCGTGACGCGCGAGATCACCGCGGCCGGCGCGCGCCTCAGCGCGGCTGAGACCTTCTCCGCGCTGTATCGCCTGCAGGCGCTGCGCGGCGTCGCCGCGCGTATCATGGCCGATCTCGACGCCATCGTGCTGCCGACCGCGCCGACGGCGTATTCGACCGCTCAGGTGCTGGCGAACCCGATCGAACTCAACAGCCGGCTCGGCACCTATACCAATTTCGTCAACCTGCTCGATCTTTGCGGGCTTGCGCTGCCGGCGGCGATGCGCGCGGACGGCATCCCCTTCGGCATCACCCTGCTGGCGACGGCCGGCAGAGACGCGCTGCTTGCCAGTATGGGCCGCGTGTTCCACGCCGATACCGGACTCACGGCCGGCGCCAAAGGCGTGAAGCAGGAGCCGCTGGCGCCACTGCCTGCAACTGCGGGTGACGAGATTGCGCTGGCCGTGGTCGGCGCGCATCTGTCAGGCATGGCGCTGAACGGCGAGTTGCAGGCGCTCGGCGCTCGGCTGATGGAAGAAACCGTCACCGCGCCGGACTACAAGCTGTATGCGCTCGACACCACGCCGCCGAAGCCCGGGATGCTGCGCGTCAATGCGGGCGCCGGCAGTGCAATCAGGCTCGAACTGTGGGCGCTGTCGGCGGCGTCCTTCGGCAAATTCGTCGCCGCGATCCCGCCGCCGCTGTCGATCGGAACGATCCGCCTCGCCGACGGCCGCGGCGTGAAGGGATTCCTCGTCGAGCCGGCAGCCATCGACGGCGCGCGCGACATTTCCTCTTTCGGCGGCTGGCGCGCGTTCGTGGCGAGGCAGGCGGCGGAGTGAAGTCTCGTGTCCCGGACGCGGTGCAGCGTGCAACGCTGCGCCGGGACCCATGTATGCCGAACGATGGCCTCCGGATCAGCAGCGCACCACGCCGCAAGATGCGGCGCGCTGCGCTGCATCCGGGGAACGCGGGCCGCCTACACCGAGACCGCGTAGAGCTCGTACTCGCCGTGCACCAGCTCGATGTGGGCGCGCATCGCGGCTGCGGCACCGTTGCGGTCGCCGCGCATGATGGCGACCACGACGCGGTCGTGCTCGGCATGCGACTTCGCCAGTCGCCCGAGATTGCGGAACTGGGCGCGGCGGAACGGCTGCACCCGCACCCGCGTCGCCAGCGTCATCTCGGCGATGTAGCCGTTCTGCGAGCCGGCATAAATCGCGTTGTGAAAGCGCTCGTTGACGGCGTTGAAGCGCTCGGGATTGCCGGCATGGCTGAGCACGCGCAGCTCGTCGTGGATGGCTTCCAGCCGGGCGCGGTCCACGGCCGGCATGCGCTCGGCGGCGAGCCCGGCGCACAACGCCTCGAGCTCGGCCATCGCCTCGAACATGGCGTTGAGCCGCTCCAGTGTGGGCCGCGCAACCACGGCGCCGCGGTGCGCGCGGGCCTCGACCAGGCCGCTTGCCGCGAGCTGGCGCAACGCCTCGCGCACCGGCGTCCGCGACACGCTGAAGCGACGCGCGATGTCGGTCTCGTCCAGCGGCGCGCCGGGCGCCAGCGCCCCGCGCACGATCTCGTCGGCCAGTTGCAGACGCAATTCCTCCGCGCGAGTGATCTTGGCCTGCTGCGACGCCGGGCGATCGACACGGCGCACTTGCGGCTTTGAGTCGGCACCGCCGGGGCGCGTTTTTGCAAGATCGTCGAGGCTCATGATGTCTGCCCCTGCGGTTCGTCGATGATGCTGACATGCGCGGCGACAATTTTCCAACCTTCCGGGAAGCGTATCCACGTCTGCATTTGTCGCCCGACCTTCGCGCCGGCCCAGGCATCGCGATAGAACAGCGTCGATGCCACCGCCGTGTCGCGGCCATAGGTGGTGATGACGGTCCTGTCGGTCCTGCGCATCAGCCCGATCGGCGAGCGCGCGGCACGAAACGCCGTGATGGCCTCATAGCCGTAGAGATTTTCGCCGATGCCGTAGCGCAGCGTGCGCTTGTCGTTGCGAAAGAGTTCGTCGAGCACGGCGACGTCGTTGTTCACGAGCGCCGCCTCATAACGCTGGAACTGCGCGGTAACCTCGGCGAGCACGTCGGGAAGGTCGATCTCCATCTCACAGCCCTCGCGGCGGCGGCGCTGCCGCAGCGCCCGTCTTTTCCAGCGCGGCAGCCACCCGCAGCGCAATGTCCTCGCGCCAGGGCGCGGCGATGATCTGCACGCCGATCGGCATCGGCTGCAGCGGCACCGGCACGGCAACCGCCGGCAGGCCGATGAAGGAGATCGGCTGGGTGTGGATGCCGATGTTGGCGCGGACCGGCAGCTCGACGCCATCGAGCACGAACGTGGCCTGCCCGAGCTTCGGCGCGACGCAGGGCGTGGCCGGCGCCAGGATCACGTCGACCGACTTGAACAACTCGAGCACCTTGGCGCGATACCAGCGGCGGAATTTCTGCGCGCGGTCCACCAGCACGGCCGGAACCATCGCACCGGCGATGAAGCGGTCGCGCACGGCGGGATCGAAGTCTTCCGGACGTTTGCGCAGGCGGTCGAGATGGAGCGAGGCACCTTCCGTGGCGGTGATGATGTAGGCCGCGGCGCGGGCGCGCGCCGCTTCGGGAAGGATGACCGTTTCCGTCGCGTTGAGCGCCTTGGCGACCCGGGCAACCGCCTCCTGCGCTTCCGGAAGGACATTCTTCTGAAAATACTCGCCGGCGACCGCGACTTTCAGTCCGCTGATGCCTTGGGCGAGAAGTCCTGCCACCGGCTCGACCGGCCGCATCGTACAGGCTGCATCATCCGCATCGGGGCCTTGCATCGCGTCATAGGCAAGCGCGAGATCCCCGACATTACGGGCGAACGGACCGAGATGGTCCAGGCTGGAAACGAACGGGTAGGAACGCGCGCGTGACAGGCGGCCGTAGGTCGGCTTCAGACCGAAAATGCCGCAGAAGGACGACGGCACGCGGATCGAACCGTTGGTGTCCGATCCGAGCGCGATCGGCACCAAGCCGCCGCCGACGGCGCTGCCGGAGCCGCCGGACGAGCCGCCGGTCATCCGGGAGGGATCGTGCGGATTGCGCGAGGGGCCGTCATGGACGTTCTCGCCGGTGAAGTCGTAGGCGTACTCGCCCATGTTGAGCGCGCCGACCAGCACCGCGCCGGACGCTTCCATGCGTTCGATCAGCGTGGCGTCGCGTGCAGCCGGCGGCCGGTCGCGGTTGATCTTCGAGCCCGCCCGGGTCGCAAGGCCCTTGACGTCGAACAGGTTCTTCACCGCAAAGGGTACGCCGGCCAACGGACCGACGCTCCTGCCCGCGGCGACGGCGGCATCGACCTCGCGCGCTTTGGCGCGGGCGCGCTCGGCGGTGACGTCGGTAAAGGAATTGAGAATCTTGTCGTGCTGGCCGATCCGCGCCAGCGCGGCCTCTGCGACCTCGACGGCCGACAATTTTCGCGCGGCAACGGCCTGCGCGATGTCGGAGGCGGACATGCTGTCCGATGCAGCGGTCATCGCGACCTTAGGCTGAATAGACACTGGCGGACTCGGCCTCGTCGGGCAGGGTGAACTCGTCGACCAGGCGGCCGAGCCGCAGCGACACTTCGAGATTGGCTCGCACTGCCGGGCGCCAGGCGTCCTCCACCCGCAGGTCCAGCGCCTTCGCCAGGGAATCGATGTAGTGGTCGAGAGAGTCGGCAGCCATGTTTCCTCCCGTTGTTCTTGCTTCTAGGCCGGCAGCGGCGGATGCGGGATCGCTTCCAGCAGTTCGCGCGTGTAGGCGTCCTGGGGGTCGCCGAGCACCCGTTCGGAGGTGCCTTCCTCGACGATTCGCCCCGCGCGCATCACGATGACACGATCGCACAACAGGCGCACCACGTTCAAATCATGGGAGACGAACAGATAGCTCATGCCCATGGACTGCTTGAGGTCCTGCAGCAGATTGAGCACGACCGCCTGCACGGAGACGTCGAGCGCGGCGGTCGGCTCGTCCAAGATCACCAGTTTCGGATGCAGCGCGATGGCGCGGGCAATGCCGACGCGGGCCTTCTGGCCGCCGGAGAGCTGGTGCGGGAACCGATCGAGCAAATTGAGCGGCAGGCCGACGAGGCCCGCGAGTTCCTCGCAACGGGCCCGCAGTGCATCGCGGCCCCTGATGTCGCCGAGTTGAAGCAGCGGGTCGGCGATGGCGCGCGCCGCGGTGAAGCGCGGGTTGAGGCTGTCGGTCGGGTCCTGGAACACCATCTGGATGCTCTTGCGCTGCGGCAGCCGCGCAAAGGCCTGCGGCAGGATGGCGTCGATCTCCTCGCCGTCGAACACGATGCGGCCGGAGGTCTGGTCCAGCAGGCGCATCACCATCATCGAGGTGGTGGACTTGCCGCAGCCGGATTCGCCGACCAGCCCCACGCTCTCGCCATGGCCGACCGAAAAGCTGATGCCGTCGACGGCGCGGAAGATTTCCTGCTCGATCGGCGGCTTGCGGCTGAACAATTTGCCGAGCACGGCAGTCGCGCCCTTGCGCGGATACTCCTTGACGAGTTTGTCGACGACGAGGAGCGGCTGCTCCCTCTCCCCGCCCTTCGCGGGGAGAGGGTCGGGGTGAGGGGCCGCCTCCGCGAGCATGGTGCGTGGAGAGTCCCCCTCACCCGGCGCGCTTTGCGCGCCGACCTCTCCCCGCAGGCGGGGCGAGGTTGAAGGAAGTGTCGCGGCCGCCTCCTCCTCCGGCAAGAGATCGCGCAGCGACACGCCGATGCGCGGCGTCGCGCGCATCAGCTTCCTGGTGTAGGGATGCTCGGGCTTGGCGAAGATATCGGCCGACAATGCGGTCTCGACCACATGGCCTTTCTCCATCACCACGACACGGTCGCAATAGGCGGCGGCCAGCCCGAGATCATGCGTGATCAGGATCGTGGACATGCCGCGCTGCTTCGTCAGTTCCACGATCAGGTCCATCACCGCCTTTTGCGTGGTGACGTCGAGGCCGGTGGTCGGCTCGTCGGCGATCAGCAGCCGCGGATTGCAGGCCAGCGCCAGCGCGATGACGACGCGCTGGCACATGCCGCCCGACAGCTCGAACGGATAGGCGTGATAGCGCTCACGCGGACGGGCGATCCTGACCTGCTCCAGCGCCTCGATCGCCTTCTCGCCGCGACCTGTGACCTGCGACTGCTGCACGTGCTGGCGCAGCACGTCCTCGATCTGGTCGCCCACTTTCCGGATCGGGTTGAGCGCCGCGCGCGGGTTCTGGAACACCATCGAGATTTCGCGACCGCGCAGGTCGCGCATCTCGGCCTCGCTCGCGGCCTTGACGTCGATGCCGGAGAACATCACCGAGCCCTCGGCGATCCTGCCGGCGCGGTCGAGGATGCGCATCACGGCATACGATGTCACCGACTTGCCGGAGCCGGACTCGCCGACGATGCCGAGCGTCTCGCCCTTGCCGACCTGGATGTCGACGTGCTGCACGGCCTTGACGATGCCGCGGCGGGTGGTGAATTCGACGGTGAGGTCCCTGACGTCGAGCAACGGCTGGGCGGTCATCGGCGGCTCCTCGCGCAGGATGCCTCACTCAAAAAAGTCGAAAACAACCCCATGCACAGTAGCCCGAAGGTAATATGAAACTGCGATCGACCGGTCATCACGTCCTCCGCTGCGGGTCGACGATATCGCGCAGGCCGTCGCCGAGCAGGTTGAAGCAGAACACGGCGATCATCAGCGCAAGGCCCGGGAACAGCGCGATCCACCATTCGCCCGACACCATGAAGCCGGCGCCCTCGGCGACCATAATGCCCCACTCCGCCGTGGGGGGCCGCACACCGAGACCGATGAAGGACAGCCCCGCGGCATTGAGGATGGCGTAGCCCATGGTGAGCGACATCTGCACGATCATGATCGGCATGATGTTGGGGAGGATGTGCACCAGGAGGATGCGCATCTCGCCATTGCCCGACAGCCGTGCCGCCTGAACGAAGCCGGCATTGCGGCGCACGTTGGCCTCGGCGCGGGCGACGCGGGCATAGAGCGGGAAATTCACGATGGCGGTAGCGAGGATGATGTTCTGCACCGAATTGCCGAGCGCCGCGACGATGCCCATCGCCAGCACGAACAGCGGGAAGGCCATGATGGTGTCGGCGATGCGGCCGACGATGCGGTCGGTCCAGCCGCCGAAATAGCCGGCGGCGACGCCGGCAAGGCCGCCCATCAGGAACACAAGGGCTACGGAGCTGACGGAGATGAAGATGTCGAGCCTCGTTGCGACCACGACGCGGCTGAAGATGTCGCGGCCGAGTTGGTCGGTGCCGAACCAGTGCGCCGCCGTCGGCGGCTTCAGGGCCTGCGCGGTGTCGGAGGCGAGCGGGTCGTACGGCACGACGTAGGGGCCGAAGATCGCGGCAAAGAGAATGACGACGAGAAGCCCGAACGCGAACGCGGTGACCCTGTTCTCGCCGAGCACGTATCTGGTGTGCTCGAACATCGAGACGAGGCCGGATTTGCGTTTGGTCTCCTCGGCCGGGACGGTGTCGGCGGTGACGCTGCTCATGCTATCTCCTCAGCCTTCGAGCCGGACGCGCGGGTCGATCACGCCGTAGAGAATGTCGATGAAGAGATTGAGCAGCACGTACATGACCGCCATGGTCAGCACGAAGCCCTGCACCGGCGCGAAGTCGGAGGCGATCAGCGCCTCTACTGCATAGGAGCCGATGCCGGGCCAGGCGAACACTTTTTCCACCAGCACGTTGGCCCCGAGCAGGAAGGAGAACACCATCGAGAGCGTGGTGATGACCGGCAGCATGGCGTTGCGGAAGGCGTAGGTGACGACCACGGTGTGCGGCGACAGCCCGCTGGCGCGCGCGGTGCGGACGAATTCGCTGGCCAGCACCGCCAGCATGGACGCGCGCGTCATGCGCGCGATCGGCGCCAGCGAGAAAATCGCCAGCGTCGCCGCCGGCAGCACCAGCTGGCTCAGCGCGGAGCGGAATGCCTGGAGATCGCCCGCGATCAGGGTGTCGATCAGGTAGAAGCCGGTCACCGTCGGCGGGGCGCTATAGAACACGTCGAGCCGGCCAAGCGGCGCCGGCGACCAGCCGAGACGGAAATAGAAGACGTAGACCAGCACGAGGCCGGTGAAGAACACCGGCAGCGACACGCCGGCCGTGGTGGTGATGCGGCAAAGATGATCGATCCACGATCCCGGCCGTGTGGCGGCGAGGACGCCGAGCGGCAGCGCAATCGCAATCGAAAAGAACAACCCGAGCAGCGTCAGTTCGGCAGAGGCCGGCAGGCGGTTGCGGATTTCGGCCGCCACCGGCTGGCCGGTGGTCAGCGAGGTCCCGAAATCGCCGTGGACGAGATCGCCGGTGTAGCGGACGAACTGCTCGACCAGCGGCTTGTCGAAGCCGAGCTTCTTCCTGATCTGCTCGATCGCTTCCTTGGTCGCGGCGGGGCCGGCGAAATAGGCCGCGGGATCGCCGGGCAGCGCGCGCGTCAGCAGGAAGGTGACGATCACGACCCCGATCAGGCTCGGGATCGCAAACATCAGCCGCTTGCCGATCATCGTGAGCATGGAGACCCTCGTTACACCGCGACGGAAAAGGAAGGGCTCCCTTCCCCGTTGTGGGGCAGGGTGATCGCATTTGAAGGAGAACGCGACGGGCGGCGCCGTTGCGGCCCATCCTTCGAGACGCCCGCCTCTGGCGGGCTCCTCAGGATGAGGCTGCGGGCTCGCACGACGTTACGCCTTCACCAGCGCGCGGTAGTCGAGGCGGCGGTGGAACCAGTACTGGTAGCCCGAGACGTTCTTCTGCATCGCGACGTTGACGAAGGGCTGGTACAGCGGAATGCGCGGCATGTCGGCGAAGGCGATGTCGACGAAGCCCTTCACGTCGGCGTCGTATTTCGCCTTGTCCCCGACCGAGGCAGCATTGCGCGCGCCGTCGATCAGCTTGTCCATCTCCGGCGACTTGTAGCTCATCGTGTTGAAGATGGAATTGTTGCCGTGATAGCACCAGTAGAAGAAGTATTCGGGGTAATCGAGCCAGCCCGAGAACACGTTGGTGTAGAGCGGCAGCTCCTTCTTGGTCAGCTCGGTGCGCCAGTTGGCGCCGGGGATCTTGTTGATGGTGGTCTTGATACCGAGCTGGGCGAGGCTTTCCTGCACCAGGATGCAGAGCGGCTCGTTGACGTTGGCGAAGTTCAGGTCGAACGACAGCGTGGTCTCGAAGCCGTTGGCGTAGCCGGCCTCTGCCAGCAGCGCCTTCGCCTTCGCCATGTCGGTATTGAACTTGGTCGGCTGCGGCCAGGCGACTTCGGTCGCCTTGGTCGCGGGCGCGCCGAACATCGGATTGCCGAGGCCGAACAGCACGGCGTCGATGATCTTCTGGTACGGCATCGCATAGGCCATGGCCTGGCGCACCTTCGGATTGTCGAACGGCGGCTTGGTCACGTTCATGCCGATGTACTGGATGCCGTTTGAGAACGGCAGCGACACCACGTTGAGCTTGCCGTTGGCCTTCATCTCCTGGAAGTCCTTGAACGGCAATTCGTAGGAGATGTCGGCATCGCCGCGCTCGAGCAGCGCGCGGCGGTTGCCGGCCTGCGGCACCATGCGCCAGATCACCCGCTTGATCTTCGGCATCGGACCGCCGACCCACTCGTCGTTGCGCTCCATGATCACTTCGGTGCCGGCGGTCCACTTCGTCACCTTGTAGGCGCCGGAGCCCGCGGTCTGCTGCTTGGTGTATTCGAGGCCCCATGGATCCTTCTCGCTGGCGTGCTTCTTCACCAGCTCGGAATTGACGATGCAGGGCACGATGACCGCGAGGTCGGGGATGGTCAGGCGGTCTTTCTTCGCAAAATCGACGCGCACCGTGTTGTCGTCGACGACGACGAACTGCTCGGTCTTGGTCAGCGAGCCCGCGCTCATCTGGAAGGTCGGGAAGCCTCCGACCTTGACGGCGCGGTCGAGCGACCACTTGACGTCCTTGGCGGTGACCGGCGTACCGTCGTGGAACTTGGCCTTCTTCTTCAGCTTGAAGGTCACAGACATGTCGTCGATCTTCATGTCGTCGGCGAGCTCGCCCTTGAACTTGTCGCGGTCGTAATAGGGCACTCCGCCGGGGCCGCTCTTCATCTCGTGGCTGATCAGCCGGTCGTAACAGTTCCACGACACTTCATAGCCGGGCACGTTGGTGCCGACGCCGTGGATGTCGAGGTTGTTGGGACCGCCTTCGGAGACGATCAGCAGCGTCTCGGAACGGGCGTCCGCTTTCGCGGACGACCAGATTGCCGGGGCCGGCACCATGGCGCCCGCGGCCAGTCCGGAGACGGATTTGAGGAAATCGCGACGCTTCATGGGATGCTCCAACGCTTTCGGGTGAAAATCGCTGGTGCGGGATTCGCAAGGATTATGCCAGAGCCTAACGAGATTCTAATTTCCGCGTAAGAGTTTGTTTCAGCTATTGAATTATTGTTTTCGTTGGCTCATAAGCCCGCCTCGCAAACGCCCGCATTGCATACAAAGCGCCATATTTGCCTAAAAAATAGTCAATCAATCTTCGGCCGCCTGATCCCTGTGCGGCGGATTGCCTCAGGGGCAATAGTCCTCGCCATTGACGCGGAGGCAGCGCGGCGCCGCGACCAGTTGCTGCCGGCCGCAGCCATCGGACGAGGCGATCTTTTTCAGCGCCCGCAGCGCGGCCATGGTCGGGCGATACCAGAGGTAGGGTTCGTCCGACAGCAGCGAGGCGCGGCGCAGGCCTTGAATGGCCGGCGCCTCGAAAACGCCGTTGCGCTCGCCCTGCATGCAACCGAGGCGGAGCAGTTGATCCTGGATCATCAGCACCAGCTCGCGGCCTTCATAGGTGGGGCCGGCACTGTCGAGCACGGTCAGTTCGCGCAAGCGCGCGGCCGCCGCACGCGCCTCCTCCGCCTCCGGCGCATCGGGAAACAGCGAAGCGACGAGATCGTAGGCTGCAGCCGTTTGCGCCTGCCGCGCCCGCGCCAGCACAAGCGCTGCCGCGGAGGACGCGGCCACGGACGGCGCGGCCGAGGATTCGCCCGCGGACGCCAGCCGCAGCTTGCCGACGGTATCGCGCGCCATCGCCGCCTCGCTACTTTCCGGAAAGCGCTCGATCAGGAGATCGTACAGGGCGACATTGCCGGTTTCCCCGGCGGCGGCAAACAGCTGGGCGGAAGGCGACGGCGGAGGCGGAGGCGGCACGAAATAGAAGTCGAACTCAAGCGCCGTGGATTCCCAGGGGATCTGCTGCTCGCCGGTCGAAAGCCGCACCTGACGGCGTACGCTCTTGAAGACATCCTCGAGCTTCTCGCCCGGCGACATGATGGCCTCGGCCAGCGCGCGCGTGTAGGGGCTGTGGCCATCGTCGCCGTCGAAGGCGATCCTGCCCGATCCGGTCGAGGAGGCGATGAACACGCCATAGACCGCGCCCATCGGCACCAGGCCGAGCGTGCCCGACGGCGAGACGGCCGGCGGAAACGGATTGTCACGGCAGGCATCGACGATGAGGATGTTGAGCCGGTTGCCGGCCGATGCCAGCCGGTCGGCGATACGCTTGACGCTGAGTGACTGGCCGGCGATGTCCGCCCGCTTCCTGATGTCGGCATTGACCGGCACGAGGTAATTGACGGCGTCGTTCTCCAGGCCGTGGCCGGCATAATAGAGCACCGACACCGCGTCCGGTCCGCGCTGCTTCACCTTGCGGGAGAACTCCTCGACATCCGCCGTCATCGCCTTGAGATCGCGGTCGGCGACTTCGGTGACGTCGAAACCGAGCTGCCGGAGTTTGTCCGCCATCAGATGCGCGTCGCGGCCGGGATTGCCGAGCGTGCCGAGCTTCGCATATCTCGCGTTGCCGATCACCAGCGCCAGCCGTGGCGCGGACGGAGCGATCGTCTTCCGTTCAGCCGCCTTGCTCTCGCTCGCGGGAAATGACGGGGCGAGCGCGAGCAGGCCAAGCAGAATCGCAACCAACGTCTTCGTCAATGTCGTGGCCATCGGCGTATCAGGTTGAACGAGCAAGTTTCAGCTTAAGCGAGGCTACCTCGCCTGTCACCAAATTGACGGTGAGCGGACAGTATGATTGGATTTCACCAATTGACGATTCCGATTTTTAGCGACGCGGCAGTCCCGCTCGCAAATCGAAAATTTCCTCTCACATCGGCCGCCCAAGCGAGATTGCTCGCGGGCCTGATGTGCCGCAGGTCACATTGGGAAGGGATTTTTCGCACTAAGGTTGATCCGGAAATGACCAGCGCGAATCCACGGCCGGCGGCAGCATCGGCCGGCTGCGAGATCGCGAACGTGATGAAATCGCTCGTGGGGCAAGAACCGACTTTCGATGACCAGATAATCAGTTTCGGGTGGCAGGGGGATAATCCATGAGGGGACGCGCATCTGGAATTGCGCGCCGCAGGCCGTTGCGGTTTGCGGCTTGCGCCGGCATGTCGATACTGTTTGCGCTGTTCGTCGGTGGGCCACCGTTTGCAAACCGGGAGGCAGTGGCCCTCACGGCGGTGGGGACTGCCGCTCGAAATGCGGATGCCGAACTCAACAGATGCGCCAGCAACACCGGCACCGCGCTCTATGGCTGCGTCGCCAACGTGCTCAACAATTTTTGCTATGCGATGGGCCGGAGTGCGATCCCGCCTGCGACCAAGCAGGCGTTCGATGCGGGAATTGGGCGGCTGCGCCGCGCCGTCAACAAGGTCCAGGCCCTCTCGGCACTGGCCCAGGCCCAAGCGGCGATTTCAGGTGCCCTGCGGCAGGTAAAGTCAATCGGGCGTCTCGAGGTCGGAACTGCGGATGCGCAGGATCTTGCAGCCATTTCCGCGCTGATCAGCCACGCGGTCCAACTCGTTCAGTCCAAGGGATGACAGCGCTGAATACGATCCCGACCGGACGAGCCAGGCTGGCCGCGGCATTTGCTGCGCTTGCCGTGCTGGCACACTCCGCATCCGCCGGCGTGCTGAGCGGGCGCGAATTCCAGAACCTGCTGGCCGGCGGGCCCGAGGGCACGACGATCATCTTCCAGGGCGGCACCGACAAGATCTTCTATTCGCCGACCCTGAAGAACAAGCTGCGGCTCAGCTCCGAACTCGGTCCCGGCTTTCTCAAGCAAAAGATACTGCAAAATACCGTCACCGAAGGCGTCTTCATCGGTGCGACGATCGAGGGCGGCAAATGGCGCACCATCTCGGGAATCGCCGGCATCGCCGCCGACGTCGAGAGCGGGCACGGCGTGCTGACCCTGCTGCAGACCTTTCCCGAGGACACCAGCATCAAGGCGTTCCAGAAGCGCGACCGGCTCTACTCGGTCGTCATCGTCGAAGATGCGCCCGGTGGCATCGTGTGCCGCAGGTCACAGTGGGAAAGGCTGTTTGCACTTAAGGGGGAACCGAAGCTGACGACGGTGCCGTGTGAATTCACCGTGGGCAACACCGTCGCTCCAGCGGGGTCGCAGTAGACGGATCCGAATTGGCGGATGCCGCGAACTGCAAACGGGGGACGTCAAATGCAATTTCAGGTTTGGGCACGTCATGGGCGAGCCGCCGTGCTCGCGCTGGCGGTCATATTCGGCGCGCTTTTCGCGGGCCACGGCACCGCGAGTGCCGCTTCCTGCGACGCCTACGCCGGCAAGCAGCTCTATAACTGTCTGGCCAACAAGCTGGACCACTATGCCTCGAGGTCCTATGGCACGAGTCAGGCAGCGCTGCAGCAAGCCGCCTCGCAACTGCGCGTGGCCGTCAACAAGGCCCAGGCGCTTTCGGCCGTTTCGCAGGCCCGGTCGGTGCTGGCCGGACTCGTCCAGCGGGCCAAATCGGCCGGCCAGGAATACTCGGGCCTTTTGAAAGTCACTGGCGTGCTTTCATACGCCGCGCGGCTGATCCAGCAGAAGGGATAGCCGATCCAACCGATCGGGGGAGATTGCGGTGCTTGAACGATGGCGAACAATCATTCGGCTGCGCGGCCTTCCGCTCTTGCTGCTGGCCGCTCTCGTGGCCTTCGGTACGGTAGCCGGAGGGCACGGGGCGAGAGCGGACGGCGGGGTCGAGGCGTCCGCAGCTGCCAATGCGGGCCTGCGAGGGTGCAGCAGCAATACCGGCAAGGCACTGTACAACTGCGTTGCCGACGTTCTCGACCGAATGACGCGACGGATATCCAATGCGCCGGACACCACGCGCGCGCTGGCGACGGCAGCATCGCAATTGCGCGCGGCGGCCGGCAAGGCTGAAGCGCTGTCCGCCATCTCGCGGTGCCGGGCCGTGGTGGCCGGCGCATTGCGCCAGGCTCTGGCGATGGGACAAAGCGGCGCCGGATTGAGCGCCGTCGCCGGCGTGCTGGCCCGCGCGGCGCAACTGATCCAGTCAAAGGGGTGAAGCAATGGCGCGGGATAGTCTGCATGGAAACTTGATTGCGCTGTGCGCGAGGGCCTGGGTGCTGGCCGCGCTCGTCGTTGGCGCGGCATTGCTTGGCGCGGGCCCGGCAGCGGCAGGCGGCGGCGCGGGCGCCGCTGCGGCGAATGCAAGCGCCAGCCTCGGAAGCTGCAACGCCTATAGCGGCAAGCAATTGCACAATTGCGTCGCGGGCGTGCTCGACAATCTGAGCAACAATCTGCGCGGCGGCGAGAACATGGCGGAGGCGAAGCGCTCGCTATCGACGGCTGCGTCGCAGTTGCGGGCCGCCGCCGACAAGGCGCAGGCGCTATCGGCCATCTCGCAATGCCGATCCGTCATCGCGGCGATCCTGCAGAGGGAGCGGACACCGCAGCAAACCAGCGCCTACACCGCCATCGCGGGCGTGCTGGCGCGGGCGGCGAAGCTGATCCAGACCAAGGGGTAGCGCGATGACCGACATCTCGAACAGTCTTCGACGATCCGTCGTCGGCATCTCGGCGGCCGTACTGATCGCGCTGGTCGCCAGCTCCTCGCCGCTGATTCAGCGAGATGCCCATGCGGGCGCGGCCGGAACCGCAGCGGCAAACGCCGCCGCCGGAGGCACCGACGCTTGCAGCAGCAACACCGGCACCGCGCTCAACGGCTGCATTGCCAATGTGCTCGACCGGCTCGCCGGCCAGCTTGGCGGCGACACCGGCCGGACCGCCGGCGCGTTGCGCACCGCGGCATCGCAATTGCGCGCCGCCACCACCAAGGCGCAGGCGCTATCGGCCATCTCGCAATGCCGCTCGGCAATATCAGGCGCGCTGCGCCAGGTGCGCGCCATCGGCGGCGGCCATGTTGCCGGCTGGGGCGGCGGCGAAGGCAAAGGAGCCTTGCTGGAGGCCATTGTCGGCGTGCTGAGCCGCGCGGCATCGTTGATCCAGCGGAAGGGATGATGCGGCGGCCATTCCCCGATACGGATCTGCCTGACCGCGTTGCCGGCGCGGGTGCAACGGCATCGGCGGTGCTGTAGCATGCGCCGTCATCGCAAGTTCAGCGCGTATGCAGGGACCACGGGCAGGCGTCATGGAGCGGACTGAGCAGGCAACCCTGACATTTCGCTGTCCGCGCGAACTCGACGGCATCCTGCCGCGACCGATTCCGGCGGTGTACGGTCTGCCCGACTGGTTCAAGGCCCTGCCGCAAGAGGCGTTTAACCCGACCATGGGCGCCGAGGCCCAGACGGTGAAGAAGTGCCCTCCCTTCATCGACGCCATGACGCACGGATTCCTGATTCCGCTGCCGATCGATCTCGAGGTGCGGGACGGCGAGTTCTCCTGGAATTTCGATGTCCCCAAAGGATTCGTCAGCGAATATTCGCATTCGCCGATCGGGTTTCACGATTCCAGCCAGATCGCCGGCACGCCATTTTTCGACGAGGATCGCTTCGTCATCAAGTTCAACAATTTCTGGACCATCGAGGCGCCGCCGGGCTATTCGATCCTCTTCACCCATCCGGTCAATCGCGCCGACCTGCCGTTCACGACCCTGACCGGCCTGGTCGATTGCGACAATTTTCACGACAGCCCCGTCAATTTTCCGGCGCGCTGGCACGATGCCGCCTTCAACGGAATCCTGCCGAAGGGCACGCCGGTGGCGCAATGCCTGCCGATCCGGCGCGAACGCTGGGCCAGCCGGTTCGAAACCTTTTCCGCGGAAGAAACCGAGCGAATGATCCGGACGCGCGAGGCGATCGGACAGGACGCCGACGTGTACCGGCGGCGTTTTCGGGCGCCGAAGCGCTAATTTAGTCTTCGGGCTGCGCCGGTCGCAAGAACCGCGCGGCGTCGCTCGGCCTCAGCCAGAGCCGGCCGCGCGAGGCCGACGACAGCGAGGTCAGTGCGGTGCCGAAGCGCGAGGCATCGCCGCGCGCGGCCAGGCGGAAGCATTCGTAACCTTCATCAAGCCGGCCGAGTTCGAGCAGACAATGGCCGAGATTGAGCCAGGCCCCCGCATCGTTTGGGCGGATGGCGAGATAGCGCCGAAAGCCTTCGGCGGCCGGTTCATTTTCACCTAACTCCTGATGAGCCTTTGCAAGGCCGAACAGGGCGTCAGGCGTCTCCGGAGAAATGTCGAGCGCTCGCCCAAAGGCAACCATGGCGCCGGTGCAGTCCCGGCGGGAGAGCTGGGCATAACCGAGCTGGATGGCTATTTCCGGTCTCGACGGCGCGACCTCGACGCCGCGCCCGAGCACGTCGATCGCCTCGTCGTAGCGGCCCTGCACGGTCAAGGCGTAACCCAGGGCATACAGCGCGCCGGCATGGCGCTGATCGGCCTCGAGCACCTCGACCGCCAACCGCGCCGCGTCGGCGGCACGGTCGTCGTCCAGCGCAAGCATCGCCCGCGCCAGCAGATCGGCGGGGCTGCTGCCGGCATTGCCCGCGTCAGAACGCTCATCCGCCATCGCTGGCCTCGCTCTGATGACGCCACATGCCGGCATAAAGTCCGCCTTTCGCCAGCAAGGCCTGGTGCGTGCCGCGCTCCGCAACAAGACCGCGGTCGAGAACGATGATCTCGTCGGCGCCGACGACGGTGGAAAGCCGGTGGGCGATTATCAGGGTGGTCCGGTTGCGCGAGACTGTTTCCAACGCACCCTGGATTTCCTTCTCCGTGCCAGAATCGAGCGCGGAAGTGGCTTCGTCGAGCACCAGGATGCGCGGATTCTTCAGGATCGTGCGCGCGATGGCAACGCGCTGCTTTTCGCCGCCCGACAGTTTCAGGCCCCGCTCGCCGACCTCGGTGTCGTAGCCGGCAGGCGCCGCGCGAACAAGCCCCTCGAGATGCGCATGCCGGGCGGCGTCCTCGACCTCCGCGTCGGTTGCCGACATGCGGCCATAGCGGATGTTGTCGCGCAGGGTGTCGTTGAACAGAACGGTGTCCTGCGGCACGATGCCGATCGCCGCGCGCAGCGAAGCCTGCGTCACTTCGCCGACGTCCTGTCCATCGATCTGTATTCGGCCCGATGTCGCGTCGTACAGGCGAAACAGCAGCCGCGCGATGGTGGATTTCCCGGACCCGGACGGACCGACGACGGCGAGGGACCTGCCCGACGGCACGTCGAAGCTGACGCCGTTGAGGATGGCGCGGCCCGGCTCGTAGCCAAACACCACATTGTCGAAACGGATCGCGCCGCTTCCGGCCTTCAGCGGTTGCGCCCCGGCACGGTCCTCGATCTCGGGCTGCTCCGCCAGCACCGACCGCATCGCCTCGATGTCGGTCGCCGCCTGCTTGACCTCGCGATAGGCGAGGCCGACGAAAAACAGCGGCTGGTAGAGCTGCAGCATCATGGCGTTGATCAGCACGAAATCGCCGACCGTCTTGCTGCCGGCCCCGACCTCGAGCACGCACATCACCATGGCGACCCCGAGTCCCGCGGTGAACAGGAGGGTGTTCGCCGTGTTCGTCATCGACAGCGACGCGATCGCCTTGACGCTCGCCTCCTCGTAGCGCTGCATCATGGAATCGTAGCGGGCGATCTCGCGATCCTCGTTGCCGAAATATTTCACCGCTTCATAGTTGATCAGCGCGTCGACCGCCCTGGCATTGGCGTCCGTGTCGGCGCTGTTGACGACGCGGCGGATGCCGAGCCGGGTTTCGGTCAGGCGCCAGGTCAGGACGACATAGCCGGCGACGGTGAGCAGGACGGTGACGACATAGCGCCAGTCGAACTGCCACATCATGTAGCCGGCGATCAGCAGCAGTTCGACCAAGGTCGGCAGCAGCTGCATCGCGACCAGCCGGACGATGATCTCGACCCCGTTGCGGCCGCGCTCGAGCACCTGGCTGAGGCCGCCGATCTTGCGCTCGAGGTGAAAGCGCAGCGACAATTCATTCAGATGGGCAAAGGTCTTCACTGCCATGCGCCGTACCGCATGCATCGTGACCTTGCCGAACAGGCCGTCGCGCAGCTGCGTCAGCGACGATTCCAGGATGCGGGCGACGCAATAGGCGGCCACCAGCACAGCCGGCGCGGCGAGCAGCCATGCGGGCCACGCCGACCCGCCCATCGGCGGCCTCTCCGGGCCATCGACCAGCGCGTCGGTGATCAGCTTGAAAAGCAGGGGAACGGAAAGCGTCGCCAGCTTCGTCGCCAGCAGCAGCAGCAGCGCAACGACCACGCGCAACTGCAAGTCCCGCCGGCCGCTGGGCCAGATGTAGGGCAGCAGCGGGACGATCATGGACGACATCGCCCGCTCTCCCTGGGACCGGGCAGGCTGGCCGTCACCATCGCTTTCGCGTTCAGCGGTCATTGGTCCCGTGCCGGAATTGACAGCAAGCGGTCGCAGTCTAGACTGGTTCAGGCCCCATTGACGAACGAGGGTGACGACTTCTGGGGGGCTGGCCGTTACCCGTCAAGGTAAGGACAATTCGATGCCTGGCTCTGAGAAGAACCGTGAGGTTGGCGTCCGCACATTCGTTCTGCCGCCATTGCTGACACAGCATGCGCTTCCCGCTGATATCGAGGAAGCGAGACGTCCGGCTGCCCGGATGGAGGGGTCGTGCAAGAACTCGACGCCGAAGACCCTGAATAACTGCTTTTATCGCGCTCGCGGGCCGCTGGCTCCCGAATAACGCGAAACTGCCGGACAATGCGATCGACTTGCTCTCCGCCTGAAGGCTGCTTCAGGCGGATCGGTGTCGTGCCTGCTGCCCGGACGCGGGTAATGGTCCTTTCGTGATCGAACCGACAACAGGGCCTGGGTCGTTGCTCTCGACGGATTGGTTCGCAAGAATCGCCATCGACTCGCTGTCGATCCGGGAGCGGCTCGCGGCCGGCCTCTGCGCGGCGAGCCCGACCGAGCCGCCGGAAGTCGCCGCAAGGCTGAAAGCATGGCGAGGCGCCGCCGCGGAGGGCGACGAGGCCCTGTTCGCCGCGCGGCTTGCGCGGGAGGGGCTGGACCCTGCCGGCGCCCGGCGCCTGCTCGGACGCGCCGAAATCCCCGCCAATTTCGAGTTGCCCGAATGGTGTGGTGTCCTCCGCCGGGTGCTGGATGCGACGCCGCGCCTGCGCGACGCCGTGCTTGCGCCGGACGCGGCACGGACGTTCCCCTATCTCAAGCCACACGCCCCCCTGCCGTTCGAGGAACTGTTCGTGCCGTTCGTCGAAACGGCGCGAACCCTGCTGGCCGAAGGCAGGGCGGGCGCACTCCCTTCCGGCGTGCTGGACATTTTCGCCCGTGACCTGATGCAGGGGCTTGCCGAGATCGCCGCGCGCGTCCTGACGGTGGAATTTCGCACCTTTCTGGCAAGCCGCCAGTTCGACGACGACGGGGATGCGGACCTCGAGCCGGGTCCGGACTCGCGCAAGCAGTATTGCCGCTTCGTCGCGGCAACCTGGCGGGACGGCTGGCATCGGCTGTTCGAGGAAAATTGCGTCATGGCCCGGCTGCTGGCGACCGCGCTGGCGCAATGGGTTCGGAACGTCGGCGAATTCGAGAAGCGGCTGTCCGACGACCTTCCCGAAATCGAACGAACCTTCGGCCGACAGAAGCCGGCGGGCCGGCCCGTCGCGGTGGAGGCGGGCCTGTCCGATCCGCACGACGGCGGCCGCACGGTGATCGCGGTCGAATTTTCGTCCGGCCTCAAGATCGTCTACAAGCCGCGGAGTCTCGGCGTCGAGCGCGCGTATTTCGATTTCGTCGCCGCGATCAATCGCCTCGACGTCCTGCTGCCATTCCGGATCCTGACAATTCTCGATCGCGGCGACTATGGCTGGGTCGAGTTCGTCGAACAGCGGTCGTGCCTCGCGGAGGAGGAAATCCGCCGCTACTATCGCCGATCGGGAAATCTGCTTTGCCTGGTCTATGCTCTCAATGGCAGCGACTTCCATTTCGAGAACCTGATCGCCGACGGCGAGCATCCCGTGCCGATCGACCTGGAGACGATCTGTCATCACCGGATGAGAATCGGCGGCGGCGCGCCGGACGAAATGACGGAACGGTTGCGCCTCTCCGTGCTGGGAACGGACCTGCTGCCCGATCCGGTCAAGCTGGATCATGAGTATTTCGATATTTCCGGGTTTGCACATTCCGACGCGGAGGAAGGCGAAGCCGACGTCGTGACATGGAAATACGTCAACACCGACGGGATGGACTATGTCTACGAAAGGCAGCGGGCGAAAGCGGCCGGCAACCTGCCGAAACTGAACGGGAAGACTGCCGTTCTGGATGGCTACACCGACATCATCCTGGCGGGCTTCGAGGAAGCCTATCGCTTCCTGCAACAGAAGACCGATCTGCTACTCGACGAGAACGGGCCGTTGCGCGCGATGTTTTCGCACCATTCCCGGTTCATCTACCGGCCGACCGCGCTGTATTCGCTGATCCTGCAAAGGGCGCTGCACCCCTCCTATGTCCGCGACGGTGTCGATTTCGCCCTGCAGTTCGAAGTGCTGGCGCGGAAGCTGATCGAGGCGCCGGACAGCCCGATGACCTGGCCGCTGGTAGAGGCCGAAATGGCAGCGCTGTGGCAGTTGGACATTCCGAGGTTTACCGCGCGCGGTGACGAAACCGCCCTGAGACTGGGACCCGGCAATTCGATCGCCGGGTGTTTCGCCCAATCTGCATGGAACACCGCCCGGGCGAAGATCGGGGGTCTGAACGAAGCCGACCTGCGATGGCAACTCAGCCTGATCGCCGGCTCCTTCGACGTGCGGAGCGCAAACCTCGGAACCGATCCGGAAACATCACGCGAGGAGTTCGGCGATATCGAGCCTTTGTCAGAAGACGTACTGCTCGCCGTCGCCGTCGAACTGGCCAACGAAATCGAGGCGAAAGCATTCCGCCAGAGCAACGGCGACCTCGGCTGGATGGTGCTGCATTATTCGCCGGCGGCCGGGCGATACACCCTGCAGCCGATGGAAAACGATCTCTACAACGGCCGCGTCGGCGTGGGCCTGTTCCTTGCGGCGCTGGAACACTCTCTATCGGGGTCGCCATACCGGGCGCTGGCCCATGCCGCGCTGAAGCCCGTGCAGCGCTGGATCAGGACGGCTCCCGACGCCGAGTTGATGGAGTTCGGCTTCGGCGGCTATGACGGGCTGGCCTCGATCGCCTATGGACTGACCAGGGCTGGGCAGCTTCTGGGGGAAGACGACCTGATTGCGGATGCAGCGCTCGCTGCGCGGCGAATTCGCGCCACCCAGATCGAAAAGGACGAGAAGCTGGACGCCATCAGCGGTGCGGCCGGCGCCATACCCGCTTTGCTGGCTTGCTACGCGGCGACTGGCGACGAGCAGATTCTCGCCACTGCCATCTCCTGCGGCCGCCACCTCCTGCAGCGGCGCACGCCCGACCCGTTCGGCTTCCGGACATGGCCGACGCTGGAGAAGCGTCACATCACCGGCTTTTCCCACGGCGCTGCCGGTATCGCCTATGCGCTGTTGCAGCTGTACGAGGTGACGGGCGATGCCGCTTTCTACGAGGCGGCCGGCGATGGCGTCAGCTTCGAGGGGTGCGCGTTCGTGGCGGATCACAACAACTGGCAGGACTTCCGGCGTGCCGCGACCGCGCTCGCGCAAGGTCCGCAATTCTGCATGGCGTGGTGCCACGGCGCGCCGGGCATCGGCCTGGGACGGATCGCAGCGCTGGACGTGATGGACACCAGTGACGTGCGGCGCGACATCGAGGCCGCGCTGGCGTCAACCAGCCGGGCCGACCTGTTGCCGCGCGACCATCTTTGCTGCGGCAACACCGGGCTGATGGATACGCTGTGCACAGCAGGCATGCGGCTTTCCGATGCCGGGTGGTCCCGCAAGGCGCGGCAGCTCGCCGCCAGGACCGTCGCGCGCGGCAACAGACGCGGCAGCTTCAGCATCGCCTTCGAGAACGGCTTCTTCAATCCCAGCCTGTTTCAGGGAACCGCGGGCGTCGGTTATCAATTGCTGCGGCTGGCCGATCCGGCAAGAATTCCCTCGGTCCTGCTGCTCAATTGATCGAAGCTCACGGTCCACCAATGCGGAGTCCGGCAATGGACGAAGATATCCTAACCGAGGAAGAGCTGAAGCGCGCCGTGCAAAGCATATTCCGGCTCTCGCAGACGGATGCGGAATTCCGCGCGATCTGCCTGCGTAATCCCAACGAGGCGATCCAGCGGATCACCGGGAAGACGGTCGCCCCTGGCACCAGGATCGAATTCCTCGATTCCGTCCCGAACAAGGCAACAGACCCCGGCGGCGCAGGGAAGTAGTCCGCTCTGGCACCGGACGCCGAAAAGGCTGCGACATGATCGAGGCGAACCGCGGCAAGCTGATCGAACTGGAAGCGCTGCGCGGCGTCGCCGCCGTGATCGTGATGCTGCATCACTTTCTGGTGGTCGTCGCACCGCGCCTGCACGGGCGGAATTTTCCCGACGATCCCATCGCGTTGGTGCGGACACCGCTGTTCGCGCTGGTCAACGGCACCGCCGCCGTCTCGATCTTCTTCGTACTGTCGGGCTTCGTGCTGACCATGCGCGCCATGCAGCGGCACGACTGGCGCCAGCTCGTCGCCGGCGCCGCCAGGCGATGGCCGCGGCTCGTTCCCCTGGTGGTGACGACGAACATCCTGTCGGCGGCATTCGTATTGCTCGGGCTTTATCAGGACCGCACGTGGTTCGGCACGGGGGTGTTCGATTCGGATCGATCCGTCGTCGGCAGCGCGTTGATCGACGGCCTGTTCACGACGTTCTTCCATGGCAGCGCCCGATTCAACACGGTGCTGTGGACCATGCACTACGAGCTGTTCGGCAGCCTTGCGGCTTACGCGACTGCACTCATCCTGATTTTCCAGAGATCGTTCGCGCTCGCGATGCTGACCGGTACGATCGTGCTGGTGCTGTTCGCGCTATTCGCCGGAGACGGCGGCGTCTATTACGCCATGATGGTTTCGGGGGTCTTGATCGCGCGCATCTACATCGAACGCGAACGCGTCGCCGGCGCGCTGGCTTTCATGCAGCCATGGTGCACGCCGATCGTGCTCGTCACCGCCGCCCTCGCGATCATGCTTTGTGGCTATGAAGGATATTCCAGACCTACGGGCTTCTATGCCTTCATGGCGCCCTATGCCTCGCCGGAGATCGAACCCGTCCTGCACGGCATCGCCGCAGTTGCGATCGTGGCGTTGTCGCTGTTTTGCGAACCGCTACGAAGGCCACTGGCGCGGCCGGCGGCAGCGCTGCTGGGCCGGCTGTCCTTTCCGCTCTATCTCGTTCATCTGCCGATCCTGCTCGCGCTCGTCACGCCGGTCCATTCGCGCCTTGACGCCAGTCTCGGCGCCATCGTCGCGGCACCGCTGGCGTTCCTGCTCTTCGCCGCGCTGACGCTGGCGGCCGCCTACCCGCTGGCGCGTTTCGACGAATGGTGGGTTGGCAAGCTGCACGAGATGACCTCGCGCGCGGCTACCACAATGCGCGCGGCGTGACCCGCCGTTGCATTTCAGCGGTCCGGATCGGCGCGCTCGAACTGGCGCTGCAGGCGGTTGCCGCGTTCGACTGCCGCATCGAGCGCGGCAAGCGTGGATAGCGAGGCGGCTTACGCCGTCGGCCAGATCAATTCCTGCAACTGCACGAAATCATCGGCCTTGTCCTGCCAGTTCTCGATGCAGACGTGCCTGATAGGATCGCTGGCGCGGTGCAGCAGCATCAGGGCCAGCAGGCGGCGCTTCAGCTCGAAATTCATCTCCGCACGCGAATAGCCAAAGCCCTCGAACAGGCTGCGCACGCGGCCGGGCCGGCCGGCCGCCATGAAGGCGCTGGGGCCAAGCAGGTCGTATTCGCGCCATCCAGTCATGACGTCGCCGAAATCGATCAGCCCGGCGAGATGCCAATCATCGCCCCGGGAAGTCAGCAGAAAGTTTTCCGGGATGTATTCGCCGGTCAGGATCGCCGGCTGCGGATGCATGGGGATCAGTTCGGCCGCATCGCGAAGCAGATCGTCGAGCCCGTCGAGGAATTTTTGCGCCAGTCCAAGCCGCGCGTGACGTGCCCGGCATCCCTCGATCTGGCCGCGCATGAATTCGGCCCAGCCTGGCTCGAGCTCCGCCAGTGCGCCCGGCGGCACGCGCTGCACCTCGGCAATGACAGCACCAAGTTCGGCGAGAAGGCGCTCCTTCTGCGCTTCCGCCAGCGCGGGCCACGCCTCCGACCCGAGCACACCGGGAAGACGCGTGTTGACGAGATAAGGCCAGCCGTCACGCTCGCCTTCGACGACGATCTCGGGAATCGGAATGCGCAGCTTGCCGCGAAGTGCCGACAGCGTGGCGCGTTCCGAGAGGAATTGCTCGCGGAGCAGCGGCGGAAAAATCTTCAGGATGAGCCGGTCGTCGAGCCCGACCACCAGATTGGTGCCGGTGGCGAAGAAGTGCGGATCGCTGCAAGGCAGCCCATGGCTGCGGGCGATGTCGACCGCCGCCGGCAGACTTTGCGCGGCGTCGTTGCGCCAGTCGCTAAAACTTGCGAAGTCGGAGAAGTCCGGCAGGCGCATCGCTGGATTGCCGCTATCGTCGCGTGCAATTGCGCACGTTATCGATCCGGGTTGGCGCGCTCGAACTGGCGCAGCAGGCGATTGCCGCGCTCGACCGCGGAATCCAGCGCGGCCTGCGCCGACTTCTTGCCGCTGAAGACGAGCTCGAGCTCGTCCTCGATGGCATCGCGCACCAGCACGAAGGAACCGAGCCGCACGCCGCGCGAGTTCACCGTCGGCGGCTTCATGGTGATCTGTTCGGTCGCGATCGAAGCGCCGGGATTGCGGTCGTAGAAGCCCTGCGACCGCGTCAGCTCATAGGCTGCGCGGGTCACCGGCAGATAGCCGGTGTGCTGGTGCCAGGCCGCCTGCACCTCGGGTTTCGACAGGAAGGCGAAGAATTTTGCGACGCCGGCGTATTCCGCCTGCGGCCGGCTGCGCAGCACCCACAAGGTGGCGCCGCCGATGATGGTGTTCTGCGGCGCACCCGCCACGTCGGGCCAGTAAGGCAGCATGCCGTAGCCGACCTCGAACTTCGAGTTTGCCCGGATGTCGGCGCGCGTCGCCGAGGAGCCGACGAAGATGCCGCACTCGCCCTTCTGGAAGCGCGGCTCCGCCGACTGCCCGCGGCCGCCATAGTCGTAGATCCTGGTGGCCTGCCACTCCGCGAGCTGGCCGATGTGCCGCGCCACCAGCGCATTGTTGAAGGTCAGTTCGGCGTCCAGTCCGGCGAAGCCGTTCGAGCTGGTCGAGATCGGCGCATTGTGGAAGGCGGAGAAATTCTCGATCTGGATCCACGACGGCCATGACGTGGTGAAGCCGCAGGGCACGCCCGACGCACGCAGCCGCTTCGCCGCGGCGCCGATCTCCGGCCAGGTCTTCGGCGCGACTTCCGGGTCGAGCCCGGCGGCGCGGAACAAGTCCATGTTGTAGTACAGGATCGGCGTCGAGGCGTTGAACGGGAAAGACAGCATGTTGCCGGCGACGTCTGAATAATAGCCGGTGACCGCCGGCAGGTACGCGTTCGGGGAGAACTCCTCCTTCTGGTCGCGCATCAGCTCGAACACGGGATAGATGGCGCCGCGCGCCGCCATCATGGTGGCGGTCGCGATTTCGTTGACCTGCACGATCGCCGGCTGGCTGCGCGAACGAAACGCGAAGATCGAGGCCGTCACCGTCTCCGTGTAGTTACCCTTGTAGGTCGGGACGATCCGGAAATCCTTTTGCGACGCGTTGAAATCGGAAGCGAGTTTCTCCAGATGCTTTCCGAGCTGGCCCGACATCGCATGCCACCACTGGATCTCGGTGACCGCATGCGCCGGCGAGGCAGCGCCGATGGCGGCGGCGAGCCACAACAGAAACGTTCGACCCGGTTTCACGACAGAACCAATCCCTCAAGGCGAATTTTCAAGATGCGGCTTCTTATCAGGCGCTCCTGACTATGTCCGCAGGCCGATGGTTGCAATCGGAAATCGCTGCACGCCGCACAATTAACGAAATCAACCAGAACCTTGGCAGGATAGCCACGGCCGGCCGGCTTCTGCTAAAAAGCGTTGAACCTTTTCCTTCCTCCACAGACTCCTTCACCAAGGGGATGAGTGTTTGAACGTGCTTGGCCGCGCCCAACTGCAGCGGACGGTGATTGTCGTTGTCGCGCTGTTGCTGGCGGCCGGCTCCGCCGACGCGCTTGCGCGCGAGTTTCGCGCCGCGGACACCCAGAACGAGCACTATCCGACTGTGCAGGCGCTGCGCTTCATGGGCCGCCAGATCACGGAACGCAGCGGCGGCCGGCATGAAGTAAGGGTGTTCCATTCGCGCCAGCTCGGCGAAGAGAAGGAAACGCTGGAACAGACCCGCGCCGGAGCCATCGACCTCAACCGCACCAATGTGGCGCTGATCGGAAACATCATCCCGTCGATGAACGTGCTGGCGCTGCCATTCCTGTTCCGTTCCATCGAACATATGCAGAAAGTTCTGGATGGGCCGATCGGCGGCGAAATCCTCGGCAGTTTCGAGCCGTACGGCTTCGTAGGGCTCGCCTTCTACGATTCCGGCGCGCGATCGATCTACAACAACATCCGCCCGGTCCGCTCGCTCGCCGACCTCAAGGGCCTGCGCATCCGCGTGCAGCAATCCGAACAGATGAGCGAGATGATGCGTGCGCTCGGCGCCACCCCCGTAGAACTCCCGTATGGCCAGGTGCTGACCGGACTTGCGACAAGGCTGATCGACGGCGCCGAGAACAACTGGCCCTCCTTCGTCACCACGGATCATTACAGGCATGCCGGCCATTACACGCTCACGGAACACACGATGAGCCCGGAAGTCCTGGTGATGTCGCTCAAGGCGTGGCAGACGTTGCCGGCGGAAGACCGCAGAATCTTCCGCGAGGAAGCGCGGCGCTCCAGCCAGTTCATGCGGGAAAAATGGCGCGACCTCGAGGAACAGTCGCGCAAGCAGGCGGAATCCGCCGGCGTCGTCATCGTGACCGACATCGAAAAGCAGCCGTTCCAGGCGGCGATGACCGGCATCTATGCCAAGGCGCAGCGCGACCCGGCTTCCTCGAAGCTCATCGAACGCATCCGCAAGGTGGAGTGAAACGGCCTTGGCCCTGACCAACCAGGACGGCACGACGGAACGACCGACGAATTTCGTCGGACGCGCCCGCGTCCGTATCGTCCAGCTGGTCCGTGCGGTGCCGATCCGCTGGCGCATCCTGTCGATTGCGCTACTCAATTCCGCCGTGGTGCTGGTGCTGGCCGCGCTGATCTGGAACGGCGCCAAGGTGCTGGGATCGGCCTGGGAGGACGTGCGCCAGGTGCGCGAGTCCGACAAGATCCTGGCCCTGCTGGAGAGCGAGACCGGCCGGCTGCAGAACCTGATCCACCGCTACATCAACCAGCCGAGCCCGGAACTGTTCGCCGAGATCCTGCTGCTGCGCGAAGCGGTGCTCGGCACGCTGACCACGCGCGCGGCGACCGACCCGATGCTGTCGGGCTCGGTGGAGCAACTCGAGCGCGTCACCAGCCGCTTCCTCGACGGCTTCGGCGAACTGCGCGCCGTGCAGACGAAAATCTCCAAGACCTATGACGAGCAGGTGCTCGGCCCGGCGCGCGACATGGCCGGGCTCTACTCGATCATCGAGGGCGCCACCGGCAATCGCGAAGCCCTGATCTGGCCGCCGCTCGGCAGATCGCGCGAGGCGTTTACCGCGCTGCTGGTCGCCGCCAACGCCTATTATCTGTCGGTTGCCTCCGCCTCGGCCGAGGACGCCCGCCGCAACACCGAGACCATCGAAAAGTCCATCCCTGTGATGACGGACCTGGCGGAGAACGACCTGCAGAAACTGGCTCTGCAGCGGCTCCTGCAGCGCACGCGCGACCTGCGCGAGGGACTGGCGAACCTCTCCGGGCAGCTCGCCAGCCGCACCGAGCTGCTGCGCAACACCATCGACGCCAGCCAGGCCGACGCGATCGGCGCCATCGACGATCTCTCCGCCAAGATGCGCCAGCGCGAGCAAAAGGCGCAGGAAACCTTCGACCGCACGCTGGCCAACATCTCCCGCCGCGTGACCTCGATCGCGGTACTGTTCCTCGGCATCATCCTCGCTGCCGGCGTCGTCATCGCGCTGTCGATCCGCCTGCCGCTGCAGCAGATCATGACCTCGATGCGCGCCATCATGAACGGCGACTACGGCCGCGAGGTGCAGGGCACCAAGGCAAGGGACGAGGTCGGCGCGATGGCGCGCGCGGTGGAGGTGTTCCGCGAGAATGCCGTCGCCAAGCGCAAGACCGAGGAAGAGCTGCGCAGCTCCAAGGAAAAGGCCGAAGCCGCGCTGCTCGAGCTCAACGCCGCGCAACAGAACCTGATCGACGCCGAACGGCTCGCCGCGCTCGGCGGCCTCGTCGCCGGCGTCGCCCACGAGGTGAACAACCCGATCGGCATCAGCCTGACGGTGGCGTCGAGCTTCGCCCGCCGCGCCGACGCGTTCCAGGCGGAGCTGAATTCGAACCAGCTGCGCCGCTCCAAGCTCGACGAGTTCGTCAACTCATCGCGCGACGCCGCCCAGCAGCTGGTGGCGAACCTGCATCGCGCGGGCGAACTGATCCAGTCGTTCAAGCAGGTGGCGGTCGACCGCTCGCACGCCGAGCGGCGCCAGTTCAACCTCTCCGAATCGACCGACCAGATCGTGGCGAGCCTGCGGCCGGTGCTGAAGCGCTCGGCGATCCAGCTTTCGGTCGACGTGCCGGAGGGCCTCCTGATCGACGGCTATCCCGGCTCCTACGGCCAGATTTTAACCAATCTGTTCCTGAACGCCGCCAACCATGCCTTCGCCGACGGCCGTTCCGGCACCATCTCGATCTCGGCACGGCCCCGCGGCAGCGACGACGTGGAGATCATTTTCGCCGACAACGGCGCCGGAATGACGCCCGACGTGCAGCGGCAGGCATTCGACCCCTTTTTCACGACGCGCCGCAACGAAGGAGGCACGGGACTCGGACTGCATATCGTCTATAACCTCGTCACCCAACAGCTCGGCGGCCGTGTTCTGCTGGAGTCAAGGGTGGGACAAGGCACTACATTTCGCATTATCATGCCGCGGGTTGCCCGGGGCGACCCGACGGTAGTAGACGAAGCAGCGGACGGAACCGAGCAATGGCCGAACAGGACGATGTCCTCCACCTGATCGATGATACCGGGCACGTTCCGGAGGCCTCGTCCGTACGCAAGTGGAAAGTCGCCGTCATCGACGACGATGCCGCCGTGCACGAGGGCACCCGCTTTGCGCTGAGCGACTACAATCTCAACGGCGCCACGCTGGAGATCCTGTCGGCCTATTCCGCGGCCGAGGGGCGCAAGCTGATGCGCGAACACCCCGATATCGCCGCCGTGCTGCTCGACGTCATCATGGAAACCGACGTCGCCGGCCTGGAACTCGTGGAATACATCCGCAACGAGATCAAGAACGAGACCGTGCGCATCATCCTGCGCACCGGCCAGCCCGGCCAGGCACCGGAGCGCCGCGTCATCGTCCAGTACGACATCAACGACTACAAGGCCAAGACCGAGCTCACCGCCGACAAGCTGTTCACCTCGCTGACCGCGGCGCTGCGCAGCTACCAGCAGCTGGAGCGCATGGTGCAGACGCGACGCGGGCTCGAGATCATCATCGACGCCGCCTCGACGCTGTACGACTTCAAGTCGATGCAGCGCCTCGCCGAGGGCGTGCTGACCCAGCTTGCCTCGCTGCTCAACGTCGACTGTGCGGGCATCCTGGTGCTGCGCGACGACGGCGCCGGCTCCGAATTTTCCGTGCTGGCCGGCAGCGGCTGCTACAGCCGCTTCATCGGCTCGACCGGATCGAAGTCGCTCGACCCGGACCTGCGCAAGATGGTGGAAGCCGCCTTCCTGCGCCGCAAGAACGAATTCGCCGACCATCGCAGCGTGCTCTATCTGCGCACCGGAAGCGGCCGCGAGGTGGTGGTGTTGCTGCAGGCCGAGCGCCAGCTTTCCGAAACCGACCGCGCGCTGGTGGAAATCTTCTCCAGCCGGCTGTCGATCGCCTTCGACAACGTCATCCTGTACCAGCAGCTGCACGAGGCCAACACCCAGCTCGAGGACCGCGTGGCGCAGCGTACCCGCGCGCTGATGAACGCCAATCGCCGGCTGTCATCGCAATGGGCGCGGCTGCAGCGCGCCAACAGCTTCAAGAACGAGATCCTCGGCACCGTCGCGCACGATTTGAAGAATCCGCTCGGCGTCATCCTCGGCCGTACAGAGATGCTGACCGAGCTGATCGGCGCCGGCTCGCCGAAGGAGAACGTCACCGCGCAGGTCGACCATATCCGTGACGCCACCAAGCGCCTGACCACGATGGTCGATCACCTGATTTCCGACGCGATGGCCGATGCGTTCGACATCACCATCCGCCGCGAACCGGTCGACGTTGCAGCGCTCGTCTCCGAGGTCACCGAGACCAACATGCCGTCGGCGATCAACAAGCAGCAGACCATCAGCGTCACGGCGCCGCCGAACTTCGTCACCATGTGCGACGCCGACCGCATCCGCGAGGCGATCGACAATCTCGTCAGCAACGCCATCAAGTATTCCCCGATCGGCGGCAAGATCACGGTTGCCGTCGCCCATGAGGGCCCCAACACGGTGATCCGCGTCTCCGACCAGGGCGCCGGACTTTCGCCGGAAGACCTCGGCCGCCTGTTCGGCCGGTTCCAGCGGCTGTCCGCCAAGCCGACCGCCGGCGAAAGCTCGACCGGGCTCGGGCTGTCGATCGTCAAGCGCATCATCGACATGCATGGCGGCCATGTGACGGCGCAGAGCCCGGGGCCCGGACAGGGCTCGACCTTTACCGTTACATTGCCCGCGACAGCAGCCTCATGACCCAGAACCCGCATATCATCATCGTCGACGACGAGGCGCCGGCCCGCGAGATGGTCGGCGATTATCTCAAGATGCACGGCTTCAATGTAACGCTGTGCGACGGGGGAAAAAGCCTGCGCGGCGCCATCGAGAACGGCGTGCCCGATCTCGTGGTGCTCGACCTCAACATGCCCGAGGAAGACGGGCTGTCCATCATCCGCGACCTCAAGAGCCGCATCAACGTGCCGGTGATCATGCTGACGGCGACGGCGAGCCCGATCGACCGCGTCGTCGGCCTCGAGCTCGGCGCCGACGACTACGTCGCAAAGCCCTGCGAGCTCCGGGAATTGATGGCGCGCATCCGTTCGGTGCTGCGGCGAAGCACTGCCGCCAAGGCGCCCGCCGCGGAAGCAGGCAGCGCCAAGACCGCAAAGGACCAGCTGGTGCGCTTCGGCACCAAATGGCTCGACCTCGAGGCGCAGGCGCTGCGCGACGACGAGGGCAACGAGCACCCGCTGACGGCGTCCGAATTCGGGCTGCTGAAAGTGTTCGCGGCCAATCCCAAGCGCGTGCTGTCACGCGAGCGGCTGCTGGAGCTCGCCAATGCGCGCGATGCCGAGGCTTTCGACCGCGCCGTGGACCTGCGCATCATGCGCATCCGCCGCAAGATCGAGATCGACCCGGCCAAGCCGGCCGTGATCCGCACCATCCGCGGCGGCGGCTACCTGTTCTCGCCTACCGGCGACAAGGCCTGATCCCAAAGGCGGATTGGACGCGGCAGCGGCTCGGGCGGTTCAAATCGAGCCCCCAGACGCCTCCAATTTTCCGCATATTGAAATCATTCACATTCTTGCCCCGAATGTTTCGTCGCTTGCCCCGCGACGAAACAATTCTTTGCCCCGCGAAACCATTTTCTGCTTTTGGCGCAGACATCCCGAAACGCGCCTTAACTATCACTCCTGCCAACGAAACGCCGCCAAACGGCGCGAACCGGGAGCCTGTCAATGTCGAATGTCATCGCCATCAACGCCGCAGCCAGGAAGCATATCGACGCTGCGCGCGCGACATCGGACGAAATGCTTCTGGCAGTCATCGCCAAGGCCGACCGCCACGCGATGCACGTGCTCTATTCGCGCCACAACGTTCGGGTCTATCGCTTCGTGCTGCGCATCGTGCGCGACACCACCATGGCGGAAGACCTCGTCAGCCAGGTGTTCCTGGACGTGTGGCGGACCGCCCGCCAGTTCCAGGGCCGTTCGCAGGTCTCGACCTGGCTGCTGTCGATCGCCCGTTTCAAGGCGCTGACTGCGCTGCGCCAGCGCCGCCACGAGGACATCGAGCAGGAAGACGTGCTGGAGATCGCCGACGGCGCCGACACGCCGGAAGCTTCGCTCGACCGCGCCTCGACCAGCGCCATCCTGCGCGCCTGCGTGGCAAAACTGTCGCCGGCGCATCGCGAGATCATCAACCTCGTCTACTATCACGAGAAGAGCGTGGAGGAGGCCGGCGAGATCATCGGCATCCCCCAGAGCACGGTGAAGACGCGGATGTTCTATGCCCGCAAGCAGCTTGCAGACTTGCTTAAGGGCGCCGGCGTGGAAAGCATCGCGGCCTAAAGCCTAGTAATTTCATATATTTAGCAGCAAAACGGCCCGGGAAACCGGGCCGTTTTCGCGTCTTGCCGGTTACGGCGGACGAAACAATTGAAACAATTCACAACATCACCCGGAAAAACTCGCCCCTTACACAGGTAGCCACTGACGAAGCGCCAACCACCGACCAGGGAGACTGAAATGCTGAAGCCGTCCTTCCGCTACTTCGTGATCCCGCTCGGTGCGATCTCCACCCTGGCCACCCTCTCGGCCCAGAGTGCCGCCCCCCGCGCCGACCGCGGTCAGGGCACGATGATCGTCAAGGAGCAGGTGGTGGATTGCAGCGCCAAGTCACCGAGCGAGGTCTGCGTGATCTCCTGGGGCAGCGAATCCCCACGCTGAACGGAATTTTTGACCACCAGCTTTCTACCTCCCAAGTTACCTCCAACGACCCGGCCGGGATGCCCCCCAGCCGGGTCGCTCCACATTTGGGGCTCACGTAACCGCGCTTGCCGCGCGGAAAAGCGTCACGGACACGTGACGATGCGCGGGGTAACGGCAGCGCTCGAAGCCCCGTAGGGCATCGCGAACGCTCTTTTTCCGGCGGACTTCGCATGCTTGACCTCCTTCTCGCTCTGCTTGCCGGCGTCGTCACCATCGCCGCGCCTTGTACGCTGCCGATGCTGCCAATTCTCCTCGGGGCATCGGTCGGCCAGACCAGCAAGGCGCGGCCGGTGACGATCGCGCTCGGCTTCGTGCTCTCGTTCTCGCTGGTCGCGCTGGCGCTGAGCGCCATCACCCGCATGTTCGATTTCGATCCCAACGTGCTGCGCAGCGCGGCGGCGATCCTGCTCGCCGGCTTTGGCCTGGTGATGCTATGGCCCGCGCCGTTCGAACGGCTGGCGGCCCGGCTCGGCGGATTTGGCGGCGTCGGCGCCGCGTCCGACCCGGGTCTGTTCGGCGGCTTCGTGCTCGGCACCACGCTTGGCCTCGTGTGGACGCCCTGCGCCGGCCCCGTACTCGGCTCCATCCTCACGGTGATCGCGACGTCGAAGGACACCGCATGGGCGAGCACGCTGCTCGTGACCTACGCCGTTGGCGCGGCGATCCCGATGCTGGCCGTCGCCTATGGCGGCCAGGCCGTCACCACGCGTGTGCGCAGCTTCGCGCGAATCGCGCCGCGGCTGCAGCAAGGGTTCGGCGTGGTGGTGATCGGCTTCGCCGCGCTCTCTTACTTCCAGTACGACACGCTGGTCGTGGCGTGGCTGACCCGGTTCTATCCCAACGGCCAGATCGGCCTGTAAACTATCGGAGATCCTTCATGTCCCAGCGTTCATTTGCCGGCGCCCTCGTCCTGATCGCCTTCGGCGGCGTTCCGGCCCTCAGTGCCGAAGCACCGCGCGGCGTCAACGCCCCGTTCGACGTCGCCGCCGTGCAAGCCAGTGCGCCGAACTTTGTCGGCATCGCCAACTGGTTCAACTCTCCGCCGCTCGATATCGCAAGCCTGCGCGGCAAGGTGGTGCTGGTGGATTTCTGGACCTATGGCTGCGTCAACTGCGTCAACACGCTGCCGCACGTCACCGCGCTCTATAACAAGTACAAAGACCGCGGCCTCGTCGTGGTCGGCGTCCACACGCCCGAGTTCCCGTTCGAGCGCTCGGCCGGCAACGTCAAGGCCGCGCTGACGCGGCACGGCATCACCTATCCCGTGGCGCAGGACAACGATTCGAAGACCTGGAACGCCTGGCGCAACCAGTATTGGCCGGCGCAATACGTCGTCGACCAGAACGGCAAGATCGTGTTCCAGCACGCCGGCGAAGGCCAGTACGAGGAAATCGAACGCACCGTCGCGAGACTGCTCGGCGCGAGCAGCTGACGGCAAGCCTCACCCATCGCGTAATGCATCCGCAACGTTTGCGGCTTGACGCGGCGGGGCCGGTCGTGATGTTTGCCGCTGCCATGGATGCTGCGGCAAACCCCGATGAAGTCCGGCTGCGCAAGGGATCTTCGCTCAGGGAAAGGCTGGTCTGGGCGGGCTCCGGCGCCGCGGTCTTGCTGATCCTGATCCCCGGCCTGGTCGCCTGGGCATCCGGCGGCCCGCCCTTCGTCGCCGCGTTTGCGGCCGCGCCGCTCGGGCTGTTCCTGATCGGCGTTGCGGCGCTCGAGCGCAACGTGGCCTGGATCATCGCGCAAGACGGCATCCTTGTCGGCGAGCAGCGGCTGCTGGGGCGGGTGCACAAGCGAATGATCGGCAAACGCGACATCGCGAACGTCAGCGTCCGCAGGAACAGGTTCAGCTATCCGGCGAGTTTCAGCCTCGCCTGCGAGCTTGCATCAGGCGATGTCCTGGTCTCGCCGCCCCTGCCGGACATCACGCGGGTCAACGAAACCGCCGCAATCGTTGCGCGACTGCTTGGCCTTCCCGATGCAGCGCCCGTCAAGAATCCGCTCGATGCCGGTAATGCCGAGATCATGCTCGGCTCGCAAGCCAGCCTCCATTTCGTTCGCGTATTCCGGGTCATCGTACCGATTCTGGCGGGTTCGTGGATGCTGCTGTTCCTCGTCGCCTTGTGGACCGGCAAAGAGAAGCTGGCGCTCGGTTTGCTGTTGCCGCTCGGCGCGATCGCGGCGTTTGCGCTCTACCGCTCCGCCCACCGGCTCGCCGGCGCCTTGTGGGTCGTTCGGCATGGCGAAGTCCGGATCGAGCGGATTGCCTGGAACGGCCGGCAGCGCGTCGAGACGATCGGCGCGGACGAGATCGCGGCGATCGAGGTCGACAAGCCGGATTCCGAAGCCGGGACTCGCACCGTCAGCATTCGGCTGCATGGCGGCCGGACGTTCCGCAGCCCGACAAAGCACGACGAAAAAGGCGCTCGCGCCGTGCGCGCCGAAATCATCCGGCGTCTGAATGTTCCAGCGGATGCCGGCAAATCGGCCGGATAGGCGGACCCCTGCTGCAAAACGCGAGGGTACTGTTGTCGCATCCCTCGTGATAGGCTCGCACCGGGCGCAACGATGGGTGGTCAGCATGTTCGAAGGCTGGGACGCCGTGGTACTGGCGCGGGCGCAATTCGCCTTCACGATGTCGTTCCACATCGTGTTTCCCGCCTTCTCGATCGGGCTTGCGAGCTATCTGGCGGTGCTGGAGGCGCTCTGGCTGTGGACCGGGCGCGAGGTCTTCATCAACCTCTTCAATTACTGGCTGAAGATCTTCGCTGTCGCCTTCGGCATGGGCGTGGTGTCGGGCATCGTGATGTCCTACCAGTTCGGCACCAACTGGTCGGTGTTTGCCGACAAGACCGGCCCGGTGCTCGGCCCGCTGATGGCCTATGAGGTGCTGACCGCGTTCTTCCTCGAGGCCGGTTTTCTCGGCGTCATGCTGTTCGGCCTCAATCGTGTCGGCCCGCGCCTGCACTTCATGGCGACCCTGATGGTCGCGATCGGCACGCTGATCTCGGCGTTCTGGATTCTCTCGGCCAATTCCTGGATGCAGACGCCGCAAGGCCACGCCATGAACGCGGCCGGGCAGTTCGTCGCCGTCGACTGGTTCAAGGTGATCTTCAACCCGTCCTTCCCCTACCGCCTGGTGCACATGGTGCTGGCCGCCTATCTGACCACCGCCTTCGTGGTCGGCGCGGTCGGCGCGTACCACCTGCTGCGCGACCCGCACCAGGCCGGCGCGCGCGTAATGTTCTCGATGGCGATGTGGATGGCGACCATCGTGGCGCCGATCCAGATCTTCGCCGGCGACCAGCATGGCCTCAACACGCTGGAGCACCAGCCGGTGAAGATCATGGCGATGGAGGGCCATTTCGAGAGCCACAAGCACGGTGCGCCGTTGATCCTGTTCGGCTGGCCAGACCAGGCCGCGGCAAAGGTGAAATACGCAATCGAAATCCCCAAGGCCGGCTCGCTGATCCTGAAGCATTCGCCGGATGCGCCGATGGCCGGACTCGACACCGTGCCGCGGGAAAACTGGCCGCCGGTGTTCATTGCCTTCTGGTCGTTCCGCATCATGGTCGGCATGGGGCTCTTGATGGCGGGACTGGGCCTGCTCAGCCTGCTGATGCGCATCCGCGGCACGTTCTATCAATCGCGCCTGCTGCACATCTGTTCGGTGGCGATGGCGCCGTCCGGCTTCATCGCGGTGCTGGCGGGCTGGGTCACCACCGAGGTCGGCCGGCAGCCATTCACGGTCTACGGGCTGCTGCGCACCGCGGATTCGGCCTCGTCGCTGGCGGCGCCTGCCGTGGCGTCCTCGCTCATCGCGTTCGTCATCGTCTATTTCGCTGTGTTCACTGCGGGCGTGATCTACATCCTGCGCCTGATGGCGGCCCCGCCGCATCCGGGCGAAGAGGGTCCGCAGCACGAGGTCCCTGCCCGCGCCGCGGGCATCACGCCGGCCGCCGGCGCCGTGACGGGAGCGATCCGATGAGCATCGCCTTCGATCTGGCTACCCTCTGGGCCTTCATCATCGCGTTCGCGGTGCTCGTCTATGTCGTGATGGACGGCTTCGACCTCGGGCTCGGCATCCTGTTTCCGCTGTTTCCAAGGAAGCAGGATCGCGACGTCATCATGAACAGCGTGGCGCCGGTCTGGGACGGCAACGAGACCTGGCTCGTGCTGGGCGGCGGCGGGCTGATGGCGGCGTTCCCGCTCGCCTATGCCGTGCTGATGCCGGCGCTCTACACGCCGATGATCGCGATGCTGCTCGGCCTGGTATTCCGCGGGGTCGCCTTCGAATTCCGCTGGCGCATCGCCGGGGAGCGCAACCTGTGGGACAAGGCCTTTGCCGGCGGATCGTTGCTGGCGACACTGGCCCAGGGCATCGCGCTCGGCGCCATCCTGCAGGGCATCCATGTCGAGGGGCGGCACTATGCCGGCGGCTGGTGGGACTGGCTGACGCCGTTCAGCATCCTGACCGGCATTTCCCTGGTGATCGGCTACGCGCTGCTGGGTGCGACGTGGCTCGTCATGAAGACGGAGGGTGAACTGCGCGACCGTGCCTATGGGCTGTCCTGGGCGCTGCTGTTCGCCATGCTGGGCGCGATCGGCGCGGTCAGCATCGCCACGCCCTTCCTCGCCGTGCAATACACCGATCGCTGGTTTACCTGGCCCAACATCGTCTTCACCGCGCCGGTGCCGCTGGCGGTCGCGGCAGTCACTGTGCTGCTGCTGCGCGCGCTGGCCAGGAAGCACGACTACCAGCCGTTCTTCCTGTCGCTGGCGCTGTTCGCATTGTCCTATGCCGGCCTCGGCATCAGCATGTATCCCTACATCGTGCCGCAAAGCATCACGATCTGGCAGGCGGCCGCGCCGGAGAACAGCCAGATCTTCATGCTGGTCGGGGTGGCCGTGCTGATCCCGCTCATCCTCGCCTATACCGCCTGGGCCTATTACGTGTTCCGCGGCAAGGTGCAGGCGGGAAGCGGATATCATTGATGCAGGTCAAGCAACCGGAGCGCCCGCTGGCGCAGCGTCTTTTTTGGTTCGCAGCGCTCTGGCTGGCCGGCGTCGGCACCGTGGCGCTGATCTCGTTTCTCCTGAAGCTCTGGATTGCCCCGAAATGACGGGTTTACGACGCGAATCTCCGAATTCATGGCATACCGGCGGCCTCAGATTCGCCCTAAACTTGCCATCAACCGGACCCTGAGATTGGATGGTTCCCACGCGCGGTTGATTTGCCGCGCCGCCCTGCCGAGGAGAGCTTTGCAATGACGAATTACCGTCACCTGACCTGGATGTTGATCGCAGCCTTCGGTCTCGTGTTTTCGACCGTGCAAAGCCATGCCCAGAAGCGGCCCGACGCCGACGAGCCGGGCCTCGTCGCCGACGACAGATACGAACTCGAGCCGCAGTTCAAGAAGCAGGTGGTTTACTACCGCACCAACGAGGCGCCGGGCACCATCATCGTGGTGACCGCCGAGCGTCACCTCTATCTGGTGCAGGGCAACGGCCGCGCCATCCGCTACGGCATCGGCGTCGGCCGCGAAGGCTTCCAGTGGCAGGGCCTGGTGAACATCACCCGCAAGGCGGAATGGCCGGACTGGACCCCGCCGCCGGAGATGATCGCCCGCCAACCCTACCTGCCGCGCTTCATGGCCGGCGGGCCGGGCAATCCGCTCGGCGCCCGCGCGATGTATCTCGGCACGACGGTCTATCGCATCCACGGCACCAACCGTCCCGACACTATCGGCACCGCCGTTTCTTCCGGCTGCTTCCGCCTGGTGAACGCCGACGTCGCCGACCTCTACGAGCGCGTGCCGGTCGGCACCAAGGTCGTCATTCGTCAGAGGCCCGAGCTATAACCGGCGCGGGCTCGCCGCGTCGGCCGATCCATTTCCGAAAAAATCCTGGTGAGAGAAACATGATGCGCACATTCCGCGGCGGCCTGTTGATCGGGCTCGCCATCGCAATCGTCGTTGCCATCGGCGCGATCATCTACGAGTTCTACGACACGCGGACATTGCGACGGACGGTGCGGCGCGGCGAAGTGCTGTGCGGCGTCAACGCCGGCCTGCCCGGCTTCTCGATTCCCGACGACAAGGGCAACTGGACCGGCTTCGACGTCGACTTCTGCCGCGCGGTGGCGGCGGCGATTTTCGACGACCCGAAAAAGATCAAGTTCGTGCCGCTCGACGCCAGCGAGCGCTTCACCGAACTGCAGAAGCGCAAGGTCGACATACTCTCGCGCAACTCCACCTGGAGCATGGCGCGCGAGACTACCTACGACCTGTATTTCCCCGCGGTCGCCTATTACGACGGCCAGGGCTTCATGCTGCCCGGCGCGCGCAAGATCGATTCCGCGCTCGACCTCAACGGCAGCAAGGTCTGCGTGCAGGCGAACACGACGACGGCGCTCAATCTCGTCGACTATTTCCGCGCCAACAACATGAAGTTCGAAGAGGTCAAGCTGCCGAAGCTGGACGACGTCGTGAAGGCCTACAACGAGGGCAAGTGCGACACGCTGACGGCCGACGTGTCGCAGCTCTACGCGCTGCGGCTCAACATGGCCAAGCCCGGCGACCACGTCATCCTGCCCGACGTCATCTCCAAGGAGCCGCTCGCGCCAGTGGTGCGCCAGCGCGACGACGACTGGATGATGATCGTGAAGTGGACGCTTTATGCGATGATCAACGCCGAGGAGCTCGGCATCACCTCGAAGAACATCGACGAGGCGCTGAAGTCGAAGAAGCCGGACGTGATGCGGCTGGTCGGCAACGAGGGCAATTACGGCGAGCAGATCGGGTTGCCGAAGGACTGGGCGGTGCGCATCATCCGCCACGTCGGCAATTACGGCGAAATCTACGACCGCAATGTCGGCAGCGAATCCAAGCTGCAGATTCCGCGCGGGTTGAACCAGCTCTGGAGCGCCGGCGGCATCCAGTACGCCCCGCCGATTAGATAATAAGCGTCGGCGCACTCTCACTACGGCGTCATGCCCGGGCTCGTCCCGGGCATCCACGTTCTTGGAACCACGAGCGAAGACGTGGATGGCCGGGCATAGGCGAGCGGAAGCGACGCCGTCCTTCGGACGGCTATGCCCGGCCATGACGATCATCGCTAACCACAATCTCCGCCATTTCCCCTCATCCTGAGGAGCCGCGAAGCGGCGTCTCGAAGGATGCAGGCCACAGAAGGGCCTTCATGGTTCGAGACGGCGTTTCGCGCCTTCTCACACCATGAGGGGAGAGATCAATAACTCCTTGCCCGCGCCAGCTGGTCGGCGTGGAAATTGGCGTCGCCGAACAGCTCCTCGCAGACCCGCGCGCGCTTCATGAAGAAGCCGATGTCGAACTGGTCGGTCATGCCCATGCCGCCGTGCATCTGCACGCCTTCCTGCACCGCGCGCGTTGCCGTGGTGCCGGCCTTGGCCTTCGCCACCGCAACAGCCGGGCCCGCCTTCTCGATGTCGGCATCCAGCGCCTGAAGCGCCTTCAGCGTGGCGGCGCGGGAAATCTCGATGTCGACATAAAGCTCGGCGGCGCGGTGCTGCAGTGCCTGGAATTCGCCGATCAGCTTGCCGAACTGCTTGCGCTCCTTGAGATACGTCACCGTGCGGCCGAATACCTCCTCGCTCAGCCCCACCATCTCGGAGGCCACCGCGCCGCGGCCGATGTTGAGCAGGTTGTCCAGCAGCGCGCCGCCGGCATCGACCTCGCCGAGCACGCTGTCGGCATCGACCTCGACATTGTCGAACGCGATGCGCGCGGCATTGTGCGCATCCACCATGATGGTGCGCTCGGTCGCAACGCCTTTTGCCCCGGGGTTGACCAGGAACAGCGTGATGCCCTTGGCCTCGCCGGCTGAGCCGCCGGTGCGCGCCGCGACGACCAGGAGATCGGCGGTGTGGCCATCGACCACCAGCGCCTTGGCGCCCTTCAGCCTGAAGCCGTTGCCGGCGCGGGTGGCCTGCATCGCGGTCTGCAGCGGGCGGTGCTTGGCGCCCTCGTCGACGGCGAGCGCCGCCAGCAGCGAGCCGGCGGAAATCTTCGGCAGGTATTCCGATTTCTGCGCCGCGCTGCCGCCGCGCGTCAGTGCCGAGGCCACCAGCACGCCGGTTGAGAGAAACGGCGACGGCATCAAGGTACGGCCGATCTCTTCCATGACAATTCCGGCCTCGACGCAGCCGAGTCCGCTGCCGCCGAACTCTTCCGGCACCAGCAGGCCGGAGAAACCCATCTCGGCGAACTCCTTCCAGAGTTCGCGGGAGAAACCGGTGGCGTCCTTGCTGTCGCGCAAGCCGCGCAGATGCGACACCGGCGCCTTGTCGCTGATGAGGCCGCGCGCGGAATCGCGCAGCATGGATTGTTCTTCGGTGAGGACGAGTGCCATTGTTGAGTTGGTTCCAGTTTTGACCGTGTTTCAGCAGATTCGATGTTTGACCCTCATGGTGAGGAGGCGCGCAGCGCCGTCTCGAACCATGAGGACGCAGTCGGGCCTTCATCCTTCGAGACGCGGCGCAAAGCGCCGTTCCTCAGGATGAGGGTTTGGCCTTACGCCCCCGGCAGATCGAGGATGCGCTTGGCGACGATGCCGAGCATCACCTCCGAGGTGCCGCCCTCGATCGAGTTGGCCTTGGTGCGCAGCCAGGCGCGCGGACGGGCGCCGCCGCGGGAGCGCTCGCTCTCCCACTCCAGCGCGTCGATGCCGCCGGCCGCCATCAGGATCTCGTGCCGGCGCTTGTTGAGCTCGGTGCCGTAATACTTCATCGCCGAGGAGAACGCGGGATGCGACTGACCGGCCTTGACGAGGTCCACCGCACGCTCAGCGACGGCCGCGAACGCCGCCTCGTCGACCTCGAAGCTCGCGATCCTGCTGCGCAGCATGGCGTCGTCGAGCCGGCCGGCATCGTCGCTGCCGACGGTATCGGCAGCGAGCTGACCGAGCGGACGGCCGATGCCGCGCTGGCCGGTATCGGAGATCATCGCGCGCTCGTGCTGCAGCAGGTATTTGGCGACATCCCAGCCGCGGTTGACGGTGCCGACCACATGCGACTTCGGCACCCGTACATTGTCGAAGAAGGTCTCGCAGAACGGCGAATAGCCGGAGATCAGGAGGATCGGCTTGGTCGATACGCCCTTGGAGGCCATGTCGAACAGGATGAAGCTGATGCCGTCATGCTTCTTCGCCGCGGGATCGGTGCGCACCAGGCAGAAGATCCAGTCGGCATAGTTGGCGTAGGACGTCCAGATCTTCTGGCCGTTGATGACGAAGTCGTCGCCGTCGCTCTCGGCGCGGGTCTGCAGCGAGGCGAGATCGGAGCCGGCATTCGGCTCGGAATAGCCCTGGCACCAGCGAATGAGACCCGCCGCGATCTTCGGCAGATGCTCCTTCTTCTGCGCCTCGTTGCCGAACTTGAGCAGCGCCGGCCCCAGCATCCAGATGCCGAAGCTCGACAGCGGCGAGCGCGCGCCGATCCGCGCCATCTCCTCGCGCAGCACCTTGTGCTCGGCACCGTCGAGGCCGCCGCCGCCGTATTCCCTGGGCCAGTCCGGCACGGTCCAGCCCTTGTCGCGCATGCGCTCGAACCAGACGCGTTGTGCCTCGGAGGAAAATTTGGTGTTGCGACCGCCCCAGAACACGTCGGCGTCCGACGTGGCGGGCTTGCGCATCTCCGGCGGGCAATTTGCCTCCAGCCAGGCGCGGGTCTCCTTGCGGAATTGTTCGAGATCGGACATCGGCGTTCCATCTGAAATGAAGGGTTGCAAACGACCTTAGTCGCCGCTTCGCGGAATTCAATATCTGATCCGATACGCCGTGCATCCTGCGCGATGGTCATGGCCCGCGATCGGGTGTATTCGCATGCGGCGAACGATTGAAAAACAAGAGGAAACGACGATGCGGCTGAAGTTGCTTTCGCCTGGCGAAATGAGCCCCGAGCAAAAAGAAACCTACGACGAGTCGATCGCGGGCAAGCGCGGTGCCCCGCCGGCGCCGATGATGGCCTGGCTGGGCAGCCCGGAAATGGCCAGGCATGCCACGCGGCTCGGCGAAGTGATGCGCTTCAACACGGTCTTTCCGGCAAAGCTGTCGGAAATCGCGATCCTCGTCACCGCGCGGCACTGGACCGCGCATTACGAGTGGTACGCGCACAAGCGCCTCGCGCTGAAGGGCGGCATGGACCCGAAGATCATCGAGGACATCCGCGACCGCCGCACGCCTGTTTTCGACGATCCCAGGGGGAAGGCGATCTACGACCTCGCCAAATCGCTGCACGAAGGCCATGGCGTGGCGCAGGGGCTGTACGAGGAAGCGGTGAAGGTGCTGACCGAACGCGGCGTGGTCGAGGTGATCGGCCTCTGCGGCTACTACACGCTGGTGTCGATGACGCTGAACACCTTCGAGTTCGGCCTGCCGGAGGGGGAAGTGTCGGAGCTGGCGTGAACGTCCCCCCAATGAGATCCGTAGGGCGGATTAGCGAAGCGTAATCCGCCGCCCTCGAAGGATGGCGGATTACGCCTTCGGCTAATCCGCCCTACGATTTCGTTGCAATGACGGCTCGCGGCGCCGCCCCCGCACCAGAATCAGCATCGCCGCGGCCAGCTCCACACCGATGCAGGCGTAGAACGGCAGCGCGTAGCTGCCGGAGGCGTCGCGGAGCAGCCCGACCACGCCGGGGCCGAAGGCGTAGGTGATCTGGTTGATCGCCGTGATCAGGCTGACCAGCACGCCGAACGCGCGCGGGTCGAATTCACGCTGCACGATCAGGGCCGGCAGCGTGATCAGATTGCCGACGGAGAAGCCGAACAGCGCGCAGGCCGCGAGCAGCGCGATGTCGCTCCGGACATTGATGAGAATCGCGAGCGCCACCGCCTGGCTGACAAAGGATAGCGACGACGCCAGCCGCTGGTTCATGCGGTCGATCACGAAGGAGAACAGCACGCGGCCGACCACTGCCATCGCCGTCAGCAGCGCCATCGCCACCGTTGCCCGCTCGCGTCCGATCACGCCGTCGAGGAACGCGATCAGGTGGACGATGAAGCCGACCTGCGCGAACAGCACCAGCGCAAACGCGATGGAGACCGACAGGAAGGCTGGATCGCGGAACGCCCTGGATCTGATTTGCGCCGGCGACGGCGCGTCGGCCGCTGCCGCCGCGGCAGTATGGGCTAGCACCGGCGGCGTGCCGACGAAGACCAGGACTACCGGCACCATCAGCGCGATCATCGCCAACGCCGCGACCATCATGGCGCCGGGGAAGCCGAAATAGCCGATCGCGGCGACCAGCAGCGGCACGCCGGCGATGCCGCCGAAGCTGGCGCCGTTCAGCGCCAGGCTGATCGCCATGCCGCGCTTGCCCTCGAACCACAGGCCGAGCGTGTTGGTGATGATGCCGAGGCTGGTGCCGGCCCAGCCGAAGGCGAGCACGGCGTTGGCGAGATAAAGCTGCCAGGGCTCGCGCACCTGCCCGATGGCAATGCCGCCGGCAGCCATCGCGAGGGTGCCGGCGATCAGGCAGTTGCGCGGGCCGAACGCCTTGATCGCTTCGGCGACGAAGACGACCAGCAATGCTCCGAACAGATAGAACAGCGTGGTGCCTGACGAGATCAGCGAGGTCGGCCAGCCGCGCAGGCGATGCAGCTCGGCGACGTAGACGCTCTGGCCGTAGAAACCAAGACCCCAGCCGAAGGTCGCGAGCAGAAAACACACCACAACGATGCGCCAGCCGTCATGGCGGATCGAGGTTTCCGCAACGGGTCTGTAGCCGGAGGCGTCCATCTTGTTGTTATTCTCTGCTCGAGTCCGGGCTTCCACCCGCTTTCCGTCGCTTGCCCCGCCGTCTGGGCCGCGCCTGACCCGCCACGACAAAAATGGGTGGACCGGCAGGACAATCAATTCGACGCGCGTCGAACTGTCAGCAGCTGGCATCAGCCGCCGATGCTGGCGGGGTCGTAGAAGAAGCGTTCGCGGAAGATCCGGTCGCCGCGCCATTCCTGCAAGGCTACCTCGTCGAAGCGGCGCGCCTTGCCGCTCTTCTCGGTCAGCACGAAATTCCAGTGAATGGCGACGCGATCGCCCTCGACGGTGGAGGAGACGCATTTCGAATCGACATGCGACATCCGCGCCAGCACCGCCTTCTCATGGGCGACCAGCACGTCGCGGCCGGCGCGCGGCGGCGCTGCGTTCTCCTGCATGCTGGCGTCCTCGGTGTAGAAGCGCTCAATAGCGCCGGCATGGTCGCCGCCTTCGACGGCCGCGATGAATTCGTCCAGGCGTGCGCGCGACGGCATGGGACCTCCGGAGGAACAGGGGATCAAAGACTCGGCTCGGGGAATTCGTCCAGCTCGCGCAGCCGCGCCCGGCGCTTTGCAAACGACGCGAAGGCGAGGACGGCAAGCCCGAGCAGCACCGGCGGAAACACCACCAAATTGACGGCGTTCCAGCCGTAATGCGCCAGCAACTGGCCGGAAGCGAACGAGCCGATCGCCATCATGCCGAACACGAGGAAATCGTTGAAGGCCTGCACCTTGTTGCGCTCGGCCGGGCGGTGCGTTTCCAGCACCAGCGCCGAGGCGCCGACGAAGGCGAAATTCCAGCCGACCCCCAGCACGATCAGCGTGGCCCAGAAATGCATCGTGGTGATGCCGGACAGTCCGATGCCTGAGGCCACCGCTTCCAGGACGAGGCCGAGCGCGACGATGCGCGGCGCGCCAAAGCGGGCGATCAGCGAGCCCGTGAAGAAGCTCGGCCCGTACATGGCGACGATGTGCCACTGGATGCCGTAATTGGAGTCGCTGACCGACAGCCCGCACATCTGCATGGCGAGCGGCGCCGAGGTCATCACCAGGTTCATCATGGGATAAGCGACGATGCCGCAGAGCGCGGCGGCCATGAAGCGCGGCTGCCGCGCGATCGTGAGCAGCGGACGGCCGCCATGCAGGTCGGCGGCGTGCGGCTTCGGAGCATCGACGCCCGCCAGCACCACAGTGGCGACCAGCGCGACCGCCGCCTGCACCACGAAGCTGAAGGCGAACAGGTAAGGCGGCCAAACGTCCATGGTCCACTGCACGAGCTGCGGCCCGAGCACGCCCGCGAACACGCCGCCGGCCATCACCCACGACAGCGCCTTGGGGCGGAACGCGGCGCTGGCGCCGTCGGCGGCTGCGAATCGGTAGGACTGCGCGACCGCGCCGTAGAGCCCGCCGAGAAAGGTCGCGAGGCAGAACAGCCAGAAATGACCGCGGAGAATGGCGAAGGCGCCCAGCAAACCGGTCAGCGTCCCGCATGCGGTGCCGATGAAGAAGGCGACGCGGCGGCCATAGGCGCGCGAGATCCACCCTGTCGGCAAGGTGCCGCTCGCCATCCCCAGCACGTACATCGACAGCGGCACCGTGGCGAGCGAGACGTCGGGCGCCAGCGTCGCGCCGACGATCGAGCCGGTGGCGAAGATCACCGCGGAATTGGCGCCGGTCAGCGCCTGCGCCGCCGCCAGCCGCACGACATTGCCGCGCGCCCGCGCGTCGTCGGCGATCTCGTCGGTGGCTGTCGCGTTGGTCATCGGTTTTCCCGCCAGACAAGGCCCCGGCGGGAGCCCCTTTGCGGCGCGCACTATGGAGAGCGGGCCTGCGGCAATCAACCGCCGCAAACGGGCGCGCGCCATGCGTTCGTCTCAACGAAGCGCGTTCGATCAGTGCAATAGGTGCAATCGGACCGGCGAAAGACGGCAGTTCATCGCGTCTCTCCTGCGCGCTCCGCTGACGACCGCTCGAACACCAGGATCAGGTTGTTGGCAGGCATCTCGAAGATTTCGGCCAGCCTTAACCCCGCGTCTTCGGCAAGCCTGGTGACGTCGCCGACGTCGCGCACGCCCCATTCCGGATCCTGCGCGCGAAGGCTGGTGTCGAATACCGCGTTGCTGACGGCGGTGTGGTGCCCGTCGCGCCTGAACGGCCCGTAGAGGAACAGCCGCCCGTCCTCGCGCAAATGGCGCGCGGCGCCGGCGACCAGGCCCTGCGCGACGCGCCACGGCGCGATGTGGATGACATTGGCGCAGAAAATGGCGAGCAGTTTGCCGGGCGCGTGGCCATCGATCGCGGCTACCGACCAGGCGGGGTCGGAGAGGTCGATCCGCTGCGGCGGCTCGATGTTCGGCAGGCCGGCCGCCGCGCGCCAGGCGGCGATGCTCTTCAAATGTGCGGCGCCGAGATCGCTCGGCCACCAGGCGATATCGGGACTTTGCCGGGCGAAGTACACCACGTGCTGACCGGTGCCGCTGCCGGCCTCCAGCACATCGCCAGACCGGCCGGCAAGGAACTTTTCCAGCACCGTCCAGATCGGCTGATGGTTACGGTGGAACGCGGGCGCATCGAGGCGGCCGTCCGCTTCGGGCGGCCGGCCATCGCGGCCGAATTCGGTGACATGTTGCGCCAAAATCTCCTCCCGGACCGGTTTAACCCGTCGCGTGACGCAGGAGAAGGGCTTGAGTTGCGTCCGCCCCCGATGTGATAGGGTCGGGAATCGAAGCCCTTGCGGTGATGCCATGATCTTTCGCCAATTGTTCGACAGCGTTTCCGGCACCTACTCCTACCTGCTCGCCAGCCGCCACGGCGGCGAGGCGCTCATCCTCGATCCCGTGCTGGAAAAGGCCGATCGCTACTGTCAGCTCCTGCGCGAGCTCGACCTCAAGCTGGTCAAGGCGGTCGACACCCATCTGCATGCCGACCACGTTACCTGTCTCGGCGAGTTGCGCGACCGCACCCACTGCATCACCATCATGGGCGAGCAGAGCAAGGCCGACGT
>CAZDEZ010000003.1:0-32704 GCA_964504705.1 uncultured Bradyrhizobium sp.
GATCGCCGGGACGGCGCGCGCGGGAGCCGCGGTCGCGGGCGGCGCCAGCGCCGCATATCGCGCGGGTGGGGCAGCGGGTGTCGCCCAAGCTGCCGGCTCAGTCGCCATGAGCCCACTGCGCCGCGCCGCCAGCAGCCTTCAAGAAAGCTTCGCCTCTGGCGAGCGTGCCGTCATGAGCGGCGGCGCGCGCTCGTCGTCATCCGCCGGCGCGTCCGCCGCGTCGGACAGCCCGCCAGCATGGGCCCAGCGCATGAAGCGCGGCCAGACCATCAACCGCGGCGTCACCGCCGCCGACCACGCAATCCGCTCCGGTGATCGGGCAAGCGGCGGGCATCAGGTCGATCTTTCCGAGGGGGAATAGCTCATGTTCCGACGATCGACCGTGCGCTATGGCAAGACGCCGGACGCGGAGACGCCATATCAAAAGGCCGGCCAGGTCTGGGACGAGCGGATTGGCTCCGCGCGCGTTCAGGCCAAGAACTGGCGCCTGGCTTTCTTCGGCGCACTCGTTCTCAGCGGTGGGCTCGCCGGCGGCCTGGTCTGGCAATCGGCCCGCGGCACCATCACGCCTTGGGTTGTGCAGGTTGACAAGCTCGGCCAGGCCCAGGCCGTCGCGCCCGCCACCGCGGACTACCAGCCGACCGACCCGCAGATCGCGTGGCACTTGGCGCGCTTCATCCAGGAAGTGCGCGGCATCCCCGCCGACCCCGTGGTGCTGCGTCAGAACTGGCTCGACGCCTACAACTACGTCACGGACAAGGGGGCGCTCGCGCTCAATGACTATGCGCGGACGAGCGATCCGTTTTCCAAGGTCGGCAAGAACCAAGTCTCCGTCGACGTCGCGAGCGTCATCCGCGCCTCCGACTCCAGCTTTCGCGTCGAATGGACGGAGCGTCATTACATCGACGGCGCGCTTGCCTCGACTGAGCGATGGAGCGCCATCCTCACCATCGCGCTGCAGATGCCGACCGACGCCGATCGGCTGAAGAAGAATCCGCTCGGCGTCTACGTCCACGCCCTCAATTGGTCAAAGGAGCTCGGCTGATGCGCCCGCTTGCGATCTCGTCGCTCTTACTTGCGTCTGTCTCCCTCGGCGCCTGCGCCACAGCCTGGAAACCGCCGCAGATCAGCTACGACAACACGCCGAAGCCCGCGGTGCTGCAGGCCGAGCCGCCCAAGCCCATTCAGATCGTCGAGGTGCCGAAGCCGTTGCCGCTGCCCGGACAACTCAAGCCGCTGCCCGGGAACACGAAGCGCGCCCCCGAACCTGCGGATCCGCATGCTCGCGTCGATCAGGCCAATGGCGCGGCCCGCGTCCAGCCGACACGGGCAGGCTATCTCAACGCTATCCAGGTCTACCCCTTTTCCGATGGCGCGCTGTATCAGGTCTATGCCGCGCCGGGCCAAATCACCGACATCGCGCTCGAGCCGGGCGAGCAGTTGACGGGCTCAGGGCCTGTCGCTGCCGGAGATACCGTGCGGTGGATCATCGGCGACACCGAGAGCGGCGCCGGGCCAGCCAAACGTGTCCACATCCTGGTGAAGCCCACCCGTGCGGATCTCATCACCAACCTTGTCATCAATACAGACCGCCGGACCTATCACCTCGAGCTGCATTCCGACGACAAGACGTATATGGCGTCGGTCTCTTGGGCTTATGCGCAGGATCAGCTCATCGCGCTGCGCCAGCAGAATGCGGCCGCCGAGGCCGCTGCCCCCGTCGCAACCGGCGTCGACATCAATGCACTGAACTTCCGCTATCGCATCGAGGGCGATACTCCGCCGTGGCGGCCGCTGCGCGCCTTCGATGACGGCCGGCAGGTGTTCATCGAATTCCCGACCGGGATCTCACAGGGTGAGCTGCCACCGCTCTGGGTGATCGGCGCGGAAGGCGACGGCCAGCTCGTCAACTACCGTGTCCGCGGCAATCACATGATCGTCGACCGCCTGTTCGCTGCGGCGGAGCTGAAGCTCGGCGGCAAGCACCAGGAGCTGGTGCGCATCGTCCGCACCGATGGGAGGCCGCGGTGACGGACGAAGCCAGGGATGACGTGGGGCCGAGCGCGGCCGCACGTCCGGCTGAGGAGATGCGCTTGCGCGCCAAGCGACCGCCGGTAACCCGGCTGTCCCGCAAGGTCCTGCTTGGCGTCGGCGCCGCCGCGGCCATTGGCATTGGAGGCGCACTACTCTTCGCCTTGAAGCCGCAGCATCAGACAACCGGCGCCGAACTCTTCAACACCAACAACCGCAACACGCCAGATGGTCTCGCGAACCTGCCGCGCGATTATACGGGGCTGCCAAAGCCCGTGCCACAGCTTGGACCGCCGCTGCCCGGTGATCTCGGCAAGCCCATCCTCAACGCCGGAGCGCCTTCGCCCAGCATGCCAATGCCGGGACCGACACCGGAGGAGCAACGGCTCGCTCAGGAGATGGAGGCCGCCCGCACCAGTCATCTCTTCGCGACAACGAACGTCGTCGCGCCGAGCATGCCGATCGCGCCATCTCCAACGGCTGTCTCGCCGGGACAGACGCCGGCGAGCACATCGTCTGATCTCACGTCGCAAGATCACAAACTCGCATTCCTCAATGGCAACATCGACCGCAGAACAACGAGCTCCGATCGCGTCCAGCCGCCAGCAAGCCCCTATGTATTGCAGGCGGGCGCCGTGATTCCGGCATCGCTGATCACAGGCCTGCGGTCCGATCTGCCCGGACAGGTCACCGCGCAGGTGACCGAGGACGTCTACGACAGTCCGACGGGCAAGACCTTATTGATTCCGCAGGGGTCGCGCCTCGTCGGCCAGTATGATGCGCAGATCGCATTTGGCCAGTCGCGCGCCTTGCTCGTCTGGAACCGCCTCATCATGCCGAATGGCAAGTCGATCGTACTCGAACGCCAGCCCGGCGCCGACACCGAGGGCTATGCCGGGCTCGAAGACGAGGTCGACAACCATTGGGGCATGTTGTTCAAGGCTGCGATCCTCTCGACCATCTTATCCGTCGGCGCCGAGGCTGGAACGAGCAATAGCGAGAACAACCTCGCCCAGGCGATCCGGATGGGCGCGTCGCAAAGCTTCAACCAGGCTGGCGAACAGATCGTAGGCCGCTCCCTCAATATCCAGCCGACGATCACAATCCGACCGGGCTTCCCCGTGCGGGTCATGGTCACACACGACCTGGTCCTCGAACCCTACAAAGGCTAGGTGCCCGATGAGCAAACTCAAACTAAGCGCATTGGAAGACGACAAACCGGTGAAGATGACGATCGAGCTGCCGGCGGCCGTTCATCGTGACCTCCAGGCCTATGCCGAAGCGCTCTCCCACGAGACCAACCAGAGCGGTATCGAGCCCGCCAAGCTGATTCCACCGATGCTGGCGCGCTTCATGGCGACGGACCGAGCCTTCCGAAAGACCCGCCGGACCTCGTCGTCGCAGAAGACATCGTGATGACGTGCCGAGGCTGCCTCTGCTAAAGCAGCCCGCGATCCTTCGCTTCATCGCGCATAAACGCGACAAACCGTCCTACAACGGGTTCTTCGCATTCAGGAAGCCACACGAGATTCACACAAAATGATGCATTCGCCTCCGAAATCGGCCTGAAGACCACGTCAGGAAATCCGAGCTCGGCTTGGCTCTCTGCCGCGAGCGTCACGCCAAAGCCCGCTGCCACAAACGCGAGAATATATTGCTTGCTGGCGGCGTGCGACTGAAAGTCTACGTTCCTGCCAAGAAGCGAGGCGAAGAATTCGCGCTGCGCCTGACTTTCGCCCCAGCCTTCGACAAGAACCGTCTCGCCCGACAATTCCTTCCAACCAAGCGCCTTACGCCTCGCCAGGGAATGTTTCGCGGGAAGCGCCGCCATCAGCCGCTCACTATAGATGGGCAGCATCGCCGCATGCGGCCACAACGCGAAGCTCGGGACAAACGCGGCGTCAAGTCGTCGATCGGCCAGCGCGGCGGCGATCTCCCGTTCATGCATCTCGAATTGCACCACCGAAACACCAGGGTATCGTCCGTGCCAGCACCGCAACAAATCCCCCAGAGGCTTTCCGATCGGCGGCATTCGTAGGCCCAGACGAATCTCGCCCGTCGTGCCAAGGCCGTTGTGATGACCTGCGGCCTTCACGGCATCGACTTCAGCGAGGACACGTCTAATGTGCCGCATGACCGTCTGTCCGCTCGGCGTGAGCCGCACACCGGCACGGTTGCGCTCGAAGAGGGTGAGGCCAAGCTCATCCTCAAGCCGTGCGATACGCCGACTGATCGTCGACGCATGCAACCCGAGCACGAGCGCTGCACGCGCAAAGTTTCCTGCATCCACCGCCGCCGTCACAAACTGGAGGTCGGCGAGGTCCATTTCATAAGACCGCGGCGTGACGATCCTGCAAATTGATCGCGACCACCGCTATCATTGCGCGCCTTGCAGCTCGGATTCGTTGGCTTCTTCTTCTGCAGTTCCTTCTCGCGCCGGTGTCCCATCAGCGGTGCCGGCACCGTTCAGGATCGGATATGCCAGCGCTGCGATGTGCGAGTGAACGCGCCGGAGGTCTCTGACAATACGCAGAAACTGGCCGCCATCTTCGGCGACACGAGCGACTCCCTCGCCAGCATCCGCTCGCGCCGTGGTAGCCGCGACCCGCAGCAACTGCACATGGAGCGCGGTCGCACGCGCCTCCAGTCGCCGCAGAGCGCTCTTTCGCGAGATGAGCCGGTTCGCCTCGGCGGGATCACGGGTCAGAAACACTGCAAGCCCCATGTGGAGGCTTTCCAGGATTTCCGCATTCATCGAAACGATGAGATCGCGTTCGTCCTTCGCAAACGGCCTCCCCCGCTTGATCCGTTTGACCACGAATTCGATGAGGTTGTTGGCGACGACATCGCCAACGTGCTCGAGATTGATGACGGCTGACAATATCTCCTGGACCCGGGCGCCTTCGCTATCGTCATGCAACGGCTGCTCATTTCCGAGATCTGCCAGATAGCTGCGTATCGCGGCTCCAAGACGGTCGACCGATCGATCCATCCGGCTGATCGCGGTGGCGCGCCGAGGATCGTCTTGTTGGAACACCTCCGAAGCGCCCTTCAACATTGCTTCAACCATGTCGCCCATGCGAAGCGTCTCGCGCGCGGCATTCGCCAACGCGACGGTCGCCGCCCCTAATCCTGCCTCCTCCAAGTAGATTGGTTTTCCGGGATCATCAGGCGCCGGCGGGTCGGGAAGTATGCGGACGAGCAACCGCGCCAACCAATGAGACGGCCCGATAAACACCGCCGCCAGGATCAGGTTGAACGCGGTGTGGAAGTTCACCACGATCCGCCCCGGCGCAGGATCGATGTGGGCGAGAAGCGTCACGCATATTGCCAGCAACGGAAGCGCCACGACCGCGCCCACGATTCGAACCAGGGAGTTGCCGAGCGGAAGACGACGAGCAACCGGTGAACCCGCCTCAAAGAGCGCGGGCAATGTGCCGCCGATGTTGGCGCCAACAACGAACGCCAGCGCGCCGATCGGCGAAACGGTCTGACTCGCAGTCAGCGACACGATAAGAAGCACGACCGCCACGCTGGAATGACAAGCCCAGGTGAGCAGCGTTGCCACCAACACCGCAAGGAGAGGCTCGTTGCCGATTGCAGCGAGAACGTTTTTCAGCAAAGGCGCGTTCTCGATTGGCGCAAACTCATGCGCCATCCCCGACAAGGCCAGCAACATCAGTCCCAGCCCGATCGCGATTCGCCCGGCATTGCGCAGCCGATCATCGTCGAACGAGCGGAAAGCCATGACCCCGAGCAGGACCAAAGGAGGGCCGACGACACCGGCGTCGAACGACAGCACCTGCGTAACCAGCGTGGTTCCGACGTTGGCGCCCAGCATCACCACCAAGGCGGGCCCGAGCCCGATAAGACCGTTCGCCGTAAATGCGGAGGCCATGAGACCCGTCGCGGTGCTGCTTTGCAGAAGCGCCGTAATGCCGACGCCGGCAAGAAACGCCCGCCACCGCCGCGTCAGATTGTGCTCCAGCCATATCCGAAGGACATGGCCGAAGCCTCGCTGGACGCCGGTCGTCACCATATGAGTGCCCCAAAGGAGCAATCCGACGTAGCCGGCGAGCTCGAACAGAACGATGGTCCCGGTCATCAGAACCACCCCCCGTCATCTGGCAAGTACACGCGGTCCATGGCTCAGAACTCCGCGTGAAGACGGCCAGAAAAGACCGACACCGGACCGCGGTCGGCGTTGTATGCAGGGTTGACGATCAGTTGGTAGTCGGCGGTGAAGGTGAGCCCGTTCCCGATCGCCAGCGCGTAATAGCTTTCGAAAATCCGCTCGGTGCTGTAGTTCAGCGCCCCATCACCGATCAGGAGTCCGTTTCCACCAGCGGCAAGGAAGTCGCGATGGGCCGCAGACAGCCCATTGATGGCCCCACCGATCCCAACGGTATCGTTCGGCCGACCCCAAGGATTGCCCTTGATCGAAACGCCGCCTGACAGGCTGCGGTCAATGTCGGTGAACGACAGCGTCTCGTTTTGCCCGTCGTTCCAGCTCACGCGACCGAAAACGCCGATCCCAGGCGCAATCTGCTGCTCCAAGTTCGCGTAGAAGCCGTATTTCGGATTCACGTGGCGAATACTCGCCATTACCGTATTGATGTCTTGCGCGGAATCCTGGCTCTCGATTGCCAGTGCCTGGCGGTAGTTGCCCATGACGCCCTGGGTGCCGAAGACGCCGAGCCGCAGTTTTCCAGGCTCGCCCGCGATGGCGTAACGCTTCTCGAACTCCACCACGGCGCCGCCCGTGTTGAATTTCAAGACATCGCTGTTGGGCTCGGACGGCACCTGAACGAATGCCGCGCGGACTGCCCAGTCCTTCTTATTCAATTCGACGATTGCGCCGCGCGTGTATCCGGGGAGATCCGCGGGGAAATCGTAAGCCGCGGACGACCACAGCGCCCAGTTCATGAAATCGGCGCGAGGATCGTGCGCATAGGTGTTGTTGTCAAAGAAATCGCCGATGGCAAAGCGTCCGACGATCACCGTGATGCGATCGATATCACGTTTGCCCGCGAGCTGGTTGGGACCGTCGTCGACGTCCTCTTGTTCGCCGCCGAGGCCAAAGGTCTGCTTGAAGTAATAGCGTTGCGGCCGAATCTTCGGGAATGCGGCTCCAGCCTTTTGCGCTTCGCCGTTCGGGAAGCCCGCCAGACCCAATGTCCCATTCAGGCCGAATCCCTGCGCCAATTCGGGATTGAAATAGAACTCGCCGCCCTGCCACAGCCGCACCCCGATGAAGGCGGTCGTCGTCCACGTCTCGCGGACCTCGCCGCCCCCCGGCAAGCTGTTCGCACCCGCTTGGGGGGAGCGGAAGCTTGGATATCCCTGCGCAATCACCGTCGTTTGCGCATGGACGTTCCAGTCACTCGAATCCGGCAAGCGTGGCGTCGCGCTCTGCGAGCCGGACGCCGCCCACGGCAGATCGTTGAAGTGGTAGTTCAGTCCGATTTTGGCGAGGTGAAGCCCGGGAGCAAGACGGGCGTTCGGCAGATCGAAGCGGCCCAGATCATAAGTAGCCGCAGAAAGATTCACATAGTCGTACTCAACTTTCGCCGTCCAATTGCCGCTCACCGCGAATTCCGCACCGAGGCCTGCGGTCCAGCCCGTCTGATAGCGGCCGAGCTGCGCACCGCTGCCGTCGTTGACCTCGATATGACCATGCCCCCAGGCGAAGCCACCCGTGACATAGGGCATCCACCGATCGAATGCGTAACCCACTCGGCCACGCGCGGTGCCTACGTAGTCGACCGTAGAATTGAACGGCGACGGCGCCAACGCCGGCTCGTCGGTCGGGCTCGTGAACGACGCATCGGCTTCAACACCGAGCACCAGATGATTGGCGAGTTGCCGGTTATAGCCGACCTGAAAACCACCAATGAGGCCGGTCGGACTATGAGGCAGGAAGACGCCCTGCTCAGGCTTGGGGTGGGAGTCATCGCCCAAGCGGCCGCCACCGTAGCCGAAGTGACCACCGACATAAAAGCCGGTCCAGTCATAAACCCTCTTCATTTCGGCCTCGCTGGGCGGCCGATCCGCTTTGGTCCGAACATCAAGACGCCGTTCCGTGCCCAAGCGGTCGGCGCCGGCCGGAATCTCCTGGGCGTGCGCGTTTCCCGCGCCTGTCGCGGCGACAAGCACCAGAACGGGGAAGCAGGCGCGCGCCGACAGACCGCGTCGACCGAACCGCGGTTCACGGCCGTAATTCCGTACAGGCGCATCCTTCTTGCGAACTTCAATTTCATCACAGATCATCAGCAGCTCCACTGATCACGGGACGAGCAAGCCATCTCGTGATCGACGTGAGGCCGCTCTATTTTCGGGGTATTGGGGCGCTGCGTGAGTATTCACTCACGCAGCAACTAGGAGGTTCTGGCATGGTTGATTCCTTTCGATTTGGTACGCAAAGTTTGCTCACCAGCGATCTGTTCTAAAACGCTCCCGCTGCCGCAGGCGGATACTTTGCCGATTGACCTGCGCCGCCATGCGCAAAAGCGCCTTTGCTTGCGCAACGGAAATCAAGCGCTCCCGCGCGAGTTGAAAGGCAGTGCGGGCGAGCCAATGGGCACCCGCCGCCAACAGCCCGCCGACCCGCAGACGGACAGCAACCCGAAGTGCGGCGCTTGAGCGCCCCCGCGTTTTCACGATGTCCCGTCGCCGCTCGGTCACCAACCGGCTGCCGAATGCGCTTCTTTCGCCATGAAAGAATTCAGCTCGCTTTCTCATTTGCACTGCACGTCTCCTCAGTAGACTTCGCTGCTGGCCGACCGAGCCAGGTCAGTTGGACTCACCCCACATTGCGCTTCGACGGCGGGCTCGCTCGGACTTCCAAATGCGCCACGACCTCCTCGAAAGGCGCGACGAAAGGCGAAACGCCGCGAACGCGCCACGCCTGTTCAGAAACCCCTCCCGCACAAGAATGCGCGCGACCCTCACAACCCAGATCGCACCGAACAGGCAGGCCCGTTCTTCCAAGTGACGCGCGATTGACCGCGGAGAGCGCATCAGCGCTTCCCGCCGGTTTCGTTGCGACCGAGCCTTTGCCGGATTCGCACGTGGCTCTGGTCCACCCATGCGAGAGCGGATCGCGCAAACGGGCCTTTCGGCACGTGTTTGAGAACAAGGACCTCCACTTTCCCGAGCCACCAGAGCTGCAGCCGAACGCTGATAGGCCGCTCCCGATGCTGGATCTTGCGGGTCATCATGGCTGCCTCCGCCAAACAGAGCCGATAAGCTCACGACCTCCAGCCCAACAGAGCCGTCGCGCTCTCTGAGGGCCGCAAGCGTGCAGGCGCGCAACCACAGCTCCGGATCGGCAAACGGGGCGAAACCCGATACAAGCCGGTCCCAGATTGTTGGTCGGCGCCGGCCAGACGCCGCAGTCGTCGAGTGAGGCCGCAGCGATGTGGAATGACGTATGCACATGCTCCCCCCTTCACCGGCCGACGAGCGAAAGCTGCACGATCCGCACGAGGACAAGCCCGCCGGCCAAGATCAGATAACCGCGCAAGACCAGCATCCAGAGACGAGTCATCGGCGTCATCCGAGCTGACGGAAGCTCATCCAGCGGCGGCATGCGGTACGTCGCGCGCACCATCTCGTTCTTCGCGTTGGCCGGCTCTTCGCGGTGGATGAAGAGGAAGGCGACAGCGACGGCGAGCGTGAATACGCCTCCGATCCCGAGTATCGCGAGGATCGTGCTCTCGCTCATGTTTGGATACAGCACCGATGCGGTCAGGATGATTGACAGCATCACGAGGACACCGACGACGGCGCCGGTGAACAGGTTCATCCACCGCCCATTGATCCACGGACCCAGAACGGCTTTGTCGTTGCAAAGCAGCAGCAGGAACACGGTGGCGCTCGGTAGCAACACGCCGGCCAGAGTCTGCACGGCGTTGGTTAGCAGGCCGAGCGGCATGCCGGGGGTCAAAACCAGCGCAGCAGCCAACGTAACGAGGCCGCCATAGACCGCATAGAAGCCCTTGGCGTCCTGCGGCTTCCGATGCAGCGAATGCCGCAGCGACAGCACATCGCCTATCGCGTAGGCCGTCGACAGCGAGACCGCCATCGCGCCGATCACGCTGGCATCGAGCAGCGCAAGGGCGAAGAAGACGCCAGCCGTCTTCCCGACATAGGCGCCAAGCCCGGCAGCCACGGCTCCGGCGTCCTGGAAATTCCCGAACTCCGGACGACCTGCGAACGTCGCTGCGGTGAACGCCATCATCGCCACTGCGCCGATGACGACCAGCACAATGCCAAGGACGAGATCGATGCGCCCGTAGCTCAGAAAGCGCGTCGTGATGCGCTTGTCGATCACATAGCTCTGCTGGAAGAAGAGCTGCCAGGGCGCGACCGTTGTCCCGACAATGGCAATGATCAGGAGCATCACCTCGCTCAGCTTCCCGCCTTCAGGAAACTGCGGCACGACGAGATCATGGGCGATCTGGCTGACCGGGGGATGAACCCAGACGAGCACCGGCACCAACAGAAGACTGCCGAAAACGAGAAACAGCGAAAATCTTTCGAATCGCCGGAAATTGCCCGTCCCAGCCGCGGCGATAATGACGGCCGCTGCGGCAATGACGCCTACGCCTCGCGGAAGCCCGAGGTACTCGAGCGCCAGGCTGATTCCGATGAACTCGGTGACGATGGTCAGAGCATTCAGCAAGAAAAGGTCGACAACGCTGAAGGCGCCCCAGAACTTGCCAAACCGTTCGAGAATGAGCCGCGCGTGGCCGACGCCCGTCACCGAGCCGAGCCGCAAAACCATTTCCTGGTTCACGTACAGGACGGGAATGAGCAGGATGAGCGTCCACAACAGCGAGGTGCCATAGTTCTGGCCCGCCTGCGTGTAGGTGCCGAAGGCGCCGGCATCGTTGTCACCGACCATGACGATCAGGCCCGGTCCAAGGATTGCCAGCAGCGTCATCAAACGAGCACGCCAACCGTTCCTGGGACCCGTATCGTTCTTCTTGATTGTGCCGAGCGCGCCTTTGATGTCGCCGATATGCGCTTCATCCAGCACAGCGTGACGCACGGGAGTATCGAGGTTAGACAGCATGATTAACCGCCTTTGAAATGGCGTTGACTTGAGGGTTCTTGCGTTGGAGCGGTCGTGCGGCTCGACCTGTCGCGCACGACACGCGACCGCGCTCAGTCCGGTGACAGAAACCACCGGCATTCGAGGCGCCCTGCCGCCGTCAGTCGCCAACGGGCTGTCAACCGCGGGCGCCTGCGCTTGAAAGAGAGAACCGAGCTCGCTGGGGAAGTGACGCCTTGCGGACGCACACTGGAAAACTGGAAGGTCATTTTTTGCCTCCTGATGCCTGGGCTCAGGAGGCGGCACGCATCAAAGCAGCGCGAAGTGGATCGCGCGGCCCTCGACAATCGTGTCGTCGCCCTGAGCATAGCCGAGCCGCAGCGAAACGAGAGCAGACGTCGAGCGTCTACTGTCGCATTCGTCGGCCAGACTGCTAGGTCGCGGGTTCATATCGATCCCTTGCTGTGCCAATGGAAAATCCAGCCCACCATAGGCTGGACCTTGGCGCGTGAAATCGTTGCCGGTCTTCACAGCGCCACGGTTTTGATATATACCCGAGGGGGTATATTGCAACTATACCCGGGTATACGAAATGGGCAGATCGCACGTCGTTGCCGAGAAGCAGCGACTCCTTAACCGTGTCCGCCGCTTGCGCGGCCAGGTCGACGCATTAGAGCGGGCTCTCATCGCCGACGAAGCCTATAACGACGTCATGCGCCTGGTCACTGCAACCCGCGGAGCGATCAACGGAATCATGGCGGAAGTTATCAACGGCCACATCCGCACCCACATGGTCGACCCCAACCGCGCGCCCAGCCAGAGCGAGCGAAACGCCGCGGACGAGTTGGTCAGTGTCCTGCGAACATATCTTAGGTGACGTAATGATGCCGCCTCACGCCAAAGCTCAGGGCGTTGACGAGCCGAACGCGCCCGCACACCCGAACCGGGCGCGCCGCTTTGCTCGGCCATGGGCATACTTTGTCTCCCGCCTGGACCCGCGACCACAGGCCCTCTTCTCGCCGATGCTACCGATCTTCACGGCAGCACTCGCCATCGCCATCTTCATTTTCGACACGGTCACACCCTACGAAATCGCGGCCGCGAGCCTCCAGGTCGTGGTCGTCCTCCTGTCCCTGCGCTTTTGCCGGAAACAAGGCGTCATCTTCGTGTCGCTAGGCTGTGCCGCGCTCAGCATCCTCAGCGCCGTACTTACCATCGTGAGCTATGTTCCAACCGCCGGGAGCACCTTCAGTCTCGGTGTCATCAACACGTCGATCAGTCTGACTGCGATCGCAGCAACTGCTTACCTCGCGCTGGCTACCGAGACCGCCCGCCAGACGGCTGAACGCGCGCAAGCGCACCTCGCCCACGTGGCTCGTCTGACAACACTTGGCGAGATTTCCGCCTCAATCGCTCACGAGCTGAACCAACCCCTGACGGCGGTCATCACGAATGCGAATGCCGCCACACGCTGGATCCGCAGTGAGCCGCCAAATCCGCAGAAGGTCACGAGTTCGATCGAAAGCATCGTCGAGGACGCACGGCGCGCGAGTGAGATTATCGCTCGAATTAGAGCCCTGACCACACGCGCTGAACCCCAAAACGCATGGGTCGACATCAACGCGGTGATACAAGAGGTGCTTGTCCTCATCCAGTCTCAGTTGAACGAAAACCGCATCGTGGTCCGAGCTGAACTTAACAACCGCCTGCCGAGCGTCTTCGGTGACCGAATCCAATTACAGCAAGTCGTTCTCAACCTCATCGTCAACGCCATCGACGCAATCGGTGCTGCACAAGCAGACCCCCGAGAAATTCGCATTAGATCACGCAAGACACGGCCGAGTGGCGTCGAGGTCAGCATTGAGGACACCGGCGGCGGACTGACTACGACTGATGTCAATCAGATCTTCGATGCATTCTTTTCGACGAAGACCGGGGGCATGGGCATCGGTCTCTCGATCTGCCGCTCGATCATTGAAGCTCATCATGGCCGCATCTGGGCCGAAAAGGGCGAGCCTTCAGGAGCCACCTTCCACTTCACGCTGCCTGGGACTCAGGAGGCAAACCAATGAACCTCGGCGCTCCAGCCACCCGCACTCAGAAATCAACCGTGGCGATCGTGGATGACGATCCGTCCGTCCGGAAAGCCATTAGCAATCTATGTGAATCCGAAGGGTTCGACGTCGTGGCGTTCTCCTCTACGGCCGAATTCTTGCGCTGGTCGATTCCGGAGACACCCGTCTGCATGGTCTTGGACGTCCGCATGCCGGGCGAAAACGGGCTGGATTTTCAAGTCGAGCTAGCGAAGTCTCACGCTGAAATTCCGATCGTGTTTGTCACGGCGCACGGTGACATTCCCATGTCTGTCCGCGCCATGAAGGCTGGCGCCATCGAATTCCTGACAAAGCCGTTCAGGGATCAGGACCTCCTCGACGCCATCAACGGCGGCTTGGCGAAAAGTCGTATGCGCCGTAACGCGCTCGAGATGAATGCCGAATTGGAAGCTCGATACCAATCGCTGTCCAATCGCGAGCGAGAGGTGATGGATCTGATTACAAAGGGTCAACTCACGAAGCAGATTGCGGCAACACTCAACCTTAGCGAAATCACCGTTAAGGTCTGCCGCCGGCAAATCATGACGAAGATGCAGGCGAATTCCATGCTCGACCTCGGACGCATGTCAGAGAAACTGGAAAGGATGAGAAGCGGACCCGCGGAGCTCCGGTAGAAGAAGCCACGGTCGGATCGCTGCTGCTCGATATACCCGAGGATAGTTGTGCGACGAGCTGATTTGTCGCAACGCTCTATCGGAGTCGTACCTCCGAGAAGAAAAGGGCGGAGATCGTGCCCCACACCGCCACGTTAGGACATAGGGCCCAAGCGATCCTGGCGGTGTTCGCACAGCTCCACAAGAGCGCCGGCGATACTCTGAGATACGACGAGATCACCGATTATATTGGCGACGCTCACGTCCGAAAACTCGGTCAGCAAGAGCTGACTCGCGAAGGCCTCGTTGTTGAACACCAATATACGCTTGAACTCACCTCGACCGGCCGAGCGGCGATCACCTCGCTATTCGGGCCGAGCGGCCGACTCGTTCCCAGGCTTTTGAACGGGATCGAAACAACGACGATCAACAACCATAAGATCAAGGCTTGGCCACGAGAACCTGATAGTCCGAGCATCCGCTACGTCGTGAAGCGCTTTGCGTTAAAGCTCGCAATACTTCTCGTCTTTGCCCTTGCGCAAATACCGTCGCGATGGGGGTTCGGTTACGCCTTCGTCGCTTTGACGGCGTTATCGGGCATGATCTGCATTGGTCTGGCGCTCGTGCGTCGTGAGGCCTGGACGCTCGCGCGCCTGAACTACTGGCACGAAGCCGTCGCGTTTCTTGCTCTTGCATTGAGCGGCTGGACTACGATGCGCTGAACACCGGCGAATCCGCGCGGCGGACGGCCAAAGCGCCACGCCGAATATACCCGAGTATATTCTTCAGACACTTTTCGAGCGAAGAACGCCTCCGGGTATAAGTAGCGCAAACAACGATCGCACTCTATAGACACAGCAAATCTGCTTGGCGGGAATCGTCTAGCCTCGCTTGAGCAGTTCTAGGAAACCGAACGATGCCGAACGACGGTAGTCGACAGCTTACGCCGCCACGGACGTTTCGCCGAGCCTAGACAAGAGCTCGCTCGTGACGGCCGGCACGGCTGACACGAGGGCGCCATGGTCTTTCATTCCAGGAGTGACGGCAAACACCGCCATTTCGATAGGAGCTTGGCGCCTCGTCTCGCCGGGCCAAGTTGGGCAGACCTCGCCGCCATAGCCCTTCTGCTAGTCATCGCATTGCTCGTCATCGTCGGGGTTGGCCAAATGCGCCAACCGCTGACGGCTCTCAATGCCGCGCCCGTCGACCTTCAGCTCCTGCACCTTCCTGAATATGCGCTTCTCTCGACCCTGCGCATGTTCGGGGCACTTGCGGCATCTCTGATATTCACTCTGACTGTTGCGACCCTCGCAGCAAAGAGCCGCAAAGCCGAACTGATCATCGTTCCTGCTCTCGACATTCTACAGTCGGTTCCGGTGCTCGGCTTTCTGACGTTCACCGTCATGTTCTTCATGAACTTGTTTCCTGGGCGCCAGCTTGGGGTCGAGTGCGCCGCGATTTTTGCGATCTTCACAAGCCAAGCCTGGAACATGGCGTTCAGCTTCTACCAGTCGCTTCGCACGGTCCCGAAGGATCTCGATGAGGTAAGCAGGCAGTTTGGCTTTTCGTCCTGGCGCAGATTTGTGCGCCTCGAGCTTCCGTTCGCCATGCCAGGTCTGGTCTGGAACGCCATGATGTCGATGTCGGGAGGATGGTTCTTTGTTGTCGCCTCGGAAGCGATCGCGGTTGGCAACACGACGATCGCATTGCCCGGTATCGGCTCCTGGTTGGCGCTCGCAATTGAGCGGAAAGATTTCGGCGCTGTCGCCTGGGCAGTCTTCGCAATGGCCGTCGTCATCGTCCTCTACGACCAGCTCATATTCCGGCCAATCGTCGCTTGGGCTGACAAGTTCAGATTCGAGCAAACCGCGTCGCGTGAACGACCGCGCTCCTGGGTATACGACCTCGCACGCCGCACGCGCCTTCTGCCGTCGATCATCGAGCTTCTGCTGGTGGCTGGCCGAACCCTGAGTGCGCTGAGCTGGTCGGCCCCACCTCGACGTCAAACGCTCCACCCCAATAAACACATCATTCGTGTCCCCGACGGCCTCTGGATCGGTTTCATCGCCGTGGTCTGCTTCGGCGCCTCGCTCTGGCTGCTGCGCTTTATTTCGACATCCCTGACAGCGGCGGACATCATATCAATTGTTGGCCTGGGCTTTGCGACCTTGGTTCGCGTCGCCGTCCTCATTGCGATCGCCAGCATCATTTGGGTGCCGATCGGCGTGTGGATCGGATTACGGCCGACCTGGTCCGAGCGCCTGCAACCCGTCGCCCAATTCCTGGCCGCCTTCCCGGCCAATGTGCTGTTTCCCTTCGCGGTCGTGATCATCATCGGGCTGAGGCTTGATCCGAACATCTGGCTTTCGCCGCTCATGATTCTGGGCACGCAATGGTACATTCTCTTCAATGTCATTGCTGGAGCTAGCGCACTTCCTAACGATCTGAGGGAAGCGGCGCGGACGTTTAACATGCGCGGCCTGCAATGGTGGCGCCAAGTCGCCTTGCCCGGCATTTTTCCCTACTTCGTGACCGGCGCGCTCACGGCGTCAGGCGGGTCGTGGAACGCCAGCATCGTCGCCGAATCCGTTTCCTGGGGCGACAAACGTCTGCAGGCCACTGGTCTCGGCTCCTTCATCGCCGACGCGACCGCTGCTGGCGACCTGCCGCGGGTCGCCGTCGGCATCGTCGTGATGTCGGCCTTCGTCGTCACCCTCAATCGCACGCTTTGGCGCCCACTCTATCGGTACGCCGAGCGCCGGCTGCGCTTCGATTAAGAGGAGGATCAGTTCATGGTTGTCATTGAGAGCCGCAATTTAGTCGAAGTGCAGAAAGTCCGCCAGGTCTACGGAAAGTCCGGGGGACCCGATTTGCTGGTCCTCGACGACGTTGATCTCACCCTCAAAGAGAATGAAATCGTCGGGCTGCTCGGCCGATCCGGCTCCGGCAAATCGACGCTGCTCCGGTCCATTGCCGGCCTCGTGACGCCGACACAGGGCGTCATTGAGTTTCCCAAAATCGAAGACGGACAGCGCGCCACCGTTTCGATGGTATTTCAAACCTTCGCGCTTTTTCCATGGCTCACGGTCTTACAGAACGTTGAAGTCGGCCTCGAGGCGAAGAACGTGCCCCCGACTGACCGACGCAAGCGCGCGTTGGCGGCGATCGACCTCATCGGCTTGGACGGTTTCGAAAGCGCTTATCCGAAAGAGCTGTCGGGCGGCATGCGCCAACGCGTCGGCTTGGCGCGAGCATTGGTTGTCGATCCGGACATCCTGCTCATGGACGAACCATTCTCTGCCCTTGACGTGCTAACCGCGGAAACGCTGCGCACGGATCTTCTCGACCTTTGGTCCGAAGGGCGCATGCCAATTCAAATCGATCCTGATCGTCACCCACAATATCGAAGAGGCGGTGCTGATGTGTGACCGCATCTTGCTCTTTTCCTCAAATCCCGGGCGCGTCATCGGCGAAATCAAGGTGGAGATTCCGCAGCCACGCAACCGACAGGACCCGACCTTCCGTGCGCTGGTCGAACAGATCTACGTCCGCATGACGCAAAAGAACGACGACAGTCAGCCCCGAGACGGCCTCTTTCCGGGATCCGGCATAGGGATGGCTCTTCCTGTTGTTTCGACGAATGCGTTGGCCGGTCTGATCGAGGCCATAAATGCAGAACCCAATAACGGCCGAGCCGATCTGCCCGAACTTGCGAGCGGTCTCCTCTATGAGACCGACGATCTATTTCCGATAGCAGAGGTTCTGCAGTTGCTCCGCTTCGCCGAATTGGTAGGTGGGGACATCAAACTTCTTCCGGCGGGCAGACGCTATGCACTGGCCGATGTCGATGAACGCAAGAAGATCTTTGCGCAGCAGCTTCTCAGTTATGTGCCCCTGGCCGCACACATCCGGCGCGTCCTCGACGATCGCCCAAGTCACAAATCCCAAGCCCGGCGTTTTCACGACGAGCTCGAAGACTTCATGTCCGAAAGCTACGCCAGCCGAACACTTAAGGCAGTGACGCAATGGGCACGATACGCGGAGGTCTTTGCCTACCACGAAACCACCGATCTGTTCAGTCTCGATGACCCAACTTAGACGAAAACCGACCAGACACCGTAAGCAACACAGAGTCGCGCCTTGAATTTGGCGACGCATCCCGCACTTTGGGAGCATGTTATGACCAGCTATATTCGTATTGCGCGCAACTTAGCGACCGGCACTAGGCAAGCGCTATTTTCGTTCTTTGAGCCACAGTTACGCACGCTCTGTACAGCTCAGGTCAACACCCCGAATACAGTTCCACAACGGTGCGCGCGCGACGGTTTCGATTCCGCCCAGCGACTGGCGCGGTCCTCCCTTGGATCAGATTTCTACGACCGCGAGCCACCAAGACGTTCCGGCAACACGGGCCGGCGCGCCCGAGCAGGCCGTCGCCCCGTCCGATTACAGCTTTGGCTGGCAGGCGTCGTGCTGGCGAGTGCGGACCGTCTCTGTCATGCAACGCTGTGGCTGTACCGTCGCCGCTTGGTCGACGCACGCTTTACCAAGGCAACGCTCCGAGCTGCACATCGCATTCGCGCCTGGGGATTCAAGCTTGCATTTCGATGAGGCGCCGCAAGGCGGAAAGCTGCCATCTTGTGCGAGGTCATCATGGTTTCCGGGCCTGGTATTGGCACGCACGGCAACCTCGACCGCTCTTCTCGCACAGGCGGTTCGCATACAACCGCACAATATACCTCGGTATACGACTTGGTGCCCTCGGGAGGGCTAGCTAAATCGCGGGAAGGAATTGAAATCAATGCAACCCTATGAACGGTGGCACTCGACAGTTCATAGGCTCTCTGAACGTTTGAGGCTGCTCGATACATGAGCAATCCGATAAACAATTCCAGCGGTCGGCGGGATGTCCCTGCAAACGATCGCCGCAACTCTCCGCGCCGGCGCACACTCCTCGCAGGCCGAATAATTTTCAATCAGCAATCCTCGGTCATCAATTGCATGGTGCGAAATGTTTCGGAGTCCGGCGCCCGTCTCGAAGTCGAGCCCTCGATCCACATCCCGGACAAGTTTGAGCTGGACGTACCGAGTGCCGGCATAACGATGTCATGCCGCATAATCTGGCGCCGCGGGAATCTCATCGGAGTTTCAAGAGAATGAGCACGCCTAAAGTGGTCTGATACGGCGAGCAGGTAAGAGCGCCTCATCCCTCAGCGCCTGTGCATTCTCAGCAAGCCAGCGCAACAAGATGAAAGCGATCACGATAGGGATTCGACAGTGAGTGCTACGCAAATAACGCTTGTTGCAAATCTTTTCACCATGATCGTCGTCGTTATTGCCGCCATAAAGCGCCCGATTCCAAGTTACATTGCCTTGGCTACATTGTCCGTCATCGTCTCGATTGTATGTGGGTACGAGGTAATTACGGGAAAGGCCACGATATTTGCGACGTTGGCCACCTTCGCTCTGGTTATCCTCATAATGATCCGAATAAGTCTAAATAAGTTGCGCCGCTAGGCAATCTCTTCTCGAATGCGGCCGGGTAGGCTGACGAGGCCGCCCCCAAGACACGCAATATCACGGATCGGCGCCGACCGATTGGCGTGAAGGCAGGATGGGCCAAGAGGTCCGGGTGGCATGTCTCGTACGATGGCCATCCGATTTCTAACCTCGCCCATCCTGCGGCCCCATCGCAATCAACAACGACTTCCCACAAGCCGCATCAACTCTCATCTTGCTCGTGCGCCATCGTGACAAGCCGGGACGAGCACCTCCACAATGTGACGGAGACATGCGCAGGCTTCCGCTCGATGCGCGACCGGTGACCAAATCCCGGGTCATAGTCTTGGATTTACGACGGAGGTGCAGATGGCCGAAGAGAAATTTCTGACCACCGAAGAGGTCTCCGAGCGATACCGCGGTCAGATCTCTGTCGGCACCCTTCGCAATTGGCGAGCACAGCGCGTCGGTCCGCCATACATCAAAATCGGCAAGTCGGTGCTTTACCCCGTGCCTGGACTCGAGGATTGGGACAAAAAGAATCTCGTGATCTGCCGTGCTTCGCATAAACTCATTGAGACAGAGGCTGAACGAAAGTGAATGTCACGCAACTTCACGATCTACCGACCCCAAACTCATACCCCCGCCCCCTCGGGCATTACCAGAAACCATCATTAATTCAATAGGTTACCGCATGCGACGCGGTTGATGCACAATCATCCAAGCGGCGATCCGACGCCGTCGCAGGCCGACATCCAGATGACCAAAGCGATCATCGATATCGCAGTCCCGCTCGGCATTTCCGTGCACGACCACATTATCGTGGGCAAGAACGGGCACGCGAGTTTAAAGGGGATGCGATTGATTTGAGGACGTCCGCCTGTCGGGCGCCTGAAAAGAACGTGCTGCTCAAGCAGGTACCTTCGACTTTCGACTCATGGCTCCATCGCAGAGGCGACAAATCGCCGCGATAACAGCCATCCGAAGCGACCGCGCTGCAACACAGCCGCGGGCCGGCCGCGGCAAAATCGCTTGCTCCCTGCCATACCGCCCGCCATTCTCCCCTCGGGGAGAGCAGACGTCGGGGGACGCCTGCAGCAGTCCGAGGCCTTTGATTTGAGTATCGTCGACGTTGGCGAGGATCTGCACGCACGGCGCGGCTTGCTGCCGGAGAACGCGGCGCCGTTGCTCCAGGTCGAGGATCTGCACACCCAGTTCGTCACCTCGCGCGGCATCGTGCGCGCGGTCGAGGGCGTGAGCTTCAGCGTCGACCGCGGCGAAGTGGTCGCCATCGTCGGCGAGTCCGGCTCCGGAAAATCGGTGACCGCGCTCTCGATCATGCGGCTGTTGCCGCGCCTGACCGGAAAAATCCCCAAGGGCAGAATCGTGTTCGACGGCAAGTCCCTGCTCGACCTCGACGACGAAGCGATGCGCGAGCTGCGCGGCCGCGACATCTCGATGATCTTCCAGGAGCCGATGACCTCGCTGAACCCGATCCTGACGATCGGCCTGCAGATCAAGGAGCCGTTGCAGATCCATCTCGGCATGACCGACGTAGAGGCCACCGCGCGCGCCGTCGAGCTGATGCAGCTGGTCGGCATTCCCGACCCGGAACGCCGCCTCGACCAGTATCCGCACCAGTTTTCCGGTGGCATGCGCCAGCGCGTGATGATCGCGATCGGGCTCGCCTGCAATCCGAAGCTGATCATCGCGGACGAGCCCACCACGGCGCTCGACGTCACCATCCAGGCGCAGATTCTCGAGCTGATGAAGAACCTGTCGCGGAAGCTCAACATCGCGCTGATCATAATCACCCACAATCTCGGCGTCGTCGCCCGTTACGCCGACCGCGTCATCGTCATGTATGCCGCCCGCGTCGCCGAGCAGGGCCCCGCCGAAGCGGTGTTTCACCGCCCGCGCCATCCCTATTCGCTGGGCCTGTTGCGATCGGTGCCGCGGCTCGATCGCCCGCGCGGCAGCAAGCTGGAAACCATCGAGGGACTGCCGCCGAATCTCGCCAACGTCACGACGGCCTGCCGGTTCGCGCCGCGCTGCCCGTTCCGGATCGCGGTGTGCGACCAGGAGCCGCCGCTGTTCCCAACCGACACCGGCGGGGTTTCGCGCTGTCACCGGCATGCGGAGATCGCCGCCGGCAAGATTTCCTGGGCTGCCGCCGGCGGGGCCGGGCTGGATGTCGCCGCCAACACCGAGGCGCCGGTGTTGTCGGTGCGCAACCTGACCAAGAATTTTTCGGTCTCCGGCGGGCTGCGCCGGACCGGCGGCACGGTGCGCGCCGTGCAGGACGTCTCGTTCGACATCTTTCCCGGAGAGACGCTCGGACTGGTCGGCGAGTCCGGCTGCGGAAAAACCACCGTCGGCCGGCTGATCCTGCGGCTGGAAGAACCGACCGCGGGCGAAATCCGCTTCGAAGGCGTCAACCTGTCGGCCGCTTCGCCCGCAGAGCTGAAGGCGATGCGGCGCAAGGTGCAGGTGATCTTCCAGGACCCCTACTCGTCGCTCAACCCGCGCATGACGGTCGGGCAGATCATCGGCGAGCCGCTGCACGTCTACAAGATCGTCGAGGGCCGCAAGCAGATCGAGGAGCGCGTCGCCTCGCTGCTGGGGAACGTCGGCTTGCGCTCGGAAATGGCCGAGCGGTATCCGCATCAATTGTCGGGCGGCCAGCGTCAGCGTGTCGGCATCGCGCGCGCACTGGCGATGGAGCCCTCGTTCATCGTGTGCGACGAGGCGGTCTCGGCGCTCGACGTCTCGATCCAGGGCCAGATCATCAACCTGCTCGAGGAACTGCAGCGCAAGTTCCGCCTGGCCTTTCTGTTCATCGCCCACGATCTGGCGGTCGTGCGCCACATCTCCGCCCGCGTCGTGGTGATGTATTTCGGCCGAGTCATGGAGATCGCGGACCGGGACGTGATCTACAGCGAATCCCTGCATCCCTATACCAAGGTCCTGCTGGACGCCGCACCCGTCCCCGATCCTACCATCGAGAAGCAGCGGGAGCCGCGGCTGATCAAGGGAGAATTGCCGAGCCATCTGGCGCCGCCGAGCGGATGCGTCTTCAACACGCGCTGCCCGCTGGCCAGCCAGGAATGCCGCGAAACCGCACCGGCGCTCGAGGAGAAGCGGCCGGGACATTTCGCAGCCTGCATCAAGGTCTGAAAGCCCAAGCCAACAAGGGCGACAACAGGGAGGATGGACGATGGAAACGAGACGCACGGCACTCAAGACGATGGCGGGCGCTCTGGCCCTCGGCGCGACCGGCTTCAGTCTGGAGACCACGCGGGCCAACGCCCAGTCTCCCAAGAAGGGCGGTACGCTGAATTTCGCCATGAACGCCGAGACGCCGCACTACGACGCCCACGGCAGCGACACTTTCGCGACGCTGCATTTCGCGGCGCCGTTCTACTCGACATTGCTCAAGTTCGATCTCGCCAAATATCCGAACGTGGCGCCCGACCTCGCCGAATCCTACACGGTCTCGCCGGACAAGCTGACCTACACGTTCAAGCTCCATTCCGGCGTGAAATTCCACGACGGCACCCCCTGCACGTCGGCGGACGTCAAGGCGACCTACGACCGGATGCGCAACCCGCCGGAAGGCGTCGTCTCCGCGCGCAAGGCGACGTTCTCGGACATTGCGTCGATCGAGACCCCCGATCCCTTGACCGTCGTGTTCAAGATGAAGGGCGTCAACGCCGCGATGCTGCAGCATTTCGGCTCGCCGTGGAATTTCATCTACTCGGCCAAGGACCTGGCGAAGGACGCGAACTGGCCGAAAACCAATATCAACGGCACCGGTGCATTCACCTTCGTCGAGCACGTCAAGGGCAGCCACGTCGCCGGCAAGCGCAACGAGGCCTACTTCAAGAAGAACCTGCCCTATCTCGACGGCTTCAAGGGTGTGTTCTTCCTGCAGGCTGCGACCATGCTCAACGCGCTGCAGGGCGGACAGGTGCAGGCCGAGTTCCGCAGCGTCTCAGAACCCGAAAAGGCGCGCCTGATCCAGACCATGGGCGACAAGATCCGCATCGAGGAATCGAGCTGGACGCTCAATTTGCTGGTCTGCTTCAACGTCGAAAAGAAGCCGTTCGACGATGTGCGGGTGCGCCGCGCGCTGGTGATGGCGATCGACCGCTGGGGCGGCAGCCAGGGCCTTGGCAAGATTTCAACGCTGCGTTCGGTCGGCGGCGTGCTGCGTCCCGGCTACGAGATGGCAACGCCCGAGGCGGAACTGGTCAAGCTGCCGGGCTTCTCCAAGGACATCAAGAAGTCCCGCGAGGAGGCCAAGAAGCTGCTCAAGGAAGCCGGGCATGAGAACCTGACGTTCACGCTGCACAATCGCTCGATCGCGCAGCCCTATACGCCGGCCGGGGTATTCCTGGTCGATCAGTGGCGCCAGATCGGCGTCACCGTCGAGAACAAGCAACTCGAGACGGCGCCTTACCTCGCTGGTCTCAACAGCGGCAATTACGACGTCGCCATCGACTTCTCGAATTTGTTCATGGACGATTCGAGTCTGGCGCTGGCGAAATATCTGTCGATCGACCGCTCGCCGGCCAACCGGTCGCGCTCGAAGGACCCCGAGCTCGACAAGCTCTACGACGCCCACATGCGCGAGACCGACCCGAAGAAGCGCCAGGCGATGATCCAGGCGTTCGAGAAGCGGCTGTTCGAGCAGGCCTATCAGCAGCCGCTGCTGTGGTGGTACCGCATGGTGGCGACGCACAAGACCGTGATGGGATGGCAAATGTCACCGAGCCACAATCTCGGCCAGGACCTGACCGGGGTCTGGCTGAACGCCTGAGTTCGAACACCTAACGGGAGCCCGCGGCCCGGCCGCGGGCGAGGCATTCCGATGCTGCGCTATACCGTCAACCGCATCCTGCTCACGATACCCACGCTGCTGGGCGTCGCGGTGCTCGTCTTCTTCATGCTGCGCATCATCCCGGGCGACATCGTCGAGGTGAAACTGCGGGGCGACGGCGGCGCCGTCACGCAGGAGACCGTCGAGATGGAGCGGCGCAGGCTCGGCCTCGACAAGCCGCTGGCGGTCCAGTTCAAGGACTGGATGGTCGGCGTCGTCACCTTCGACTACGGCAAGTCGATGTGGACCGAGCGGCCGGTGATGGAGGAGATCGGGGTCCGGCTCGAACTGTCGCTGGAGGTCGCGATCCTCGCGACCATCATCGCGCTGCTGTTCGCCATTCCGCTGGGAACGCTGGCCGCGCTCTATCGCGACACCTGGGTGGACTATCTGATGCGGATCATGACGATCGGGGGCATATCGATTCCGGCGTTCTGGTTCGGCATGCTGATCATGCTGGGCCTGCTCGCCGCCTTCAACTGGCTGCCGCCGATCACGTTCACGCCGATCTACGTCGACCCGATCGCCAACCTCACCCAGTTGATCTGGCCCGCGGCGGCGGTCGGCTACCGCTACTGCGCGGTGACGGCGCGCATGATCCGCTCCTCGCTGCTCGAGGTGATGAGCGAAGACTATATCCGCACCGCGCGCGCCAAGGGCGTGTTCGAGAACCTCGTGGTCTCGCGTCACGCCTTGCGCAACGCGCTGCTGCCGGCGATTACCGTCATCGGTCTCGAATTCACTTTCCTGATCGGCGGCCTGGTCGTCACCGAACAGGTCTTCAATCTCAACGGCATCGGCCAGCTGTTCGTCCAGAGCGTCGCCCGCAACGACTTCACCCTGATCCAGGGCATGGTGATGCTGATCGCCGCGTTCTACGTCTTCGTGAATCTCGCGATCGACCTGCTCTACGCCGTGTTCGATCCGCGCATCCGGTACGCGTGACGTCATGACCATTGCCGCCCCCGACGCCGCCGTCCTCGAAACGCCGTCCCGCCCCCGCGGCGCGATCATTGAGTTCGTCCGCCAGCAGCCGCTCGGCACGGTCAGCTTCGTCATCATCGTCGCGATGATGTTCGCCGGCATATTCTCCGAGTTCGTCGCACCCTACGATCCGCTGGAGATCGACTTCGCCAGCATCCTCAGCCCGCCGTCGCTCGATCACTGGTGCGGAACCGATGCCTATGGCCGCGACATCTGCTCGCGCCTGATCTACGGCTCGCGCACGGCGCTGGTCATCGGCTTCACCTCGTCCTTCATCGGATCGTCGATCGGCGCCGTCCTCGGCATTGCGTCGGCCTATTTCGGCGGCAAGACCGACGACTGGATCCAGCGTGTCATGGACGTACTGCTGGCGTTCCCCATCATCGTGCTGGCGCTGGTCGTGGTCGCGGCGTTCGGCAGGCTGCTGGTCGCCGGGCTAGACCTCAATCTGATCATTGCCATCGCCATCCCGATCCTGCCGCGCGTCGAGCGTATCGTGCGGGCTGCGGCGCTCTCGGTCCGCGTCATGCCTTACGTCGATGCCGCACGCGCTGCCGGCTATTCCCACACCCGCATCATCTTCCGCCACATGGCGCCCAACGTCGTGGCGCCCTATCTCATCATGCTGACGGCCTTCATCGCCCAGGCGATCCTGGCCGAGGCGTCGTTGTCGTTTCTCGGCCTCGGCGTGCAGGAGCCGAGCGCCGCGTGGGGCCTGATGCTGTCGGGCAACGCGGCCGACTTCTACCGCCAGGCGCCGTGGCTGATCCTGTTCCCGGGCGCCGCGATCAGCCTTGCGGTGTTCGCCTTCAACCTGTTCGGCGACAGCCTGCGGGACTTCCTCGATCCCCGCTTCAAGGTTTAAACGCCCAAGGATTGTTGAGCCACGTCAACGACCCGGACCGGGCCGGTGTCTAGTTTCCGCAATCCTCTCGGGCTGCTGGAAACGTGCTGTACCGGATCGCAATGATCGCCTGTCTGACGCTGCTGTTCGGCAGCGCGATCGCGTCTGCCCAGGACGTCCCGCCGACCGATTGCGACACCTATGCCGCAAACCCGAACGACGCCTTGCGCGTCGCAGCCGGCGTGACCCGCAAGGCGATCGACGCCCCGCGGGCGATATCGGCCTGCAATGACGCGCTGGCACGCTACCCGGACACGCCGCGCTTTCAGTATCAGCTGGCGCGCGCCTATCGCGAAGCCAAGGACAGCGCGAGGGCGCTGTCGTACTTCCGGCGCGCAGCGGAGGCGTCCTATGTGGAAGCGCAGAACGCCCTTGGCACGATCTATCGCAACGGAGAAGGCATCCCCAAGGACCTTGCCCAATCAGTCGCCTGGTACGCCAAGGCCGCGGAGAGCGGCCATGCCGGGGCGCAGAACAATCTCGGCTTCGCCTACGAGAACGGATTCGGCGTTCCCAAGGATCTCGCGACGGCCGTCTCCTGGTACCGCAAGGCGGCAGAGCAAGGAGAGGAGACCGCGCAGTACAATTTGGGCGTCCTCCACGCCGGCGGGCGGGGCGTTCCGAAGGACGACGCGCTGGCGGTTGCCTGGTATCGCAAGGCGGCGGTGAAGGGATATGCCGACGCGCAGAACAACCTCGGCATGATGTACTGGGACGGCAAGGGCGTGGCCCGGGACCTTGCTTTGGCGTTCGCCTGGCTCAGCAAGGCTGCAGGAAGCGGACACCAGCTTGCGGCGAACAACCTCGTCGAGATGCGCAAGAAGAACCTGGTGCCCAAGGATAGTTTCGCGGCTTTCGCGGAGGTCAATGCCGCGATTTCCGCCGGAACGACGGCGGCGCGGCAGTCCCAGCCATCGGTCCAACCGGCCCAGACCACGACCAGCGTCGTCATCCTGCCGCCGCAGCCCTCCTCTGCACCGGCCGCACCCGCGACCGGCGGCTCCGGCCGCCGCATCGCGCTTCTGATCGGCAACAGCAACTATCTGCGCGTGCCGGTACTGGCCAACCCCGCCAACGACGTCAAGGCGCTCGACGTGGTGCTGCGGGCGATCGGCTTCGAGTCCGTCACCGTGAAGATGGATCTCAAGCGCGAGGAGATGATCTCGGCGCTGCGCCAGTTCGCGCAGGCTGCCGACAGGGCAGATTGGGCCATGGTCTATTATTCAGGCCACGGCATCGAGTTCAACGGCATCAACTACATGATACCGATCGACGCGGAACTGCGTGCCGACCGCGACATCGATCTCGAATCGATCGACGTCGGCAAGGCGCTCAGCGCGCTGGAAGGCGCAAAGCGGCTGCGGCTGATCGTTCTCGACGCCTGCCGCGACAACCCGTTCGTCAACCAGATGCGGCGGACGATAGGAACGCGGTCGATCGGCCGCGGCCTGGCGCGGATCGAGCCGGAAGCGGGGACGCTCGTGGTCTACGCGGCCAAGCACGGGGAGACCGCCCTCGACGGCGACGGCGCCAACAGCCCGTTCGCCGAGGCGCTCATCAAGCGCATGCCGACCGCCAATCTCGAAATCCGCCGCCTGTTCGACCTCGTGCGCGATGACGTCATGACCACGACGAACAAGAGGCAGCAACCCTTCAGCTACGGCTCGCTGTCGGGCAGCGAGGACTACTACTTCGTGACGCGATGAAGCACCGCGTGTCCGGATCGCGGCAGGCTGTGGGCCGCCGTCAGCTTTCTGTCAGGTACGTCGTGGGATACTCGCGGCCTGCAAACGAGGTACGAACCGTGCGCCGCTGCAAGCCTGTATTGATGGCCCTCCTGCTGGTGCTTGCCGGCCCGGCGGCGGATGCCGTCGCGGACGGCCGCAAGGACGACCAGGACGCCGCGCGGCAGGCCGTGGAGCGCGGCGCGATCAAGCCGCTGGCGGATATCCTCGCCGCGATCCGCGGCAAGCTGCCGGGCGACGTCGTCGGCGTCGAAATCGAGCGCAAGCGCGATCGCTGGTACTACGAATTTCGTGTCGCGGACCCGAAGGGCCGCCTGTTCGACGTCTACGTCAACGCGCAGAACGGCGCGATCGACCGCATCAAGGAGAAATGATGCGCATCCTTGTCGTGGAAGACGACCGGCGGATCGCTGCGGACATTGTCCGCGCCCTCGAAGCTGCGGGCTACGTCGTCGAAGTCGCACGCGACGGCGAGGAGGCGTGGTTCCTCGGCGACACCGAAGACTACGCGGCCATCATTCTCGATCTCGGCCTTCCCGGCATGGACGGGCTTGCCGTGCTCAAGCGCTGGCGCCAGAACGACCGCTCCACGCCGGTGCTGATCCTCACGGCGCGCGGCAGCTGGGCGGAGCGGGTGGACGGCATCGACGCTGGCGCCGATGACTACCTGCCGAAGCCGTTCCGGATGGAGGAGTTGCTTGCCCGCCTGCGCTCGATCGTCCGGCGCTCGGCTGGCCAGGCATCCTCGGTCGTCCGGGTCGGCGACGTCACGCTGGACGAACGGCAGATGAAGGTTTCCCTGCGCGGCATCCCCGTCACCCTGTCGCCGCTCGAATACCGGCTCGCCGCCTACCTGCTGCTGCATTGCGGGCGCGTCGTGTCGCAGCAGGAGCTGAGCGAGAACATCTACGGCCAGGGCGACGCGCACGATTCCAACGCGATCGAGGTTCTGGTCGGCCGGGTCCGCAGGAAGCTCGGTCCGGGCCTGATCGAGACCAGGCGCGGCTTCGGCTATCTGGTGCCGGAGGCGGCGCGATGACCGCCAACTCGCTGCGGCTGCGGCTGATTGCCGGAGGCGCCGCGGCGATTGCGGTTGCCCTGACGATTGCCGGAATTGCGCTTGCGTTGCTGTTCGAGCGGCATGTCGCCCGCACGCTGGCGCAGGATCTCGCCGTCCATCTCAACCAGCTGCTGGCCGGCATCGACGTCGACACGGACGGCCGCATCGTCCTGCTCCGCCCACCCGCCGATCCGCGCTTTGCCGACCCGCTCTCCGGTCTGTACTGGCAGATCGGAGACGACGCCAATCGCCTGCTGCGCTCGCGATCGCTGTGGGACACGACGCTGTCCCTTCCCGCCGACGAGCCGGCTACCGGCGAGACGCATCTGCACAACATCGCGGGACCGGCGGGCGCGCGGCTGCTGGTGGCGGAACGGATGGTGACCCTGACGATCGCCGGCCGCGAGACGCCGGTGCGTGTCGCCGTCGCGGTGGACCTTGCGCGCGTGATCGACGCGCGCACCGCCTTTGCCACCGACCTCGTGCTGGCGCTCGGCCTGCTCGGACTGGCGCTGGCTGCCGCCACCTCGATCCAGGTCGGGCTCGGCTTGCGCCCGCTCGATGCCTTGCGGCGCGGTCTCTCCGACATCGGCGCCGGCCGAAGCCGCCGTCTGCCGGACCGCGGGCCGGATGAAGTTCGCCCGCTGGTCGAAGAGGTCAACGCGCTGCTGGACGCCCGCGAGCAGGATATCGCGCGGTCGCGCCATCGGGCCGCGGACCTTGCGCATGGTCTGAAGACGCCGCTCGCCGCACTCGCCGCCGATGGCGAGCGACTGCGGCTAAAGGGCGAGAGCGCGATCGCCGACGAGATCGAGGCGGTCATCGAATCGATGCGCCGCACCGTCGACCGCGAGCTGGCGCGCGCGCGCGTCCAAGGCGGAGTTTCCCTGGGAAGCACTCCGGCAACGCCGCTGCTGCCGCTGGTCCAGTCGCTGATCGCAACGATATCGCGGACCGCGGCAGCAAGCCGCATCCGCTACGAGACGTCGATCGCCGGCGATCTTGCCGCGCCGTTCGACCGCACCGACCTCGCCGAGATCATGGGCAACCTGATGGAGAACGCCACCAGACACGCGAGATCGCTGGTGCGAATTGCGGCCCTGCCGTCGGCGACGGGCGTCGCAATCGACGTGGAGGATGACGGGCCGGGCATTGCACCCGAACTGCGATCGATAGCGCTGGCGCGAGGCACGCGGCTCGACGAGCGCGGCGACCGTACCGGCCTTGGACTTGCCATCGTGCAGGACGTGCTCGACGCCTATGGCTGGTCGCTAGAGCTGGGCCAATCGCAGCTTGGCGGATTGAAGGTCACGTGCCGCGCCGCATCGCCACGAACCCGGTGCGAAACTGCGGCTGCGACAGCGGCAAGCCGTTGAGCCGCGGCGCAATCTGCGAGCCGCACGGTTCCCCGTTTACCATCTGTTAACTCTGCGCTTCGCGTTTTCGCGGAGCTGTGAGAGAGTAATTCATCATCGAAATCGAGGGGATCGATCGTGAATCACACGATGGCGCGCCTGCGGGGCGCGGGTTCAGTGCTGTTGAATGCGGGACGTCTGGTCGACTTGCTACTGGACTGGCTCGACGAGCTGAGTGCCGCGATGCTGCCGCCGCAACCCGAAATGATCCCCCTGCGCGACGTCCGCCGCGATACGCGCTTCGACTAGCTCGGCGCGCTGGCGACCGCTCGCCCTTGCGGCGCGTTGCGCGCGCGGCGATAACAGAACAGAGCGGCGACGATCAGCAGATTCGCCACACCGGCGATGGCGGCAATGGCGAATGACAGGCGGTAGCTGGCGCTGATGTCGTAGAAATAGCCGGCCTGGTAGCTGCCGAAACCCATGCCGACCCAACCGATGGTCGCCACCGCCGCCATGGCAAAGCCGGACAGACGGATGGGCGCGGCCTCGCGGGCGCAGATCAAAAGGCACGTCATCACGCCGGCGAAGCCGAAGCCGAACAGCACTGAGAGCTGGTAGAGCGTTGCGATGCTCGTGGTCTGGGTGAAGAAGAACACCACCGAGGTCTGCGCCAGCGACGCCGCAAAATAAGCCGGCAAGCCGCCGACGTGGTCGGCGAGCCAGCCGAAGAACAGCCGGCCGAACACGGCGGTCACCATTACGGTGAGCAGCAGCCCCGCTGCCGTCTGCGGACTGCAGCCGAGATCGATGCCGAGCGGCACCAGATGCACCTGCGGCACGGCCATGCAGATGCAGCAAAACAGTGCGGCAAGCGCAAGCCATGGCAGCGTGACGGCATGCGGCACGTTCCAGAGATTGGCATCGCGTGGCGCGGCCACACCGGCCGGCTGCGCCGCTGCCGGCGCCGGCCGCAACAGGAACACCAGCGGAAGCAGAATCACGAGGAAGCCGGCGCCGAGCGCCAGCATGGCGTCGCGCCAGCCGAGCTCGGTGATCAGGAGCCGGCCGAGATAAGGCACGATACCCTGCCCGAACGCGCCGCCGGCGGTGGCGATGCCGATCGCCAGCCCCTTGCGGGCGTTGAACCACAATCCGGTCAGCGCGGTGAGCGGCGTGAACAGGCAGGCAAAGCCGACCGCGCCGACGAGGAAGAACAGGAAATGGAGTTGCCACAGCGCGTCCTGCCATTTCAACGCGGCAAGGCCCGCCGACATGCCGACGGTGCCGATCAGCGCGACCGGCTTTGCGCCGATCCGGTCGGATAGCGCGCCCCAGAACAGGCCGCCGAGCGCAGCGCCGATGGAGTAGGTCGTATAGGCCATGGAGATGTCGGCGCGAAACCAGCCGAACTCCTCTTCCATCGGCTTCATCAGCACGGAGACGACGCCGCCGGCGCCGAAGCCGAGCGCGAGGCTGACCGTCGCCACCGCGACGACGACCCAGCCATAGGGATGTTCGCTCGCGCGCTCGGTTGCGGTGCTCATGGCAGCCTCTTGCTCTCGGCGAAAGGGAGCGCGGCGGTGACCCGCCGCGCCCTCGCATTTTCAGGCAGCGTCGATCAGGCGCGCCTGGTGACGACGATCTCGAGATACTCACTCGGGATCACCAACGTGCCGTCCTTGGCGATGTTGAACTGGCCGATCAACGCCAGCAGGTCATCCTGCAGCTTCTGCTGGGCGGCGGCGTCGATCGCGCCGAACGCCTTGTGCGTCGGCCCGTAATAGGTGCGGAAGATGTCGAGGAAATGCGCCGGCGACTTGTAGCGGAAGGTGAAATGCCGGCTCTCCGCCGCGATGCCGACGCCGCTGCCGAAGATCTCCGCAAGATACTCTTTCTTGCCCCACATGATGGGCGATTTCACGCCCGGCGGCGGCGGAACGAACTTGACGACGGTCTTCAGGAGGTTGCCGATGAAGCCTTCGGGCGTCCAGTTGGCGAGACCGATCTTGCCGCCGGGGCGGCAGACGCGGACGAGCTCGCTCGCCGCGCGCGGATGGTTGGCCGTGAACATCACGCCGAAGGTCGACAGCACGACGTCGAAGCTCGCATCCGGAAACGGCAGGTTTTCGGCGTCTGCCTCGCGGAAATCGACGGCCAGCCGCTCCGCCCTGGCCCGCTCGCGGCCGCGCTCCAGCAGCGCGCCGACATAGTCGGTCGACACCACGTCGGCGAAGCGGCGGGCGGCGGCCAGCGTCGCATTGCCGTTGCCGGCAGCGACGTCGAGGACGCGCTGGTTGCTCCTGATATCGACGGCCTCGCACAGGCTCTCGCCGACGATCTGCAGGGTGGTGCCGACGACGGCATAGTCGCCGGAGGCCCAGGTGGCCTGCTGCTTGGCCTTGACGGCGGCGAGGTCGGGCGTGGGAACGGCGGTCTGGATATTCATGCTTTCTCTCCTGTTGGATGGGACGTTGCG
>CAZDEZ010000003.1:32804-125178 GCA_964504705.1 uncultured Bradyrhizobium sp.
TGGGAACGGCGGTCTGGATATTCATGCTTTCTCTCCTGTTGGATGGGACGTTGCGAGGTGGAATTCAGTGCTGGTTGTCGTAGGGAGGACGTGGCCGGCAATGGCGGCCCATGCACATCTCGTCGACCTTGTTGCCGAGCGGCGCGCTCTGGTCGGCAGCCTTCCTGGCGGCTGGCGAGCCTTCCAGCTTCGTCGTCGGCGTCGGGGCGCGATTGCCCGCAGCGCTCCCTGCTCCGGCAAGGCGCATTGCGCCGGCGACGTCGCTGGCCCGCGCCTTGCGATAGAAGGCGTAGTCGGCGGCATACGGCACGCTCAGCATCGAGCCCATGTTCTCGCATGGCCCTTCGGCCGTGCCGCCCCTGGTGTTGAGGCGCTGGATGGTGGTGGCGCCAGCAAGCATGCCTCGGTCGCGTAGCGGCGAGGCCGCGAGCTTCAGCAGCGGAATGTCGGCCTTGCCGGCGCCGGCCGCGCGCGCAACGACCTTGCCGGCCACCGCGCTGCCGTCGTCGAGCTCCCAGCTCGGGCCGGCAAAATGCCGACCGATGGTCTTGCCATCGACGAGCAGGGTCGCGATCGGCTCGCGGAACTGCCATGCCAGCTTGCCGGCGGCGTCGGCCTTGCATTCGTAGACCTGCGCGCCCTCAGCGTGGACCGTGACGATCAGCGTTTCGCCCGGGGCCGAAATGGACTCCGGCAGCTCGGCTGCGGCGAGCGCCGCCGCCGCGAATGTCGCGCAGGCAGCGATTACCGGGACGGCCGTGCGCGACCGTCGCGCCGCCCAGAATGGCCTGCGGCGGGACGCCGCAGGAGCGAAATGGTTACTGAACATATGCTTTTCCCTCGATTTGCGTCTCAGAACCGCCCTCGGGGCGCGTTGCTGTGATCGTAGGTATGGGAGAAGCCCGTTTCGGCCTGTCCAATTCGCGACATCGCTATCCGCGGGGCGAAACCTTTGGCGCGACGGGAGAGACAAACGAGGTTATGAGGCATCCATCGGCGAACCCTGGAGCCCTCTGGAACCCTTGGGGATGACGCAGTGATCGGGCACGACGAAACTTCGTCAAACGCCAACTCGGCAGCAATCGTGCTGCCGCGTGCGGTGCGCCGTGCGCTCGACGTCATGCACGCCGGCCTCGAGCGCGACATCGGCATTGCCGAGCTTGCGGAAGCGGCCGGCCTGTCCGCGCGCGCGCTGCAACGCCAGTTCAGGACGTTCCTCGGCAAGAGCCCGCATGAAGCGCTGCGCGACATCAGGTTCGAAAGCGCGCGGCGCCAGCTGTTGCTCGGAAAGCCCGATACGCGCGTGATGGACGTGGCATCGCGCTGCGGCTTTCCGCATTTCGGGCGGTTCTCGATCGAGTACCGCCGCCGCTACGGCGAGACGCCGTCGCAGACGTTGCGGCGGCAGGCGACGTTCAACAATGTCGTCGCCGCCCAGCTGCAGACGTTCTCGTCCAGCGCCGATCGGCCGGGCGTCACGATCGGCCCGATCGAGACGGCGGCAGGCCATGAGGAAGCGGCGCGCGGCATCGCGGACGAGGTCGCAACGGCGCTGGCGCGCATCGGCATCTCGACAACGGCGCACGCCGGATCGACGCGCTACCACCTGGCCGGCGCGATCCGCGGTTCCGGCGCGCAGGCGCGGCTGATCTTCCGGCTGATCGACCGCGAGAGCGGCCGGCATCTGTGGGCGCACCGGATCGAGGGCGACTGGGATCGCAGCGCCGCCTTCGACGAGCAGCTTGCCACCCGGCTGGCGGCGGCGCTGCGCCCGAGCCTGCGCACGGCGGAGATCGACCGCGCGCTGCAGAAAAAGGATTGCGACCTAACGGCGCAGGATCTGGCCTTGCGCGCGATGCCGGGCGTGCTGTCGCTGGACGAAGCCGGCAATGCCTGCGCGATCGAGCTGTTGAGCCGGGCGATGGACCGCGATCCCGCCGATCCCCTGCCGGTCGCGCTCGCCGCCTGGGCCCATGCCCAGCGCGTCGTGTATTATTTCGGCTCCGATCCGCCGCGGGACCGCGCACAGAGCGCGGAATACGCGCGCAGGGCGCTGGCACTGCGCGCGGATCCGCGCGTGCTCGCCATCGCCGGCACGGCGATGTCGCTGCTCGACGACGAAAGCGCCGGGCGCGTCATTGCCAAGGCGCTCGCCATCGACGGCAGCTCGGCCTTTGCCTGGGGCCGCAGCGGCTGGATCGACGTCTATCGGGGCCATGACGACGCCGCGATCGAGCGATTCATGATCGCGCTGGAGCTGGCGCCGAGCGACGAGCTGTCCTTCAATCATCTCTACGGCATCGGCGTTGCGCATTTCAACGCCGGCCGTTTTCGCGAGGCCGCGTTGTGGCAGCAGCGCGCACTGGACGAGCATCCGCAACTGGCCTGGATGCATCGCACGCTCTGCCCCGCCTACATGTACGCCGGCGCCCGCGATGAAGCCGCCGACAGCGCGCGGCGCCTGATGGACGGCTATCCCGAGCTGACGCTGGCGAAGGTGACGGACGGCCTGCCGCCGCTGCCGCAGGCCACGCGCGAGCGCCTCGTCGAAGCGCTGCAGGATGTGGGCTTGCCGGCGTAGTCGACATGCCGTAGGGCGGATTAGCCGAAGGCGTAATCCGCCGCCTTTGCCGATCGATATGTGGCGGATTACGCTTCCGCTAGTCCGCCCTACGATTCCCTCGCCCGCCGCAGCATCAGGTCGCGATCGCGGCGGTTGCCGGCGAGCGCCGCCGCCGCTTCGAAGGCGGCGCGCGCCTCGTCGCGACGGCCGAGCTTGTGCAGGAAATCGCCGCGCACGCCGGGCAGCAGATGGTAGTTCCGCAGCGCCGGCTCCTGGGCGATGGCCTCGACGATCGCCAGTCCCGCTTGCGCGCCTTCGGCCATGCCGACCGCGACTGCACGGTTGAGCTCGATGACCGGCGAGTCAACGCGTGCGCAAAGCCGCTCGTACAGCGCGGCGATGCACCGCCAGTCGGTGGCATCGGCGGTATCGGCGCGCGCGTGGCAGGCGACGATCTCCGCCTGCAGCAGATAGTAGCCGTCTTCCCCGCCGAGCTGCTGCGCGCGGCCGAGCGCCTGCAGGCCGCGGCGGATCTGCAGACGATCCCAACGTGAGCGGTCCTGCTCCGGCAGCAGGATCGGCTCGCCGTCGGCATCGACCCGCGCGGCGGCGCGCGAAGCGTTCAGCTCCATCAAGGCCAGCAGGCCGAACGCTTCCGGCTCGCGCGGGGCGACCCTCACCAGCACGCGGCCGAGCCGCAGTGCTTCTTCGCACAGCTGCGGACGCATCCAGTCGTCGCCGCGCGAGGCCGCATAGCCCTCGTTGAAGATGAGATAGACCACCTCCAGCACCGAAGCGAGGCGCTGCGCAAGCTGCTCGCCGCGCGGGGTTTCGTAGGCGAGCCCCGATTCCGACAGCGTACGCTTGGCGCGTACGATGCGCTGGCCGATGGTGGCCTCCGGCACCAGGAAGGCGCGGGCGATATCCTCGGTGGTGAGGCCGCAGATCATGCGCAGCGCCAGCGCCGCGCTCGCATCGCGCGACAGCAACGGGTGGCAGGCTGTGAAGATCAGCCGCAACATCTCGTCGCCGATGTCGTCGTCCAGAGCAGCGTCGAAATCCGGCATCGCCTGCTGCTCCCGCTCGACATCGAACGCCAGCGCCTGGTGCTTGCGCGCGAGCATCTTGCGGTGGCGCAGCTGGTCGAGCGCGCGGCGTTTGGCGGTCGCCATCAGCCACGCGCCCGGCCGTTCCGGCACGCCGGAGCCCGGCCAGTCCTCCAGCGCCGCCACCAGCGCATCCTGCGTCAGCTCTTCCGCCAGCGGCACGTCGCGCAGCATCCGCGACAGCGAGACGATCAGGCGCGGCTGCGCGATGCGCCAGGCGGCGAGGATGGCGGCATGGGTGTCGGCGGCCGTCATCGCCGCCGACCGGATCTGCGAACCGCCTGCATCAGGCGTGTGCGGCCGCTTCGACGTCGCCGCAGCCGGTCTCCACGCCGTGGCCCGCCATGGCACGCAGTTCGCAGGTACCTTCCCAACCCGGCATGTGGTCGAGGTGAAGCTGCATGAACTCCCTGGTCATCGCCAGCGCCTCGGCCTTGTCGCGGAACTCGAAGATGGCGTAGCCGCCGATCACTTCCTTGGCCTCGACGAACGGTCCGTCAGTGACGCGCAGCTTGCCGTCCGCGATCGCGACCCGCGCGCCCTGCTGCAACGGCATCAGGCCGCCCATGTCGATCATGCGGCCGGCCTTGATCTCGCGTTCGGCAAGCTTGCCCATGGCCTCCATCAAGGCGGGGGTCGGACCCTTCATCGGTTGCGGGGAAGTGACGATGGACATGAAGCGCATGAGGAACTCCTGTGGCTTGCGAGCTTGCCGGCGTCGGCCTGCAATTCCGTCTCGCTACAGGGGATGACGATCCGGCAAGGTCCGGATCGACATGCTGCTCGGGAAAAATTTGCCGGTTTCGAGATACCGTCTACTGCCCGCGCAGCATGATCAGACCGTCGGCCGTATCCGGCACGCGGCGCCATTGCGCGTTGTCGTCGGCTTCGAACTGCCAGGTGTCGCCGGCCTTCGACATCAGGATGATCTGGCCGCGCTCGAGGCGCCACTGCACCGGACCGAAGGCGGCGACCGCGGGATCGCATTTCGGCTTGAGGAAGACCTGGAAATTGTCGGCGTCGGCTTCCGTGTTGGTCAGCGTCAGGCCGCAGATCGGCCGGCCGTTGCCGCGCACCATCTGCCAGTCGCCGATCATCTGGTCCATCGACTTCGCAAGCGAGCGGGCGGCGGCGAGATTCTGCAGGATGTAGACGCCCTCGCCCTGGCGCAGGCCTTCGAAGATGCCGCTCTCCACTTCCGTGAAGTCGATCACGGGCTGGCCGGCCGTATCCTGCATCCGGACGATGTCGAGGCCCTTGATGCTCCAGGCAGCGATGTCCTTGGTGAAGGGAAGTGCGGTTGCGCAGTTCGGCTCAAGCTCGAGCTTGAGCGCATGCGAGGCCCCTTCGTTCTTCATGGTCACGACGCAGGTCTTGCTGCGCTCCGTAGTGGAGAGCTCCCACTGCCCGATCATTTCCTTTTTCAACGCATCGGGCTGCTGCGCCCGCGCCGGAACAGCCAGCGCCAGCACGGCCAGAAGCGCGGCGGTGGAGCGGCGGCGGCCCATCAGCGGCCCTTCACCGGCGTTTCCGCCACCGGCGTCAGCGGCGGCTTGCCCGCGAACCAGTTCTTGAGATTGTCGACCACGAGTTGATCCATGGCGTTACGCGTTACCACGGAAGCCGAGCCGATATGTGGCAACAACACGACGTTCTGCATGGCCTTCAGTTCGTCCGGAACCGACGGTTCGTTGGCGAACACGTCGAGGCCTGCAGCCAGAATGGTGCCGGATTTGAGCGCGGCGACCAGTGCAGGCTCGTCCACCACCGAGCCGCGCGCCACGTTGATCAGGACGCCGCGGGGCCCAAGCGCCTTCAGGACCTCGGCATTGACGATCTTCGACGTCGAGGCGCCGCCGGGGACGATGATCATCAGCGTGTCGACGGCCTTGGCCATCTCGATCAGGTCGGGATAGTGCTGATAGGAAACCCCCGCCGCGGGTTTGCGTGAATGATAGACCACCGGCACGCGCGAGGCGTCGAGACGCCGGGCGATCGCCTGCCCGATGCGGCCCATGCCGACGAACCCGACCTTGCGGTCGCGCAGCGAGCCGACGCTGAGCGGGTAGTTCTGGGTCTGCCACAGGCCGGAGCGCAGATATTTGTCGGCCTTGACGAACTCGCGCAGCGTCGCGATCAGAAGGCCCATGGCAACGTCGGCGACTTCCTCGGTCAGCACGTCAGGCGTGTTGGTGACGATGACGTTGTGCTCGCGTGCGTAGGTGGAGTCGATGTGGTCGTAGCCGACGCCAAAGCTCGCGATCATCTCGAGCTTGGGGAATTGCGCTTGCAGGTCCTTGCCGGTGTGCATGGTGTGATAGGTCACCGCCATGCCGCGGAGCTTTTGCTTCACGTCGGCAGAGAGCCGCTCCGCCTCTTCCTGGCTTTCGGCGCGATGCACGGTGAACTGGTCGGGAAAGCCGTTTTCCAGGATCGGCCTGATCGGCCCGTAAATCAGCAGGTCGATCTTTTCTGAAGAAATATTGGCCGCCATCAGCTTTCCTTTCCAAGCGCGCTTTCGTGCCAGCGCCGCAGAACGAGGTGCGAAACTAGCGCCAGCAAGGCATAGATGACAATCCCGGCAACCGACAGCAAAAGCAGCGCGGCGAACATACGGGGTATGTTCAGACGATAACCGGATTCCGCGATGCGATAGGCAAGCCCGGAGCCGGCGCCCGCCGAGCCCGCCGCGATTTCGGCAACCACGGCGCCAATCAGCGACAGCCCACCGGCGATGCGCAGGCCGCCGAGGATGTAGGGTAGCGCCGCCGGCAATTTCAGGTAACGCAGCGTCTGCATCGGCGAGGCGCGGTAGAGCTGGAACAAGCCGGCGAGATTGCGATCGACCGACTTCAAGCCGAGCGCGGTGTTGGACAGCACCGGGAAGAACGCGACGATGAAGGCGCAGGCCACCACCGCCACCTGTTGCGGCAGGTAAATCAGCAGCAGCGGCGCGATCGCGATCACGGGCGTGACCTGCAGGATGATCGCATAGGGAAACAGCGCGTCTTCCAGCCAGCGCGAACGGTTGAACAGCAGCGCCAGCGCGATGCCGCCGGCCGCGGCGCACACAAAGCCCTCCAGCGTGGTCAGGAGCGTGACCAGCAGCGATTCCGACAGCACGCCCCAGTCGGTGACCAGCGTCCGCAGGATCAGCCACGGCCCCGGCAGCACATAAGGTTGAACGTCGTTGAGCTGGATCGCGAGTTCCCACGCCGCAAGCCCGACAGCGAGCACGGCGATGGGCAGCAGGATGCGCGTTGGGGAATCCTGCCCACTCTTTGCCGGCACCGGCGCTGCGGTGTCTCCGCTCATGCGCGCTGCCCCTCATAGGCCGGCGCCAGCGCGGCCGAAACCTTGCGGCAGAAGGCGGCATAGTCGGCGGAGGTACGGAACTCCTCGCCCCGCGGCTCCGGCGCGTCGATGCGGAATTCCGCCGCGATGCGCCCCGGCCGCGCGCTCATGACGATGACGCGCTGGGAGAGATAAACCGACTCGAACACCGAGTGGGTGACGAAAACGACGGTCTTGCGCAAGCCTCGCCACAGCGCGAGCAGATCATTGTTGAGACGAAAGCGCGTGATCTCGTCGAGCGCGGCGAACGGCTCGTCCATCAGCAGGATCTCGGGATCGGTGACCAGTGCGCGCGCCAGCGACACCCGCATCTTCATGCCGCCGGACAGTTCGCGCGGAAAGCTGTGCACGAACTCGACGAGCCCGACCTGGGCCAGCGCCGCCGTGACGCGGCGATCGGCCTCAACTGCCGGCACGTTCGCGAGGTCCAGCGGCAGGCGCACATTGGCGGCGACATTCGCCCACGGCATCAGGGTCGGCTCCTGGAACACGAAGCCGATGGCGTTGGTGCCGCGGCCTTCCGCCGCGTGTTGCGCGAGGCGCACCGTCCCCGACGTCGGCGGCGTCAGCCCGGCGACCAGCCGCAGCGCCGTGGATTTGCCGCAGCCGGAGGGCCCGAGCAGCGATACGAATTCGCCGCGCCGGATGTCGAGGTCGAGCGGACCGAGTGCGGCGACGCCGTTGTCGTAGGTCTTGGTGGCGCCGCGCAGCCGCACCGCAAGCCCGGTCATCCCGGCCTCGACGTCGGAGCGCATGGCGTCTTCGCTCATCTGGTGTCAGTTCTTCGGCCGCAGGTCGAGCCCGACCGCCTTGTTGACGAAGCGCAGCGTGTACGCCTTGCGGAAATCGATGTCGCGCTTGACGACGCCGGCACGCACCATCTTGTCGAAAAAACTCGCCACATGGGCGTCCGACATGGCGCCGATGCCGTTCTTCAGCGTGTCGCCGGAATCGACGATGCCGTACTCCTTCATCTTGGCGATGGAATAGGCCAGCAGGTCGTCGGTCATTTCCGGGTTGAACTTCCTGATCATGGCGTTGGCGGCGGCGTTGTTGCCGTAGAGGTAATTGTACCAGCCGATGATGGAGGCATCGACGAAGCGCTGCACCAGGTCGGGCTTCTTGTCGATGAGTTCGATCCGTGTCTCGATCAGGGTCGAATAGGCGTTGAAGCCGTGATCGGCCAGCAGCGTGACGCCTGGCTTCTTGCCGGTCACCTTCTCGATCGCGAAGGGCTCCGACGTGACATAGCCCTGCATCGCGCTCTGCTTGTTGGCCAGGAACGGCTGCGAATTGAAGGTATAGGGCCGGACCATCCGCTCGTTGAATCCGTATTCGTGTTTCAGCCACTGGAAATAGCTGGCGACGCCTTCCTTGGACACGAACAGCGTCAGCGGCTTCAGGTCTTCCAGCCTGGTGACCTTGTATTCGGGGTGGGTGACGAAGACCTGCGGATCCTTCTGGAAAATCGCGGCCACCGAGATTACGGGCACGTTGTTGGCGACCGCGTCGAAGGACTGCAGCGTGTTCGCGGCCATGAAGAATTCGATCTTGCCCGCGATCAGCAGCATGCGGTTGTTCTCGTTGGGCCCACCGGGCACGATGGTGACGTCGAGGCCGTATTTCTTGTAGGTGCCATCGGCGACCGCCTGGAAAAAGCCGCCATGCTCGGCTTGCGCCACCCAGTTGGTTCCGAACGACACCTTGTCCAGCGTCTGGCCGCGCGCCGGCGACGCCACTGCCGCCAGAACTGCCAATGCTGCAGTTAACGCTCGTGGCAGAAAGGCCGGCTTCATGATTGGACTCCGTCTGTCATTTTGCCCCATGATGGAATGGCGCGGGCGCGATTGCACCCCTGGAAGGCCGCGACAAACTACCTCGCAAACACTCTGAAAGAAAACGTTTCGAACGATGGTGAAAGTCCCGCCCCGCGACTGGAGCGCGATTGCCTGGCCGGAAGTTTCCGCCGGGGACGCCGCGCGATGGATCGCGGTGCTGCCGCTCGCGGCGACCGAGCAGCACGGGCCGCATTTACCGCTGGAAACCGACGTGCTGATCGGCGAGGCCTATCTGGCGCGACTTGCGACATTGCTCCCTTCCGGATTGCCCGTCACCTTCTTGTCCATGCAGCGGATCGGCATTTCCACCGAGCACACCGACTATCCGGGCACGCAGACGCTCTCGACCGCGCAAGCGCTCCAGCAGTGGATGGCGCTCGGTGAAAGCGTCGCGCGCGCCGGTTTGAAGAAGCTCGTGATGGTGACGAGCCATGGCGGCAACAGCGCGGCGATGATGCTTGTCGCGCAGGATTTGCGTGCACGGCACGGCATGCTGGCCGTCACCACCAGCTGGTCGCGCTTCGGCGCGCCCAAGGGGCTGTTCTCGGACGATGAGCTGCGTCACGGCATTCACGGCGGCGCCGTGGAAACCTCGATCATGCTGGCGCGCTATCCGCAAGCCGTGAAGAAGGAGGCAATCGCGGATTTTCCTTCCGCGGCGGCGGCGATGGAGAAGGAGTTCCGCTGGCTTTCCACCCAGCGGCCGGCTCCGTTCGCCTGGCAGGCGCAGGATCTCAACCCGCTGGGGGCGGTCGGCGATGCAAGGCTGGCTTCGGCGGAAAAGGGGGAGCAACTGTTGGACCATGGCGCGCGGGCGTTCTGTGAGCTGCTGCACGACGTCGATAACTTCGACGTGAGCAGGCTGGCCGGCGGCCCCGGAAAGCGTCCTAAACACCTGCCTTAACTATAGTTTTTCTTCTCCACCTCAGTCGCGGGACGGCCATCGAACCGGTTCCGGAATGCGTCCGTCCAAGGAACATGCGGACCATACCGGCGCCGCTCCCAGACAGGATGGAGTTACCCATGTCGATCAAGACCAGGATTGCCGCCCTCGCCCTCGCCACCCTCGCCGTTGCGGGCTCGTTCGCGACCAGCACGACCAAGGCCGAAGCCTATCCGCTGAAGCCCTGGCACGTCGGCCTCGCCACCGCCGCCATCGTCGGCACCGCGGTTGCCGCCAGCGCCGGCGGCCCGGTCTACTACACCAGCTACCGCCGCTGCGGCTGGCAGCCCCGCTACAACATGTTCGGCCAGTACATCGGCAGCGTTCGCGTCTGCACCTACCCCTACTAAGAGATCGACAGACTAGTGGAGCTGCGTCCGGCACGGGCGCCTCATCCACCCCGTGTCGAACCCGACCCGCCCGGTCGTCCCCCCGGGCGGGTCATCTTTTTTCGGGGCCTCTCCGTCCTGTTGCACAACCGTCACGGCTAGCTGCCATCGACAGGTGATCGCCCGGCCAATTGTTGCTATTGCGAATTACTTGCAATAAGTCTCGTTCGGGGACCCGGCGATTCCTTCAGTCCGGCCTTGGACGGCGGCGGATTGGCAACAGCCCGCGGGCTTCACGAATCCGGCGGCGCAGTCGGTAGTGGCGGCGCGCCGGCAAATCTGCAGTGATGATGGAGTGAGGCGCCTGGAATGGTTCTCGATATGACCCGCGTCAAGGAACTGGGCCGGCAGAATTGCGGTGTTGGCGACACGACACCTCAGGAAGTTCGCAGGATGAAGCGCGTCAGTTCGATCCGGGTTCTCTTGACCGCAAGCGCAGCGCTCGGCGCGCTGATGCTGAGCGCGCCGGCGCAGGCGGCCGATCTCAAGCTGCCGGTGAAGGCGCACCTGCCGCCGGCCTTCGACTGGAGCGGCTTCTATATCGGCGGGCACACCGGCTATAGCCACGGCACCACCTCCGCAGTGCTTTGGGATCCGGCGGCGACCGCCGTGTCCGGCGATTTCGGCGGCATGATCGGCGGTCTGCAGGCCGGCTATAACTGGCGGCTGCCCTCGGGCCTGCTGTTCAGCGTCGAGGCCGACCTGACGTTTCCGAACTACCTGCACTCGAACTCGCAGATGTCGCTGATCTCGACACCGCGCACCGATTTCATCGAGGACTGGGATTATATCGGCACCGTGCGCGGCCGCATCGGCTACGCCGCGAGCCATTGGCTCCTCTACGCCACGGGCGGCTTTGCCTACATGGGCGAGCGCTTTACCGTCATGCCCGCCGTCGGCTTCGGGGCGAAGCAGCTCGGCGTGCGACTGGGCTGGGCTGCCGGCGCCGGCGTTGAATATGCCTTCGCGCCGCATTGGACGGTGCGGCTGGAATATCTCTACAACCAGTTCGAGCGCGCCAACGTCGCGTTCCCGTCGGGTGAACGCTACACGTCCACCGCCGACCTGCACATGCTGCGGCTCGGGCTCAACCGCAAGATCGATCTTCCCGGGACGCCCGGCTGGAAGAAGAACACTGACATCACCGACACCGAATCGAACCGCTGGGAAATCCACGGCCAGAGCACTTTCCTGGGGCAGGGCTATCCGGCATTCCGCGCGCCATATAGCGGTCCCAACAGCCTGACACCGGCGCCGCAGCTTCAGCCGACGTGGAGCAATAGCCTCTATCTCAATGTGCGGCTCTGGGAAGGCGGTGAGCTCTATTACAATCCCGAGCTGCTGCAGGGATTTGGCCTGAACAACACCACCGGCCTAGGTGGCTTCTCCAACGGCGAAGCACAAAAGTCCAACTTCCCCTACCCACACTACAACACTTCGCGCCTGTTCCTGCGCCAGACATTTGGCTTCGGCGGCGAACAGGAGGAACTGGCGAGCGGGCAGTTGCAGTTGGCGGGCAAGGTCGACGTCTCGCGCCTGACGATACAGGCCGGCAAATTCTCGGTCGTCGATGTATTCGACGGCAATTCCTACGCGCGCGATCCGCGCAAGGATTTCATGAATTGGTCGCTGTGGTCGTCAGGCGCATTCGACTATGCCGCCGACAAGCTTGGGCTGGGCTACGGTGTCACCGCCGAACTGAACCAGAAGCACTGGGCACTGCGCGCCGGCTATTTCCTGATGGGCGCGACATCGAACGCCAACAGCTTCGACACCAGGGTCCCGCAGCGTGGCGAATATGTCGCCGAACTGGAAACACGCTATTCCCTATTCTCGCAACCAGGCAAGCTCAGAGTGCTTGGCTTCCTGAACAGCGATTATTCCGGCAGCTATCGCGAGACGCTGAACAATCCCGCGCTCAATGCCGACATCACGCAGACCCGCACCGGGCGCATCAAGTACGGCTACGCCGTCAATATCGAGCAGGCGCTCGCCGACGATCTCGGCCTGTTCGGCCGCTGGAGCTGGAACGACGGCCGGAACGAGATCATGGCCTTCACCGACATCGACGCCTCGCTCGCGATGGGCGCCTCGATCAAGGGCGCGAAATGGGGGCGGCCGGGCGACGTGATCGGCATCGGCGGCGCCGTCAACGCGCTGTCGCGCGATCACCGCGATTTTCTCGCCGCCGGCGGGCTTGGCGTGCTGGTCGGCGACGGCGCGCTCAACTACCGCCGCGAGCGCATCTTCGAAACCTACTACGCCTATGCGCTGACCAAGGCGGTCACGCTGACGGCAGACTACCAGTTCGTCACCAACCCCGCCTACAACGCCGACCGCGGTCCGGTGCACATCTTCTCAGGGCGACTGCACGGGGAGTTTTGATTGGCTACGCTGCCTTCTGCAGTTACCAATTCGCGCTGCACCTCGTCTGAATGAGATGACATGCCGCCCAGCGAAACGGGAGCCGCTCATGCTTTACCTTGCTGCCAAGGCAATCCTGTCAGGAGTCATTGTTGCCGCGGTCTCCGAGATCGCAAAGCGCAGCCCAGCCTTCGGCGCGCTGGTGGCCTCCTTGCCGCTGGTGTCTCTCCTTGCGGTGATCTGGCTGTGGCGGGACACCGGGAACGATTTGCGAGTCGCCGCGCTGATGGAAGCGACGTTCTGGTACATCCTGCCGTCGCTGCCGATGTTCCTGCTGGTACCGGCGCTGCTGCGTGGCGGAATCGCATTTTGGCCGGGTTTGGCGATCGGCTGCATTGTCACGTTCGTGCTTTATCTCGCGACGGCATGGCTGTTGTCGCGGATCGGCGTCCAGCTCTGAGTCCGGCCAATCCGGGTTGATCCCTGTCAAAGCAGCACGTCTGGCCGAGGACGTAAAATTTCCGCCTTGAGCGGAGACCCGTCATGCTGCCGTTTACGGTCGAGCAATTCCTCGCGGTGTTCGTGACCTACAACGAGGCGATCTGGCCCGCGCAGATTCTTGCGTATGTGGCCGGTGGGCTCGCCTTCGCGCTGGTGTTCCGCGGACACGAGCGGTCCGACCGAACGATCGCGGGCATCCTGGCCGCGATGTGGGCGTGGACCGGACTTGCCTATCACCTGACGTTCTTCACGGTCATCAACAGGATGGCCTACGGATTTAGTGCGCTGTTTTTCGTCCAGGCCGCAGCCTTCGCCTATACCGGCGCCTATCAAGGCCGCATCAAGTTCGGCTCGAATGCTGACCCGGGCGCGTGGATCGGCACTGCATTCGTGTTCTATGCGGCGATTGCCTATCCTCTCCTCGGTCTGGCGATGGGTCACTCCTTTCTCGAATTGCCGATGTTCGGCGTCACGCCGTGCCCGGTTACGATCTTCACTTTCGGCATGCTGTTGCTGACGCGGCAGCCGGTCCCCCGACTATTGCTGGCGATCCCGGTCCTATGGTCGCTCGTGGGCGGCAGCGCGGCCATGTTACTCCGTGTGCCGCAGGACTGGTTGCTGCTCGTCAGCGGCGCGATCGCCGTCGCGCTGCTCATTCGGCGTGATCGAAGGCTGGCGCCCGCCTGAACGGCGCGCGCCCCACTCTGATGGGAAGCTCGCCTCAGATGACTCCCGCGAGCCGCAGCAGGACGCCTGCCGCGCAGGACGCCGCAAGCACGGTAAGCATCCCCATCTTGAAGCGAAAGATGGCGGTCGCGGCCGCGATCGCCAGAACGAGCGCGGGCACATCCACGCTCGTCAGCACCGGCGCGTCGAACGCAAGGCCAAAACCCCTCACCTCGAAAGTCTGCTGGAACAGGGTGTGCAGCGCGAACCAGATCGACAGGTTGAGGATGACGCCGACCACCGCCGCCGTGATCGCCGACAAGGCGCCGGCCAGCGCCCGGTTGCCGCGCATGGTCTCGATGTAGGGCGCACCGGCGAAGATCCACAGGAAGCACGGCGTGAACGTCACCCAGGTGGCGAGCAGTCCGCCGAGCGTCGCCGCCAGCATCGGCGGCAGTCCGCCGACATCTCGGAACGACGCCATGAAGCCGACGAACTGAACCACCATGATCAGCGGCCCCGGCGTCGTTTCCGCCATTCCGAGGCCGTCGAGCATCTCGCGCGGCGTTACCCAGTGGTAGTAATCCGCCGCCTGCTGCGCGACATAGGCCAGCACGGCATAGGCGCCGCCGAAGGTCACGAGCGCCATCTTGGAGAAGAAGATCGCGATCTGGCTGAACACGTTGTTCGGCCCGAGCCCGATCACCAGCGCGGCGACCGGGATCAGCCACAGCGCGAGCCAGACCGCGGTCACGCGCAGCGCCCGCGCAGCATTGGGCCGGACGTGTTCGGGAATTGCCTCGCCGAGCATGCTGTCGATCACGGCCGCATCCTTGCCGCCGCCATGCCCGACGGCAGCGAACTCGTTGCGGCCGAGCCGCGTGCCGGCGAATCCGATGATTCCGGCGGCGATGATGATCAGCGGAAACGGCACGGCGAAGAAGAAGATCGCAACGAATGCCAGCGCGGCGATCGCGATCATAATGCGATTGCGCAGCGCCCGCTTGCCGACCCGCACCACCGCCTCGATGACGATGGCGAGCACCGCGGCCTTGAGGCCGAAGAACAGCGCCTCGACAAAGCCGACATTGCCGTAGGCGGCGTAGACGTAGCTCAGCGCCATGATGGCGACGATGCCCGGCAGGATGAACAACCCACCGGCCATGAGGCCGCCGGCGGTGCGATGCAGCAGCCAGCCGATATAGGTCGCCAGCTGCTGCGCTTCGGGCCCCGGCAGCAGCATGCAGTAGTTCAGCGCATGCAGGAACCGGCCTTCCGATATCCACTTCTTCTCCTCGACGAGGATGCGATGCATCACCGAGATCTGCCCCGCGGGGCCGCCGAAGCTGAGGATCGCCACGCGCAGCCAGACGACGAACGCCTCGCGGAACGTGATGCCGTGCTCGTAGGCGTCCGCCTTCGCTTTCGTGCTTGCGGCAAGGTCGGTCATGACTTCACCTTGCTGGTCGGCCAGTTGTGGGTCTCGCCCGTCGCGTCGCGGCACCAGCGATAGAGCGCGTCGTAGAGCAGCATGCCGGCGTCGAGCTGCTCGAGGTCGTCGTCGAACATGCGGGACAGGCCGAGCGAGGCGGCGAGCAGGCCCGGCGCTTCCGGCGACAGGTCAAGCCGCGCGGTGTCGGCCGCGCGCACCATGGTTGCCAGCCGCTCCATCGGCGGCGTTGAGAGGCCGAACTCCTTGACCATGACGTCGAAGGTGCAGAGCTCGCCGCGATGGCTCCAGAACACGTTCTCGATGTCGAACGGCGTCGCCTCGAAGCGGTCGGCCACCGCCTCGACCTCCGACGACTTCACGAACAGGAACACGGCCGCGGGGTCGATGAAGCGGCGGATCAACCACGGGCAGGCGATGCGGTCGATCTTGGGCCGTTCGCGCGTCACCCACACGGTGCGACCACGGCCGTCGCGCTTGGGAATCTTTTCGGCTGGAACCGCCGGCTTCTGCGACTCCGTCCAGCCGAGGTGCCCGCCCTCAAGCGTCTCGGCGGCAACGCCGCTCTGGCGCAGCCAGGCGGCGGTCCCTTCGCTGAGCTTCAGTCCTTTCTGGCATATGACGACCACCGATTGCCCGGTGAGCCGCGGCGCCCAGTCCTGCAGATCGCGATGCGAGCGCCGCGTTGCGCCGGGAATCAGCCGCGGGTCGGCGGCGAAATCCTCATCGATGCGGACGTCGATCAGGGTCGGCGCCCTGGCGGTGCCGATCAGGCGGGTGAGTTTGTCTGACGAAATGGAGGTGTAAGAAGACATGCTGCGTCCTTGGTGAAACCGGACGCGATTCTTGGGCGTGTCGCCTCGCGGGGAGATCGCATGTCCCCGTAGGACGCAAATAATGCCGACGCAGCCGCCTTGTCAATGCATCGATGCGCCGCGGGCGGGATCAGGCGACCTTCTTGAGCCGGCGCAGGTCGCTCGATGCTTCCGCAAGCAGCCAGTCGCGAAACGTCGCGATCTTCGGCAGGTTGGCGGTCGCTTTCGGACAGATGATCCAATAAGTCTTGGTCAGCGGCAGGGACAGCGCGAACGGGCGCACCAGATGACCGTTGACGAGATCCCACGCCGCCAGCGTGGTGCGCGCCAGCGCAACGCCCTGCCCGTTGATCGCGGCGTCGATCACCATGCTGGCGCGGTTGAGAACCGGGCCGTGCGTAACGGCAGCCTCGCCGAGGCCGGCCTCCTGCAGCCAGTTGTTCCAGTCGGCGCGGCTGTCCATGTGGATCAGCGGGAACTTCAGAATATCGGCCGGCTTGCCAAGCCGGCGCTTGCCCGACAGCAGCTTTGGGCTACACACCGCGAACAGCCGCTCCGCGCTGAGCCGCACCGTGTCCAGCCCCGGCCAATTGCCGTCGCCGTGGCGCACCGCGAGGTCCACCTCCTCGCGTGCAAAATCGACATGGTGCAGCGTGGCGGAGACGCGCAGGTCGATCTCCGGATGCGCTTCGACGAAATGCCCGAGCCGGTGCACCAGCCACTTGGCGGCGAAGTCCGGCGAGGTGGAGACCGTCAGCACGCCAGCGTTCTGCCGCTGCAACAGCCGCTCGGTGCCGATGGCGATGCGGTCGAGCGCGTCGCGCACGACCGCGAGATAGTCGCGCCCGGCTTCGGTGATGATGAGGCGCTGCCGCTCGCGGTTGAACAGCTTGACCGCGAGCTCGGTTTCCAGCGCCTTGACCTGGTGGCTCACCGCGCCTTGCGTGACGCAAAGCTCCTCCGCGGCGCGCGTAAAACTCTCATGCCGCGCGGCAGCTTCGAAGGACTTCAGCGCATTGAGCGGCGGCAGGCGCGGGCGCATCGTACCGACTTCATGAGAAAAACTAGGGCAGGCACGAGAAACAATGCTTTGCGGGGAGGCGCCCCACAACACTATTGGACGGCTCCAGCGAAAGCATTTCACGAGATTTGGAGCCTGTCCATGTCCATCCTGTTGACCGACCCGTGGTCGATCCCGCCGGTGCAGGCCGCCGACCCGGCCACACCACTTCCTCAATCCAGCTCAGGAACGTCGGCCGCCCTTTGGCCGTGGTGGTGGAGCTGGCTCGGCCGCCGGGACCAGCGCGTCGCACTGCGCGAGATCGCCGACGACCCGCATCTGCTTAATGACCTCGGCTTGACGCGCGAGCAGGCGCTGCGCGAGGCCGACAAGCCATTCTGGCGCTGACGGCCGCAATCGGGAGAAACCTCATGTCCGATCCGGTCGTCTGCGGCTTTCCGCGCAGCACCTTCGTCAACATCGTGCGCCTGATCCTGACGCACAAGGAGGTGCCCTACGGCTTTCATGACCTCGAGCCGGTCATGGGCAAGGCGGAGCATCTGGCGCTGCATCCGTTCAACCGCGTGCCGATCCTCAGGCACGGCGATCTCACCGTCTACGAGACGAGCGCGATCGCCGCCTATGTCGACGAAGCCTTCGGCGGTGCGTCGCTGACGCCCAGGGACGTCAAGGCAAGAGCGCGCATGAACCAGTGGATCGGTTCAGTCAATTCCTACTTCTATCCCTACATGATCTACCATGTGACGCATGAGCGCCTGGTCTTCCCCGAGCTCGGCATCGCATCCGACGAGAAGGTGGTGGCGCATGCGTTGCCCAAGATCGAGAACGCGCTTGCGGTCGCCGAGCGCCAGCTCGGCCATGGCAAGGACTTCCTGCTCGGCGACGAACTCTCGATCGCGGACTTCTACCTGCTGCCGTGCAGTTTTGCTTTCAGCCTGACCGCCGAGGGCCAGGCGATGTATCCGAGGTTTCCGGCATTCTGCCGCTGGCGGGAGCGCATGGACGGTTTGCCGGCGACGCAGAAGGTACGCGCTGCCGTGCCGCGCATTCCGATCGAGCACGCCCGCGAATGGGCGAACTCGCACCGCCCGAAATATTGATCGCGTAGAACCTTACGGCCGCGCCGACGCGATCACCCGACCGCCTGGAAACTGTCCGCCCGCGCCATTGCCCAGGCGTCGCGGAAGCGCGGGTCGCTGGTGCCTTCGAGCAGTTCGCCCGGACGCAGCGCCGGATAGAGCTTGGCGAAGGTGCAGACCTCAGTTGCGGAGGTGCGCTGCGAGAAATGGATCGGACGCAGCTCGCGGGGATGCTCGAGGCCAGCGGCGGCGATCAGCTCGGACAGTGCGTGCAGCGTCGCGTGATGGTAGTTGTAGACGCGTTCGGTCTTGTGCGGCACGACGATGGCGCGCGCGCGGGTCGGGTCCTGGGTGGCGACGCCGGTCGGACAGCGGTCGGTGTGGCAACTCAGCGACTGGATGCAGCCGAGCGCGAACATGAAGCCGCGCGCCGAATTGCACCAGTCGGCGCCGATCGCCATGGCGCGCGCCATGTCGAAGGCGGTGGCGATCTTGCCTGAAGCGCCGATCCTGATCCGGTCGCGCGCGTTGATGCCGACCAGCGCGTTGTGCACGAAGTTGACGCCCTCGCGCATCGGCATGCCCAGGTGATCCATGAACTCGAGCGGCGCCGCGCCGGTGCCGCCCTCGTTGCCGTCCACCACGATGAAATCGGGATAGATGCCGCTCTCCTGCATCGCCTTGCAGATCGCGAGAAACTCCCAGGGATGGCCGATGCACATCTTGAAGCCGGCCGGCTTGCCGCCGGACAGCCGGCGCATCTCGCCAATGAACGCCATCATCTCCAGCGGCGTGGAGAAGGCGCGGTGTTTTGCCGGCGAGATGCAATCCTCGCCCATCGCGACGCCGCGGATCTTGGAAATCTCCTCCGACACTTTTGCCGCCGGCAGCACGCCGCCATGGCCCGGCTTTGCGCCCTGGCTGATCTTCAGCTCGACCATCTTGACCTGGTCTTCGCCGGCCACCTTGGCGAACAGTTCCGGATTGAAGGTGCCGTCGCGGTTGCGGCAGCCGAAATAGCCGGAGCCGATTTCCCAGATGATGTCGCCGCCGTTCTCGCGATGATACGGGCTGACGCCGCCCTCGCCGGTGTCGTGGGCAAAGCCGCCCTTCTTCGCGCCGGCGTTGAGTGAACGCACCGAATTGGGGCTGAGTGCACCGAAGCTCATCGCCGAGATGTTGAATACGGAAGCCGAATACGGCTTGGTACAGTCCGGCCCGCCGACGGTGACGCGGAACTTCTCGCCCGCGGCAGTCTTCGGCGCCACCGAATGGTGCATCCATTCGTAGCCCTGGCGATAGACGTCCTCCTGGGTGCCGAACGGACGCTTGTCGAGCTGCATCTTGGCGCGCTGATAAACCACCGCTCGGATGTCGCGCGAGAACGGCATGCCGTCCTTCTCGCTCTCGAAGAAATACTGCCGCATCTCGGGGCGGATTTCCTCCAGCAGGAAGCGGATATGCGCCGAGATCGGATAGTTGCGCAGCACCGCGTGAGGCTTCTGCAGGACGTCGCGGATGCCGAGCACCGTGAGCCCGCCGAACAGGATGATCGGGAGCAGCAGCCAGTCGAACCACTCGGGATCGAAGATGACTTCCGCGACCAGGAGAGCCGTCACCACAGCGCAGATCGTCAGGACGATGTAGCGTGGCGAGAACGGAAGCAGCAGCGTTTCCATATGAGCCTCGGGCAATTCCGCAGATTATTGTTTGGCCGCGGTTTCCATCCGGCCACCCGGACCGCCGAATATCCGGCCGGATGGATCGTGGATATGACAGCGACATATACGTACGCGTTCAGGCTATCGTTTCTTGCAGCGGTTAATCAATCCGCCCGCGGCGATCCCCCTCCGGCGCCCGCCGGCGGCCTTTTGCAGTGCAACGTGACCGGCGGGCGGCTTCAATGCGACGGCTTCAATGGTCGTGCGGCCGCAGTTCGTGGGGGATTTCCCGCTTCTCGAGGCCGTTCTGCGCCAGCCAGGCGTCGGTGCTGCGGACCGCGCGCTCGATATGATCCGCCGTGCGCGTGAAATCATAGGGTGAGCCCACCAGCGGGCATAGCGGCGGCACCACGTAATATTCGATCTCCGGGGTGAGATTCTCCAGCTCGTTGACCAGCTGGCGCGCGATCAGCAGCGTCAGCGCATGCAACGCGTTGGCGACCGCGCCCACCGGCGGCGCGTCGTTGGCGCAGGCATGTCCGGTCGGCAGCACGATCAGGCGGCGCGCCCCCTTGGCGACCGCGACGCGAACCGGCGTGTTGCTGGAGATGGCGCCGTCGGCGAGATAGTAGTCCTTGTAGTGGATCGGCGAGAACGCGCCGGGAATCGCGGTCGAGGCCACGATCGCCTCCGAAGTCGGGCCTTCCGAGAACACCACGCTGTCGCCGGTGATGATGTCGGTGGTGACGACGTGCACCGGCAGCGGTGCGGCTTCCAGCCGGCGAAAGGGGATGTGGTCGTCGATCAACTTGCGGACGCCTGAATGCGAGATCAGGAAGTCGCGCCGCCACAGAAAGCCGAGCACCGCACGCCATGTGACCGGAAATACGTCGTTCCGCTTCAGGCCGCGCCAGATGTCGGCAAGCCGCGCCATGCCCTCCACGCTGGGGTCGCCGGCATAGAAGGCGCCGTTGAGCGCGCCGACGCTGGATCCGACCACCAGATCGGCGGTGACGCCGTGCGCGGCCAGCGATTGCAGCATGCCGACCTGGATCGCGCCGAAGCTGCCGCCGCCGGCGAGCACGAAGGCGGTCTTGCGCGCGGTGGCAGCGTCGGATGCGGACACGGCTTGCTCCCTCGCCGCGTCATGCCGCGCGGCGTTGCTGGAAGTTATAGCAGTGGGGAAGGAAGGCGGGCTAGCGGCCGCGGCGTTCCCCGGATGCAGCGCAGCGCGCAGCGGTGCGCTGCTGATCCGGGGTCCATCGTATCGGCATGGGTCCCGGCTCTGCGGAGCAGCGTTGCACGCTGCACCGCGTCCGGGACAAGAGTATCAGCGCTCCACGAACGCCTTTTCGATCACGAAGTGGCCGGGCTTGTGGTTGGCGCCCTCGGCGAAGCCGCGCCCTTCGAACAGCTGCTTCAGGTCTTCCAGCATCGCCGGGCTGCCGCACATCATGATTCGGTCGGTGTCGAGGTTCAGCGCGCCCTGGTGCAGATCGTCGAACATCTGGTTCGACGTGATGAGGTCGGTGATGCGGCCGCGGTTGCGGAACGGCTCGCGCGTCACCGTCGGATAATACAGCAGCTTCTCTTGCAGCAGCGGGCCGAACAGGTCGTCGTCGCGCACGCGCGCCACCAGCTCCTCGCCATAGGCGAGTTCGGAGACCTGGCGGCAACCGTGCACGAGCACGATGCTCTCGAAGCGTTCGTAGACGTCGGGGTCCTTGATCAGGCTGGCGAACGGCGCGAGGCCGGTGCCGGTCGACAACAGCAGCAGGCGGCTGCCGGGCAGGAGATTGTCGGTCACCAGCGTGCCGGTCGCCTTGCGGCCGACCAGGATGGTGTCGCCCTCGCGAATCTTCTGCAGCTTGGAGGTGAGCGGCCCGTCGGCCACCTTGATGGAGAAGAACTCGAGCTCCTCCTCGTGATTGGCGCTCGCCATCGAATAGGCGCGCAGCAGCGGCCGGCCCTCGACCTCGAGGCCGATCATGGCGAACTGCCCATTCTGGAAACGGAAGCCGGAATCGCGGGTGGCCCGGAAGCTGAAAAGCGTATCGGTCCAGTGGCGAACGGCAAGAACCTTCTCTCGATAGAACGCGCTCATGTGTTTTCGTTTATCCGTGAAGCTCGACGTGGAACAAATCGTTGCGTGGACGGGCGAAGAGAGGCAGAAACCCCGAGAAATCCCGCAGATTTCGCGTGTCCTTCGCGCCATCGGGCCCGGGTGTCAACCTCATCTGGTGCCCAAATGAGGATGCACAATGACAGTCGGTTTGTAGGGATTGAAGGTTCGACGCGGCGTGATCGGCGTCACGAAATGAACTTGCCGGATCGCATGATCGCACAGAAAGAAATTGCCGTTCTGGCGCTGGCGGGAGAGAAATGCCTTGCGTCCTGCGTAGCGGAATAGTTGCTATGCAAGACCGGAAATATTTCTAACTTTGCAGTGAACGGGCTGCATCGCGCACACGCCTGAGGGAGAACGCCATGAATGCCACCGTCAATCGTCAAGTCCTGTTGGTGGAGAAGCCGAGCGGAAAGCTCGGGCACGAGCACTTCAAGCTCGTCAGCGGCGCGATGCCGGAGCCGAAGGACGGCGAAGTTCTGCTGCGCACGCGCCTGATCTCGCTGGATGCGGCCAACCGCGCCTGGATGCATGGCGCGACGTATCGTTCGGCGGTGGAGGCGAACTCGGTGATGGCCGGCGGCAGCATCTCCGAGGTGGTGACGTCGAAGGCGCCGAACTTCGCGCCGGGCGATCTCGTATTTGCCGACACCGGCTGGCAGGATTTTGCGGCGCTGCCGGCGAAGCACCTGACCAAGATGCCGAAGGTCGAGCCGATGTCCTATCTGCTCAGCGTGTTCGGCATCGCCGGCCTCACCGCCTATTTCGGGCTGCTGCATGTCGGCAAGCCCAGGGAGGGCGAGACGGTCGTGGTGTCCGCGGCGGCAGGATCGGTCGGATCCATCGTCGGGCAGATCGCGAAGATCAAGGGATGCCGCGTGGTCGGCATCGCCGGCGGCAAGGACAAGTGCAACTGGCTGACGACGGAACTCGGCTTCGATGCCGCGGTCGACTACAAGGACGGCGCCACCTTCAAGGCGCTACGCGCCGCCGCTCCCAAGGGCATCGACGTCTATTTCGACAATGTCGGCGGCGACATCCTGGAAGCCTGCATCGCGCAGATGAACAATTTCGGCCGCATCGCCTGCTGCGGCGCCATCTCGCAATATGACGGCGTGCCGTCGGCGCACGGGCCGCGCGGCGTGCCCGGCCTGATCGTGGTGAAGCGCCTCGTCATGCAGGGCTTCATCGTGATGGACTTCATGGACCAGAGCCAGCAGGCGCTCGCCGACCTGCAAGGCTGGGTGAAGTCGGGCAAGCTCAAGGTGCAGGAGGACATCATCGACGGACTGGAGAACACGCCCGCCGCGCTGATCGGACTGCTCGCGGGCGAGAACCGGGGAAAGCGGATGGTGCGGGTGTAGCGCCTCTCTTCACCTCTCCCCGCCTGCGGGGAGAGGTCGGATTGCATCGCAAGATGCAATCCGGGTGAGGGGGTACCGGTCCATCCACCAACACCGCTAGCGCGGAAGCACCCCTCACCCCTGCCCTCTCCCCGCAAGAGCGGGGCGAGGGAGTCCGCTAATGCCCCGCCGCCGGCGCGTCGGGCACCTTCTGCACCCCGGCCTTCTTGCCGCTGCGCGCGGCGAGCCAGTTCTCGAAGCGCTGCACCACGACGAAGAACGTCGGCACGAACAGCACGGCAAGGCAGGTCGAGGCGATCATGCCTGAAAATACGGTGATGCCGATCGACTTGCGCGCATTGGCGCCGGCGCCGGTGGCGAGTACCAGCGGCACCACGCCGAGGATGAAGGCGAATGACGTCATCAGGATCGGCCGGAACCGCGCCCGCGCCGCGTTGACCGCCGATTCCAGCAGCGGCTTGCCGTCGCGCACGTGCAGCTCCAGCGCCACCTCAACGATCAGAATGGCGTTCTTGGCCGAAAGCGCGATCAGCAGGATGATGCCGATCTGGGTGTAGAGGTTGTTCTCGATGCGCAAGCCGTTGAGCACCGCCATCGGCCCGAGCAGCGACAGCGGTACGGCGAGGATGACGGAGATCGGCGCATACCAGCTCTCGTACTGGCCGGCGAGCACGAGATAGACCAGGAGCAGCGCGAGCGCGAATGCGAAGTAGATTTGCCCGCCGACCACCTTCTCCTGGTACGACATCGCCGTCCATTCATAGCCGGTGCCGCGCGGCAACGTCTGTTGCGCGATCTCCTCCATCAGCTTCATCGACTGGCCGGAAGAGTAGCCGGTGGCGGGAAGGCCGATGATGGTCGCGGACGGATATAGATTGTAGAGGCTGATCAGCGACGGGCCGACCGCCGGCGTGATCTTCGCCACCGTGCCGATCGGGATCATGTCGCCATTGGAGTTGCGCACCATCAGGTTCTCGATGTCGCGTAACGTGACGCGGAACTGCGAGTCGGCCTGCGTATAGACCTGGAAGGTGCGGCCGAACTTGTTGAACTGGTTGACGAAGGAGGCGCCCATATAGGACGACAGCGTCGAGAATATCTGGTCGGTGGTGACGTGCAGCGTTTGCGTCTTGATGCGGTCGATCTCGACATCGAATTGCGGCACCATCGAGCGGAACGAGGAGGAGACGCGCTGCAGCGCGCTCTGCGATGCCGCGTTGGACACGATCGCGCCGGTGACGGCCTGCAGCTTGGCGAAATCGGAGGTGCCGTCCTTCAGCTCGACCTGCATGGCAAAGCCGGCGGCATTGCCGATGCCCTGGATCGGCGGCGGCGGGATCACCAGCACGCGCGCTTCCGGGATCACCGACAGCTTCTCGTTCAGGCCGACGAACAGCGAGCGGAGATCCTGGCCCTCGCCGCGCGCACTCCATTCCTTCAGCACGATGTAGGCGACGCCGGCGTTGGCAAGGCTCGATGAGTTGTCGAGCGCGGAGATGCCGGCGATGGTCATGATCTGCTCGACGCCCGCCTGCTGGCTGGCGAGTTCCTGCACCTTGTCCATCACCTTCTGCGTCCGCTCCAGCGAGGCGCCGTCGGGCAGTTGCACGGCCGCCAGCAGATAGCCCTGGTCCTCGATCGGGATGAATCCGGTCGGCACCCGCGACAGGCCGTAGCCGCCGATGCCGATCAGGATCAGCGCTACCAGAACGGAGACGTTGCTGTGCGCGACCAGGCGGCCGATCAGCCGCGCATAGCCGCGCTCCATGCGGTCGTAGACCGCGTTGAAGCCGCGGTAGAACCAGTTGCGCTGCTCCGGCGGCACCGGCCGGCGCAGCCACAGCGCGCATTGCGTCGGCTTCAGCGTCGCCGCGTTGACCGCCGACAATAGCGCGGTCGCGGCGATGACCAGCGCGAACTGCGCATACATGCGCCCCGTCAGGCCCGGAAGGAACGCGGCCGGCAGGAACACCGAGATCAACACCAACGTAATACCGATGATCGGTCCGAACAGGGCATCCATCGCCTTGATCGAGGCATCGTGCCCGCTCATGCCCTGTTCGATGTTGTGAGCCGCGCCCTCCACCACCACGATGGCGTCGTCCACCACGATGCCGATGGCGAGCACGATGGCAAACAGCGTCGACAGGTTGATGGTGAAGCCGAGCGCGGCCATCGCCGCGAAGGCGCCGATGATGGTGACCGGAACGGTAGTCGCCGGCACCAGCATGGCGCGCCAGTCCTGCAGGAAGATCAGGATCACGATCAGGACGAGGATGCCGGCCTCGAACAGCGTCTTGTAGACCTCGTTGATCGATTCCTGCACGAACTTGGTGGTGTCGAACGGCGTGTCGTATTTGACGTCCTGCGGAAAGGCCTTGGCCAGCTCGGCCATTTTCTTCTCGACCGCCTTTTCGACCTGCAGCGCGTTAGCGCCCGGCGACTGGAACACGGCGATGCCGGCAGCCGGCTTCCGGTTCAGCGTGAACACCTGACTGTAGGTCTGCGCGCCGAGCTCGACCCAGCCGACGTCGCGCACCCGCGTGACGTCGCCGGAAGAGCCGGTCTTGACGATGATGTCCTCGAACTGCGCCTTGTCGTCGAGGCGGCCGGCGATGTTCAGCGTGTACTGGAAAGCCTGGCCTGCCTGTGCCGGCGGCGCGCCGACCTGGCCGGCGGTGACCTGCTGGCTCTGCTGCTGGATCGCCTGGATGACGTCCTGCGGCATCAGCGAGCGCACCTGCAGCTTGCTCGGATCGAGCCAGACCCGCATCGAATACTGCCCGGCGCCGAACACCGTGACGTTGCCGACGCCCGGCAGGCGCGACAGCTCGTCGCGGATGCTGATGGTGGCGTAGTTGGACAGGAACAGGCTGTCGTATGTCGCCTTCGGCGAGGTCAGGGTCACGAACAGCAGGATCGCGGTCGATTTCTTCTGCACCGTAACGCCCTGGTTCTGCACCGAGGTCGGCAATTGCGACAGCGCCGCCGAAACGCGGTTCTGCACCAGCACCTGCGCGAAGTTGAGGTCGGTGCCGATCTTGAAGGTGACCGTCAGCGTGTAGGTGCCGTCGGCGCCGCTGTAGGACTGCATGTAGAGCATGTCCTCGACGCCGTTGACCTGCTGCTCGATCGGCAGGGCCACCGTGTCGATCACGGTCTTGGCGCTGGCGCCGGGATAGCGGGTGGTGACCTGCACCGTCGGCGGCACGACGTCCGGATACTGCGCCACCGCGAGGCTGTAGAGCGACACTGCGCCGAGCACGATCATCAGGATCGCGATGACGTTGGAGAGAACAGGCCGTTCGATGAAGAACTTCGAGATCATGGCCGGCTCCTACTTCGCGGCAGCCGCGCCGGATTCGATCTTCCTCGCCTGCGGATCGACCTTCTGGCCGGGGATGGCGCGGAGCAAGCCGCCGATCACCACCTTGTCGTCCGCTTTCAGTCCGGTTTCGATCACCCGCAGGTCGCCGTCGAGCTGCCCGGTCGTGACCTTGCGCTGCTCGACGACGTTTTCGCCGTTGACGACCAGCAAATAGCGCCCGGCCTGGTCGGCGCCGAGCGCGGCATCGGGAACCAGCAGCGCGTTCCGCTCCTGTTCGAACGGCACGCGGACCCGGACGAAATAGCCGGGCAGCAGCACCCGATCGGAATTCTTCAGGATGCCGCGCACCGCGATGGTGCCGGTCGCCTGGTTGAGCGTCGGCGAGACGTAGTCGAGCGTGCCCTTGTGCGGGTATCCCGTGTCGGTCTGCAGCGCGACTTCGACCGGAAGCTGCCGCATGTCCTCCACGGTCATGCCGCGGCGCCGCGCTTCCTCGCGCACCTTCAGCACATCCTGCTCGTTGACGTTGAAGTTCACCCAGATCGGGTCCAACGCGACGATCTGCGCCAGCTGCGTCGGCGACGACACGCCGACGAGTTCGCCGATCGATGCCTGGTGCGCGGTGACGACTCCGTCGAACGGCGCGGTGACCTTGGTGTAGCCGTAGTTGACCTGCGCGATCCTGGTATTGACCTGGGCCTGCTGCAGATTGGCCTGCGCGTTGTCGCGGTTGGCCGTGGAATTATCCAGCGTCGATTGCGAGACCGCCTGCCGCTGCACCAGATCGACCTGTCGCTTGTAGTCGGCTTCCGCCTGCTTCACCGTCGCCTGCGCGCCGGCTTCGGCCGCTTGCGCCTGATCGAGCTTGAGCTTGTAGGTCTCCGGCTCGATGGTGAACAGCGTCGTGCCTTCCTTGACGAAGCTGCCGTCCTTGTAGTCGATCGATTGCAGAAAGCCCTGCACGCGCGCGACGAGGTCGACCGATTTCACCGCGGCGGTGTTGCCGGTGGCGACGAGATAGCGCGTCACGTTCTTCTGCAGGGGCGCGGCGACTTCCACTTTCGGCGGCGGAGGCGGCACAAAAGCATTTTGCTCGCAGGCGGTTAGGACGAGGGCCGTCGCTGCGACCGCCGCCACGCGCACCGTCGCTGCCGCTCGCAGCCGCAACAAATGCTTCATCTTCGAATATGCAGGCGGACGCGCATGCCTCATTTCCATGCCCCGGTTACGTTTTTGTTCTCGATAAGGCTTTTAGTCAGAAAGCGGCTGTCCGCCATCCCATGAAAATAGCAACAATCCGCTTGCAGTGGAACCGGAAACCGAAAATGATGCCGCTCGCGAAAGTTGTTCTGCCGATTAAGCCGGGTCATACATTCAATTGAAGCGGCGGCTTCCCGCGAAAACAAAAGGATATATTGGAAATGTTCGACACGTTGAAGCGTGATGCATCGCTATGCGCATTGCTGGCGGCGGCCATGCTGGCCGTTGCAACTCCTTCCTTTGCGCAGCCAACCGAAGCACAGAAGGAAGCGGTCAAGTCCGCCTGCCGCTCCGACTTCATGGCGCATTGCTCGAGCGTAACGCCGGGCGGCGAAGCGGCGCTGCAATGCCTTGCCAAGAACATGTCGAGCCTGTCGTCGGGATGCGCAAGCGCGGTCAAGGCCGTCGAGGCAGCGGCTGCGCCGAAGAGCGAGCCGGCGAAGACCGAAGCCGCTCCCGCTCCGGCCGCTGCGCCCAAAAGCGAGACCACGACGGCCAAGCCCGCCGCCGAACCCAAGACGGCCGCGCCGGCGGTTGCGGCGAAGAAACCGACCGACGCGCAGACTGCCGCCATTCGCAGCGCCTGCCGCGGCGATTATCCCAAGGTTTGCGCGGGCGTGCCGACCGGCGGCGCACCGGCACTGGAGTGCCTGGAGAAGAACAAGGCCAGGGTTTCGGCCGGTTGCGGCAAGGCGCTTGCCGCCGTCGGCGGCGGAGCTGCCGCACCTGCTGCAGGCGCAGCGCCTGCTTCCGGCGGCGCGGCGCCGGCCGCCGCTCCCACCGTGATCGTGCTGCGGCCGATGCTGCCGCGCGAAGAACTGTTCGTGCTGCGCTCGGCCTGCAGCGCCGACATCCGCACGCTGTGCGCCGGTGTCGCCCCCGGCGGCGGACGCATCATGCAGTGCATCTCCAATCGCGCCGCCGGCCTTTCGCCGGCCTGCAAGGACGTGCTGGTGCCGTTCATGGTGCGTTAAGCCGGCGGCAGGCTAGATCGTGCGTCAGGGTAACCGGCGGTTGCATGCAACCGCCGGTTACTCGCCCCCACGAAAGGCGAGGATGAGCTGAATCAACCGGATCGAGACCGCGATGTAGCACAGCGACATCAGTATCTGCCATGCCACATGCCAATTCACCTTCGCGAGCTTGGTGAGCCCGTCGATGAAATTGAGCAGCAGAATGAGTACGCCGACCAGCATTACACCGCGCCCGACCAGGCCGTGGCGCAGATAGCCGAACAGTTCGATCGCCGGCTCCTCGCTCGACACGTGCGCGCCGGCCGAGACGATCAGGGTGCCGATGATCATCTTTTCGATATGTGAGACGATCTCCTTGTAAACCGGCTCGACATTGGCGGCGTAAAAGCTCAGCCATCTCGTCCTGAGTTCGGACATGGGTTCTCCTTGCAATGGGAAGGGCGAATGAAATCGTCACGAATACAACGGGTCCGCGGCCGGTAGGCAAGCGGTAGAGGACCCGACCGACAGGGATCTGGGGGAATCACGGAAGGAAGAACGACCAATGCTACGCATCACCATCACGACCGCCGTCCTGCTGTTCGCCTCCGGCGCAATTGCGCAGGAGCTCACCGCCGCCCAGCGCGACGCCTGCATGGGCGACTACGAAAAGTTCTGCAAGGGCGTGATGCCCGGCGGCGGGCGGATCATCGCTTGTCTCGCCAAGGAGAACGACAAGCTGGCGCCCGCCTGCAAGAAGGTGCTGGCGGCGGCCGAAAAGAAGTAGACGCCCAATCGCAGCACATTGCCGGAAACGATCATCTGGAGGAGAAAAACATGCGTTCATTGCTGCTCGCGGGCGTCGCCCTGCTCGCTTTTTCCACCACCATGACGGTGGAGTCCCGCACCGCCAGCGCCGTGGTTTGCGCCGACGGCGTGGTGCGCGCCGCCTGCGTCGGACCGCGCGGCGCGGTCGTGGTCAAGAAGCCCGTCGTCGTCTGCAAGTGGGTCTGGGTGGACGGCGTCAAGGTGCGGCGCTGCGCCTGATCTGACCGCTTAGCCCCAAAAATTTCTGTAGCGCCCGCCCCCGGCTGGCGCTACATTGCTTTTCAAATAGTAAGTATACTGTCAATCTAGGGAGGGAAGCGTGCGCATCGCCGTGATCGGCGGAGGCCCGGGTGGCCTCTATTTTGCCTATCTCTGGAAGCGGCGGCACCCCGAGGCCGTGATCGAGCTGTTCGAGCAGAACCCGGCCGGCGCCACCTGGGGCTTCGGCGTGGTGTTCTCCGACCAGGCGCTGGAATTCCTGCGCGCCGACGATCCCCAAACCGTGGACGCGATCGCGCCCCGCATGGAGAGTTGGCGCAACATCACGCTCAATCTGCGCGGCGAGAGCGTGGAAATCGACGGCGTCGGATTCTCCTCGATCGGCCGGCTGGAGCTGCTGACGCTGCTGCAGGCGCGCGTGCGCAGCGTCGGCGTCACGACGCACTACGAGACGCAGATCGATTCGGTCGACCGCTTTGCCGGCTACGACCTGGTCATCGCCGCCGACGGGCTGAACTCGGTCGTACGCCGCGCCTTCGAGGGGGAGTTCGGCACATCGGTGACGCATTCGACCAACAAGTTCGCCTGGTACGGCACCACCAGGACCTTTGCGACGCTGTCGCAGACCTTCGTGACCGCCGAGCGCGGCACCTTCAACGCCCATCACTACCGCTATTCGCCCTCGATGAGCACTTTCCTGGTGGAGTGCGACGCGGCGACCTGGAACGCCTATGGCTTCGAGCACAAGAGCATCGAGGAATCGCAGGCGATCTGCGAAGAGATCTTCGCCGATACGCTCGATGGTCACAAACTGATCTCCAACAAGTCGGTGTGGCGCAACTTCCCCTGGTTGTGGAACGAGCGCTGGTGGCACCGCAACATGGTGCTGATCGGCGATGCCTTGCACACCGCGCACTTCTCCATCGGGTCCGGCACGCGGCTGGCGATCGAGGACGCGATTGCGCTGACCAAGGCGCTGGAGTCGGAAACGACTGTTCCGGGCGCGCTGGCGCGCTACGAGCGCGAGCGCAAGCCGATCGTGAAAAAACTCGTCACCGCCGCGCGCACCAGCGCCGACTGGTACGAGCATTTCCCCGAACACATGAAACTTGACCTGATGGACTTCACCTACAGCTACATCACCCGCTCTGGCCGCATCGACGATGCCCGGCTGCGCGCGATGTCGCCGCAGTTCATGGCCCGCTTCGAGGCGTCGAGGAGGTCGGCATGACGCAAGCCATCGTCGATGGAGTTCCGCCGGATAGCCCAGGCGCCCGCGAGATCGGCTTTGCCGTGCCCGAGCAATACAACGCCAGCCGCATCCTGTTCGACAATCTCGCGCGCGGCAACGGCGCGCGGATGGCGCTGACGGGGCCTGCGGGAACGCGCACCTATGCCGAGCTTTGCGCCGAGGCCGCGCAATGGGGCAACGGCCTGATCTCGCTCGGCCTGCAGCGCGGCGACCGCGTCCTGCTGTTCCTCGACGACACGCCGGCCTATCCCGCCGCCTTCTTCGGTGCGGTGCGCGCCGGCTTCGTGCCGCTCCTGATCAACACGTTGACGCCGCCGGATCTCCTGCAGTTCTACCTTTCCGACGCCGGCGCCAAAGTCGCCGTGGCGGACGCCGAGTTCGCCTCGCGCTTCAACGCAGAGGCCTGTAAGGCGACGCCGCTCGCGACGCTGATCGTGGTCAATGGCGCAGCCGGCGAACACGCCGCGCCGAAGGCGATTGCCGCCGCGCAATGGCTGAAGGGCTTGTCGAGCGAGCTCGCCGAAGCCGACACCGGTCGCAACGACATGGCGTTCTGGATGTATTCTTCCGGCTCGACCGGACGACCCAAGGGCATCGTGCACCTGCAGCACGACATGGCCTATTCGGAGCTGGCCTTCTCCCGCAACGTGCTGAAGCTCGGGCCTGACGACATCTGCTTCTCCGTGCCGAAGATTTTCTTTGCGTACGGCTTCGGCAACGCCGTCACCTTCCCGTTCTCGGTGGGCGCAGCGACGCTGCTTCTGCCGGGCCAGCCGAAGCCCGCGACGATCTTCGCGGCGATCGAGCGCTTCCGACCGACCGTGTTCTTCGGACTGCCGACGCTCTATACCTCGCTGACCAAGGCGGAGAATGCCGCCGCGACCGACTTCTCGTCGCTGCGCATGGCGCTGTCCGCGGCCGAGATCCTTTCTGCGGAAGTCTTCAACGGCTGGAAGGCGCTGACCGGCCTCGAGATCATCGAGGGCCTGGGCTCGACCGAGGCGCTGCACATTTACCTCAGCAACAGCGCGCAGAGGAAGAAGCTCGGGGCCGCGGGCCTGCGCGTGCCCGGCTACGAGATCGTGCTGCGCGACAAGGACGGCCGCGAGGTCGGCGACGGCGAGGAAGGAGTCTTGTGGGTGCGCGGCGATTCCAATACGCCGCTGTACTGGAACCGGCCGGACAAGACCGCCGAAACCATTCGCGAGGGCGGCTGGATCTACACCGGCGACCGCTTCGTGCGCGATGCCGACGGATTCTACTTCTTCCGCGGCCGCGCCGACGATCTCGTGAAAATCTCCGGCCAATGGGTCTACCCGCTCGAGGTCGAGCTATGTCTCGCCGATCATCCCGACGTGCGCGAATGCGCTGTCTTCGCGGCCGAGCTCCCGGACCGCCGCATGACGCTGAAGGCGGTGGTCGTGATGAACAACCACGCCACGGATGAAAGCGTCACCACGCGCCAGCTGCAGGACTACGTCAAGGCCAGGCTGCTGCCGTACAAATATCCGCGCGAAGTGCTGTTCATCGACGAATTGCCGAAGACAGGCACGGGCAAGATCGACCGACAGGCGTTGTTGCGGATGTAGCCGAAGCGGCCACCACAAACTCATTGTCGTCCCGGCGAAACGCCGGGACCAATAACCATAGGGGTGCGTTGTTAGGACAGGCTGGAGCTCCAGCGTGCTCACCAATTCCACCCTGTGGCTATGGGTCCCGGGTCGCGCTTCGCTTGCCCGGGACGACAGTTGGGCCCTCACCCCGCCTTGCCCAGATGCTCCAGCGCGTCCTCGGCGCGGAGCGGCACGCGAGAGGCTTCGTTGTTGAGATCGACGAGCTGGGTGATCAGCGCAAGAAGCACCTTGCGGTCGGCGGGCTTCAGCGGCTGCAGCATCCGCGCCTGCGCCTTTTCCACAGATGGCATGATTTCGCGCAGGACCGCCGCCCCTGCTCTGGTGATGTAGAGCAGCTTTACCCGCTTGTCTTCCGGCGACGGCTTGCGGTCGATCAGCTTCTTGGCTTCCAGACGCTCGATCACGCTGCCGAGCGTCGAGCGGTCGAAGGCGATCACGGCGGAAAGCCGCGTCGCATCGATGCCGGGATGGGTGTGGATCGCGATCAGCGAGCCGTACTGTACCGGCGTCAAATCGAACGCCCGGCATTCCTCCACGAACAGCGCGACCGCGATCTGCTGCATGCGCCGGAAGAGATAGCCGGGCGCGGTGTAGACCGCGTCCATGGTGATGGGTGCTGGCTTACTCGGCATCGGCCTGCCTGTCCGGGGCGGCGTCCGCGAATGCCGGCATGGCCCTGGCCGCAGCTTCCGCCTGCAGCAGCCGCGGGAAGACGTTGACGTCGACGCCGAAGCGCCGCGCATTGGCGAGTTGCGGCACGAGGCAGAGATCGGCGATGGTAGGCACCGCGCCGAAGCAGAACGGGCCGGTTTCCCCAGCGACGAGCCGCTCGCAGGCGGCCAGGCCCTCGCGGTTGGCCCACGCCGCCCATTCCGTCACCTTCTCTTCGGCCAAGCCAAGCTCACGCAGCCGGGCGAGCACTTTCAGATTCTGCACGGGGTGGATGTCGCAGGCGATCGCCAGCGCAAAGGCGCGCGCTTTCGCGCGCAGCAAGGCGTCCAGCGGCAGCAAGGGCGGCGTCGGATGGGTCTCGTCCAGCCATTCGATGATGGCGAGCGACTGGGTCAGCACAGCGCCGTCATCGCCTTCCAGCGTCGGCACCAGGCCCTGCGGGTTGAGGATGAGATAGTCCGGCGCAGTCTGCTCGCCTTTGCGAAGATGGTGCGGCAGATGCTCGGCGGAGAGGCCCTTGAGATTCAACGCGATCCTGACCCGGTAGGCCGCGCTGCTGCGGAAATAGCCATGCAGCTTCAAAGGATCCTCCCCTCATTCCAGTTGGTTAGCTTACGTTGACGCTAGTCATATTGTCAGTATACTGTCAATCAAACGAGCCGACAAGAACGGGTAGGAGGCCAGCCATGGAAGCCGTGCAGAAGACACCGGAGCGCGAGGCGTTCTACAGGAAGATCGACGGCGAAAATCTTTCCGCGCTGTGGAACGTGATGGGCAACATCATCACCCCGGAGCCGCGCAGCGCCTGCCAGCCGCATCTGTGGAAGTTCGATTCCATCCGCGACTACATGAACGAGGCGGGCAAGCTCATTACCGCCAAGGAAGCCACGAGGCGGGTTCTGGTGCTGGAAAATCCGGGGCTGCGCGGCCAGTCGAAAGTCACGACCTCGCTGTTTGCCGGCGTGCAGATGGTGATTCCCGGCGACATCGCGCCGGCGCACCGGCACAGCCAGTCGGCACTGCGCTTCGTGCTCGAGGGCCACGGCGCCTATACGTCGGTCGACGGCGAACGCACCGCCATGGAGCCCGGCGACTTCGTCATCACGCCCTCGATGACGTGGCACGACCATACCAACGAGACCAACGAACCGATGTTCTGGCTCGACGGCCTCGACATCCCGATCGTGCAGTTCCTCGATGCGTCCTTCGCCGAGGATTCCACGGAGGACCAGCAGCAGATTTCGAAGCCCGCGGGCGACAGCTTTGCCCGCTACGGTCACAACCTGCTGCCGATCGGCGAAACGCGCAAATCGAAGACCTCGCCGATCTTCAACTATCCCTACAGCCACACCCGCGAGGCGCTGGAGCGCGCGAAAGCTCGCAACGAATGGGACGCCTGCCACGGGCTGAAGCTGAAGTTCTCCAATCCGGAGACCGGCGACTACGCCATGCCGACCATCGGCACCTTCATCCAGCTGCTGCCGAAGGGCTTCAAGACCGCGCGCTATCGCTCGACCGACGCCACCGTATTTGCCGCGATCGAAGGCAAGGGCCGCACCCGCGTCGGCGACCAGACCTTCGAGTGGGGCCCGCGCGACCTGTTCGTGGTGCCGAGCTGGCGCTGGGTCACCCACGAGGCCGATGCGGATTCAGTGCTGTTCAGCTTCTCCGACCGTCCGGTGCAGCAGAAGCTGGATTTGTTCCGCGAGGACCGCGGCAACGCGTAATCGATTCCCCGTCATTGCGAGCGAAGCGAAGCAATCCAGAGCCCAGCGCGCGACTCTGGATTGCTTCGTCGCTTCGCTCCTCGCAATGACGAAGTCTGTCACCGCCAGTGCAGCAGGCGCGCTTCTAGCAGGTTGATCAGCTTCCCCACCGCCAGCCCAAACGCGGACAGGATCACCACACCCGCCAGCAGCTGATCCGTCTGCATCAGATTGCCTGCCTGCAGCACGAAGGCGCCGATGCCGTACTGCGCGCCGATCATCTCGGCGCTGACCACGAGCAACAGCGCCACCGATGCGGTGATACGGAACCCCGCCAGGATCGAGGGCAGCGCGCCCGGCCAGATCACCCGCCGCACGATGGCGTGGAATGGCACGTTGAAGCTTTGCGCCATGCGGATCAGGTTGCGCGGAACCGCGTCAACGCCACTATAGACCGATATCGCGGTGGAGAAGAACACGCCGAGCGCAATGGTCGCGATCTTCGGCTCCTCGCCGATGCCAAGCCAAAGGATCAGCAGCGGCAGCAGCGCGATCTTCGGAATCGGAAACAGCGCGGAAATGAAGGTGATGCCGACGCTGCGCGCCAGCGTCGACAGCCCGATGGCAAAGCCGACGGCCACGCCCGCCGCGGTGCCGATGATCCAGCCCGAGCCGATCCGCATCACCGACCAGGAGACGTGCTGCCACAACGCGCCTGAGGTCGCGAGCTTCCAGATCGCGACCGCAATCGCCGAGGGCGGCGGCAGGAACACCGGGTTGACCCAGCCCGCGCTGCCCGCGACTTGCCAAAGCGCGAGCACGATGACGAGCGCGATCCACCCGCCATGCCGGCCCGCACTCGGCACGAAGCCGGCGCCGCGGAAAGCGACCGGCCGCGGCTGCTCCGACGCTGTGCCGTCCATCGCCTTCGGTGCGCGGTCAAGCATGCTGCACCTCGCGCTCGGCATCGATCGCTTCGCTGCGGATCAGCGACCACAATTCGCCTTGCAGCGCCATCAACCGGCTGCGCGCCTCGGGAGCGCCGCGCTCGCCGCGCGTCATCGGGATGGTCACGGTTTCGCGGACGTGGCCCGGCCGGCGCGACAGCACCACGATGCGGTCGGCAAGCCGCACCGCTTCCTCGAGGTTATGCGTGACATAGACCGCGCCCATCGCGCCGTCGGCAAGCAGGCGGACGAAATCCTCCATCAGCAGTTCGCGGGTCTGCGAATCCAGCGCCGACAGCGGCTCGTCCATCAGCAGGATCGCCGGCCGTACGGCCAGTGCGCGGGCAATGCCGACGCGCTGCCGCATGCCGCCGGAAAGCTGCTTTGGGTACGCGCCGCGGAAATCGGTGAGCCCGGTGCGTTGGAGCGCGTCGTCGATCACCGCACGGCGTTCGCCCGATGAGAGGGCCGTGTGCTCCAGCGGAAACGCAACGTTGCCCTCCACCGTGCACCACGGCAGCAGCGCGAAATCCTGGAACACGAAGGTCAGCGGGTTGAGACTGCCGGCCGGCGGCGCACCGCGCAGCTCGGCCGCGCCCTTTGTCGGCAACAGCAACCCGCCGAGGATCGACAGCAGCGTGCTCTTGCCGCAGCCGGAAGGCCCCACGATCGCCACCACTTCGCCCGCCGCGACCTCGAACGAGACGTCGTCCAGCACGTCGAGCGCGCCGAAGCTGTGGCTGATATGGTCGGCGATCAGGTCCATTTTGAGTTCATCGTTAGACCCTCATCCTGAGGAGCGGCGTCAGCCGCGTCTCGAAGGATGAAGGCCACCGGCCGGGCCCGCATCCTTCGAGACGGCCGCGTTGCGGCCTCCTCAGGATGAGGGAGAAAGGGTGGGGCGCTCGGCTGATGACTGTGCATCAATCCGCCTTCACATATTCCTTCGCCAGGATCGCATCGACCCCGAACCCCTTGTCGACAAAGCCCTGCTCCTGCAGCCATTCGATCTGGTTGGCAACGTTCTTCACGTCGAGCTTGCCGTCGGGATCGATATAGGCGCAGTTGCCGACGACCTGCTCGACCGGGAGATTGGTGTACTTGGCGATGATCTCCAGCAGCGGCCTCGTCCCGTCGGTGATCCCGGCCTTGCCGTCCTTCACCGCGGCCAGGATCGTGTCGTGATACTCGCGGTCGGCGCGCACCAGCGCGGCCAGCAGTTTCGTCGTCAAGGATTTGTTGGCCAGCATCTTCGGCGAGGCGAACACCGCACCCAATTGCCACGGCGTCTCGTCGCCGACCCAACCGAGCAGCTTTGCGCCATCGCTCGCCATCAGTGGGCGCGCGGTCGAGACCGGCAGCAGCGCGGCATCGACGGTCTCGCCCTTCAGTGCGGCGGCGGCATTCGACAGCGATTGCAGCGGCAACACCTTCACGTCGGCGAGCTTGAACTTGTATTTGTCAGCGAGCAGCCCGAGCGAATAATGGAAGCTGGAGCCAACCTGCGTCACCGCCACGCGTTTTCCCGCGAGATCCTTCGGCGTCTTCAATCCGGCGGCCCAGGCGCTGTTGCTGGCGAAATAGCCGATCAGGGGATAGCCGGCCTTTTCGCGGCTCATGCCGCCGATCACCTTCAGCGTGCCCTTGCCGGCCAGATTGTAGAGCCCGGCGGTGAAGGCGGTGATGCCGAAATCGACGTCGCCGGACGTCGTGGCGACCGCAATCGGCTGCGCCGCGTCGAAGAACTTCAGCTCGATGTCGAGCCCGGCTTCCTTGAAGTAGCCCTTGTCCTGCGCGATGAACACCGGCGCCGATGACGACAGCCGAAGCACGCCGATCTTCGCCTTCAGCGCGTCGTCGGCGCGAGCGATCTCGCCCGCCGCCAAGGTCAGCGCACCCGCGAGCACGAGCCGCAACGCTCCCCTCATTCCGCTTCCTCCGTCGCCTCTTCCGTAGGGCGGATTAGCGCAGCGTAATCCGCCCTTCGCGCGGCGGATTACGCCTTCGGCTAATCCGCCCTACAATCCTTCCGGCACCTTCTGATCCCGTCCGATGAAGGCGCCCTCAGCTTTCAGCCGTTGTTGCAACTTTTCGACCGCGATGTCTCGCGGAATCGTGTTGCCGGACAGCGCCAGCGATGCGGCCTCTCCCGCGGCCTCCCCCATGGCGAAGCAGGCGCCGGAGACGCGAGCCGCCGACTGCCCCTCATGGGTCATCGAGGCACAGCGGCCGGCGACCAGGAGATTGTCGATGCGCTCCGGCACCAGCATCCGGTACGGCAATTCGTTGAAGCCGCGCGACTCCGGGATCGGCGGGAACTCGAACACGACGTCGCCCGCGACATGGGATTCCATCGGCCAGCCATTGACGCCGATGGAATCCTCGAACGAGGCGCAGCCGAGCACGTCCTCGCCCGAGAGCATGTAGCCGCCGACCACGCGCCGCGTCTCGCGGATGCCGAGTTGCGGCGGCAAATCCACGATGTAGGATTTTTCAAAGCCCGGCACGGTGCGCAGAAACTGGAACGCCTCGACCGCCTGCCGGCGGCCGTCGATCTCGCCGCGGGTGAGATCGTCGGGTTCGAGGCCGCTGATGGCGCGGCCGTCAATTCGGGAAAGTTGCGTGAAGTTGACGCGCCACTCGATCCCGGATTTTTGCGGCCGCACGATCGCGCCCTTGCGCGGAAAGCTGTGCGTGCCGGCCGCCACGGCCTTCTCCATCAGCGCCGGGATGGTCCGCCACGCGTCGCCCGCCTTGTCGGGATCGATACCGTTGAGGCGGAACATCATGGAGGGATAGAGCATGTGGCCGTCGTTGTCGCCGACCTCGAACGGCGCGCCGGCCCAGGCGGCGAGGTCGCCGTCACCGGAACAATCGATAAACACGGCGGCGCGCACCGCCTGCCGGCCCGCCTTGGTCTCCACCATCAGTGCGTCGACGCGGCGCTCGTCCTGCATGATCACGCCGGCGCCGAGCGCATGGAAGAGGATGTCGACCTTGTGCTGCGCCAGCAAGTCGTCGGCAGCGATCTTGTAGGCGGCCGTGTCATAGGCTTGCGCCAGGATCTTGCCGAGGATCAGATGCGGCGCGTTCAGGCCGCCGAGCCGGGCGATCCGGTCGAGCAGATCGGAGGCAATCCCCTGCACCACGCGGTGCATGTTACCATGCACATTGGCATGCAGCCCGCAGAAATTGGTGACGCCGGCCGCCGTTCCCATCCCGCCGAGGAAGCCGTAGCGCTCGATCAGCAGGGTGCGCCGGCCGGCGCGCGCCGCGGCCACCGCGGCGGCAATGCCGGCGGGACCGCCGCCGAGCACGGCGACTTCGTACTCGCCGTAGACCGGCACTGTTCGTGCAGGCTCTATGATGGTTCCCGGCGACAAATCCGACCATCCCTTCAAGGACATCTTGGCAACGATGGTCTTTTGCCATCGAGCTTTGCGGGAAATCAACCACTCTCGCCGCTGACCGTCTAGTTTTGCCTGCTCACCATTGGAAGCGGAAGATGAAACCAATCCTGGACAGGGCCGAGGTTGCCCTTGAGTATCCCGACAAGTTCTACAGCGGCACGTTCGAGCGCACATCGCGTTTCGAGGCCGCGTTCGATCAGGTCGGCGTCGGCCTCGTCCTCGAGCGCCCTGGCGATCCCGATGTGCGCAAGTCCGTTCATCTGCATGTCAATTACGGGCTCCTCGCCGATATTTTCGCCCAGCTCGCCGCCACCGCCGGACGGATTCCCGTTGACGAACCGCATCGCGAAATGCTGATTGAACGGGTGGCCGCACTGCATCATGCGGTCAAGGCAAAGTGAGCATCCGAACCGAGGTGTGCGGAATGAAGGTTGCAGTTCGTCTTGTCGGTGCCCTTGCCGTCGTCGCGGCGACCGGCTTTTCCTTCGTTGCCGGAGCCGGCGACGCCAGGACCGGCCGGCAGCTCGCCGAACGCTGGTGCCAGTCCTGCCATGCCATCGCCGCCAACCAGCCGATGGCCGTGACGGAGGCGCCGCCGTTTGCAACCATCGCCAAAAAGGCGGGCTTCGACGAGGCAAAGACCGCGGCCTTCCTGCTCGAGCCGCATCCCAAGATGCCGCCGATCGGGCTCAGCCGCGAAGCGGCGGCCGATCTCGCCGCCTTCATCGCCAGCCAGAAATAGTCTTCGGCCGATCGCAACCGGCCTTGCTCCCGCCACCCCAAATTGGGAAAACAGGCGGGACTTGAGGACCGATGCAATTGAAGCTGCTCCTCGCCCTTGCGCTTGCCCTGATCGTCGGCGTCGCATCCGCAGCGGCGATCGAGCAGAATTGCCGCTTCATCCAGGCCAGGACCGAGCGCGAGGCGTGCTATTCGCGGCAGGAGGCGGAGCTCGCGGCCCGGCGCAAGCCGCAGCCGACCGCTGATAGCAGATACATGGAAACCATCCAGCAGATGCGGCGCGAAGACGCGGAAGTGTACCGCAGCCTGCGCAGCATCTGCCGCGGCTGCTGAACTCAAGCCTTCGCGTTCCATCGGCCGGCGCGCTTCTCGGCAAACGAGGCGAGGCCTTCGGCGGCTTCCGCGGTCTGGCGCCTGGCCGCGTGCATGCGGACCAGCCGCGCATAGGCCGCATCATCCACCGCCATGCCGCCGAACGAGCTTTCCATCGCAAGCCGTTTCGTTTCGGCGAGCGCCTCCGGCGCATTGGCGAGCAGCTGCTCCACCACCTTGCCGCCGGCGGCATCGAGTTCGGCGAGCTTCACCACCTCGTGCACGAGGCCGATGCGGCGGGCGTCCTCCGCGCCGAAGCGCTCGCCGGTCAGCGCGTAGCGGCGCACCTGGCGCACGCCGATGGCGTCGCACAGCTGCGGGATGATGATGGCGGCCGTCAGCCCCCAGCGCACCTCCGTGATCGAGAACATCGCGTTGTCGGCGGCGATCACGATGTCGCAAGCCGAGATCACGCCGGTGCCGCCGCCGAAACAGCCGCCCTGCACCAGCGCCACCGTCGGCACCGGCAGCGTGTTGAGCCGCTGCACCGCCTCGAAGGTCGCGCGCGACGCCGCCTCGTTCTCTTCAGGCGAGCCCGGCCGCACGCTGTTGATCCACTTCAGGTCCGCACCGGCCTGAAAATGCTTGCCGTTGCCCTTGAGCACGACGACGCGCAGCGGCTTCTTCGCGAGGTCGTCCATGGCCGCGAGCACGCCCTGGATCAACGCGCCGTCATAGGCGTTGTTGACCTCCGGCCGGTTGAGCGTGACGGTGGCAACCCCGCGATCGCTGAGATTCCACAGGACTGGGCTGGCCGGCATGGGCGATCCTCTCTGGCGTTGCTGCGGCGGCACTATGGCGAAGTGCGCGGGCGACGGTCCATCGCTTTCTGCCGAGGCCGGCCGCGCCAATCGCATGACATGACCCGGTTGCGCAGTCGCGCCCGGATGTGGAAACTGGCGCGTCATCCGTGAACGGGACATTTCATGCGCATCTGCATTTTCGGCGCGGGCGCCGTCGGCAGCCATCTGGCGCTGCGGCTGGCGCGCGCCGGCAACGAGGTCTCCTGCGTGATGCGCGGGCCGCATCTGGCCGCCGTGCGGGAGAACGGTCTGACGTTGCGCGTGGGGAACGAGGAGTTCAAGGCCCGCGTGATGGCCTCCGACAATCCAGCCGACCTCGGGCCGCAGGATTTCGTCATCAGTACGCTGAAGGCGACCGGCGTCGCCGCGCTCGCCGGCGGCGTTGCGCCACTGCTGATGGACGACACTGCGATCGTGTTCGCCCAGAACGGCATTCCCTGGTGGTACGACATCGGCTTGCCGAGCGACCATCCCGCGACGCCCGACCTCTCCTTCCTCGATCCCGGCGGCGCGTTGCGGAAGGCGATCCCGAAAGCCCGCATCGTCGGCGGCGTGATCTTTTCCTCCAACGAGGTGATCGCGCCCGGCGTGGTGGAGAACCTATCGCCCGAGCGCAACATGCTGCTGGTCGGCGAATGCGACGACCGCGAGGGCGAGCGCATCGCACGGCTGCGAAGCATGCTGGAGGCGGCACAGTTCGCCTCCGCTGCGGTTGCGCAGATCAGGGAGACTATCTGGTCGAAGCTGCTGACCAACATGTCGATGTCGATCATGTGCCTGCTCACCGGACAGACCGCCCGCGCGGTGCGCGACGAACCGGCATTGCAGGACGTGATCCCGCGTCTGCTCGACGAAGCCAACAGCATCGCGCAGAGCTGTTATCCGAACGTCAAGCGCGTCACCCGCACCGGTCCGGCGCCGAACCACAAGCCGTCGATCCTGCAGGATTACGAACTCGGCCGCGCCATGGAGATCGACGCGCTGGTGCGCGCGCCGGCCGCGTTCGCGCGCCAGGCTGGCCTCGCGACGCCGATGATGGATTTGATGGGCGCGCTCGCCATCCAGCGCGCGCGGGACAAGGGGCTTTATGCGCCCTGAACGACAAGCAACAGGAAAAGCGAGGAAGCCAGCATGCAAGTCAAGGGCAAGGTCTGTGTCGTCACCGGCGGCGCCAGCGGCATCGGCGAGGCGGTGGCGCGCGCCTATGCTGCGGCGGGCGCGCGCGGCGTGGTGGTCGCGGACCTCAAGACCTCGCGCGAACGGCTCGCCGCGGTAGCCGGCGACATCGACGGGCTCGCAGTCACCGCCGATGTCGGTCTCGAGGAAGACATCAAGGCGCTCATTGCAGCAAGCGAGGCCAAATACGGCCCGGTCGACGTGTTCTTCTCCAATGCAGGCTTGTCGCGCAAGGGACAGGAGACGGCCTCCGACGCCGACTGGGACGTCAGCTGGCGCGTGCATGTGATGAGCCACGTGTTCGCGGCGCGCGCGCTGGTGCCCGGCATGCTGGCGCGCGGCTCCGGCTACCTGCTCAACACCGCCTCCGCCGCTGGCCTGCTCGCCTCACTCAACTCGATGCCGTACGGCGTGACGAAGAGCGCCGCGGTCGCGCTCGCCGAGCATCTTGCGATTCAATACGGCGACCGCGGCATCCGCGTTTCCGTGCTGTGCCCGCAGTCGGTGCAGACCGGTATGACCACGCCGGGCCCGAGCGCGGCGCGCGTCGACGGCGTCATGCAGCCGGAGGAAGTCGCGCGCATGGTCATCGCGGCGATGGAGGAAGAGCGTTTTCTGATCCTGTCCCACCCGCAGGTCGGAGAATACATGCAGCGCAAGGCCGCCAACCGCGACCGCTGGCTTGCGGGCATGCGAAGGCTGCGCGACAAGATTTACGGGGCGCGATCGGCCTAGCCAACTGTCGTCCCGGACAAGCGAGCGCAGCGAGCGCCGATCCGGGCCCCATAACCACGGGGAACAGTCTTGCGAAGGCTGGAGCTCCAGTCTCCTTCAACAACATCTCCCTGTGGTTATGGGCCCCGGCGTTCGCCGGGGCGACGCGGGGATAGATCAGCGAATGATCCCCTCCGCCCACGCCGCGAATGCGTCCAGAATCTCCGCTAGCACCTCGCGATCGTTCCGCCCCGAGCTCTTCAGCACATGGAAGGAGTGATCGGCGCCTTCCGCGAGATGCAGCGTCGCATTCCTGCCCAGACCCTTCACGACCGGCCTGAGCAGGTCCAGCTCCGCCAGCGCATCGCGCGTGCCCTGCAGGAACAGCATCGGTAGCTTCACATCGGCGAGATGCTTCGCCCGCTCCGCCGAAGGCTTTCCCGCGGGATGCAGCGGAAAGCCGAAGAAGGCGAGGCCGTTCACGCCGTCGAGCGGCGCCTTGGCCTGGGCCTGCGAGGTCATCCGTCCGCCGAAGGATTTTCCACCCGCGAACAACGGCGGTCCGGCACAGCGTTTCGCCGCCTCCGCCACGGCGGCGCGCACGGCCGCGTGCGCGACCGGCGGCGGATCGGGGCGCTTGCTGCCTTTCTCCATGTAGGGAAACTGATAGCGCAGCGTCGCGATGCCGCGTTCGGCAAGGCCCGCCGCAATCGCCTCCATCGCGGCGTGGCGCATGCCGGCGCCGGCGCCGTGCGCCAGCACGTAGCAGGCCCGTGCGTTCGCAGGGCGCGTCAGCAGTGCGGACACGCTGCCCGCACTGCCGATTTCGAACTTCAGTTCCTGCGCCGATGTCATCGCACTGTCAGCGGCAACAGGAATGGCCGCGCCTCAAGCCTTGATGTTGTTGTCGCGGACGACCTTGCCCCAGAACGCCAGCTGCTTGGTGAAGAACGCGTTGAACTCGGCGGGGTCGCTGAGGACCAACGTCATCATCTGGCTCTCGCGCAGCTTGGTGCTGGCCGCAGGTTCGCTGAGGATCTCGCGGACGTCCTTTGCCATCTTTCCGACCACGTCGGCCGGCGTGCCCTTCGGCGCGAACACGCCCCACCAAGCCAGTGTTTCGAAATCGGGGAAGCCGGCCTCGATCGCAGTCTGGGTGTCCTTCAGCGCCGGCAGCCGCGTGCGGCCGAGCTGCAGGATCGGCCGCAGCTTGCCGCCCTCGAGCTGCGGCGTGATCAGCGCTGCCGAGCCCGCGATGAGATCGACGTGGCCGCCGATCACGTCGTTCATGGCGGGGCCGCCGCCGCGATAGGGCACGTGCTGCAGATCGACGCCGGCCTTGCTGCCGAGCAGGGTCATGGCGAGATGGCCGAGCGTGCCGATGCCGACGGAGGCGTATTTTACCGAGCCCGGCTTGGCCTTCGCCGCGGCGACGACGTCGGCGAAGGTCTTGTAGGGCAGGTCGGCATTGGCCGCGATCACGTAAGGCGCGGTGCCCACCAGCGACACCGGCAGCAGATCGCGCTCGACGTCCACCGGCGGCTTGTCGAGAATCGCGGGGATCACCGCATGGGAATCGAACGTCACCAGCCACGACGATCCGTCCGGCGCGGCTTTCGCGACCTGCGCCGCGCCGAGCGAGCCGGCGGCCCCCGACTTGTTCTCGACAATGACGGTGCGGCCGAATCTGGTTTGCAGCGGCGCCTGCAGCATCCGCGCCAGCGCGTCGGTCGATCCGCCCGGCGGGAACGGCACCACCAGCGTAACGGTATTGGCTTGCGCCCAAGCCGGGCTAGATAGCGGCGCAACAGCTATCGCCGCCGTGCCCGCAAGCACGTCGCGTCTCGTCAACTTCATATTCGTCTCCTCCTGATACCGCCGCGCCCTTCTGTGCTGGCTTGCAGCGTTAGCTTGTCCCAAAGCCCGAACCCGGCTTCTTGTACTCCGGCCGTGGCGGGCTGAAGATGTCAAGCACACGGGCGCCTTGCGGTCCAGCCCGCATGGTGTGTGGAACATTGCCGGGCGTGCGCCAGAAATCGCCCTTCTTCACCGCGATCTCCTCGCCGCCCTGGACACGGATCGCCGAGCCCTCCAGCAGCACGCCCCATTGCTCCTCGGGATGATGATGCAGCTTGCCTTGCGCGTTGGGGGCGATCGTCACCACCGAAAGCATCGCCTGCTCGCCGGCGAAGATACGCGTCGTCACGCCCGAGGCGAGCTCGCGGAGCAGGCCGTCGGCAGGATTGTCGATATTGTGGAATTCGTCGCGCTGGCTCATGGCTCTTCCCTGTTGTCCGTTGATGTCGATCAGGACTTGCCGTAGCTGCCCTGGTAGCGGCCCTCGCGGATCGAAAGCAGCGTCGCCTCCTCGCGCGCGATCTGCGCCTTGACCGCCTCGAGCAAGGCCTGCGCCGCCGTTTGCGAGAACGACACCACGCCGTCCTCGTCGCCGACCACGATGTCTCCGGGCGATATCACGCAGCCGCCGATCGAGACCGGCACGTTGATCTCGCCCGGGCCGCTCTTGTAGGGGCCGCGGTGGATCACGGACCGTGCGAAACACGGAAAGTCGTCGGCGGCAAACGCCGCCACGTCGCGGATCGCGCCGTCGATGACGTATCCCGCCGCGCCGCGCCATTGCGCGATGTTCTTCATGATCTCGCCGACCAGGGCGCGCGTCTCGTCGCCACCGCCGTCCACGACGAGCACGTCGCCCGGCCCGACCATTTCCAGCGCGCGGTGAATGGCGAGATTGTCGCCGGGACGGGTCTTGATCGTGAAGGCGGTGCCGACCAGCCGGCCCGCCCGATGGAATTGCTTCAGCCCGACCGAACCCGCGAGCCGCGCGAGGTTGTCGGAGATGATGGAGGTCGGCGCTTGCCGGAACGCCTCGATCAATTCGGCCGGCGGCTTCGCCACGGTGCTCGCCGCGATAGTTACGCTCATTCTAATGAATCCCCCCGGCTATGGCGCCGCTTGCCGCCCGCGCTGTTCTTGAGAAGGCAGGATTGCACGACGAGGGGCCGCTTGCCCATCGCATTCCCGTCAATCAGCCATAACGGAATTGGATGGCGGCAGCGCATTGCGACGATGTGAAACGCGCCAGAGGCGGAAATGGCGATCCCGGCATGACTCGAACATGCGACCTACGGTTTAGGAAACCGCCGCTCTATCCAGCTGAGCTACGGGACCGCGAACCCGCGTGGGGTATCGCCCGCCTCATAGCAGAGCGGGCGCGTCATCGGAAGCGGGGCGGAACGTCATAATTCGACCTGAGGGATGCTCGCCTCAGGCCAGGAACCGCAGATCCGGCTTGGCGAAGCTGCGAATATCCGCCCCGCCCTTCGTCTTCTGCGCCGACTTCAGCTCCACCGACAAGGCAAGACACTGGCGCAGCGCGAGGTCGGCCTGCTTCATCTGGTTGCGCAACTCGCGCTTGTCGAACAGCGTGAGGGCGGGATCGCCGAGGCGGCGCCATGCGCCCGCCAGCCACCTTTGCAAGGTGTCGATGTGATTCTGGATTTCCGGTTCGGTCATTCCCGCGCGGCCAGAAGGTCAAGGTGCTCACGCGAAGTGTAATGCTGATTCGGGTTCCGCCAAACAAATGATCGCAACCATCCGTAGTGATACGCGATCAGGTCGGCTCTTTTGCATCGCGGCAGCGATTGCGGGGGCTTGCCCACCGGTTTCAACGTGACAAGCAGGCCGGGAATGTCGCAATCTCCGTAGCAATACTGGTGGGCGCCATGCTCACGATTGCAAAAGCTCCGCCGGGATAACGGCGGACAGAAAAGGGAGAGGAACCCATGAAGCGCAGGACAGTACTCACCGGCCTTGCCGCCACGGCCGCCGCAAGCACGCTTGGAATGCCGTCGATCCTCCGGGCGCAGGCGCCGGTCACGCTGAACGGCGCCGTGCAGTTCAACGACGACCACGCTTTCACCAAGGCGCTGACCCGGTTCGAGGAGCTGGTGAAGAAGTACTACGGACAGCCGGTCAACTTCACCCTGCACAAGAATTCCTCGCTCGGGCTGGAGAAGCAGTATTTCGAGTACATGTCGCAGGGCAAGGCGGTGGACTACGGCATCGTCTCGCCGGCGCATATGTCCACCTTCGCGAAAGCCGCGCCCTTCATCGACGCGCCCTTCGTGTTCAAGGGCATCGAGCACATGAACAAGGTCGTGGAAGCCGGCATCCTGGCGCCGGTCGCCGACGAGATCGCCACCAAGGCCGAAGTCGTGCTGATCGGCTATGCCGGCGGCGGCGTGCGCAACATCTTCGCCAACAAGCCGATGAAGAACCTTGCCGAGCTCAAGGGGCTGAAGGTGCGCGTGCAGGGCGCGCCGATCTGGTCGAAGACCTTCGCGGCCGTCGGCATGAGCCCGACCGTGATCGCCTACAACGAGGTCTACAACGCCATCCAGAACGGCGTGATCGCGGCCGGCGAGAACGAGGCGGCCGGCGTCGAGGCGATGAAGTTCTACGAGGTGGCGCCGCACCTCAACATGACGCAGCATGCGGTGTCGATCCGGCCGATCTGCTTTTCGGTGAAGACGCTGAAGACACTGCCGAAGCCGCTGCAGGACGCGATCATGAAGGCCGGCAAGGAAGCCGGCGATTTCGGCCGCCAGCTCGAATCGAGCGAGGAAGCCGTCAAGCTCGATACGCTGGAGAAGTCCGGAAAGCTCAAGCGCGTGCCGTTCGAGGAGCGCGACGCCATGAAGAAGCTCGCCGATCCCGTGATGGCGACCTACGCCAAGGAGATCGGCGCCGAGGGCATCTACGAAAAGATCAACGCCGCCTGACCCGATCGAGTAACGGGAGCGACGAGCACGAAAATTGCTCGCCGCTCCCCGGCCTTGCCGCCCCGGAGTACCAATGACCGACATCCCGACGCCGCAAAACCCGTCGCCATGGCGCCGAGTGACGGCACTCTATGCCAGGCTGCTGGAATTCCTGCTCGCCGCCTGTCTCGCCAGCCTGATCTTCCCCGTCACCCTGCAGATCGTCTCGCGCTACACCGCGCTGATCCCCTCCTACATCTGGACCGAGGAGATGGCGCGCTTCATGTTCATCTGGACCATCATGATCGGCGCGATGGTCGGCGTGCGGGAAGCGCTGCATTTCGAGGTGGACGTCTGGCCGGAGCTTTCGCGGCGCGCCGAGGCCGCGGTGCGCATCCTGGCCCGCCTCGGTATCCTGGCGCTGGCGCTGGTGTTCGTGATCGCCGGCATCGAATTCACCCGCTTCGCCTGGCACCGCACCTCCGAGCTGGCCGAACTGCCGCTGTGGATGATCCACGTCGCCTGGCCCATCGCCGGCTTCACCTGGATCGTGTTCGCAGGCGAGCAGATCGTCGACGAGACGAAGGTCCTGTTGCGGAGGGCTCCATGAGCGGCGCGGTGCTTTCCGCGGGCCAGGCCGCAGCCGTCCTGTTCGGAACGTTCGCTGCCCTGCTGATCGCGCGGGTGCCGGTCGCCTTTGCGCTCGGGCTTGCCTGCGTCCCCATTCTCCTGATCGAGCCGCGGCTGTCGCTGATGATGCTCGCGCAGGAGACCTTCAACGCCTACAACTCCTTCATCCTGCTGGCGGTGCCGTTCTTCCTGCTCACGGCCAACCTGATGAGCATCGGCGGCATCACCGACCGCCTGGTGGCGCTGTCGCGCTCCATCGTCGGCAGCTGGCCGGGATCGCTGGCGCAGATCAACGTGGTGCTGTCGGTGTTCTTTGCCGGCATCTCCGGGTCCTCGACGGCGGATGCGGCGAGCCAGTCGAAGATCTTCATCGACGCGCAGACCAAGGAGGGCTACGACCTCTCCTTCTCCATCGCCATCACCGCGGTCTCCGCCGTGCTCGCGGTGGTCATTCCGCCCTCGATCCTGATGATCGTCTGGGGCGGACTGATCTCGACCTCGATCGCGGCGATGTATCTCGCCGGCATCGTGCCCGGCCTTTTGATCGCCGGCGCGCAGATGGCGACCGTGCATGTCTATGCGGTGCGGCGCGGCTATCCGACCTACAAGCGCGAGAGCTGGCGCGAGATGCTGTTCGCGGCCTGGCGCTCGGTGCCGGCCATGATGACGCCCTTCATCATCGTCGGCGGCATCCTGCTCGGCTGGTTCACCGCGACCGAGTCCGCCTGCATCGCCGTGCTCTATTCCATCGCGCTGTCGACCTTCTTCTACCGCGAGACCGGCTGGCGCGAGCTCTACAAGGCGCTGCTCGACACCGGGCGGCTCGCCGCGGTGGCGCTGTTCTGCGTCGGCACCGCCAGCGCGTTCGGCTGGCTGCTCGCCTATTACCGGATCCCGCAGGAACTGCTCGCCAACGTCTCGACCTGGGGCATGGGCCCGATCGCGGCGGGCTTCTTCATCGCCTTCTGCTTCCTGGTGGTCGGCTGCTTCCTCGACGCCATCCCCGCCATTATCATCGTCGGCACCGTGCTGGAGCCGCTCGCCAAGTCGGTCGACCTGCACCCGGTACAGTTCGCGATCATCTCGATCGTCTCGCTGGCCTTTGGCCTGGTCACGCCGCCCTACGGGCTGTGCCTGCTGATCGCCTGCGCCGTCGCCGGCGTCCGCCTGCGCTATGCGCTGAAGGACACCATGATCATGCTGGTGCCGATGATGCTGGTGCTGGCGGCGCTGATCGTCTGGCCGGAAGTCTGCCTGTTCCTGCCGCGCCTGCTCGTGCCGGAGATGCTGAAGTAGAATCGGGCGGCCGGCGTTAGGGCCGCGCGCGCCGCGACCGAAAGCTTTCCGTTGCAGCCTCCCCATCCCCGTGGAACTATCGGTCACGCTGGATCGACGGGAGAGTCCGATGAAGATCTCCGGTATTGCAACAATTCTGGCATGTCTCGCCGGCACGGTCCTCCCTGCGGCGGCGGCCCCGGAACAGATTCGCGGCAAGTCGGTCGTCATCAACTGGACCGAGCAACGCCGCGAGCGCAACCCGGCGACCGGCCAGGAGCAGACCAAATCCGTCCCGTTCGTGTTCACGACCTATGTCAGCACCGCCGACCGCATCTTCAATCGATTGAGCGTCGGGCGCGGATCGTCCGACCAGGTGAAGGGATCGAGGGATGCGGCCAAATTTGCGCCGCGCGCGGTTGTGTTCTCCGGCAATCGCATGACGGCCACCAACACGTTCATCAGCGGAGGCGCCCGTCAGATTGCCGCGACCTTCGACGCGTCGTTTTCGAGTTGTTCGGCGACGGTCGTCATTGGCAAAGGCAGCGGCGGGCCGATAAAGCAGAGCCTGATGGGAGGCGGGGTTGTCGAACTGCTCTCGGTGAGTCCTGGCGCTGCGAACTGCGCCGTCTCGCAAGGCAACGCGCTCGGCAATTGAGGGACAATGTCCGCTCCTTTATGGAGCGAATCGGATCGTTCCGGACCGACGGAAGGGCCACTGCCGCCCCCGACCGTGGCCATGTGCCATTCAACGCGCGTGAAAAAGCAGAGGGAATTCAAGCCCTCCTGCGCGCGATCCCGGCAAATCCCGGTTCTGCCGGAAAAATGCCCGGTTCCGGGGTGACAAGGCGCACGGGAATGGGCGACAATCTCTCGGAAATCGTGGTGTGAGACCTCTACCTTTGCGAACCGTATCAGGCGCGCTGCTTTTCGTTGCCGCGATCGGGGGCCTGCTGATGCTGGCGCCAACGCCCGCACATGCGCAATGGTGGCGCAGCGCCCCGGCCGATTTCGAGGATTGCGCGGCGCTTGCGGCGAAGGCGCCGACCAAGGAAGAGACGACGTCGAAGCTTTCCGACTGCAACGCCAAGTTCGCAGGCCGCCGCAAGCCGGGCGGCGGCTACACCTATTTCGACTTCATGCAGAACCGCAATTTCGACATTGCGGGTCCCAATCCGACGCCGGAAGAGCAGAAGAAGATCGACGAGGAATACATCGCCTATCTGGAGCGCGAGCGCCGCAACACCGCCGCCGCCGCGCTCACCGCCAAGCAACGGGAACAGCAAGAGCAGCAGCAACGGAAGTTGCAGCAGGTCTCGCTGCGCAGTGACGAAAAAGTACCGGTGCCGGTGGCGAGCCCCGCCAGGCAGCCGCGCGCCGCGTCCGACGCGCCGCCGCGCACGCGCTCGGTGACCGGCTGCGCCAAGGGCACCTTCTCCTGCGACTGGCCGCGGCTCTCCGACGGCATCAACGACATCAAGAAGCTGTTCAGCGGCCCGTCGAACAAGGGCAAGCGCAGCTGACCCGACATGCGCCGCTGCTGCGGCTATTGCTGAGGTTATTGCTGAGGTTTCTTGGGCTTCGGCTTGGCCGGGCGCGGCGCCGGGGTGAAGGTCGTCGTCGCCGAACCGCGGCGGCTCTCCTGAAGGCGCGCCTCATAACCGGGCGAGTGCGTCGCCACCGGCGGCACGGCATGGGCCGACGATGCGAGCACGCCCAGCGTCGCGGCTGCGAGCATTTTCCAGACCAGCTTCATGTCGACCCTCCACGTGTCCGCAGCTTCACCCCACTTCCGCGCGATTGCAAGGCAGCGCCCGGATCGGGAGAGACCCTGCGGGCCCGGCTACTTATCGGCGTACCGGCCACGGTGCCTTGGAACTGTCATGCGGCATTATTATTTGTTAAACCGCGGGGCGGAGTGACAGGCGGGAGACGACCATGGGTTTACTCGACATATTGAATGGCATGCAGCAGGGCCCGCGCGGCGGCTCGAAGCCGGCCACCGATTCCAAGGGCGGCATGTCGCCGATGACGATGGCGATCCTGGCGCTGCTGGCCTGGAAGGCGATGAAGCATTTCGGCGGCAGCGGCCAGCCGGGTGCTCAACCGGCACCGGCTCCGGCGCCATCGCCGAAGACCATCAACGCCGGCATGCCCGGCGGCGGCGGCATGAGCGACCTGCTGAAGGGGGGTCTCGGCGGCCTGCTCGCCGGCGGCGCGGCCGGCAGCATTCTTTCCGGCGGGCTCGGCGATCTCATGAAGCAACTGCAGCAGGGCGGCCAGGGCGAAGCCGCCAATTCATGGGTCGGCAAGGGCCAGAACCAACCGATCTCGCCCGGCGATCTCGCCAGCGCGCTCGGCGCCGACCAGATCGATTCCATCGCCAGGCAAAGCGGCATGTCGCGCGACGACCTCCTGCAGGGACTGAGCCAGTACCTTCCCGATGTTGTCGACCAGCTCACGCCGGACGGCCGGCTGCCGGACGAGAACGAATTGTCGAAATGGATTTGACGCGCGGTTTTTGAAAGGGGCTACACCATGAGCGGCATTCTCTGGATCATCGTCGTCGGCTTCGTCGCCGGGATCATCGCGCGCTTCCTGTCGCCGGGGCCGAACAACCCGAGCGGCTTCATCCTGACGACGATCCTCGGCATCGCCGGCGCGTTCCTCGCCACCTGGATCGGCCAGGCCATCGGCCATTACAGCCCCAACCAGGGCGCCGGCTTCATCACCGCCACCATCGGCGCACTGGTGGTGCTGTTCATCTGGAACCGGCTGGTTGCGCGCGGGGCGATACCGGACTGGAATAAGTAGTCTCCACCGTCATTGCGAGCGAAGCGAAGCAATCCATCTATCCCCGCGGGGAAAGATGGATTGCTTCGTCGCTTACGCTCCTCGCAATGACGGGTGGCGAGTTCGCCGCCCGCCTCACTGAATCAAATGCATCCCCGCGTCCATGCGGACGAACTCGCCGGTCATCTGGCCGGACTGCGGCAGCGCGAGGAAGCAGACCAGCTGGGCAATGTCCTCGGCCGTGGAAGCCGATTTCAGCGGCACCCGTGCGATTACCATGTCGCGCACCTGCTTGGCGCCGGCTTCGCCGCGGCCTTTGGTGAACCAGGGCGTGTCGATGTAGCCGGGACACACCGTGTTGACACGGATCAGCGGCGCCAGCGCCCGCGCCAGCGATTGCGTCATGGTGTTGAGCGCGCCCTTGCTCGCGGCATAGGCTACCGACGAGCCGCCGCCGGAAATACCGGCGACCGAGGAGACGTTCACCACCGCCGATGAACGTCCGCTCGCCTTGGCACCGGCTTCCAGCAGCGTGCGCGCAGCGCGGATCATCTGGAACGGCCCGATGGTGTTGACGGCATAGATGCGCTGGAAATCCTCCGCCGACAGCCCGTCGAGATTGTCGTGCGGCACGTGCTTGGTGGTGCCGGCGTTGTTGACGAGGATGTCGAGCCGGCCCCAGCCGCTCGCGGCCGCCGCGATCTTCCTGCAGTCCTCGTCGCGCGAGACGTCGCCCTGTACCACCAGCACCTCGGCGCCTTCCTTGCGGCAGAGATCGGCGGTCTCTTCGGCTTCCTTCTTGCTGTTGGAATAGTTGACGACGATCCTGCCGCCGCCCTTGGCCAGAATGCCCGCGGTCGCGGCTCCCAGTCCCGAAGCCGACCCCGTCACGATCGCGTACAAACCATCCTTGGACATTCGCTTCCTCTTGTTGTTGTGATCCCGCTTTCCGGGCGGTGGCATACCATATCGCGCGGCAAAGTCAGGGCCAATCGATACACCACTCCGCGGAATATGGGCTGCCATGCGCGGCATATTCCACCCGTGCAAGCAGCCCTGCGGCGGGCGCTTGTCAGGCCTATGGCTTTTCCTCATCATAAAGCGCAAGAAAAGACCGCACCCGCCGGGCGAGCCCCGGCCAGAGGTCGCCAAACAACATCGGGGAGCGCCGTGGCGGAGAGTGAGAACATTGTCGTCGAGACCGCGGAAAAGATTTTCGCCGATCTCGCCGACCCCCAGAGCATCAATCACGACAAGAAGGGCGAGTGGAAAGGCCCGCTGTGGCGGGCGCTGAGCGAGGCGGGATTGCCGCTGGCCTGGGTGAGCGAGGAATGCGGCGGCTCCGGCGCGAGCCTCGCCGAAGGATTTGCCGTGCTGAACGCCGCCGGCCGCCACGCCATCGCCGTTCCCCTCGCCGAAACCATGCTCGCCGGCTGGCTGCTGGCGCAAGCGCAGATTTCTTCGCCCGAGGGCGAGATGACGGTGATCCCGGCGACGCCGAAGGATCGCATCACCCTCAACGCCGACGGCACCCTCTCCGGCCGCGCCCGCAGCGTGCCCTTCGCCAAGGCCGCTAGGCACTTCGCCGTGCTGGCCGGCAACTCCATCGCGCTGGTCGATGCCGCCAAATGCCGGATCGAGGCCGGCATCGGGCTCGGCGGCGACAACAGCGACATCGTCGTGCTCGACAAGGTCGCGCCCGTCACCACGAAGCCCGCGCCGAAAGGCTTCGACCAGACGCAGCTGATGCTGATGGGCGGCGTGGTGCGCTCGCTGCAGATCGCGGGTGCGCTGGAGGCGATGCTGGAGATCAGCGTGCGCTATTCCAACGAGCGCGTCGCCTTCGAAAAGAAGATCTCGAAGTTCCAGGCGGTGCAGCACAACCTTGCAAAGCTCGCCGGCGAATCCGCCGCTGCGCTCGCCGCAGCGACCTCTGCCGCGGATACCATCGCCAACTCGAGAGGCTTTGACGACGCTTACTTCCTGGAAGCGGCCTCTGCAAAAATCCGCTGCTCGGAAGCGGCCGAAAAGGGCGGCGCCATCGCCCACCAGGTGCATGGCGCGATCGGCTTCACCATCGAGCACATCCTGCACCGCTTCTCGCTGCGGGCGCTCGCCTGGCGCGACGATTTCGGCTCCGAGAGCTACTGGGCCGTCGAACTCGGCAAACTGGTTGCCGACCGCGGCGCCGACGAATTGTGGCCGCTGGTGGCCTCGCGCTGATATCCGATACGAGACACACGATGACCGCAGCCCTCCGTTTCGATCCCATCCGCCTGCCGGAAAAGTGCGAGCAGCTCCGCAAGGAAGTGCGCGCCTTCCTCGCCGAGGAAATCGCCGCCGGCACCTTCGATCCGCACCAGCCCAACCGCGAAGACACCGACGCTCCGGAATTCTCCCGCCGCGTCGGCGCCAAAGGCTGGCTCGGCATGACCTGGCCGAAAAAATACGGCGGGCAGGAACGATCCTTCCTCGAGCGCTATGTCGTGACCGAGGAAATGCGCGTCGCCAATGCGCCGACGCGCCGTTTCTTCGTCGCCGACCGCCAGAGCGGCCCGGTACTGCTGAAATACGCGCCCGAGCACGTCAAGATGGATATCCTTCCGCGCATCTGCAAAGGCGAGATCTGCTTTGCCATCGGCATGAGCGAGCCGAATTCCGGTTCCGACCTGTTCGCCGCCAAGACGCGCGCCACCAAGACCGACGGCGGCTATCTCATCAACGGCACCAAGATCTGGACCTCGTCGGCGCATATCGCCGACTACATGATCGCGATCTTCCGCACTTCACCGCCGACCAAGGAAAACCGCCGCCACGGCCTGACGCAGTTCCTGGTCAAGATGAAGCAGCCGGGCATCCAGGTGAACCCGATCGGCCAGATCACCGGCCAGTACGAGTTCAACGAGGTGGTGTTCACCGATTATTTCGTGCCCGACGATCACGTGCTCGGCGAAGTCGACGGCGCCTGGAAGCAGGCGACTTCCGAGCTCGCCTATGAGCGCTCAGGTCCCGAGCGCTTCCTGGAAACCTACTATGTGCTGACCGAACTGGTCCGCGCCGTCGGCAAGAACCCCGACACGCGCTCTGCCGAAGGCATCGGGCGCCTGGTGGCGCAGGTGCACACCATGCGCCGTATGTCGGTGTCGGTGGCCGGCATGTTGCAGGCCGGCAAGGAGCCGGTGGTGGAAGCCTCCATCGTCAAGGACATCGGCACGATCTGGGAGCAGCAGCTGCCGCACCGCGTGCGCGACCTCGCCGCCTTCGTCGAGGAGACCGCGACCAATCGCGAGACGCTGGAGAAGCAGCTGTCGTTCGCGATCAAGACCGCGCCAAAACTCACCATCCAGGGCGGCACCACCGAGGTGCTGCGCGGCATCATCGCCCGCGGCTTGGGCCTGCGCTAGTTCAACGAGGAAACCATGACCAAATACACGGATGTCGGCGTCGAGAAGCACGGCCATGTCGGCCTGATCGAAATCAGGAAGCCGCCGCTCAACTTCTTCGACGTGTCGCTGATCAACCAGATCGCGGACGCGCTGGAAGAGTTCGACAAGGACGTCGAGATCCGCGCCTCGGTGCTGGCCGCTTCCGGCAAGGCGTTCTGCGCCGGCGCCGATTTCTCCGATCCCAAGCGGCAGGAGCAGGAGGCCAGCGCCCAGCGCGATCCGGCGGCGAACCTGCCGATCAACCATCTCTACGTGCAGGCGGTGCGTATCTTCCGCAACAAGAAGCCGATCGTCGCGGCCGTGCATGGCGCCGCCATCGGCGGCGGCCTTGGGCTGGCGGTCTCCGCCGACTTCCGCGTCACCTGCCCGGAAGCGCGGTTTGCCGCCAACTTCACCAAGCTCGGCTTCCATCCCGGCTTCGGCCTCACCACGACGCTTCCCGAGCTGGTCGGCAGGAACAACGCCGAGCTGATCTTCTACACCAGCCGCCGCGTCACCGGCGAGGAAGCCACCCGCATGGGGCTTGCCAATGTCTGCGTGCCGCAGGACCAGGTGCGGTCGGAGGCCATGAAGCTCGCGAGCGAAATCGCCGAATGCTCCCCGCTCGGCCTGATCTCCACCCGCGCCACCATGCGCGCGGGCCTCGCCGACCGCGTGATGGCCGCGACCAACCACGAACTCGCCGAGCAGACCAAGCTGCGCGCCACCGAGGATTTCAAGGAAGGCGTGAAGGCCACGGCCGAGCGCCGCGTCGCGAACTTCAAGGGGCGGTAGAACTGTCGTCCCTGCGAACGCAGGGACCCATACGCCGCGGGCCTATCGACGAATAACAAAGAGCCAGTTGCCTTTGCTGCAACTGGCTCCTGTGGTTATGGGTCCCTGCGTTCGCAGGGACGACTCTGTTACGCCGCGAGCCTGAACGTCACCCCGCACAGATCGAACGTATCGCCAGCCACCTTGCATCCCCTCACCTTCGCCGCTTCGCGCACCTTGGCGACATCGGCGACGCGGAACGACAGCCCCGTCATCAGATCGACTTGTCCCTTGACAAACCGGAACGTCGCATTCGGCAGCTCGAGCACCGGTCCATCCGCGCCCTTCGTCACGGCCACCCCAACGATCCTGCCCCAATGCTCCGCCAGCGCCTGCGGCTCCGGGCTTTGCATCTCCACGTCCGTCAGCGCCAGCGTCGTATCCTTGCGGATGTGCTTCTGCCAGTCCGGCCCTGCCGGCGGATAGGGGCCGAGCACGTCGTCGCTGCCGTCGGTGTGGTTGAACTCGATGAAGGCGGCGCGGCAGTCGCGCGGGTGCAGCTGCACCCCGTGATAGGGCGCATGCGTGATGACGTTCGCGGTGCGCACGCCCATCGCGTTGGCCTTCGCGCCGCGCGCATCGGGATCCTCGCAGCAGAAGATCGCCATGTAGCCGCCGCGATTGCCGGTCTTTTCCAGGAAGCGGCCCGCCGCCGTGCCGTCTTTCGTCGGCGCCACCACTTCCAGCAAAATGGCGTCGACCGGCAGCAGCGCATTCTCCAGCCCGTACTTGGCGACGTTGCCGTCACGGTAACAGACGCTCAGCCCCATGATGGCCGCGATGTCGGAGATCGCCGGCTCCAGATGCGGCGCGACCAGGCAGATCTGCCGCAGGCGCATGTACTCCGCCATGGTCACGCCCCCTGAAACACCGGCTTGCGCTTCTCGACAAACGCCTTGGCCGCTTCCTTGTGATCGGCAGTGTCGCCGGCACGGGTGTGATGGATCGCCTCGCCGTCGAAGCACGCTTCCAGCGACAGGCTCTCGGCGTTGTTGATGTTGCGCTTGATGAAGCCGAGCGCGATCGACGGCCCCTGCGCCAGCGACATCGCGAGCTCGCGCGAGGCTTCCTCGACTTCCGCATCCGGCACCACCTTCGTCACCATGCCGAGATTAAACGCTTCCTGCGCGGTCAGCACCGGCGACAGCAGGTAGAGCTCGCGCGCCCTGGCGCTGCCGAGCAACTGGGTGAGGAAGTACGTTCCGCCGTAATCGCCGGAGAAGCCGACCTTGGCGAACGCCGTGGTGATCTTGCAGGACGCGCTCGCCACGCGGAGGTCGCAGGACAGCGCAATCGAGAGACCTGCGCCTGCCGCGGCGCCGTCGAGCTGCGCCACCACGGGCTTCGGCATCTGGTGCAGGATGCGCGAGACCTCCATGCCCTTGCGCAGATTGGCGAGCTTGGCCTCGAACGGCAGCGGCGCGCGGCCCTCCGCCATCGACTTGACGTCGCCGCCGACGCAGAAGGTGCCGCCTGCGCCCTTGATCAGCACCGCGCGCACCTCGTGATCCTCCGCCGCGCGACGCGCCGCCTCGACGAGCCCGCGCGTCATGTCAGGGCTCAGTGCATTGCGGCGCTCGGGCCGATTCATGGTGATGGTGAGCAGGCCGCGGTCGAGATGTTGCTGGACGGTGTCGTTGCTCATGGGTGGGACTTTCGTGGTTATGATTGGTTTTCCGTCATTGCGAGGAGCGTAGCGACGAAGCAATCCAGCTTTCTTTGCTGCGGTAAAGCTGGATTGCTTCGCTTCGCTCGCAATGACGGTAGAGAGACCTCAGTTCGGCTTCTTGACCAGCGGGCAGCGCGAGAGCTCGAGCGGTTGGAACGCATCGTTGCCGGCAACCGTGCCGACCAGCTTGTAGTAGTCCCAGCGTCCCTTCGACTCCGACGGTTTTTTCACCTCGAAAAGATACATGTCGTGGACCATGCGGCCATCTGCGCGGATCCTGCCGTTCCTTGCGAACATGTCGTTGATCGGCGTGTCCTTCATCACCTTGATGACGGCCGCCGCGTCGGTGGTGCCGGCCGCTTTCACCGCCTTCAGGTAATGCAGAACGGAGGAGTAGACGCCGGCCTGCGCGGTCGTCGGCGGCCGTTGCTTGTTGCGCTCCATGAAGCGCTTGGAGAACGCCCGCGACTCGTCGTTGAGGTCCCAGTAAAAGCCTTCCGACAGCAGCAGGTTCTGCGCGGTCTCGAGGCCAATGCTGTCGATGTCGCTGACGAAGACGAGCAGCGGCGAGGCTTTCTGGCCGCCCTTCATCAGGCCGAACTCGGCGGCCTGCTTGATGGCGTTGATGGTGTCGCCGCCGGCATTGGCCAGCCCGATCACCTTGGCCTTCGAAGCTTGCGCCTGCAGCAGGAAGGACGAGAAGTCCGACGTGTTGAGGGGATGGCGGACACTGCCGAGCACCTTGCCGCCGTTCTTCACCACGACGTTGGCGGTGTCCTTTTCCAGCGCCTGCCCGAAAGCATAGTCGGCGGTCAGGAAGAACCAGCTGTCGAGACCGGACTTGACCGCGGCAAGCCCCGTCACATTGGCCTGCCCGAAAGTGTCGTAGGCGTAGTGCACGGTATAGGGGCCGCAGGCCTCGTTGGTGAGCGCAATCGTGGCCGGCCCGTTGAAGATGACGAGCTTGTTGCGCGCCTTCGCGATCTCGCCGGCGGCCAGCGCCGTCGCCGACGCCGCGACGTCGAACAGCATTTCCACGCCCTGATTGTCGAGCATGTCGCGCGCGATGCTGGCGGAAAGATCGGCCTTGTTGAGGTGATCTCCCGTGACGATCTCGATCTTGCGGCCGAGCACCTCGCCGCCGAAATCCTCCACCGCCATCTTCGCGGCGGTCTCGCTGCCGGGGCCGGTGATGTCGGCATAGAGACCGGACATGTCGAGGATGCCGCCGAGCTTCAGTGGAGGCTTTGTCTGCGCCAGGGCAGTGCCCGCCGACAGCCCGAGTACGCAGGCAAAGGCGCCTGCAAAAATCCGGTTCATGAAAACCTCCCTTGATCTTCTTGCCGCTTGGCTTCGCGGCTTCGCATGAGGCGATCATGCCGCATGGTCAGGAGGCCAGCAAGCCGCGCCCCCGCGCATGCCGCCATGCGCGGGAGCAGCCAATTCCACTTAGCGGAATGGGTTGCCCGGCTCTTTTTCGTTGGCTTTCATCCTTCGAGACGCGCGCAAGAGCGCGCTCCTCAGGATGAGGTCTGGCATCGCATTCGCTGTCAGACCCTCATGGTGAGGAGGCGCGTAGCGCCGTCTCGAACCATGCAGGCCAGCGCCGCCCGCCTGCATCACCCCAGCAGCCCCTTGCCCGGCACGTGGTTGATCTCGAGTCTGATGCCATCGGGATCCTCGAACAGCATCGAGTAGTAGCCGGGCGCCCATTGATCCTCGCGCGGGGCGCGAACGATCCTTGTGCCGATCGAAGTGAGGAAGGTGTGCAGCTCGTCGACGTCGGCGCGCTCGCGGGCGCGGAAGCAGAGGTGATGCAGCCCGATGCGGTTCTGGTCGAAGGCTGCGCCCGCATGCTCCGGCGAAGGCGCGCGGATTGCCACGGCCGTGCGGCCGCCGACGCAGTAATAGACGCCGCCGGAATCGATCATCGGCTTCAGGCCGAGAAACGGCAGCAGCTGGCGATAGAAGTCGCGCGAGCGCTCGAAATTCGACGCGGTCAGAAAGATGTGCGCGATGCCGTTGATCTCCATCGTCTCCCCCTTCGATGCAATTTCGGATAGCTTTGCGGCCGATGTCGCCAGCATACAGGAACAGCCTGACCCCCGTGCGAATCCGAGCCGTATTCCTCGCGGTGCTGGCATGCGCGCCGGCAGGGTCCGTCGCGAACGCCGCCGGCGCAGCGCCCTGTTCGTTCGAGGCGCAGGGCGAAGGCCGTGTCGCCGCTGTGATCGATGCGCGCAGCTTTCGCCTCGGCGACGGCCGCGAGGTCCGCCTTGCCGGAATCGAGCCGGTTTCGCCGGAAGCGGCAAGGCGCACCGGAGCGTTGTCGGCGATCATCGACGGCCGCGACGTGACGCTGCGCGCGGATGACGACGCGCCGGACCGCTACGGCCGCCAGACCGCTTTCGTGTTCGTCGCCGGCGCGCAGAATTCCGTGCAGGCCGCGCTGCTCGCGCAGGGTGAGGCGTTTGCCGCCGCCGACACCGCGGACAAGGACTGTTCGCAGGCCCTGCTGGCCGCCGAATCGGCCGGCCGTGCGGCTAAAATGGGCATCTGGGCTTCGGCCTCGGCCACAAAAAACGCGGAAAGTACCGGCGATATCTTGGCCGGGAATGGGCGCTTTATGCTGGTGGAAGGCAGGGTTCTGTCGGTCCGGCAGGCCGGGGCAACGACTTACCTGAACTTCGGCCGCAACTGGACACGGGATTTCGCTGTGACTATTTCACGGCGCATGTTACCGTCTCTCGAGGCGGCCGGCATGCCGCCTAAGTCCCTCGAGAATCGACGGATTCGGGTTCGCGGTTTCATCGAAACGCGGACCGGTCCGAGAATTGAATTGCTGCGGGCAGGGCAGCTGGAACTGCTCGTGAACTAGACGGGCGCGATGGGACGCGGCGTGCCGGTCTTGCCGACCGGATCATGCCCGAAACGAGAAGAGCGGTTGCGGTGAAGGGGAACGCGGAACGGCAAATGGGACGGAAAGGCCGCCGCCTTTGGGCAGCGCCCGCGCTCGTCTGCGCCGCCGTCGGCCTGTCCGCCTGCGGCGACATTTCCCGCTTCCAGACCCCGGGGCCGTCGCTTTCCGGCGCGCCTGCCAAGCCGAACCGCAACGTGGCGCAGACGCCCGCCTCCGAGCGCGAGCACGAGCGCATCCTCGCCTCCTATGGCGGCGTCTACGACGATCCGAGGCTCGGCGCGCTGATCGGCAAGACCGTCGATCGTCTCGTCGCCGCCTCCGACCGGCCCGAGCAGGCCTATCGCGTCACCATCCTCAATTCCGGCGCGGTCAACGCCTTCGCGCTGCCGACCGGACAGCTCTATGTCACGCGCGGCCTCGTGGCGCTGGCGAGCGATACGTCCGAGCTTTCCTCCGTGCTCAGCCACGAGATGGCGCACGTGCTGGCAAGGCATGCGGCGATCCGCGAGGACCAGGCCCGCCAGGCCGCGGTGGTGACGCGCGTCGTCACCGACATGGGCAACGACCCCGACCTCACCGCGCTGGCGCTCGCCAAGACCAAGCTGACGATGGCGAGCTTCTCGCGGGCGCAGGAATTCGAGGCCGACGGCATCGGCGTCGGCATCTCCGCCCGCGCGCAGTTCGACCCCTTCGGCGCCGCGCGTTTCCTGAGTGCGATGGAGCGCAATGCGGCGCTGAAGGCCGGCAAGACCTCGCTCGATCCGCGCGCGCAGGACTTCCTATCCTCGCATCCGGCCACCCCCGAGCGGGTGCAGAATGCGCGCGCCAGCGCCCGGCAGTACGCTTCGCCGCAGGCCGGCGAGCGCGACCGCGAGACGTATCTGGCCGCCATCGACAACATCGTCTATGGCGAAGACCCCAGCGAAGGCTTCGTGCGCGGCCGCCGCTTCCTGCACCCCAAGCTCGGCTTCAGCTTCGCCGCGCCCGACACCTTCACGCTCGACAACACCGCGCAGGCGGTGATCGGCGTGCGCGACGGCGGCACCCAGGCGATGCGCTTCGACGTGGTGCGGGTGTCGGCCGACCAGTCGCTCTCCGCCTATCTCAATTCCGGCTGGATGGAGAACGTCGACAAGAGCTCGACGGAGGAATTGACCGTCAACGGCTTCCCTGCCGCCTCCGCCATCGCCACCGGCGACCAGTGGCATTTCAAGGTCTACGTGCTGCGCTTCGGCGCCGACGTCTACCGCTTCATCTTCGCCTCGCGGCAGAAGTCCACGGAGAGCGAACGCAACGCGCGCGAGACCGTCAACTCCTTCCGCCGGCTGACGCTGGAAGAGATCCAGGCCGCCCGCCCGCTGCGCATCAAGGTCATCACCGTGCAGCCCGGCGACACCGTCGAATCGCTCGCCCACCGCATGAGCGGCGTCGACCGCCCCGCCGAACGCTTCCGCATCCTCAACGGGCTGGAAGCGAACGCGCAGGTCAAGGTGCGCGACAAGGTGAAGATCGTGGTGGATTGACGCGCGAAAGAGCGTCATCCCCGGGCGCGCTTAGCGCGAACCGGGGCTCTCGATCGGCAAACTCCGCTGTCGCGCGAGCCGGGACCCATAACCACGAATGCCAGTTTGTTTCGGCGAGCTCGAGCTCCGGCGTGTTTCAACAATCAACTGTGGTGGTTATGGGTCCCTGCGTTCGCAGGGACGACAACGGGGCTCTCACGGATCGATCAACACCCCCGGATTCATCATCCCCTTCGGATCGAGCTCGCGTTTCGCGCCGCGGAGCGCGCGGGCGAACAGCTCGGGGCGCTGCCTGTCGTAGAACGGGCGGTGGAAGCGGCCGACGGCGTGGTGGTGGGTGGTGGTGCCGCCGTGCTCGACGGTCGCGGCCGTGCAGGTCGACAATACCTCCATGAACTGGTCGAGCATGATGCGCTTGTCGAGCAGGCCACCGAAGGTGAAATAGAGGCACGGCCCGTCGGGATAGACGTGGGTGAAGCGGCAGGTGACGGTGCCGTCGCGCCCGGTGACGCGCTTGATGGTGTCGTGGGCGATCTCAGTGATCTTGCCGTGGAAGTCGCGGAAGCGCTCCCAGGTCATCGACGTCTCGAAGGTCGACGACAGGATGCCGCGCGCCACCGCATGTTCGCTGTAGTGCGGCGCGCGGATGAACTTGTTGCGCCAGGCGCCCGCGGCGCCGGAGCGGTGCGAATTCTCGTCCTCCAGCGCGGCCGCATCGGGCACGCCGCCGCAGTCTCGGCAGATCTCAAGCGCGCGGTCCATCCAGGCATCGAGCGGGTGGTCGGCCGACTCGAAGGTCAGCATCAGCACCGCCTCTTCGTTCTCCCACGGGATGTTCGGCAGCGCCTCGCGCGCCTCAAGAAGCCGGCAGTTGGCGGGATAGAGGCCCGCCTGGGTAATGCCGCGCACGGCATCGGCGCCGGCATAGAAATCCTTGAAGCGCACGCTGGTGGCTGCGCGGAAGTTCGGCTTCTTGCGCAGCCGCATCCAGGCTTCGGTGACGATGCCCAGAATGCCCTCGGAGCCGATGAACAGGCGGTCGGGGCTCGGGCCTGCGCCCGAGCCCGGCAGGCGGCGCGTCTCCAGCGTACCGACGGGAGTCACCACGCGCGTGCTCTCCACGAAATCGTCGATGTGGGTGTAGAGCGTGGCGTAGTGGCCGCCCGAGCGGGTGGCGATCCAGCCGCCCAGCGTGGAACAGCGATAGGCCTGCATGTAATGGCGCATGGTGAAGGGCGTGTCGCGCAGCTGCTCCTCGATGTGCGGCCCGTACACCCCGCCCTGGATGCGCGCGGCCTGGCTGACGGGATCGACTTCCAGCACCTTGTCCATGTGGCGCATCGAGATGGTCACGACTTTCTCGAACGCCGCTGATGGTTCGATGCCCTTCACGACCGACGAGCCGCCGCCATAGGGGATCGCCTTGGCGCCGGTCCGGTCGCACCAGTCGAGCACGCGGACGATGTCCTCTTCATTCTCAGGGAATGCCACCGCATCGGGCGGATTGGGCACCGAGCGCATGAACATCCGGCAGGTGTCGAAGCCGGCCTTGCCGTATGAATGTTCCAGCCGGGTGAGATGATCGGTGCGAACAATCGGCTGCAGAGCCGCTGGCACAGCGAGGCGCGGCGCGCGCAGCACGATCTCGTCGGCTTTGGGCGGCGGCGTGACGTCGAAGCCGGAAACACCGTAGCGTTTGGCGATATCGGCTTCCCAGGGCCTGATCTCCTCCGGCGTCAGGTCTTCGTCGGCGTAGCCCCAGGCATAGAACTTCTTCTGCCGCCTCATCGTCTGAACTCCCGGATCAACGCTGCGCCTTCTCGATGGTAGCGAGGATCGGGTCAGGCCGGAAGCGGAACGCATCCGCTCACGCCGGAGCGTGCGGCATCACGCGGTGCTTTTCCTGGCCGGCGGACCCTGCAATATCTTTCGCATCAGCAGACTGCCGCCCGAATGCGGCAATCTGGGAGAGGGCGCAAGCTCGGCGATCCCGACCTCGGCAAATCCATGACGCTTGTACAGCTTGACCGCGGCGATGTTGTCGACCCACACGTGCAGGCTCAGGCGGGATAGTCCGGCTTGCAGGCTCGCAGCCTCGGTCAGGCCGATCAAATGCGTGCCGACGCCGTTGCCGCGATGGCTGCCGGAGACGGCGATGGCATTGAGGAACATGCTGCCGGGATCGCGCAACCGCAGCATCGGGCTGATGTGATCGAACCGGTCCGACACCAGGGAAAGAAAGGTCTCTTCCCCGAGTGAATCGACCGGGAAGAAATTGGCGGCCCCTACGATTTCTCCCGATGCGCTGATCGCTACCAGGCAGTTCTCATAGGACAGCGGACCGCCGCTCATGCCCACGCCGGCCGCGACGATATCGCGTGCGCCGACCAACGGAATCAGGTCGTCGAACAGGAATTCGTAGAGACCGCCGCCGGCCTGGCAGATCAGATCGGCAATCGCACGGCTGTCGTCCGGCGCCGCGGGCCGGTAGTCGAGCTGTTCGTCGCTTGGGGGGCGCTCTCGCGAGATCTTGTCCATGGCGGCCCGGGATCGGTCTGTCGACGACCGGTGCAGTAATCATCGGCTTGCACGCACGGTCCCGCAAGCGACAGCCCGGCGTCGCCGCCGGGCATTCCCGCTATTCCTCGCTCGCTATTCCTCGCTCCATGGCCAGCGCCAGTGGCGCCATCCCCACCTGCGCGGACCCGCCGCTTCGAGCATCGTCTTCTGCTTGTCGTCGAGCGCGTCGTAGAAGGCCTGGAACGCGGGGCGGACGGTCTTGATGGCCTGCTGCATCGCCTCGAGCCGCTTTTCGGCCAGCGCCAGCCGCTCGGTCGGCTTTGACGGCGGCGTGGCCGGGCAGTCCTTGATGATGATTTCGGCAGCCTTCGCCGATGCAGCCTTGAGATCGTTCAGCAGTGTCTTTTGCGCGTCGGTCGGCTTGAGGGTGCCCTCGAACTGGGAAATGCGCCATTCGGCAAACCCGGCCATGCGGGGGTTGCAGAAGAAACCGAATCCGCGTCCTCCCATCATTCCGGGACCCATCATCATGCCGGGACCCATCATGCCCATGCCCGGTCCCCCTCCGGGCCCGCCGGGGCCAGGCTGCGCGGCTGCAAGCGAGCCGCATGCCGTCGTCAGCAGCAGAGCTGCCATCACGGTCGTTGCGCGATTTCGCATCGTGACGCCTCCTTGAGGTTGAAGGAAGCATCCTATGCCCGGGCGAACCGCGCCGTTCTGATCTGGCTCAAGCCGAACGATCGGTCCTCACGGGAACTTTGCCAAGCGCACCAAACAACAAGCGCAGCGCACCAAACAAAAAGCCCGGCATCGCGCCGGGCCTTTCGTTTCAACTGTCGCTTTCGCCATCCTTTCAGGCGGCTTCGTCCTCGACGGCGGCATCGTCGCCCTCCGTGTCGGCGTCGTCGTCGCCGTCGGCATCGCCTTCGGCGACCGCGTCACCTTCGGTCTTGGCGCCGCGGCGCGGGCTCTTGGCGAGCTGGCTCTCGATCTCCTTGATCGCCTCGGTCTCGGTCGAATGCTGCACCACCGCGATCTCGCGGGACAGCCGGTCCAGCGCCGCTTCATAGAGCTGGCGTTCGCTGTAGGACTGCTCGGGCTGCGATTCCGAGCGGTAGAGGTCGCGCACGACTTCCGCGATCGCGACGATGTCGCCGGAGTTGATCTTGGCTTCGTATTCCTGGGCGCGGCGCGACCACATGGTGCGCTTGACGCGGGCACGGCCCTTCAGCGTCTCCAGCGCCTTCTTGACCAGCACCGGATCGGACAGCTTGCGCATGCCGACATTGGCGACCTTGGCGGTCGGCACGCGCAGCGTCATCTTGTCCTTGATGAAGTTGATGACGAACAGCTCGAGCCTGGCGCCCGCGATCTCCTGCTCCTCGATGGCGAGGATCTGGCCGACGCCGTGCGCCGGATAGACCACGAACTCGTTGGTCTTGAAGCCCTGGCGCTGGGTCAGCGGCTTCTTTTCTTCCACCTTCGGCGGCAATGCCGGCTTCACGGCAGCCTTCGGCGGCGCGGCGGCGGGCTTGGCGGCGGCGGGCTTGGAGGCGAGAGGCTTCACAGGTGCTTTGGCGGCAGTTTTCGCGGCAACCTTGGCGGCAGGCGCCTTCGAAGCAGACGGCTTCGATCCGGCCGCTTTCGCGACAGTCTTGGCATTCTTGGATGGCATTGCACTTCTTTTATTGGAGGACTTCGCAGCCGCGGCCTTCTTGGCGTCCTTCACGGACGCCTTGGCACGGCCCTTGGATGCGCTGCGGCTCGCCGCAGCGGTTTTCTTGGTCTTGGAAGCACTCTGTTTACGCGTTTTCTGTGACACAGCCTGCGCGCGGGAAACGGCCACGCCCCTGTTGCAAGGTTTTTGACGGGAACCCATAGGGGCCAAGCGGGGCTGACGGGTTCGGCTAGATTGTGCCCAATATAGCACATTTTCCGCAAAAATCAATGATTTACGCCCGATTCCGGGCGCATCCGGGGCCGTTTTGACACTCTGTTACGGAATTAGGGTTAAAGGCGCGCCCTTTATTAGGACCGATCCGGTCCTACCTGAGGATTTGGGGCCACCCGCGAATCAGTCGCCCGTGCCGGGCTCCTTGGAAAAATATTTCTCGAACTTGCCCTCGACGCCCTCGAATTCCTTCGCGTCGGCCGGCTGGTCCTTTTTCTGGGTGATGTTCGGCCAGCTCTTGGCGTATTCGGCGTTGACCTCGAGCCACTGCTCCAGCCCCGGCTCGGTGTCGGGCTTGATGGCGTCGGCCGGGCATTCCGGCTCGCACACGCCGCAGTCGATGCATTCGTCCGGATGGATCACGAGCATGTTCTCGCCCTCGTAGAAGCAATCGACGGGGCAGACCTCGACGCAATCGGTGTACTTGCACTTGATGCAGGCTTCAGTGACGACGTAAGTCATCCAAGGCTCCGGAACGGTCTTATTTCTCGCGGCAATTTCCGGGGGCGTTGCTAGCGCAGGATGTGCGCTGCCGCAAGGGAAGCGGGGCTACGAAACGGGGCGTTTTCGCGCATCCCTGCCCGCCGCGAAAGGCTACTTCGGAGCGGCTTTCACGTCCTCGTACAGCGTGCGTGCCGCCGTGGCATCGCCCCGCCGCTCCGAGAAGCCGATCACCTTCATCAGCCGCACGCCGCGGTCCAGCGAAACGGTGAGCACGTCGCCCGCCTTCACCGCATGTCCCGGCGATTTTTCGCGCACACCGTTGATGCGGACATGACCGCTTTCGACCAGGCTAGCGGCACTGGTGCGGGCTTTCACCACCCGCGCATGCCACAGCCATTTGTCGAGCCGCTGCTTGTCCAATCGCGATCTCTATGAGGCGCGCTTTGTTTGACGCGTTTTCTTGACGCGAACCGGTGCCCACTTCGCTTGAAAACGCTATGCCTAGTCCTTGCGAGCCAGTTGTTCCTTGAGCGCCGCGAGCTTGGCGAACGGCGAGTTCGGATCGGCGGCGCGGTTGTCGCGCGGATTGGCCGAGGTTGCGTATTGCCGGTGCGACGGACCGGACTCGCGGTCGCGGCGTCCGCCCTTGTCACGATCGCGGCCGCCGCGATCGGGACGGTCCTTGCGATCGGACTTGTCGCGGCGCTCGTCGCGACGGTCTTCGCGTCCCGGGCCCTTGCCCTCGAAACGCTCGCGGCGGTCGCCGCGTTCCTCACGCTTGCCGTCACGGCCTTCCTGGCGCGGCGCGCCCTCGCCGCCTTCGCGGGGCTTTCGGAAATCGCGGTGGCGATCGCGGCGTCCGCGATGCTCGCCGCTCTTTTCGCCCTCGGCGGCCGGCGCTGTGGCCTCGCCGGATGCGGCCTGCGCGCCTTCGGGCTTGCGCTGATGGCGATGACGTCCTCCGCGCTCGTGACGCGGGCGGCGCTCCTCGTGCCGGCCGCCGGGACGCCAGACTTCGACCAGCACCGGCTCGGCGACGGCTTCCGCAGCAGCAGCGGTTGTTTCGGCGGCAGGCGCTTCCGTGGCAGCGGCCTCGGAAGGGGCAGCTTCGCTGACGGGAACTTCGGCAGGCGCCGTCTCTTCGACGGTTGCCGTCTCCGCCACAGCTTCCACCGCAACGGCTTCCACTGCAACGGCTTCCGGCGCGGCTTCGGCCGCGGGCGCTTCCGCAACCGGCTCGGCCTCGGGCGCGGCAGGCGCCTCGGCTTCCACCGGGGCGGGTGCAGGCAGCACATTGTCGTTGGCCGGCGGGGCGATGTTGAGCTCGGGCGGCAGCGCGGGCGCGGCATTGTCCTGCGCGAGGCCTTCCACCGGCGGCGTCTCGGCGGACACCGTCTCCACCTTCTCGACCGGCTTTTCCGGCAGCGGCGGGCGGCGGTCCATGCGGTAGCCGAGCGCACGCAGGATCGAGGCGAAATCTTCGCCCGCCGATCCCGTCAGCGAGGTCATCGCCTGCGTCACCACGAAGCCGCGGCCGTCGAACGCGCCCGCCGGCTTCTCGCCCGGCGAGGTTTCCTTCCAGGCCAGCGCCGGACGGATCAAATCGGCGAGCCGCTCCAGAATGTCCACGCGCACCGCGCGCTCGCCGCACTGGCGATAGCCGAGCATGCGATAGGCATCGCGCGGCAAACTCTTGTCCACCGGGAACGAGGTGCGCCCGGAACTCGCCAGATGCTGCGCGCTGGACAGCGCGGCAAGGTCGACATTGTCCTGCTTCTCGGCCCACAGCAGCAAGGCCAGCGAACGCGCCGCGGGCTTCAGCAGCTGCGGGAAATAGATGTGATAGGCGCCGAACCGCACGCCGTATTTGCGCAACAGCGCGCGCGATGGCTGGTCGAGATCCTTCATCTCGGCCGCGATCCTGTTGCGCTCGAGCACGCCGAGCGCCTCCACCAGCTGGAAGGCGATGCCGCGGGCGATGCCGGTGACGTCCTCGGCCTTGGCGAGCGCAAACAGCGGGCCGAGCAGCTTCTCGATATGGGTCTTCAGCCAGAGATCGAGCCGGGTCTGCACGGCCTCGCGCGGCGCGCCGGTCAGCCGCTCGTCGGAGATGATGCGCAGCCGCGGATGCAGCGCGTCGTCGGCCGCCACCAGTTTGGCCACGGCATCGCCGGTCCAGCGGATGGTGCCGTCGGAGGTCAGGATGAAGGCGTCATCGCTTGCGGCGGCGAGTTTCTCCGCCCGCGCGTCGATCTCGCGCGCCAGCACTTGTTGGGCGGCCGCCTGCAGTGCCTTGGCGTCGGAGCCCGCCTCCGCCGCATCGGGCGCAAAGGTAAAGCCGTCGAGCCGGCCGATGGTGTGGCCCTCGACGATGACTTCGCCGGTCTTGCCGATCTCAGTATTCAAACCCGTATTCTCCCGCAGGCGGCGCATCAATACACTGGTACGGCGGTCAACGAAACGCTCCGTTAGCCGTTCATGCAGCGCATCCGATAATTTATTTTCGATTCCGCGCGTCACGCCCTGCCAGTGTTCGGGGTCGGCCAGCCAGTCCGGCCGGTTGGCGACGAAGGTCCAGGTGCGGATTTGCGCGATCCGGCCCGACAGCGTGTCGATGTCGCCGTCGGTGCGGTCGGCCTGGTCCACCTGGGCCGCATACCAGGCGTCGGGAATGCGGCCCCGGCGCATCAGGTCGCCGAAGATCCCGGTCACCAGCTCGGCATGCGCCGCCGGCGATATCTTGCGGTAATCTGGAATGGCGCAGGCGTCCCATAGCCGCTCCACGGCATCGGCGCCATGCGCGAGATCGCGCACCTCGGCGTCGCGCGCGGCATGGTCGAGCACGCGCATGTCCTCGGCAACGGGCGCCCGCGTCAGCGCCTCGTGCGCCGGCGGCAGCGCCAGCGACACCTGCAGCGAGCCGAGCGAGGAAAAATCCAGCCGCGCGTTGCGCCATTGCAGCGTCTTCACGCTGTCGAAGGCGTGGTTCTGCAGCGCGTTGACCAGCTCCGGCTCGAACGGCGCGCAGCGCCCTGTCGTGCCGAAGGTGCCGTTGCGTGTCGCGCGCCCGGCGCGGCCGGCGATCTGCGCGAACTCGGCCGGCGTCAGCCGGCGGAACTGATAGCCGTCATATTTGCGGTCGGACGCGAAGGCGACGTGGTCGACGTCGAGATTGAGGCCCATCCCCACAGCATCTGTAGCGACGAGATAATCGACGTCGCCGTTCTGGAACATTTCCACCTGCGCGTTGCGCGTGCGCGGCGAGAGCGAGCCCAGCACCACCGCCGCACCGCCATGCTGCCTGCGGATCAGTTCGGCGATGGCGTAGACTTCGTCGGACGAAAACGCGACGATCGCGGTGCGCCGCGGCTGCCGCGTGATCTTGCGGTCGCCGGCGAATTCCAGCGTCGAGAGTCTTGGGCGCGTGACGATCGACGCGCCCGGCAGCAGCTTCTCGATGATGGGACGCATCGTCGCAGCACCGAGCAGCAGCGTCTCGTCGCGCCCGCGGCGGTTGAGGATGCGGTCGGTGAAGACGTGCCCGCGCTCGAGATCGGCCGCGATCTGGATTTCGTCCACCGCAAGGAACGACACGTCGATGTCGCGCGGCATCGCCTCCACCGTGGACACCCAGTAGCGCGGTGATTTCGGCTTGATCTTCTCCTCGCCCGTGATCAGCGCGACGGCCTCGCTGCCGACGCGACTTTCGATCTTGTTGTAGACCTCGCGCGCGAGCAGGCGCAGCGGCAGGCCGATCAGCCCCGAGGAATGGCCGAGCATCCGCTCGATGGCCAGATGCGTCTTGCCGGTGTTGGTCGGCCCGAGCACGGCGGTAACGCCGGCGCCGGGCGCCCGTTCATGACCGAACGAGGCGTGGGAAGGAGAGAAGGCCATATTTTCTAAGAGGTTGTTGTCTCACTTTGCGACGGCTGGAACTCGGGTTTGGCCGCGCTTTTAAGGCTTGCGAACGAGTCTGGAACGAAAGGCGCCCGAATCGCTGACTCCCGCCGGCTTCCGGCTTCGTTCACCGCAACATCTCGCGCCGGGGTGCAGGTGACGACACTAGATCAAGCTTTGAGGGGGCGGACAAGGCGATGTTTTCGGCCGCGATTCCTTAAAATTTTCGAGGGCCCGAGTCGAATCAGAATGGCGGAAGAGTCAATGGCGATTCCGCAGCTGTCGTCCCTGCGAACGCAGGGACCCATACGCCGCGGCCCCTGGATTTGAGGCAGTGCCGGTTGATCATCTCGCGCAACAACGATGTCCCGTGGTTATGGGTCCCTGCGTTCGCAGGGACGACGGCATCACTGCGTCTTCGCCACCTTCGGCGGCAGCGCTGTCGTGTTGAACTGCGTCGCCTCCAGCACCGCCGGCCCAAACGGCGTCGGGATGGTGAGGCGGAACGGCACCAGCACGCGCGTGCCTGATATCGGCACCAGCACGATTTCCATGCGCCGCTCGGTTGTGAGATATTTGATGATGGGCCGGTCGGGGATGTAGCCCGCCACCGGCGTGAAGTAGATGGCGCAGACCACCGCGGGGCCGTGATAGCCTTTGTCGGCCTTCACCGTTTCCATGCGCTTGAAATCGAGCTTGAGGTCGTAGCGCAGCCGGCCGTCGAACACGCTCGAGCCGCCGCGACAGGCATCGGGCCCGAGCGGATCGCCATTGCCGGAAACCTTGACCAGCGAGCTCGTCATCGGGTCGATCACGCCCTTCTTGTGCGCCTCGGTCACCACGATACGGTCGGCATCGACCGGCGGCTCCGGCGTGATGGAAAAGTCCTTCACGTTGCCGCCGGCGAGGTTGATGTTGATGGTCTCGCTCTTCTTGGAATTGACGGTCGCGGTATACGCCCCCGGCACCAGCGCGCCGTTGACCACGCGGCCCTGCACGGAACCCGACCCGGTGCCGCCGGAGAACGCCCGGAGCAGCCCCGCGGTCGCGCCCTGCGCCGAGGCCGAATAGACATCGTCCGCGATCTCGATGCCCCAGGTGCCGCGGCCGACCGCAATCCCCGCGAGCGAGGCCTCGTAATGCGCCTCGACCTTGCCCTGCGCCAGCGCCGGCAGCGGCGCCAGCATCAGGAAGCCGGCCGCGCATGCGCCTGCGATCCCGGCTTTCACCGGGCGCGGCAGATCGAGGCGGCGGTCGATCCCCAAAGGGCGGTCCTGTTCTGGGCGCGAGCTCACGGTCATCTAAGCAGCAATTGCGGCCCGGCAACTCCTGAAAATCCAGGGCCCACCCATGTCGGCGCGGATTGCGCCCTTTATATGGTAGGGTAAGGCCCTGAAACTGCAGCGAAACCGCGCTTCGCTGGGCACTTTCCGGCCGCAAAAACCTTGACGCCGCGCCACGGCCCCCCTATACGTCCGCCCGTTCCTGGAAATGGACGAGTTTTTGGACCCCCGCGGGCGCGATGCGCGCCGTTCGACGGCGGGGATGGAAGAGGATTTTCCGATCATGTCGCGGCGCTGTGAACTGACGGCCAAGGCCCCGCTGGTGGGCCACAAGGTGAGCCACTCCAACATCAAGACCAAGCGGCGCTTCCTGCCGAACCTGTGCAACGTCACCTTCATCTCGGAGGCGCTCGGCCGCAACGTGCGCCTGCGCGTCTCGACCAACGCGCTGAAGAGCGTGGACCACAATGGCGGCCTCGACGCGTATTTGCTGAAGGCCCGCGCGGCGAGCCTGTCGCCCCGCGCGCTGGAGCTGAAGCGCCAGATCGAGAAGAAGGTCGGCGGCGCCGCGGCGGCGAAGAAGGCAAGCTGAGGATTTAGCTGGGGCTGGCTGGGGCGAGTGAGCGTCCGGTAGCGTAGGCTTTGGGTGAGAGTTGAGTTTGTGGCGGCCGGGTCTGAGACGACCCGGCCGTTTTCCGTCTGGAATGCTCGAGACTCCCATGAAGGAGCCCACGATTGCAGCGGCAGCGCTGGACAATCGACCGGTCCATCGCCATTCCCGACAACGCAAGATTGATTCTTGAGCCGATCCATCCTATATTTTGATGCATACCCACCGGCAGCGTGCTGTCGGTTCAAGGGCCGCGGAGGGGAAACCCGAAGCGGCCTTTGCTTTGTCCGTCAGGTTCTCGATGCGCACGATCGTTTATGTCGACGGCTTCAACCTGTATTTCCGGATGCTGCAACAGCGTCCCGAGCTGAAGTGGCTCAACATCAAGCTCCTGGCCGAAAAGCTGCTCAGAAGAAGCAACAAGGTCGCGGGCGTTCGCTACTACACGGCGCGCGTATCGGGCCGGGTCGATTCGGCAGGGCCGGCCCGCCAACAGGTCTATTTCGATGCGCTCAAGACCGTTCCGGAAATTTCCTTTCATATGGGAAGCTTCCTGAGTTCGACCAAGTTCGCCGGGCTCGTTCACCCGCCGTCCTTCCGACCCGAGCTGACTCCACCACTACCTCGGCCATGGCCGAACGTCGTCCGCGTGCACAAGACCGAAGAGAAAGGAAGCGACGTGAACCTGGCGTCGCATCTGTTGCTCGACGGATTCCAGAACAAGTATGACGTCGCCGCCGTGCTTTCCAACGATACCGACCTGGTTGAGCCGATCCGTATTGCAACACAGGAACTCAAAAAGCCCGTCGGCCTGCTCTCGCCCGTTGCCAACCCCAATCCGCAGCTCCAGACAGTATCGACCTTCATTCGACGTATCAGCTACAGCGATCTGGTAGCCTGTCAGTTTCCCGATCCCGTCATGCGTTCCGACGGGACTTCGATATCGAGGCCACCAGACTGGACATAGGGCCGATGCCCCGCCATTCCGATCATTAAAGTTGGATTGCTTCGCTTCGCTCGCAATGACGGGGGAGACCATGACGGATACGGCTACTGAACGGAAACCGCGCAACATCGTCATCCTCTGCGACGGCACCGGCAACGAGATCTCCGAGAACATCTCCAATGTGCTGAAGCTGTATCGCTGCCTGCGCAAGACCGACAGGACCTCGCCGCGGCAGTTCGTCTATTACGATCCCGGGGTCGGCACGCTGGCGCAGCCGAGCACGTGGCACCGGCTGCGGACCAACATCCAGCTGGTGCTCGGGCTCGCCACCGGCTACGGGCTCGACGACAACGTGCTGTCGGCCTACCAATTCCTGGTCGAGCACTGGCGCGAGGGCGACCGCATCTATCTGTTCGGCTTCTCGCGCGGCGCCTATACGGTGCGCGTGCTGGCCGGGCTGATCCACAAGATCGGGCTCATTTCGCCGGAGCAGGTCAACCTCGCGGGCTCCGGCCAGATCGCCTACAAGCAGTTCTCCACCGACGCGCCGGAGCACAGGCTTTCCGCGCTCACCGATGCCGGCAGCGACGAGGACGGGCCGCTGCCGACCGCCCATTTCGACAACGCCGCGCAGTTCGCCCGCATCACCTCGGCGCGCTGGCCTTCCATCGAGTTCGTCGGGGTGTGGGACACGGTGGCGAGCGTGTTCGTGCCGCGGCTCGACCGCTGGGTCTACGTGCTGAGCTCGGAGGAGCTGGCGTTCACGACGGCGAACCCCAGCGTGAAAGTATTCCGCCAGTCGATGTCGATCGACGAGCGGCGGCGCATGTTCCGCCTGAAACCGTGGGACGACCCGCAGCACTTCCTGTTCAATCCCTATGCGCCCGATTCGAGCCGCAAGGACCAGGACATCTTGCAGGTGTGGTTCGCCGGCGTGCATGCCGATATCGGCGGCGGCTATGCGGAGGCGCAGAGCCAGGTCTCGAAATATCCGCTGCTGTGGATGATCGGCGAGGCGCGAAAGCACCAGCTCGAGGTCAACCCGCGCACGGTGAACCAGCTCGCCTGGGGCAGGTCGCGCAAGAACAGCCCGTTCAAATACGTCGCGCCGGACTATGCGGCGGACATGCACAACTCCATGAACTTCGCCTGGCGCACGCTGGAAATCTTTCCGAAGGACGCGAGATACAAGGAATGGCCGCCGCGGCGGACGTTCCTCGGCAGCTACATCCCCTGCTGCGAGCCGCGCTTCATTCCCGACGGCGCCGTGATCCACGAATCCGTGATCAAGCGGATCGAGGCGCGCAAGGATTACAGGCCGGTCAACATGCCGAAGACGTACAAGATCTTCGACATGCCCGAGCCGCCGGAAGATTAGTAGCTTCGTAGGATGGGTAGAGCGCAGCGAAACCCATCAATTCCCCGAGAGCGATGGGTTTCGCTTCGCTCTACCCATCCCACGGACCGCCTCCCCGCCCTCCGCCGTCGTCCCTGCGCACGCAGGGACCCATAACCCCGAAGGTGCATTGTCGACGCACGCTGGGAGCTCCAGCCTTCGCAAAACTTCTCCCTGTGGTTATGGGCCCCGGCCTGCGCCGGGGCGACGGCTGTGTGTGCCGCGCCGGATTGCCTCATTTCCGATTATCTGTAACAATTCGTTACTTCCATATATCCGAATCGCATGCCATAACCCGCGCATCCCGTGCCCCACGAGGGGACGTATCATGATCGTCAACGACACGTTGGCGCGGGTGGCGATGGGCCGTTGCGGCGTCAGGTGATCTCGTCACCCGACGAAACGCTCGCAGCGGACGGTGAAGTCGCGTGGTCCTGGCGCCGCGACCCTGGCGCTACCTCGGCGGCAAGTTGCCGCTGAGTACGGGGGCAAAAGAGGCCGCTCCCCGGGGAGATCGCGTATAATCCGCAAAACCATTGCGCGGGGAAGGCCGGGATGTCTGGCCGGTACCTGTCAAATCCGTGTGCGTTTTTTGCTACCCATTGCACACGGGTGTTGCGGGTGCCGCCGGCACCCGGCCTTCCCTGCGCCCTCTACTCGAGAGGGAGCAAACGAAACGGCAAGCTCCGGACGAAAACGCGTCGCGGGAATGCGAAGCTGCGTCTCATGCAGGCTGTCTGACAATCGAATCGAAGAAACTTGCGCATCGGGGGTGACGCGCCACAGGCGTCGCCCCGATACGGCTATATCCGCGCGTAAACCTGCGCGGCGCGGGCGTGGGTGACGCCGGCCGTGGTCAGATTCCAGCCGATCGCCGCCATCGAAATGGTGTCGTTGCCGCTCATCTTCTCGATCAGGCCCGGATAGGAGAAGCCGAACGGATCGGGGCCGGCGGTCGCGTTCCAGTCGCCGTAGTCGCCGGCGGTGCCGTCGGACGCGTTGAAGCCGCCGAGGTTGGTGATGCCGTTGTCGATGGTGAAATAGGCGACGTCGCCGGACTGCTGCACCAGCGCGCGCAGCGGCGCGGTGCCGCCCGGATTGCCGTTGGTGGTGTACCGGAAGAGATCGAGCGCGGTGAAGACGCCGGTGCCGAAGGCGTTGCCGACCGAACCGACGCGGCCCATCACCTCGGAGAATTCGTGCTGGAAAGCGCCGATCGCGTCGAACTTGCCGACCGCCGCCTTCTGGTTGAACTGGAAGGGAATCGCGGACGACAGACCGACATAGCCGTCGAGCGCCGCGCTCGGTCCGGAAAGCCCGAGCCCCTTGGCCTGGGCGCGCGACACCGCAAAGGTGCCGCCCGAGGTCGGGTTGGAGGCGGGAAGACTCGCGGCGGACTGCGCCTGCACCGACGAAACGCCGCCATAGGCCTTGAGTGCGTCGGTCAGCGCCGCGTAGCCGACGGCCGCGGTGTAGGTGCCGCTCGAAGCCGCCGCGCCCGGCGCGATCGGGCTGCCGCCGACTTCGCCATAGCCGACCTGGACATTGAGCACGACGTTGTTGGAGAGCTCGGTCGCAAGCCCCGCAGCGGCGGCGATCGCCGCCTGCTTGAAACCCGCCGGCGCGCCGGCGGCGCTGGCGCCCCAGGAAAGGTTGAACTGCAGCCCGTTCACCGCGCCGACCAGCGTCGTGGTCGCGACCTGGCCATCCGACAGCGAGGTGATCTGGTCAACCGAGAGCGCGTTGCCCTGGTTGGCGAGCAGCGAAGCGACGGCGTCCGCCGAAAGCCACGACAGGCTCTGCGCCGACAGTCCGCCGACGGAGCCGCCGCCGATCGCGCTGATTTGCGCGGTCGAGAGCTGCGCCACCTGGTTCTGCGACAGACTGCCGAGCTGCCGCGCGCTGAGATTGGAAATCCCCGTGGTCAGTCCCCGCAACTGCGTGCTGGTGAAATTGGCGACGTTGAGCGCGTTGAGATTGGCCTGGCTCAGCCCGTCGAGCTGGCTGGCGGTAAGGGCCGCGGTCTGGCCGGCGGAAAAGCCGCCGATCCGGTTCGCCGACAGGCCATTGAGCACGGTGACGGAGAGCGCGCCGATCTGGCTGGTGCTGAGTCCGGTGATCGCCCCCGCCGACAGGCCCGAAGCGCCGGCGGCGGAGAGCGCGCCGAGCTGGGAAGGCGACAGCGCGCCCACGGTGGCGGCGGTCAGGCCGCCGGTCTGCGTCGCGGTCAGCGCGCCGACCTGGGTGGCCGAGAGCGAAGCGATCTGGGTGGAGGAGAGCCGGCCGAATGCCGCCGTGTCGAGGCCCTGCAGCTGCGAGGCCGTCAGCGACGTCACGTTGAACGATTGCAGCGCGTTCTGGCTGAGGCCGTTGAGCTGGGTCGCCGTCAGCGCCCCGACCTGCGCCGGCGACAGCGCGCCGGGGACGGAAACCACCATGGCCTCCAGCTGGGGGCCGCTGAGCCTGGCGAGCGCGTCGGCGTTGAAGCCGCGGATCTGCACCGCAGTCAGGCTGGAGACGTCGAGTGCGTTGAGGTCGGCCTGGTCGAGGCCGTTGAGCTGCGCGGCCGTCAGCGAGCGGACTTGCCCGGCCGACAGCCAGCCGATCTGGTCGGCGGTGAAGTTGCCGGCCTGCGCGCCGCTCAGCGTGAGGAAGGCGGAGTAGGAGATCGCGCCGACCTGGGAGGCGCTGAAGGCCTGCAGCGCGGAAGTCGACAACGCGTTGAGTTGTTCGCCCCGCAGGCCCGTAATCTGCGAACCGCTCAGCGACCTGACGTCGTTGCTCGTCAGCCGCGCCAGGTCCGACGGCGACAATCGCGCAATCTGGTTCGCCGACAGGCCTGCGACAACGGACGTCATGATGAGTTCTTCATCCCCGGGGCTGGCCACAGCCGCATTCTTGCAGCCATCCGACCCCGGTGAAGACGCTACGCAGCCAGCCTTAATTTCAGGTTGTCTGGAACTTTATGAATAGTCGCAAGAATTGATTAACCCTACGACGAAGTTAAAGCGCAGGGCGCGCGGGGCCTACGCCCCCCGCGCCAGCATCGCCCTGAAATCCGCGCGTGCGCGCTGTGCCTCGGCGCGCGCCGTGTCGCTGGCGTCGACGAGGCCGAAATAGCCGTGGATCAGCCCCTCGCCCGGATGATACTTCACCGCCACGCCGGCCTTCGCCAGCGCATCGGCATAGGCCTTGCCCTCGTCGCGCAGCGGATCGTACCAGGCGGTGGTGACGACCGCGGGCGCGACGCCGGCGAGATTTTTCGCGCGCAGCGGCGAGACGCGCCAGTCCGTGCCGTGGGCCTTGTCGGCGAGATAGTGGCCGCAGAACCACTCCATCACCGCGCGCGACAGGAAATAACCTTCGGCATTCTCGGCGCGCGAGGGGAAGCGCGCGTTCTCGCTCACGTCGGCGAAATTGCCGAGCACGTCGGTGACGGGATAGGCGAGGAATTGCGCGGCGAGTTTGATCCCGGCATCGCGCGCGGCGATCGCCGTGGTAGCGGCGAGATTGCCGCCGGCGCTGTCGCCGGCAACGCCGATGCGCGTGGCATCGCCGCCGAATTCGGCGATGCGATCCACGACGTCGCGGAGCGCAGCGATCGCGTCCTCGAACGCGCCGGGAAAACGCACCTCGGGCGGCCGGCGATAATCCACCGAGACCACCACCGCGCCGGTCTCGATCGCAAGCCACCTCGCCTGCCGGTCGTGCGTCTCGAGGTCGCCCGCCACCCAGCCGCCGCCATGGAAGAACACCACCGTCGGCGCCTTCGCATCGCCCATGCGATAGACCCGCGCGTTGAGGAAGCCGGCCGCGCCCTTCACCTTGGCATCCTCGGCGCTCGAAACCGGCGGCGGCGGCACATGGGCGCGGGAGGCCGCCAGCGCCCGCAACGCCTCGCGCGCGCTGACGGGCGTCATGACCGTGGGATCGCGCAGCGGCAGCAGCGGGATGATCTTTTCGACGACGGGATCGAGCGGGGCGGGCATGGCTGTCCTTGGACGTTCTTGGTTTTGGTTGAACAATAGGTGGAGCGAGAAACGTGAGCAACCGTGCCTCCGCGCCGTCATGCCCGGGCTTGTCCCGGGCATCCACGTCTTTCAACAGGTGCGGTGGAAAATGCGTGGATGGCCGGGACAAGCCCGGCCATGACGACGATGGGAGGAGCGCCTCACCGCGTCCCGAAGCTCGTCGTGCCGAACAGCGCCTTTTGCGTGGACGGCTGCGAGCGCCAGTATTGCGGCGGAGCGCTGACTTCGCCGCCGAGCTCGGCGGCGGCGTGCCAGCCCCAGCGCGGGTCGTAGAGCATGCCGCGGGCGAGCGCGACCATGTCGGCCTTGCCGGAGGCGACGATCTCCTCGGCCTGCTTCGCCTCGGTGATCAGGCCCACCGCCATGGTGACGATGCCGGTCGCCTGTTTGATCGCCTGCGCGAACGGCACCTGGTAGCCGGGGCCGAGCGGAATCTTCTGCAGCGGCGACACGCCGCCGGAGGAGGCGTCGATCCAGTCGACATGGCGCTTCTTCAATTCCTTCGCAAATTCGATGGTCTGCTGGATGTCCCAGCCGCCGTCGACCCAGTCGGAGCAGGAGATGCGGATGCCGACGGGTTTGTGCTGCGGGAACGTCGCGCGCACCGCCTCGAACACTTCGAGCGGGAAGCGGATGCGGTTCTCCAGGCTGCCGCCATACTTGTCGGTCCGCTTGTTGGCGACCGGCGACAGGAACTGGTGCAGGAGATAGCCGTGCGCGCTGTGCACCTCGATCGCATCGAGCCCGAGCCGGTCGGCGCGCTTCGCGGACGCGACGAAGGCATCGACGATGCGCTTGAGGCCCGCCGCATCCAGCGCGCGCGGCGGCGGCTCCTCGGCCTTGTGCGGCACGTCGGACGGTCCCTCCGGCAGCCAGCCGCCCTCGGATATCGGGATCAGCTGCCCGCCGTCCCACGGCGTGTGGCTGGAGGCCTTGCGGCCGGCGTGCGCAAGCTGGATCGCGATCGCCGCCTTGGAATGCCTTCGCACGGAGGCGATGATCGGCTTCAGCGCCGCCTCATTGGCGTCGCTGTAGAGGCCGAGGCAGCCCGGTGTGATGCGGCCGATCGCCTCGACGCCGGTGGCCTCGATGCAGAACATCGCCGCGCCCGACAGCGCCAGCGAGTTGATGTGGGTGAAGTGCCAGTCATTGGCCGAGCCATCCACCGCCGAATACTGGCACATCGGCGCCACCATGATGCGGTTGGAAAGCTTGAGGTCGCGCAACTGGATCGGCGAGAACAGCGTGCTCATGCGAATTTCCGGGAGGCAAGGGACAAGGAAGCCGTCCGGTTTGTAGCTGGCCGTCCGCCTGCCCTCAACCCGCCGGGCCTGCAACCCTCCCCTTACGGTTTTGCCGCGAGGCCGCGTACGGCAGCGAACCCAACCTGTGATTATCGCAGTAAATTGAAAGCGCAGTTCGGCCGGGCCGCTGGCACGGCCGGCCTTTTGCCCGCACAATCGCGCCGTCACGTCCACGATTCTGCGCCGGGAATGCCGATGACGTTGCGAAGACTGCCGCTCACCCTGCTCGCACTCCTGCTCCCCGCGGCGGCCGGCGCCGCCGAGATATCCGGCGTTCCCAAGATCCGCGACGCCGACCTGGTGCAGATCGGCGCCGCCCGCATCCGCCTCGGCGGCATCGACGCGCCCTCCACCGACCAGCTCTGCCTCAACACCAAGGGTGAGCGCTGGGCCTGCGGCGTCGCCGCGCGCGACGAGTTGAACAAGCGGTTCGGCGGCAAGAGCTGGACCTGCCAGACCCGCGCCACCGACCGTCGCGGCCGCACCGTCGCGCGTTGCCAGGCCGACGGCCAGGACATCCAGAAATGGCTGGTGTCGAACGGCTGGGCGCTGGCCTTCGTCCGCCTCTCCAGGGATTACGAAGCCGACGAAAAGGCCGCGCGCGAGGCCAGGGCCGGCATGTGGCAGGGCGCCTTCATCGCGCCGTGGGACTGGCGCGTGCGCAACAAGAAGACCGCCGTGCTGGGCGCGGTGAAGCCGCCGGAGAATGCGCGGGCGATCCTGCTCGCCTCGGCGTCCGGCGCGGTCGCGCCCTCGCCCGACTGCACCATCAAGGGCAACGTCAACCGCTCCGGCGAGTGTATCTTTCACCAGCCGACCAGCCGCTGGTACGCCAAGATCAAGATGAACATCGCCAAGGGCACGCGCTGGTTCTGCTCGGTCGAGGAAGCCGAAGCCGCCGGCTGCCGGGAGACGCGACGCTGAGCACGACTGATCTCAAAGGCGGCGAACGCAAGCGGCTCGGCCGGCTGCGCCGCGCGTCCGTCATCCTGCTGCTCGGCATGGCAGTCTACATCCTGCTCGCCTATATCGTGCTACCTGCGCTGTGGACCCATCACGAGCACCAGAAGGGCCTCGCCGGCCTCGACATGGTGACGCGCACCTCGCAGGGCATTCCCGGCGATGCGATCAATGTCGGGCTGATCGGCGACAAGGGCGACATCGTCTGCGCCATGCACGCGGCGAAATGGTTTCCCGCCGACCCGATCACGCTGAAATCCTCCATCGAGATCGTCGGCAGCGTGCTGCTCGACCGTCCCTACAAGGACGCGCCGGTGAGCAATCTCTATTATCTCGGCCGCCGCGAGGATCTCGCCTTCGAAAAACCGATCGGCGCCAGCGCCGACCGCCGCAACCACGTCCGCTTCTGGAAGGTGCTGGACGACGGCCAGGAGAAGCGCCCGGTCTGGCTCGGCGCCGCCACCATGGACCGCGGCGTCGGCGTCAGCCACTACACCGGCGCGGTCACTCATCACATCGACGCCGACATCGACCTGGAACGGGCGGCGCTGACCCTCGACCTCGAAGCGGCTGGCATGGTGAGCGCGAAATACCAGGTCACCGGCGTCGGCCCGACGCTGGCGGGGCGCAACGGCGGCGGCGACCTCTACTACACCGATGGCGAGGTGTGGATCCTGCGGCTGGTCGAGGGCTGCCGGAAGAACACCGCGCCGGTGAACGTGCTGCCGAGCCCGCTGGCGACGGAAATCAAGGACGGGATCTGGCGCCAGATCGCCGCCACCATTAGAAAATGAAAGTCCAACTCGTTACAATTCTGCATGAATGCACCGCCCGGGAGCCCTTTGAAATTGGGCGCCGCCGTGCCAGCATGGCCGCGAATCCAGACAGGGAAGACTGCCAATGACCGTTCGCGCGGGCCGGGAATTTCTGGCCATCCCCGGACCCACCACGATGCCCGACGAGGTGCTGCAGGCCATGCACCGTCCGGCGCTCGACATCTATTCCCGCGAGATGATCGAGCTGAGCGACAGCCTGCATGACGATCTCTCGAAGCTGTTTGCGACGAAAAACCGGTCCTACATCCACATCGCCAACGGCCACGGCGCCTGGGAAGCGGCGATCTCCAACGTGCTCTCGCGCGGCGACAAGATTCTGGTGCTGGAGAGCGGACGCTTCGCGGTCGGCTGGGGCATCGCCGCCGGCCTGATGGGCGTAGACGTCGAGATCCTGAAGGGCGACTGGCGCCGCGCGGTGCGGCCGGCCGAGGTCGAGGAGCGGCTGCGGCAGGACAAGGCGCACAGCATCAAGGCGGTGCTGGTGGCGCAGGTCGACACGGCTTCGGGCGTCTGGAACGACATCGAGGCGATCGGCAAGGCGATCCGGGCGGCCGGCCACCCGGCGCTCTACATGGTCGACACAGTGGCTTCGCTCGGCTGCATGCCGTTCGAGATGGACGGCTGGGGCGTCGATGTGGCGATGTCCGGCTCGCAAAAGGGCCTGATGACGCCGCCGGGCCTCGGCTTCGTATCCGCCAGCGACCGCGCCCGCGAGGCGCACAAGAAAGCGAATTTGCGCACGCCCTATTGGGACTGGACCGAGCGCGAGGGCAGCGAGCACTACCGCCGCTACGCCGGCACCGCCCCGGTGCACCTGCTGTTTGCCATGCGCAAGGCCATCGACATGCTGTTCGCCGAAGGCCTGGAAAACACCTTCGAGCGTCATCGCCTGCTCGGCGAAGCGGTGCGGCGCGCGGTGTCGCGCTGGTCGGAAGGACAGGTGCTCAGCATCAACATCGCGGAGGCCAGCGAGCGCTCCAACACGGTGACGACCGTGATGACCAACGGCTACGACCCGGTGCCACTGCATCGCTATTGCAAGGAGAAATGCGGCGTCGTGCTCGGCGTCGGCATCGGCGAGTTGCACGGCCAGGCGTTCCGCATCGCCCATATGGGCCATGTCAACGCGCCGATGATCCTCGGCACCCTCGCCGTCATCGAGACCGCACTGAAGGCGCTACAGATTCCGCACGGCAAAGGCGGCACCGAAGCCGCCATCGAGTGGCTGGGCGAATCCGTCAGCGCCTAGCGCTCGACGCGATAGGCTTCGACCTGCGCCTTCAACTGCTCCAGCGACGCCAGCGGCGCCTTGGGATCGACGCGGTATTTTCCTTGCGCGAGCCAGGACAGGACCTTCAGGTCCACCGCCGGCGAGTGATGCAGCACGTCGGCGAAGTTGCCGAGGTCGTGGGTAACCTCACTGGCCACGCGGAAATCGTAGAGCCGGACATTGGGAAACCGCATCAGCCGCTCGAACGCATAGGCTGTGAAATCGTAGGTGATTTTCAGCGCCTCGGGCGCGGCGTCGCGCAAAGCCGCGAACTGCAGGACCGAATACGGCGCAAAATAGATGTCGAACTGCACGTCCGGATGCCGCGCGATCAGCCCGACGGCGTCGCGCTGGAAGCCGGCGATCATCGCATTCAGATCGTAGCCTTCCCTGAGTTTTTCCCGGCGCGACGGCTCGATCATGCTGCGGAACGCCGCCAGCGCTTTCGGCTTGTTGTAGGCCGCCCCGACATCGGTATCGCGCCTGAGCGCATTGATGTCGTCGACCTCGGCGATCGGAAACCTGAACATGACGCCGTTGGTCAATCTCGCGACCACCGGCGCCAGCGCGGGAACCGACCGCAACGCAATCCACAGCGACTCCCGCGCCATCGCGCCGGAGAGCAGGTACTCGGCCAGGCCCGATGCGTTGCGGCGGTAGAGATTGGCAGGGAGGTAAACGTCTGCATCGACGTCGGGCGCGGTGCGGAAGATCCAGTCGTCCATCTGCCAGATCACGCGCCTGGGCCGACGCTCCATGGCGGCGTTGAGCACAAAGCTCTGCTCGCGCGAATTCGAGCCGGTCATGGCGAGCTTCAACGAGCGCGCGCCGAGCGCCTTGTCGATGTCGCTCTGCCGGAAATGGATCGCCAGCGACGTGCCCATGAACACCGTATCGAACTCTTGGCTGCGGATCAGGCCGGCGGCCTGCATGCGGCTGTCCGGCGAATACATCGCCGCAAAAAATCGCGCGGGGCGGAACAACTGCAGCGGGTCGATCGTGAAAGTCAGCATCGCCGCTGCCACGACGATTGCCGCGCTCGCGCCGAGAAGCCTGACGATGTTCCTTGCGGCAATGCTCATCAGAACCTGAAATAGATGAATTCGCTGTGCTGTTGGATGCCAAGGATGCCGAAGGCCAGCACCGCCGCTGCGGCGTAAAGATACAACGGCCGCAGATTCGCACCCCTGAGATTTTCGCCGACCTTCCGGTTCGCATGGTCGTAGCCCATGATCTCCTGCGTATTCGGCGCGAACCATGCAATCGCGGCATAGATCGCGACGAAGACGGCGGAGGCGAGCTCGGCGCGGCCGAGGGCGACGTTGCCGGGGTCGGCCATCTTCGACAGCACCGAGAGGGCCGTCGCCATGCTGTCGGCGCGGAAAAACACCCAGGCGACGACCACGCAGAGGAAAGTCAGGATGAACGCCGCGCCGTTCGCCAGCCTCTCGAACCGAGGCGCGACCTTGGGGCCAAAATTGTTCCAGGCGTGGTTGACGCAGAGATAGGCGCCGTGCAGTGCGCCCCAGACCACGAAGGTCCAGGCGGCGCCATGCCAGAGGCCGCCGAGCAGCATGGTGATCATCAGGTTGGTGTAACGCAGCAGGCTGCCATGACGGTTGCCGCCGAGCGGGATGTAGAGATAGTCGCGCAGGAATTGCGACAGCGTCATGTGCCAGCGCCGCCAGAAATCGATGATCGAGGTCGCCTTGTATGGCGAGTTGAAATTGAGCGGCAGGAAGATTCCGAACATCAGGGACATCCCGATCGCCATGTCGGAATAGCCCGAGAAGTCGAAATAGAGCTGGAAGGTGTAGGCGAGCACCCCGATCCAGGCCTGGTCGAAGGTCGGCGTGTTGGGGCCGAAGGCCTGCGACACCAAGGGCTGGATGCCGTCGGCGAGGCAGGTTTTCTTGAACAGGCCGATGGCGAAGATGATGAGGCCGCAGAGGATCAGATGCGCATCGGGATGCTTGGCCTGCTTCCGCTCGAACTGCGGGATCATGTCCTTGTGGTGCAGGATCGGACCGGCAATCAAATGCGGAAAGTACGTGACGAACAGCGCGTAGTGCGGCAGCGCATAACGCGCGACGTTGCCGCGGTATGCGTCGACCAGGAATGCGATCTGCGTGAACGTGTAGAAGGAGATGCCGACCGGCAGCAGGATGTCGACCACGAAATGCGTCGCGAAAAGTGCATTGAGATTGGCGGCGAAGAACCCCGCATATTTGAAGATGCCGAGCACGAGCAGGTCGCCGGCAACGCCGACGGTCAGCGCCGCAAATCGCGCGGCGGGCGCAAGCTTGGCTGCGATCAGAAGATAGCCGATCAGATAGTTGAAGGCGATCGACGCCAGCAGCAGCGCCACGAACTGCCAGTTGCTCACGGAGTAGAACGCAAGCGAGGCCAACGCCAGCCAGACCACAGGCGCGAGGTTGCTGCGCCGCCCCAGCACGAAATAGCCGGCCAGGACGACCGGCAGGAACAGGAAGATGAAAGCGTAGGAATTGAAGAGCATCAGGCTTGATTCAGCGCTTCCGACGATGAACCCTAAGCATACAAGCGCGGGGCCAACAACCCCGTGAGACGGCTGGCAAATTGACCCTCAGCACCAATATAACGGGCGAGCGCGGCTGCCCGCCGCGCCCAAGCGAGGATCCGCGTGAACAAGCCGAAAAAAGCCGAAACACCTCTGGCCGCCCCGATTGCGCCGCGCCGGCCGCATTCCTTCACCGCTCATGGCATCACGGTCACGGACGACTATGCCTGGCTGAAGGACCCGAACTGGCAGGAAGTGCTGCGCGACCCCTCGATCCTCGATCCCGACATCCGCCGCTATCTCGAGCAGGAGAACGATCACACCGAACGCCTGCTCGGCCACACCGATGGCTTGCAGAAGAAGCTGGTCGTGGAAATGCGCGGCCGCATCAAGGAGGACGATTCCAGCGTTCCTTCGCCGGACGGGCCTTACGCCTATTTCCGCAAATTCCGCGAGGGCGGACAGCACGAGATGTTCGGCCGCTTGCCGCGGAATGGCGGCGAAGCCACCATCGTGCTCGACGGCGACGCGCTGGCGGCGGATTGCAAATATTTCAAGTTCGGCGGCAGCCGGCATTCGCCCGATCACAGACTGCAGGCCTGGAGCGCCGACACCAAGGGCTCGGAGTATTTTTCGATTCGCGTGCGCGACTGGGCGACCGGCAAGGACCTCGACGACATCGTCGAGGAAACCGACGGCACCGCGGTCTGGAGCAAGGACGGGGCGAGCTTCTTCTACGTCAAGCTCGACGACAACCATCGCCCGATGCAGGTCTGGCGTCATCGCCTTGGCACGACGCAGGCCGACGACATCCTGATCTACGAGGAGCGGGATTCCGGCTGGTTCACCCACCTGCACGAAAGTTCGAGCAGCCAGTATTGCGTGATCGCCGGCGGCGACCATGAAACTTCGGAGCAGCGGCTGATCGATCTGGCCAATCCCGATGCGCCGCCGCGCCTGATCGCGGCGCGCGAGGAAGGCGTGCAGTATTCGGCCAACGACCGTGGTGACCAGCTTTACATCCTCACCAATGCCGACGGCGCGATCGACTTCAAGGTCGTCACCGCGCCGCTCGCTGCGCCCGAACGCGCCAATTGGCGCGACCTGATCCCCTATCGCGAAGGCGTCTATGTGCTCGACGTCGAACTATATGCCGGCCACATGGTGCGACTGGAGCGCGCCAATGCGCTGCCGGCGATCGTGATCCGCGATTTCAGCACGGGCGAAGAGCACGCCATCGCCTTCGACGAAGCCGCCTACTCGCTGGACACCATGGGCGGCTACGAGTTCGACACCACCAATTTGCGCTTCTCCTATTCGTCGATGACGACGCCGTCGGAAGTCTATGACTACGACATGGCGCAGCGGACGCGGGTGCTGCGCAAGCGGCAGGAGATCCCTTCCGGGCACGATCCGGCCGACTACGTCACGACGCGGATCATGGCGAAGTCGCATGACGGCGCCGACGTGCCGGTATCGCTCCTCCACCGCAAGGACTTCGCCCGCGACGGACGCGCCCCGCTGCTGCTCTACGGCTACGGCTCCTACGGCCATGCGATGCCGGCCTCATTCAACGCCAACCGGCTGTCGCTGGTGGACCGAGGCTTTGTCTACGCCATCGCCCATATCCGCGGCGGCTCGGACAAGGGCTGGGGCTGGTATCTCGACGGCAAGCGCGAGAAGAAGACCAACACGTTCGACGATTTCGCCGCTGCGGGCCGCGCGCTGATCGAGGCGAAATACACCGGCGCCAGGCGCATCGTCGGCCATGGCGGCAGCGCCGGCGGCATGTTGATGGGCGCGGTCGCCAACCGCGCGGGCGAGTTGTTCGCCGGCATCGTCGCCGAGGTGCCGTTCGTCGACGTGCTCAACACCATGCTCGACGATAAGCTGCCACTGACGCCGCCGGAATGGCCGGAATGGGGCAACCCGATCGAGAGCGAGAAGGATTTCCGCACCATCCTGTCGTATTCGCCCTACGACAACGTCGCGGCCAGGGACTATCCGGCGATCCTCGCCATGGGCGGCCTGACCGATCCGCGCGTCACCTATTGGGAGCCGGCGAAATGGATCGCACGGCTGCGCGCCACCATGCGAGGCGGCGGCCCGGTACTGCTGCGCACCAACATGGGCGCCGGCCATGGCGGCGCGTCGGGACGCTTCAACCGACTCGACGAGATCGCGATCGTCTATGCGTTCGCGCTGTGGGCGGTGGGATTGGCGGACAAGAGTGATGCGTAGCAGGCGCGTCACTCTCCCATGTCGTCCGCGCGAACGCGGGGACCCATAACCACAGAATTGAGTTGTTGCTGCAAGCTGGAGCCACAGCGTGCCGATCACACACGGCTGTGGTTATGGGTCCCGGCTCGCGCTCGCTTCGCTCGCTTGGCCGGGACGACGGCGAAGACCTACCGCCCGTTCTTCTTCCGCCACGCGGCGAAGTCCGTCAGCGTCTTCTCGTCGGTCGCCGGATAGAGGCCGAGGATGCTGCGGCCGTTCTGAACCTCTTCCGTGACGAAATCCTCGAACGCGGTCATCTCGAAGGCCTCGTCCGCGATCTCGTCGGCGAGATGCGCGGGGATGACGATGACGCCGTCGGCATCGCCGAGGATGACGTCGCCGGGAAACACCGGCGCGTCGCCGCAGCCGATCGGCACGTTGATCTCGATAGCCTGATGCAGCGTCAGGTTGGTCGGCGCGCTCGGCCGGTGATGATAGGCGGGAAAGCCCAGCCTTGCGATCTCGGCGGAGTCGCGAAAGCCGCCGTCGGTGACGACGCCGGCGCAGCCGCGCTTCATCAGCCGCGTCACCAGGATGGCGCCGGCGGAGGCCGCGCGCGCATCCTTGCGGCTGTCCATCACGAGAACCGCGCCGGGCGGGCAATCCTCGATCGCCTTGCGCTGCGGATGCGAGCGGTCGCGGAAAACGTCGATCTTGTTGAGATCCTCGCGCGCCGGCATGTAGCGCAGCGTAAAGGCCTCGCCCACCAGCGTCGGCTGGTCCGCGCTGAGCGGGCGAACGTCCTGGATCATCTGGATGCGAAAACCGCGCTTGAACAGCGCGGTCGCCACCGTGGCGGTGGAGATCGTCTTCAGCCTGTTGCGGGTAGCCTCGCTCAGCTTGCTCATTTCACATCTCCTCCGCCACCACCATGTAGTTCACGTCCATGTCGGCTGAGAGGCTCCATCGGTCGGCAAAGGGGCTGTAGACGACGCCGGTCTCCTCGGTGACGGCGAGCTTGCTGGCCGCCAGATGCCGGGCGAGTTCGTCGGGGGTGACGAACTTGTTCCACTCGTGCGTGCCGCGCGGCAGCCAGCGCAGCACATATTCGGCGCCGACGATGGCCAGCGCAAAGCTCTTCCAGTTGCGGTTGAGGGTGGAGACCACCATCAGGCCGCCGGGCTTGAGCATCGCCGCGCAGTGGCCGAGGAACATGCCGACGTCGGCGACATGCTCCACGACTTCCATCGCGAGCACGACGTCGAAGCGCTCGCGATGATCCATCTCTTCCACCGTGGTGCAGCGGTAGTCGATCGAAAGGTGACCCTTGTCGGCGTGCAGCTTGGCGGCCGCAATGTTGGTCGCGGAAGGATCGATGCCGATCACCTGCGCGCCCAGCCGCGTGAACGGCTCGCACAGCAGCCCCGCGCCGCAACCGATGTCGAGCATGCGCAGGCCCGACAAACAGTTGAGGCTCCGGGCGTTGCGCGAGAACTTGCGGCACGCGGCGTCGCGGATATAGGCGAGCCGCAGCGGGTTGATCTTGTGCAGCGGCGCCATCTTGCCGTTGGGGTCCCACCACTCGGCCGACAGTTTCGAGAATTTCGCCACCTCGGCCGGATCGACCGTGGGTCCCGTGGCGCCTGAAGAACTCATGGACATGTCAGGGCGGCTCTCATCGCGCGGTGATCGAATTGCGGAACGCCAGCGGCGAGGCGATGGTGGAGATCTTCTCGTCGTCGTCGCCGACCGTCGCGATCGTGACATCGCCGTAGTTGAACAGCCGTCCCATGATCGTCTGCTCGACGTCCACGGTGGCGATCTTGTCCACACCGATCTCGGTGGTTTTCCGCTTGATGAACCCGGTCTTGTGCACCACGCGCAAATTCGTCACGTCGGTTTCGGTGGTCCAGCGATGGAACCAGGCGCTCACTGTCCGGTAGAGCGCGAACAGGGCCATGATCGCCGCCAACGCCCAGCAGACCAGCATCAGCGGGCTGCCCGGCGGGACCATCCCCGACAGGGCGAGGAATATGGCCGCCAGAATCCACAAGCCGATCGCCGGCAGGAAGAAGATCCAGTGCGCGTTGGTGGAATAAAGCACCTTCTCCCCGGGCTGCAGGATGTCGTCGATGTACCGGCCCATACGCTTTACCTCAGTTACCTCTGCGCCACAGCCTGCGCCCCGCCAACCCGGCGCCCCGCAGGAACCCGCTTGCCCCCGGCCGCGCCCGTATGTATACGCGCGTTTTGGTGGCTGCGCTGCCGGTTTTAAGCGCAGGTCCCCCTAACCTATCCTTTCAGGGAATGCACGCGTCGTCATGGGCCGCCTCGTGATGAAATTCGGCGGCACGTCCGTCGCCAATATCGACCGAATCCGCAACGTCGCCCGCCATGTGAAGCGCGAGGTCGATGCCGGCCACGACGTGGCCGTGGTGGTATCGGCGATGGCCGGCAAGACCAACGAACTGGTGGCCTGGTGCAGCGACGCCTCTCCCATGCATGACGCACGGGAATATGACGCCGTGGTGGCATCCGGCGAGCAGGTGACGTCGGGCCTGCTGGCGATCGTGCTGCAGGGCATGGGCATCCAGGCCCGCTCCTGGCAGGGCTGGCAGATCCCGATCAAGACCAGCGACGCGCACGCCTCCGCCCGCATCCTCGAGATCGACGGGTCCGAGATCATCAACAGTTTCAAGGAGCGGAAAGAGGTCGCCGTCATCGCCGGCTTCCAGGGCATCAACCCCCAAACCAACCGCATCACTACGCTCGGCCGCGGCGGTTCCGACACCTCGGCGGTGGCGATTGCCGCGGCCATCCATGCCGACCGCTGCGACATCTATACCGACGTGGACGGCGTCTACACTACGGACCCGCGCGTCGTGCCGAAGGCGCGCCGGCTGGACCGGATCGCGTTCGAGGACATGCTGGAGCTGGCCTCGCAGGGCGCGAAGGTATTGCAGGTGCGCTCGGTGGAACTCGGCATGGTGCACAACGTGCGCGTATTCGTGCGCTCCAGCTTCGACAAGCCTGAGGATATCGACCCGCACGCCAATCAGC
>CAZDEZ010000004.1:0-2617 GCA_964504705.1 uncultured Bradyrhizobium sp.
CCATTGCGCGGGGAAGGTCGGGATGTCCTGGCTGTACCTGTCAAATCCGTGTGCGCATTCTTACTACCCATTGCACACGGTGCTGCGGGTGCCGCCGGCGCCCGACCTTCTCCGCGCCCTCTGTTCAAGAGGGAGCAAACGAAATTGCAAAGCTCAGGCGAAAATCGCGCCGTGAGAATGCGAGCGTGTGTCTCCGCGAGTCTCTTCACCTCGCCCCGCTTGCGGGGAGAGGTCGGATCGCATCGCCAGATGCGATCCGGGTGAGGGGGTACAGGTCTATCGATGGAGCAACACTGCGGAAAGAGCCCCTCACCCCAGCCCTCTCCCCGCAAGAGCGGGGCGAGGGAGCGCGTCAGCGCCTTGTTCGCGTCAGCTCACCCAACCCTGCACGGCACGCTCAAAAACCCGCGAAACCGCACCCGTCCGCCGCGCACCGGTTCGCCGTCGAGGGCGTATCGCGGAAAGCGCGCCAGGAATCGCGAGACCGCGATCGCGCCTTCCAGCCGCGCCAGCGCCATGCCGGCGCATTGATGCGCGCCGGTGGCGAAGGCGAGATGGCGGTTGGGGTTGCGGCCGATGTCGAACGTTTCCGGATCCGGAAATTGCGCGGGATCGCGGTTGGCAGCACCGATGCACAGCGTCACCGGCGTGCCGGCGGGCATGGCGATGCCGCCGAGCTCGACCGGCTCCGTCGTCATGCGGTTGCCGAGCTGGTTGGAGCTCTCGTAGCGCAGCATCTCCTCCACAGCCGTCTTGATCATGTCGGGACGGTCGATCAGCCGCTGCTTCTGATCGGGATGATGCAGCAGCGCGACGAGACCGTTGCCGATCAGGTTGGTGGTGGTCTCGTGCCCGGCGTTGAGCAGGAAGATGCAGTTGTGCAACAGCTCCTTCTCGGTGAGCCGCTCGCCGTTCTCCTCGCCCTGGATCAGCCGCGTCAGCACGTCGCGCGCGGGATCGCCGGGCCTTTTGCGCCGCCGCGCCACCAGCGTCTGGAGATAGCCGAGCATATCCGTCACCGCCTTGTTGCCGCGCGCGGCAACTTCCGGGCTCACCACCGGCTCCAGCGCGCCGAGAATGGCGAGCGACCAGTCGCGCAGCGGCGTGCGCTCCTCGTGCGGAACATCGAGCAGATTGCCGATCACCTCGACAGGAATCGCGGAAGCGAAGTCCTCGATCAGTTCGAACCTGTCTTTATCAGCGATGCGGTCGAGCAGCATGTCGACCAGCCGGATCAAGTCCGGCTCCATCTCCGCAATCGCTCGCGGCGACAGCGCGCCCATGATCAGCCGCCGCACCCGCGTGTGCGCCGGCGGGTCGTTGAACACGAGGCTGGTGGTGTGGTGCTCGTAGAGCGGGGTGTCGCCGTATTTCGGCAAGAACTCACGTCTCTTGTCGGAAGAGTACGCCTTGGTGTTCTTGTAGGCGGTGACGAGATCGTCATAGCGCGTCAGGAAATACGAGCCGTTCTGCATCCGTTTGACCGGCTCGGCCTCGCGCAGCGCGCGGTAGGTCGGGTAGGGGTTGGCATAGAACTCGTCCGTCAGATGTTCGAGGTCGAAGCCTTCGGCCAGTTCCCGCGCGTGCGCGTTCATCCTTTCCATCCCGCTCTTATTAGTCGCATCTGCAACTATCGTAGGCCGCTGCCTCGCGCGGCGCAACACAATTTCCAAGCCTGCTTCCAAGCCTGCGGCCGTCGGAAGAAATCGCAGAGCCACATGTCGGTTTTGCGCTTTGATGAAACGCGCGGCTGCCTTTACAGTCCCCGCAAGACCAAGAACGGAAACGCCCATGCACGCCCGCACCGACACGTCGGAACAACAGACGGCCGCCTGGCCGGGAGAAATCTATGCCGTCCTGCAGCGCTACGACGTGCGGCAGGTGCCCTATGTGCCGGATGCCGGTCACTCGAAGCTGATCGAGCGCGTGCTCGCTTCCGACACCATGCGCGGCATTCCCCTGACGACGGAAGAGGAGGGGGTGGCGCTGGTTGCGGGCGCCTGGACCGGCGGGCAGCGCGCTGCCCTGCTGATGCAATCCAGCGGCGTCGGCAACTGCATCAACATGTTTTCGCTGATCCCGCTGTTTCGCCTTCCCTTCTTCACCATCGTGACCATGCGCGGCGAATGGGGCGAGTTCAATCACTGGCAGGTACCGATGGGCTCGACCACGCAGGCGGTGTTCGAGCTGTCGGGCATCCGCGTCATGCGTGCCAATCATGCGGCCGAGGTCCGCGAGGTCGTCGAGGCCGGCGCGGCGCAGGCCTACAACGCCTGCACGCCGACGGCGGTGCTTCTCTCGCAGCGCCTGATCGGGGCCAAGGTGTTCGTGAAATGAGCAAGACCAATCTTCTCGACCGCCGCGCGGTCGTCGCTACCCTGCTGAAAGACCGCAAGGGTCTTGTCGCAATCGGCGGCCTCGGCGCCTCCACCAACGACATGGCCGCCGCGGGCGACCACGACCGCAACTTCTATCTCTGGGGCGGCATGGGCGGCGCGGTCATGATGGGGCTTGGGCTCGCGCTGGCGCAGCCGGACGTGCCCGTCGTCGTCATCACCGGCGACGGCGAGATGCTGATGGGCATGGGCTCGCTCGCCACCGTCGGCATGCAGAAGCC